>NZ_CP119989.1:0-732250 GCF_029338555.1 Halobaculum marinum | reverse complement strand
GACCACGCATCCCTCGCCACTCGCCTGCCACTCGGCAGCGAGGCGTGCGTGTCGTGGTCGGTCGTCGCCCCCGTCGCCCCCGTCGCATCCGTCGCCGCCCGGTCGGCCGCCTTCAATGGGAAGGCGAATGCCACCGGGACCATCGGCGCGGGCAACGGGGCCGCCGCTCCGGCATACGTACCGTCCGCCTCCATCGCCGCGTGACGCGGCGACGGTTCTCGGGGTCGACCCGAGCGGAGGCGGACACACCCTTGCTCCACCTACCGTTCAGGTTCCCCTGAGCCGTCTCGCAGTCGCGCGGCCGACCCGCTCCCCGGGAAGGCCCGCAGCGCGTTCGAGTCGCGCAGGGAGTGTATGTCGGTTCACCGACACAGACTGGCCGACGCCAGCATGACCATCGCAGTGTCCCGATCGGCCCCCGGCGACCTCGCCGAGGGCGCCGAGACGAAACTCCGCCGCGCCGACGCCGTCGCCGCGGTGGAGTCGCTCGACATCCGCGGCCTCCAGCCCGGCCTCAACGACCTCACGGTCGAGGCCGACGCGACCGTCACGCTCGCGGCGGGTGCGGGCGACACGCCCGACGCCGTCGCCACGGCGCTCGCCGAGACGTTCGGCGTCAACGACGTCGCCGTGACGGCCGTACGGGCGGTCCCGCCCGATAGCGCCGACGGCGCCGCCGTCGCCGGCGAGTAGCGGCGCGACCATCCACTTCTCCGACCACCACCTCGCGAGCGACGCGACCACACGCGACCGAAAGGGCCTACCGCCCGCCGCGACGAGAGCGGGTATGACCGACGCAGACGCCGAGGCCGCCGCCGACGAACGCGACGGCGGCGACTTCGACGACGTGCTGGAGGCCGCTCGCGGACTGCTCGCGAGCGGCCCGCTGTGTGACCACTGTCTGGGCCGCCCGTTCGCAGAGCGCTCCTTCGGGTTGGGTAACCACGAGCGCGGCCACGGCCTCCGGGTCGCCGTCGCCCTCGAAGACGACGCCGACTACGAACCGGGCGCCGCGGGCGACTGCTGGGTGTGCGAGGGCGTGTTCGAGCGCGTCGACGAGTTCGCCGAGCGCGCCGCCGACGCCGTCGCCGACTACGAGTACGCCACCTACCAGGTCGGCACCCGCGTCCCGCCGCTCGCGGAGGAGAACGACCGCCTGCTCCGCGAGGACGCCGGGATGGACCCCGACGCGGGCGAGCCGCTGCGCAAGGAACTGAACCGCGAGGTGGGCAAGCGCGTCGGGCAGGTCACCGGCACCGCCGTCGACTTCGACCGCCCGCACGTGCAGTTCCTCCTCGACGTCGACGCCGACGCCGTGGAGGCGACGGTCAACTCCGCGCACGTGTACGGTCGCTACCGGAAGCTGGAGCGCGACATCCCGCAGACCGAGTGGCCCTGCTCGGACTGCCGCGGCTCCGGGCGGCAGGGTCGAGAGCCGTGCGACACCTGCGACGGCTCCGGCTACCTGTACCCGGAGAGCGTCCAGCAACTGACCGCGCCCGTCGTCGAGGACGTGATGGAGGGCGTCGACTCGACGTTCCACGGCGCCGGTCGCGAGGACGTGGACGCGCTGATGCTCGGCACTGGCCGCCCGTTCGTGATCGAGGTCGACGAGCCACGGCGGAGGGAAATCAACGTACGGCGGCTCGAATCGGACATCAACGCCTTCGCCGACGGGAAAGTCGAGGTGGAGGGCTTGCGCCTGTGCTCCCACGAGATGGTCGCCCGCGTGAAGGAACTCGACGCGACGAAGCGCTACCGCGCGGCGGTCGAGTTCGGCGCCGACGTGAGCGAAGACGACCTCGCGGCGGCGGTCGCCGAGTTGGACGGCGCGACCATCGAGCAGTACACCCCGAACCGCGTCGACCACCGCCGGGCGTCGATGACGCGGACCCGCGTTGCTCGCGAGGTCACGGGCGAGTTGGAGGACCCCCGCCACGCGACCGTCGACGTGCACGGCGACGGCGGCCTCTACATCAAGGAGTTGATCAGCGGCGACGAGGGGCGCACGGAGCCGAGCCTCGCCGGCCTGCTCGGCGTCGACGCGGTGGTGACGGAACTGGACGTGCTCGCCGTCGAGGGCGAAGACGAGGCGTTCGAGCAGCCCGAGTTTTTCTTGGAAGACGGTCGCGGCGACGGTGACGACGCGGACGACGACGGCACCGAGCACGACGAGGCGTAACCGACCCGCCGACGCGACCGCGAACCGCACGCTTTTGCCGCCTCTCGGTGACCCTCAGCCATGCTCGGCGCAGACGAGGCGGGGAAGGGACCCGTCCTCGGTCCGATGGTCGCGGGCGCGGTACGGGCCGACCCCGACGCCATCCCCGACGACGTGGACGACTCCAAGCGCCTCACGCCGGAGCGCAGGCAAGAACTCGACGCGGTCCTCCGCGAGGACGACCGCGTCGCCGTCGCGGTCGCCCACGTCGGCGTCGACCGCATCGACGCGCCAGACACGGACATGAACACCCTCACCGTCGCGGGGCAGGCCGAGGCGCTCGCGCAGGTCGCCCGCGACGGCGACCGCGCGGTCGTCGACGCCGGCGACGTGAGTGAGTCTCGGTTCGCCCGCCGCGTCGCCGACGCGGTGGCGGCGGGGGCCGGCGAGGGGGCCAACGGCGTCGCCGTCGACGTGACCGCCGAACACGGCGCCGACGAGTCGTACCCGGTCGTCGCTGCCGCGAGCGTGGTCGCGAAGGTAGAGCGCGACCGCGTGGTGGCCGAACTGGACGAGGCGTACCGCGACCGCGGCTACGACGGCGTCGGCAGCGGCTACCCATCGGATCCGAACACGCGCCAGTTCCTCAGCGAGTACGTCGCCCGCGAGGGGACGCTTCCGGACTGCGCCCGCCGGTCGTGGTCCACCTGCGACGACGTGCTCGCGGCGAACGAGCAGTCGGCGCTCGACGAATTCTGAATCGAAGCCCCGTATTGGGGATCTCCTCTCGGCCATCCTCACCCGACAATCGCAAGCAGGAGCGGCGAATCGGAGCAGGCGATCACTGGAACGGCGGGAACCGCCAGCCGTAGGCGACGAGCGCGAGGAACGCGAGCAGGCCGAGCGCGCCGACGGCCTCGACGGGGAGCCCGAGGTCGAGCAGCGACGAGAGCACGAGCGCCGACAGCGGGAGGAGCACGGCGAAGCCGACGAACACGCCGGCGAGCACCGTCCACAGCGACGAGTCTCTGGAGCGGTCGGCGCGGTCCAGCTCCTCGCGGGCGACGCGGCGGGCGATCCGTTCGACGTCCGCGGCGGTCAGGTCGGCAGCGTCGCCGTCGTCGGCGGACTGTTCGTCGGGAGTCGCTGTCACCTCAGCCGCGTCGCGGTCGTCCGTGGAGGGCACGCTCGCGGCGAGGCGGGGGAGCGAGAAAAGCGTTCGCGGTCGGTGACCGCTGGTAGCTCGGCGACCGTCAGCGGTCGGTCAACAGCGCACGGAGGATGTCACCGTACGCAGGCCGGGTGATCAACACCCCGACGAGCACGCCGAGGATGGTGAAGATGGCGAAGCCCTGCAGGTCGCCCAGCGACAGCACCGCCAGCGGCGACATCGCGATGATGGTCGTCGCGGCGGCAGCGCCGATGACCCAGAACGCCTTGCGGAAGCGCGACTCGAAGACGCGTCGGGAGTTCACGTCGCCCTCGCTCATCACCTCGTCGGCGATGATCACGAGGTCGTCGACCCCGGTCCCGATGACGGCGATGAAGCCGGCGATGACCGAGAGGTCGAGCGGGTAGCGGATGAACGCCGCGAATCCGAGGAGCACGACGACCTCAGACAGCGCCGTGACGACCATCGGCGCGGCCACCTGTGGGCGCCCGTACCGGAGGAACACGACGCCCGCGACGGTGAGCACCGCGAGCAGGCCGATGATCAGCGAGTCCGTGCGGAACGACTCACCCTGCGAGGCGGTGACGGTGGTGGTCGTCCCCTCGTCGAGCGCGAGCGGCGCCGGCAGCGCACCGGCGCGCAGGTCGACCGATACCTCCTGGGCGCGCTCGAACGCGGCCTGGCCGGAGCCGGTCGTCAAGATGAACGTCGGGTTGTTCGCCCACTCGCCCGACTGCATGGAGTTCGCGAGGCCGCCGTCCATGCCGAACGAGGAGACCACTGCGCCGTCGCGGACGACGAGGATACACGGCTCGGTCGACTGCGGGTTCGACTCGTAGCGACAGTCGCTGCCGCCGGGCTGAGCGACGTTCGTGTCGACGAACGTGCGCTGGACCGACGGAGCCGCCTCCTCGCGGACTGCGACCGAGACGAACGCACCGCCGGAGTCGTCCTGGCGTGCCGTCCCGACGCTCTGGAACTGCTCTTGGGTGATCGCAGTCGTGTTCACGTACGTCGTGGTGTTGTTCTGCTGGACCGGGTGGTAGACGACGATGCGGACGGTCCCGCGCGAGTCGACGAGGTCGACGACCTCCGAGCGGTCCTCGTTGGGCACCTCGATGAGGACGAAGTTCTCCCCGCCGCTCTCGACGGTTCGGACGGACCCGCCGGAGAGCCCTGCCTCGTTCACCTTCGACCGTAAGACGACGACCGCCTGTTGGATCGTCACGTCGGTGACGCCCTCCTGCACCGCTTCGTAGCCGTAGCCGGCCGCGTCGAGCGCACCCGCGAGTTCGTCGGTGGTCGCATCCTCAGTCGTCAACTCCACGGTCGCGGTCTGCTGGGTGACGTCCTGCTGGGTGTAGGTGCCCGGCGGTCGCGCGGTCACGTCGGTCACGTCGACGCCGGACAACTCGGCGGCCACGCGCGACTCGACGGTCGAGGCGTTCTGCCCGCCGAAGTCGACGTCGGTCGCGTGGACACCGGCCAGCGGCGCGCGGATGCGCGTGCCGCCGGAGAGTTCGAGGCCGTACTGGAGGTTGGTGACCCCGCTCGACTCGGCGACTGGGCCGCCGGTCGTGCCGTTCGTCGTCCCGCCGCCCGACCCGGCGCCGATGCCGGGGGCGAACAGGAACACCGTCGACAGCACGAGCATCGCGACGAGGAGGACGACGCGCCAGTTCTCCTTGGCGGAGCCCCACGCGCTCATCGGGCCACCCCCTCGTACTTGTACCAGCGAAGCAGCGACACGTTCAGCAGGTACGTGTTCATCAGGTCCGCCGCCAGCCCGAACACCAGGATGATCCCGATGCTCGACAGGAGGCCGATGCCGAACAGCGTGGCGACCAAGGCCATCACGGCCATCGCCGCCAGCGACGTGAGCGTCATCGTCACGCCGGTGCGCATCGCGCGGTGGGTGGACTCGTAGAAGTCACCCGACCGACGGAGGATGTGGTTGTTCAGCAGGATGTCCGAGTCCACGGAGTACCCGATGAGCATCAACAGCGCCGCGACCGTCCCGAGCGTGAGTTCGATCCCGAGCAGGTTCATCAGCGCCACCGGGATCACGATGTCGGAGAACGCAGAGACGACGACGGCGATGCTCGGCACGAACGTCCGGAACATCGCGAACACCAGCGCCGCCATCCCGACGAACGCCGCAGCGACGCCTAACAGCGCCTGCGTCTGGGTGCCCGAGCCGAACGACGCGGACACCGAGTCGACCGACCGGACGGTGAAGCCGGCGTCGTCGGCCTGCGCCTCCAGGTCGCCGGCGGTCGCCTCCGACGCCTCGAAGGTGACGACGTACACGTTCTCTCCCTGGATACGCTGGATCGAGTCCGGCGTCGAGGCGAACGCCGAATCGATCTGGTCGCGTGCCTGTGCGTCACTCGGCGCGTCGACGCCGAGTCGGAGCTCCGTCCCGCCGGTGAAGTCCAGTCCCGGGTCGACCGGCGCGCCGGTCGCCGCGTAGAACCCGCCGATGACGAGGAGGGCCACGGCCAACACCGCGAGCGGAACCGCCGCGAGTTGCCGGTTGCTGTACCGGGTGTAATCGACTTCCGGTACCTCGAATCGAACCATGCGTGCCGCTCCCCCCGCGCGCCGAATAAGCCTTCTTCTTCACGACTATCGCCGTTTCAGCCACTCTCCGCACTGAAGACGGCGGAGCCGGCCGTCGTCTCGGTCGAGAGCCACGTGCAGATTGGCAGCCCCAGAGACGAGGACTCGGCGACCACAGCCGGATCGCCGCGGGGCGCGCACGGACTCCACGACCTGCGGATCCAGACGACAATAAATGCCAGGCCGCTATATAGAATCCGCCCAATCGGGCGATCACACTCCTCCGACGAGTCGGCGCACTCGGCTCGCATCGTTCGTGCGAGCGCTGGACACGGCGGCGACAGGCCGATGGTGCCTCGTCCCGTACGACCGCACATGAGCCGTGACGCGTCGCGTGTGGTGTTGTCGTTCCCGGACGGCCTGAGCGAGTGGGGCCGCGACCAGATCGATACCGATCGCTACCGGAACTACCTGCGGCGGATGCTCGACGAACCACACGTCGGCGACGAGCGCGAGGAGTTCGTCGACGTGGGCTGTTGTGGGGACTCGCTGGACCTCACCTTCCGGGTCGAGGTCGTCGAGGGCGGCAGTCGGGTCGGCGACGACACCGCGATCGAACTCGTCGAGCGCTCCGGCCGGGTCGAAGGCGGGTGGCGCGTCCAGTCCGCCGGCGGTCCCACCGAGTAGTCTGGAAACGGCCCGCCCCCAGCCGACCGGATGCGTCGGGAGGTGAGTGGTCTTGAGTCGGGGCCGTTTCTTCCAATTTCGCGCGCACGTGAGGACGTGATTAGCAGCATAGTAGCGGGTCGAGAACCGAACCACCAGCGACGCCGACTGTTGAGCGGCGAGGAAATCGGGTCGGTCGCCCAGACGACGAATCGTGGCAGTGCACCGGTGGAGGAGCGTCGCGTCGGCTCGATTCTGGATATCCTGTGAGATCGGCAGTGAGCGGCCACGAGCACGCCGTTCAGACTGGAACGAGGGAACCGCTGAATCGCTGTGCTCGCGCGTTTTCGTATCGCAGTAGAGGGTTTATGAGTGGAATACGCCTCGACAGCGTAAATCGGGTAGACGGCTCCGAGAAGAGACGAAAGTGTGGAATTCGACAGATTCGGGGTCAGGGCATGTACCGGATCACGACCACGCCCGGCGCCGAGCGGACCTCGATGCGGTTCACGCCGAGGCGAGTCGCGCGTGCCCGGGCAGTCTCGGCGTCGGCGAGCACGTCAGCGACGGCGTCGGCGGTGTCGGCCTCTGGAACCGAGACGACGTGGAGTTCGCCGGTGCCGGCGCGTTCGACGCGCGTGAGGTCGCCGACCGGTTGGTCGGCCGCGATGTCGAGCGACTGCTGTGTCGGCGACTCGTCGCTCTCCTCGACGGCGATGAAGCGGCGCTCGTGGACCTCGACGAGCTGCCACGAGACGTTCATCGGCGGGTCGGGCGCAACGACACCCTCGACGGCTTCACCCTCCTCGACGCCGGGGTTCGAGGAGAGCGCGTGGACCTGTCCGGAGGTGACGTCGCGCAGGACGGCGGAGTCGTCGTCGGCGTGCGTGACGAGGAACGCCGCGTCTTTCTCGCCGTCGGCGGCGTCGGCGGGGCCGGCGTCGTCGGTCGCTGACGCCAGCGCGTCGCGGATGGCGTCGAGTTCGGAGTCGTCGGGGTCTCGGTCGGTCATGCCCCCCGGTAGGTAGTCTGGGCTTTTCCGGGTTTCGTGACGTGCGAGCCGCGAGGGAGCGAACGAAGTGAGCGACCGAGCGGCTCGACCCACCGGCGGCGAGGTGGACGCGACCGAGCGACGCGAGGGAGCGTCGCCCGAGCCGCCAACAGATGACGAGGAGGAACGAAGTGAGCGACCGAGCGGCTCGACCAGCCGCCAATCGCGGTGTAGCTGCCGGACGAACGAAGTGAGCGACCGAACGACGGCCCGACGCGTCAGCGACGGAGGTAGTGCGCGGCGGCGATCAGAAGTCCGCCCGCGGCGGGGAAGGCGAGGCCGGCGACCGGCGGGAGCGGCGTCGCCTCGGCGCCGACCGCCGCGCCGACGTACAGCGACGCGAGGAACAGGTAGCCCGCGAGCGCGAGGCCGAGGTCGTAGCCACGGCGGCGCGTCTCCCCGCGGCGGCGCGAGCGCGCGACCAACAGCACGGGGACGATGGTCGGGCCGACGGCGCCGAGGCCGACCAACACGTAGAACGCCCGGACGATGGAGAAGCGCGCCTGTGCGGTCGCGCCGAACAGCGTCACGAGCGCGAGGCCGAACAGGACCGTGAGCAGGAGCGCCGAAAGCCCGCCGAGGACGACGTACGACTTGAACGCCAGCGAGTCGGTCGCTCGGAAGGCGTACGGGAACGCGCCGAACACCCCGCGGTACCCCTCGTCGTCCGTCGACGCACCCGGTCCGGTCGCGGCCGCCGCGTCGGGCGGCGCCTCGCCGTCGGTCATCGACCGTGGTTGGGACGCGGCGGTGTTAAGCGCCCCGTCCGCCGACCAGCGCGGCGGACGACGGCGCCGCGGGAACGCGCCGCGGGGACGCGCCGCCGGAACGGACGGCAGGGTTTTGCCGGCGGGGGCCGGGGATTCCCACATGAACGTCGACATCGGCAACGCACTCGACGGCGACTTGGGACTCACGCGCGAGGACCTCGACGCCCTCGACGACCGCGTCGCCGACGCCCACGACCGGATCGAACGCGGGCGCGCCGACAGCGAGCACGGCTACGCCGCGTTGAACCTCCCCGAGACGTGCGACCCCGAACCGATCCGCGCGGCCGCCGCCGGCTTCGACCCCGACCACCTCCTCACCGTCGGCATCGGCGGCAGCGCGTTGGGCGCGGCGACGCTCACGGACGCGCTCGGGAGCGGCGTCGACTGTCGCTACCTCGACAACGTCGACCCCGTCTGGGTCGACCGGATCCTCGCGGACGTGGACCTCTCCTCCACCGTGGTGAACGTCGTCTCGCGGTCGGGCACGACCGCCGAGACGCTGTCGAACTTCCTCGTCGTCCGCGAGGCGATGGAGCGCGCGGGCGTCGACTGGACCGAGCGCACCGTCGTCACGACCGGCGAGGCGGGCAACCTCCGGGCAATGGCCGACCAGCACGACCTGCCCGCGCTGGACGTGCCCGACGGCGTCCCCGGGCGCTTCTCGGCACTGTCGACCGTTGGGCTGTTCGCCGCGGAGTTGGCGGGCGTCGACCTCGACGCGCTGCTCTCGGGCGCGGCGGCGGAAGCCGACCGCCTCGCGGGGTCGCTGTTCGAGTCGCCCGCCTACGCTTACGGCGCGACGACCTACGCGCTCGCAGAACGTGGCGCGACGACGAACGCGATGATGCCGTACGCCGAGTCGCTCGACCGGTTCGCGGAGTGGTTCGCCCAACTGTGGGCGGAGTCGCTCGGCAAGGAGGGACAGGGGCAGACGCCGGCCCGGGCGCTCGGCGCGACGGACCAGCACAGTCAGTTGCAGTTGTACCGCGCCGGGCCCGCCGACAAACTCGTCACGCTCGTCCGCCCCCGCGAGGCCGACGATCTCGCCATCCCCGAGACCGACTTGGAAGGACTGTCGTACCTCGGTGGCTCGTCGCTCGGCGACCTGCTCGACGCCGAGTTCCGCGCGACGGAGGCGAGTCTCGCGGCCGCCGGGCGCGAGAACGTCCGGATCGAACTCGACCGCGTCGACGAGCACGGAGTCGGCGAGTTGCTGTACGGCATGGAGGCGGCGTGCGTCCTCTACGGGGAGCTCGCGGGGGTCTCGACGTTCACGCAACCGGCGGTCGAGTGGGGGAAGAAGGCCGCCCGCGGCCTGCTCGGCGGCGGCGACTTCGCCGAGGCCGACGCCGTGAGCGACAAGCGACGGCTGGAGGTGGAGTGAAGTGAACGTCGAACTCGGTCCCCCCGAGGGGACCGTCGAGGGGCGCGAGGTCGCGATCCGTGTCGCGCAGGCCGTCCTCGCCATCGTCGCCGGCCTCGTCGCCGCGTCGGCGCTGGTGCCGGCGTTCGAGTGGCTCGCGCAGGCGTTGGGATTCGGCGCGAACTCGGCGGTAGGGGCCGCGTTCGTCACCGTCGGCAACGTCGCCGGCTTCGCCGTGGCGGGGCTGGCGTTCCTGTTTTACGCCGGCGACCTCGACATCCTGCGGGTTCGCCGGCCGACCGCCCGCGACGCGGTCGTGGTCCTCGTCGGCTCCGTCGGACTGATCGCCGCCGGCTACGCGATCCTCTACGCGTTCGCGACGGCTGGACTGACGCCGAGCACGAACCGGGCGCTGGAGAATCCGCCGAGCTACTTCCTGTTGATGATCCCGCTGTCGTTCCTCACCGTCGCGGTCGGCGAGGAGATCCTCTTTCGCGGCGTCGTCCAGGGGGAGTTGCGCCGGGCACTGGGGCCCGCCGGTGCGATCGCCGGCGCGTCGCTACTGTTCGGGTTGTTGCACTACCTCGCCGGCGCCGGGACGCCGACCCAGCGGCTCGTGTACGTCGCGGTCGCCGCGCTGCTGGGCGTGGGGTTGGGCGCGATGTACGAGTACACCGACAACCTCGTCGTCCCCGTCGTCGTCCACGGCGCGTACAACGCGACCCAGTTCGCCGTCCAGTACCTCTCGGCGACCGGCGCGGTCTGAGCGGCGGTCGGCGGGTGCCTCCCGTGGCGCCGCGTACGGATCGAGGTGGAGAAAACCGCGTGACTGCGATGCGAACCGGAGCCAGGTCGACGCCGGTTACGTCGGGTTCTTGCGCGAGAGGTCGCTGCCGCAGATGGGGCAGCGGTCGCGGTTCTCGTCGAACGTGCGCCCGCAGCCAGAACACTGGAAGCGCCACTCGATCTCTTCGCTGATCCCGTCGCGCGCGATGACGCGCACCCGCACGTCCATGCGCTCGGCGACGTTCTGCATGGCGTAGTCGTCGGTGACGAGCGTCGCGTCGAGTTCGAACGCCGCCGCCAGCAGGCGGAGGTCGGTGTCCGACAGCTCCGCGGCGTCACCCGTCTCCTCGGCGGCGCGACGGACGCGCCCGAGTGCGCCCTCGCCGGGGACGTGGATGTGCATCCCGGCACCCTCCTCGGCGTCGAAGCGGAGGGCGGTCTCGCCGGTGAGTTCCGCCTGCACCGCGGGGATGGAGGCCGTCTGCTCGTCGCTGTCGTAGCCGTGGATGAACGCCGATGAGTCGAGGACTTCCATTACGTGCGGACGACGATGTAGTCCTTCACGGCCTGCACGCTCGAGACCGGCACGTGGAAGCGCCCGGACTCGTCGCGGTCGAACGGCACCTGCGCCGGTGCGAGTTCCTCGTTCGGCGTGACGAGCAGGTCCGACAGCGAGCCCGTCTTCAGGTCCATCGTGATGTTGTACAGCATACCCAACTCGGTGCCGTCGGAGCCCATGACGGCCTTGCCCGAGAGGTTCTCGGCGAGGATGTCTGCCATACCGTCGCTCACTGACGCGACGGCTATAAACGCCACGCTGCGTCGGACGCGGGGCACACGCCGGCGGGGCCGGCACGGGTGACGGGCGCCGTCCGCTGTCTGTCTCGGTGAGTCGAAACAGGTAACTTCGGCCCCCGGTTCAACTCGGACAAGAGACCTTCTCTCGGTGAATATTCCATGTCCGACACCAACACAGACCCCGAGTCCGCCGCCGACCCCGGCGCCCTCCGCACGCCCATCGTGGCGGTGCTCGGCCACGTCGACCACGGGAAGACGACGCTGCTCGACCGGATCCGCGGCTCTGCGGTCCAAGAGGGCGAGGCCGGCGCCATCACCCAGCACATCGGCGCGACGGCAGTCCCGCTGGAGACCATCTCCGAGATGGCGGGCGCGCTCGTCGACCCCACCGACTTCGACCTCCCCGGCCTACTGTTCATCGACACGCCCGGCCACCACTCGTTCTCGACGCTGCGCTCGCGCGGCGGCGCGCTCGCCGACATCGCGGTGCTCGTCGTCGACGTGAACGACGGCTTCCAGCCCCAGACCGAGGAGGCGATCAGCATCCTCAAGCGCACCGGCACGCCGTTCGTCGTCGCCGCCAACAAGATCGACACGACGCCCGGCTGGAATCCGCAAGAAGGCGAGCCGATCCAGAAGTCGCTGGAGAAGCAGTCCGAGCGCGCGACCTCCCGACTCAACGAGAACCTGTACGAACTGATCGGCGACCTGTCGTCGGCGGGCTTCTCGGCGGACTTCTACTGGCGCGTCCAGGACTTCCAGTCCAACATCGGCGTCGTCCCCGTCTCCGCGATGACGATGGAGGGCATCCCGGACCTCCTCACCGTCCTGATGGGCCTCTCCCAGCGCTACATGAAGGAGGAGATGTCCATCGACGTGTCCGGCCCGGGCGTCGGCACGGTGCTTGAAGTGAAAGACGAGCGCGGCTTCGGCGCGACGCTGGACGTGGTGCTGTACGACGGCGTCGTTCGCGAGGGCGACACCATCGTCGTCGGCGGTCGCGACGACCCCATCGTCACGGAGGTGCGCGCGCTGCTCCAACCGCGACCCAACGCCGAGATCCGGACGGAGAAGCGCTTCGAGCGCGTCGACGAGGTCCGCGCCGCGGCGGGTGTGAAGATCGCAGCGCCGGACCTCGACGAGGCGATGTCCGGCGCGCCCGTCCGCGTCGTCCGCGGCGACGACGTGGACGCGGTGAAAGAGGAGGTCCGCAAGGAACTCGCCAAGATCGAAGTCGACACCGCCGAGGACGGCGTCGTCGTCAAGGCCGACACCCTCGGATCGCTGGAGGCGATGGCGAACGCGCTGGAGGAGGCCGAGGTGCCCATCCTCCGCGCGGAGGTGGGCGACATCGCCCCGCGCGACGTGACCGTCGCTCAGACCGCCAACGAGGAGAAACACCAGGTGATCCTCGGGTTCAACGTCGACGTGCTCCCCGACGCCGAGGACGCGCTCGACCGCACCGGCGTGAAACTGTTCGACGACGACGTGATCTACCAACTCGTCGAGGAGTACGACGAGTACGTCGAGGAGTTGGAGCGCGCCCAGCAGGAGACGGTGCTCGACAAGATCACCAAGCCCGCGCGCTTCCGCATCCTCCAGGACCACACGTTCCGCCAGAACGACCCCGCCGTCGTCGGCGTCGAGGTCGTCTCCGGCACCGTCCAGAACAACCGCCCCGTGGCGAAGTTCGAGGGGAGCGAACCGAAGCGCGTCGGCTCCCTCTCGGGCATCCAGCACCAGGGCGACGACGTGGACAAAGCGCAGGCCGGCGAGCGCGTCTCCGTCGCCATCGACGGCCCAACGGTGGGTCGACAGATCGAGGAGGGCGACGAACTGTGGATCGAACTCCCCGAGAAGCACGCGAAGATCCTCGAACAGGAACTCGCCTCGGAGATCCGCGCCGACGAGATCGAGGCGCTGAAAGCGTACCTCGAGAAGCGGCGCAAGACCGACCCCTTCTGGGGGAAGTAGCGCTCCGGATCGCGGCGCCCTCCAGAGGTTTTTCTCGATCGCGACGTCAGCGTGCGTGACCTCGTGGCCACGAATCACCCTCGTCGGTCGCACGCGAATCCAACGTATCACATCGCTCGATTATTTCGACCGTAACGGATTTTACGGACCGAACAGAATCTCTACGGTGGTGAGAGACGATGAGCGTGCGCGAACCATCCAGTCGCAACACCACCCCGGTTCCGCCGGGGGCCGGATCGCCGTCGAAGTACGACCTCGTGTTGGCCGCCGTGCCGGCGCTGCTGTTCGCCGGCGCGGTCGGCGGCACGCGACTGTCGCTGCCGACGCCGACCGCCGCGGGCGTCGGGTCGGCGCTGGCGGCGCTCGTCGTCGCGTACGGCCTGTTCGTCTCACCGCCCGGTGGGAGCCGGCGGGCCCGCTGACAGCAGTCGTCGTGTGAGGCTCCGATCTGTACCGCCGTATGGCGATTGTCGCTCGATACCCTCCTGGTCGTGAGAACCGAACTCGACAGTTCGATCCAGAGCCGTGGCTTCGCGGTCGGCGTCGAACGGAACGGCAGAACGGCAGCGGGCGGCGTCGGTTATCGCGCGGTCGGTTCGAGGTCGTCGCCGACGGCGGACATCACCTGCACTGCGGCGCTGGCGGCGAGGCCACGGGCGACCTCCTCGCGGTCCTCGGTGTCGAGGCCGGCCTCGATGTCGTCGATGTCGGGCGAGAAGCCCGCCGAGACGGCGTGGCCGACGGGCGGTTGGACGGCGACGGTCGCCTGCGGACCGTTGGCGCCGTAGGAGAGTTCGGAGCCGACGGCGTAGCCGTCGGGGAGATACGACTCGGTCCGTGTGACGATGGTGGCGACCGCCCGGCGGAGCGCGTCCTTCTGATCGGCGGTGAGGTCGATTTCCTCGGGACGACCCGCCTCGACGACGCCGGGAGCCCCCGCATAGGGGTTGTTACCGTTCATCAGGTACACCATCCATATGGGTGGTCGAGGTATAAAATCGTCGGCGACCTGTCTGCCGATTTTACTGTTTCGACCCCGGAAGCCGCCAGAACGCGCCGGTCAGGCGATCGGCTCGCTGTCGCCGTAGGCGGCGACGACGACCGCGGCGGCGTACGCCGACTCGTCGGTGTCGACGGTCGCACAGCACGTCTCCTCGTGGTCGAACGTCCAGTCGCGGAGGTCGCGCCCGGCGTCGAGTCCCTCCAGCACCGTCTCGCGGACGGCGGTGGCGTCGCTGCCGTCGGCCTCGTAGAACAGGCCCGGCCCGGGGCCGGTCGCCCACCCGAGGCAGGCAGTGACGCTGTCGGTGTCGGTGGCGTCCGCGGGCGAGGCGGCGGCGTGCGCCTGCACGACGGTGAGGCGGTCGCCCGCGGGACCGAGGTCGGGGGCGGTGCCGACGGCCTCGACGGTCGCATCCGCGGGCACGACCGAGGAGACGGTCACGAGGTTGAAGTCGCCCACGCCGGCGTCGGCGAGCGCGGCGTCGTAGGCGGCCAACTCGGTGGGGCCGTGGCCGACGCCGTCCGCGACGAGGATGTCCATATCTGAGGAGCGGCGGCGGGCGGAAAGTGGGTGTCGGATCGCGGCCGCCGCGCTCTGGGGCGTCGGAGACGAGTGGTCTTGTTGAACCCCTCAGGGAGTTACAGGTTCATCGGATAGTTCGATCGGATGCAGGCTCTCCCGAAGTCACAGCAGATGGTGCCGCTGCCGATTACCTGTGCGAGTCTATAGCCGCCTCACACCTCATAGAGAAGTGCTTCCACCTCACCGTCTTCTCGGATGGTCAACTCGTACGAGACTGATGGTGCCATCCGCTCTTCCCACAGCGTCTGATTACCGCTGTGGATCTCGACGACGACCACACGGTCGGCTGGAATGGCAGAGCTGACATTCAGAGTGCCGTGGTCAGTCGAATCGAACGTCTTGGTGGAGAGTTCCTTGTTCGAAGACTCCTCGACAACGACGACACTGAACGCATTCGGATAGTTGTCCTCGATGGTCAACCGCCAGTCGGCGGAGTGCGCAGTCGTCGTTGGATCTTGGCCACCGACTCCCGCACAGCCGCTGATGACGATGACACAGCAAACGACGACGAGGCACGTTCGCTGCTGCTCCATGGGCAGAAAATCACTGGTGATGGTGTAATTAAGTCTCTGTATTGTGAATTAGAGGCCGAGGCCGTGCGACTGTTACCGAAAACAGTTGTCGAACGACTATGAATTCAACAGATCCGGACGAGCGGAAAACCACACGACTGCGCCGCGAATCGGAGCCCGTTCAGTACTGGTAGCGCCCGAACTCGCCGTCGTTGAACACGGGGCCCTCGGAGTCGGTCTCGACCTTCTCGCGGGCGTTCTCGAAGTCCTCGCGGTGGACGGTCGTGCGCTCGTCGCGGATGGCGAACATCCCCGCCTCGGTTGTGAGGGCGGCGATGTCGGCACCGGAGTAGTCGTCGAGTTCGAGCGCGAGGTCGGCGAAGTCGACGTCGTCGGCGACGCTCATGTCCGCCGTGTGGATTTCGAGAATGCGCTCGCGGCCCTCGGGACCGGGCTTGGGCACCTCGATGAGGCGGTCGAACCGGCCCGGACGGAGGATGGCGTCGTCGAGCATGTCGAAGCGGTTCGTCGCCGCGATGATGCGGATCTCACCACGGTCGTCGAAGCCGTCCATCTCCGAGAGCAACTGCATCATCGTGCGCTGGACCTCCGCGTCGCCGGAGGTCTTCGAGTCCGTCCGCTTGGCTGCGACGGCATCGATTTCGTCGATGAAGATGACGGCGGGTTCGCGCTCGGCGGCCAGTTTGAACAGGTCGCGCACGAGGCGGGCACCCTCACCGATGAACTTCCGGACCAACTCGGAGCCGGCCATCTTGATGAACGTCGCGTCGGTCTCGTTGGCGACGGCCTTCGCGAGCATCGTCTTCCCCGTCCCCGGCGGGCCGTGGAGGAGCACGCCGCTGGGCGGCGTGATGCCGACCTCGCGGAACTGGTCGGCGTTCACCAGCGGCGCCTCGACGGCCTCGCGCACCTCGCGCACCTGCTCGTCGATGCCGCCGATGTCGGCGTAGGTGACCTCGGGCGAGGCGTCGACCTCCATCGCCTGCGCCCGGGCGTCCGTCTCGTCGTCGAGGACGGTCTGGACACTGAACGAGTCGTTGATGGCGACGCGGTCGCCCGCCTCCAGTTCGTCGTCCAGCCGCGGCGAGAGGTCGGTGAGCACCTCCTGGTTGTTGCCGTGCTGTTTGATCACGGCGCCGTCTTCGGTGAGCTCTTCGACGGTGGCGATGTACAGCGAGGACGTCTTCAGCGTCTCGTTGCGCCGCTTGAGCTCGTCAACCTCCTCGCGGAGGTCGTTCCGGCGACCCTCTGCCTCTTCGAGTCGGTCGTCCAACTCATCGTTCACCTGGACGATCCGCGCGAAGTGCTTGCGAAGTGCCTCCAGCCGCTCGGCCTCGCTCATGTCGGGATCCAGATCGAGGCGGGGCCGGTCGGGGAGGGACGGACTCCGAGACATTTCTCGTGCGTGCTTGGGTAGCGCCGGTAAAGGGGCTTTGGGTGGCGGGAGGGTTCGCCTCCGCCCCGTTCGCGCGTCGTCGCGGGCGCTCCTGCTTACAGGTCGAGCAGCGCCGCGGCCTCGTCGAGGTAGTCGTCGTACACCGCGATGGCCGACTCGATGGATCCGCTGTCGGTCATGTCGATGCCGGCGATGTCGAGCACGTCGATGGGGTACTCGGAGCCGCCCGCGCGGAGCGCCTCGCGGTACTCCTCGGCGGCGACCTCGCCCTCGCGCTCGATGCGGTCGACGATGGCCGCGGCCGCGGAGATGCCCGTCGAGTACTGGTAGACGTAGTAGTTGTAGTAGAAGTGCGGGATGCGCATCCACTCGCGGCGGATGTGGTCGTCGACGTTCGCGTCGGCGTGGCCGTAGAACTCCGCCTTCAGGTCGCCGTACAACTCGTCGAACACGTCGGGCGTGAGCGGCTTGCCCGCCTCGTCGTGCTCGTGGATCGCCTGCTCGAACGCCGCGAACATCGTCTGGCGGAACAGCGTCGAGCGGAAGCGTTCGAGGTACTGGTCGAGCGCGTGGATCCGGAGTTCGTCGTCGTCGACGTTCTCCAGCAGGTGCTTCGTGAGCAGCGTCTCGTTGACCGTCGAGGCGACCTCGGCGACGAAAATCTCGTAGTCGGCGTCCTGCCACGGCTGCGCCTCCTTCGCCAACTCCGAGTGCATCGAGTGGCCCAACTCGTGGGCCAGCGTGTACATCGAGGCGGCGTCGTCCTGGTAGTTCATCAGGATGAACGGCTGGGTGTCGTACGTCCCCGAGGAGAACGCACCCGAGCGCTTCCCGCGGTTCTCGTACACGTCGACCCAGCGCGACTCCAGGCCCTCGGCCATGCGCTGCTGATACTCCTCACCGAGCGGTTCGACCGCCGCGATCACGTGCTCTTTGGCCTCCTCGTAGCTGATGTCGGGGCCCTCGTCGCCCGTCAGCGACATGTACAGGTCCCACATCTCCAGGGTGTCGACGCCGAGCGCCTTCCGCTTGAGGTCGGCGTGGCGACCCAGCGAGTCGAGGTTGTCGCGGACGGTGTCGACGAGCGTGTCGTACACCTCGACCGGGACGTTCGGCCCGTCGAGGGCGGCTTCGCGGGCGGTGTCGTAGTTGCGCGCCTCCGCGAGCTTCACGTCCTTCTTCACGCTCTTGGCGAGCGTCGTGCCGACCGTGTTGCGCACCTCCTTCCACTCGCCGTAGAACTCCTCGTGGACGCGCTGGCGGAACTCGCGGTCGGGCTTCTGGAGGAGGGTGGTGAAGTTACCCTGCGAGATCTCCACGTCCTCGCCGTCGGGGTCCTCGACGGTCGGGAACGTCATGTCCGCGTTCGCGAGCATCGAGTACGCCTCGCCGGCGCCGCCGGTGACCTCGCTCAGGTCCGCGAGCAGTTCCTCCACCTCCGCCGAGCGCGTGTGGGGCTTCATTCGGAGCACGTCGTCGACGAAGTGCTCGTACTCGGCGAGCGCGGGTTCCTCCTCGACGAACGCCTGGAAGTCGGCCTCGTCCAGTTCCTGCAGTTCCGGTTCGAGGTAGCTCGACGCGCTCGACGCCTCCGCCGACAGCGCCTGCGCCTTCGACGACATCGCCTGGTACTCCTGGTCGCGGGTGTCCTCGCTGGAGCGCAACTGCGCGTAGGAACTGACCTTCGCCACGTCGCGGAACACGTCCTCGTACGTCTCCAGCAACTCCAGCAGCGTCGCGGCACTCTCGGTGACGCGCCCCTCGTACGCGCGGACGTCGTCGAGACGCTCCTCGCACGCATCGTAGGCGGCCTCCCACTCCTCGTCGTCGGCGTAGATGGAGTCGACGCTCCACTTGTACTCCGCGTCGATCTCCGATCGTTCGGGTACCGAACTCATTGTTCGGACCTGCCCGTGGGCGCTGGTAAGTCTTGTCAAGCGACGCGGGCGATCTGGCTGCCGACGACGACGGTCGGATCACTGATCCGACGTGTCACCCCGTGAACCCTATCAGAGTGGAAAATTTGACCCACGAGGTTAACTCCGTTTTCGCGAAGCGGATCTCGTGAAATGAGGCAGATACTACCCGGCCGACTTCGCGGGAGCTACGCGGCCAAGTTTACTATCGTCGTCGTCGCCATCGTCGTCTTCACCGGTTCGGTCGGCGCCTACTCGTACACCCAGACGAAGGCAGAGATCGAACACCAAGTCGACACGGAGTTGACGACGTCGACGGCGACGCAGTCCGACAAGGTGGCGCTGTGGGTGAGTCAACGGCGACAGACGGCACAGATGGTCTCGCGGTACGACGTGATGAGCACCGGGAACGACGTGCTGATCGACGCGTTCCTCGACGCCGAGACGGACGCGTTGCCGGCGGACGTCTACGACGTGTACTACGTCAACGAGACGACCAACGAGGTCCTCGCGAGCACCGGCGACGACAGTGACGAGCACGTCTTCACGGCCGAGGAGGCCGCGTGGGCGACCGAGGATCGGTCCTTCGACGAGTCGGACGACGTGTATCGGTCGGACCAGTACGACGCCGGGGGGACGCCGACTATCGCGTTCGTCTCGCAGGTGGCCAACGACGACGACCGCATCGTCGTCGTGAAAGCCGACGTGACCAACATGTCTGCGAGCATCGAGTCGACGTTCACCGGCGGCTTCTCCATGGTCGTCGACACCGGCGACGGCGAGGTGATGATGGACGAGACCGGCGACAATCTCGACACGACCTACGAACTCGGCACCGACACCGCCGTCGTCCGAGACGGCGCGGCGGGCAACACCGACGTGGTGTCGATGGACCCCGTAGACGGACTCGTCGACGAGCGCTTCCTGCTCGGCTACTCTCCGGTCGCCGGGACCGACTGGGTCGTCGTCACCCACGTGCCAGCGAGCGAGGCCTACGCCATCAGCGACTCCGTCGAGCAGTACATCCTCCTGCTCGTCGGCGGCGCGCTCGTTGGCCTGGTCGCGCTCGGCGTGACTATCGGTCGGAGTACGGTCCGCTCGCTGACCGACCTCAAGCGCAAGGCGAACGCGCTGGAGGACGGCGACCTCGACGTGGCCGTCGAGAGTGACCGCAGCGACGAGATCGGCCAACTGTACGAGGCGTTCGCCGGGATGCGCGACTCGCTGAAGACTCAGATCGCAGAGGCGTCGGCGGCCGCCGAGGAGGCGGCGCGCCAGCGTGAGCAGGCGCAGGCGATGTCCGCGCGCATGCGCGACCGCGCCGACGACTACAGCGCCGTGATGGCCGAGTGTGCCGACGGCGACCTGACGGCCCGGATGGCCGTCGACACCGACGACCGCGCGATGCGCGAGATCGGCGAGGCGTTCAACGAGATGATGGACGACCTCGAACGT
This sequence comes from Halobaculum marinum, assembly GCF_029338555.1. Lineage (GTDB taxonomy): Archaea > Halobacteriota > Halobacteria > Halobacteriales > Haloferacaceae > Halobaculum > Halobaculum marinum. The sequence goes on along the minus strand of NZ_CP119989.1, from coordinate 712,063 downwards.
GCGCTCGGTCGCGTCGACGCCGTCGCCGACGAGGTCGCCCGCGTCAGCGAGACCGCCAGCCACGGCGTCGAGGAGGCCGAGCGAGCGGCGACGGAGGTCGCGGCGTCCGTCGAGGAGATCTCCGCCGGCGCCGACGAGCAGGCCGACCACCTCACCGACGTGACCGACGAGATGGCGACGCTGTCGGCGACCGTCGAAGAGGTCGCGGCCACCGCCGAGCAGGTCGCCGACCGCTCGGAGACTGCCGCCGAGCGCGGCGAGCGCGGGAGCACACTCGCCGACGACGCCATCACCGAGATGGGCACGATCGAATCACACAGCGAGGAGACCGCCGCGGTCGTCCGTGGACTGAAACGCGAGGTCGAAGAGATCGGTGCGGTCGTCGACCTAATCGACGGGATCGCAGAGCAGACGAACACGCTGGCCCTGAACGCCTCCATCGAGGCCGCCAGAGCGGGCGCCGAGGGCGACGGATTCGCCGTGGTCGCCGACGAGGTGAAACAGCTCGCGACGGAGACGCGCGACGCCACCAAGCGGATCGACTCGCTCATCGACGGCGTGCAGTCGTCGACCGACGACGCGGTGGCAGACATCGAGGAGATGCGTACCCGCGTCGACGACGGGAGCGAGACCGTCGCAGCCGGGCTGAACGCCCTCCGAGACGTGGTCGACGCCGTCGAAGAGGCCAACGACGGGATGCAGTCAATCTCGACCGCCGCCGACGACCAGGCCACCTCCACCGAGGAGGTCGTCTCGATGGCCGAGGAGGTCGCGGCGGTGGGCGAGCAGACCGCCGCGGAGGCGAGCACCGTCTCCGCCGCCGCCGAGGAGCAGTCTGCCTCCCTCGATCAGGTGAGCGCGGAGGTCGGACAACTCGCCGAGCGTGCCGAGGGGCTTCGCCGCCTCACCGACCGCTTCGAGACGCGGACCGTCGACGCTGCGGCTGCCCCACAGCCGACTCTCGAATCGGACGACCTCGCCGCCGCGACCGACGGCGGCGACGACGCGCGGTAGCGACCCGCGCGACCGCGCTGCCCTCCCGGAACGCACTGCCCGACGCAACGACGACAAGCGGTGCGAGTGGCTGGTCGCCGTGCCCAAACAGGGAGGACCGTGTGACTGCACAGTGGCCGTCGAGCGACCGGTCGGCCCGACCGTCGCACACGGTCAGCGCCTGCGAGAGAGTCGGAGCCGGGGCCCCACGGTTCGACGCCGCGACCGGTCAGTCACCCACTGCGAGTCAGCCGTGTCGAGGCGCCGAACACAGCCATAAACCACATAGTGCGATAGCAAATCGGCCCCAGCGATGATTGGTGGCGGGTCACCGCGTGGACTGGTGGTGGGCTGCGTGGCAGATCGCGAGGATCACAAGAGCGCCCATGGCGCGGCAACACGCCGCCCACACCGATGCACCCACGGACTTTTGCCGTCGCTCGGCGATCTCACGTGCCATGCACCTCGACGACGACCTCGCCGCGGCGATCGGCCGGGCGTGGACCGACACCGACCCGTGGGAGTTCGTCACCGACCTCACCGCGCTGGGGAGCCGGATGGCCGCCAGCGAGGGCGAGGCCCGGGCAGCCGACCTCGTCGCCGACGCGTTCCGCGACGCCGGCCTCGACCGCGTCCGACAGGAGCCGTTCGACGCGCCCGAGTGGCGCCGCGGCGAGACGACGCTGCGACTCACGTCGCCCGGGGACCGGCCGTTCGACGCGATCGCGTTGCCCTACTGTCCGAGCGGTGAGGCCGCCGGCGAGTTGGTCGACGTGGGCTACGGCACGCCCGCGGAAATCGACGAGGTCGACGTGGACGGGAAGGTCGCGGTCGCCTCGACCACCACGCCCGACGACTCGCGGTTCGTCCACCGGATGGAGAAGTTCGGCGCCGCCGCGGAAGCGGGAGCCGAGGCGTTCGTCTTCGTCAACCACGTCCCGGGCCAACTGCCGCCGACGGGGTCGCTCACCTTCGGCGAGGAGGCGTCCATCCCCGCGGTCGGCGTCAGCAAGGAGACGGGCGCGTGGCTCACCGAGTACGCCCAAGAGGGCGGCACCGGCACCGTCGAACTGTCGGTCGACGCCGAGACGGTGCCCGGGGAGTCACAGAACGTGCTCGGCCACGTCGGCCCCCGAACCGACGAGTACGTGCTCGCGACGGCCCACTACGACGCCCACGACATCAGCGAGGGCGCCCTCGACAACGGCTGTGGCATCGCGACGCTGGTCGTCGCCGCGCACGTGCTCGCGGCCGCCGACCTCGACATCGGCGTCCGGTTCGCCGCCGTCGGCTGTGAGGAGACCGGCCTCCTGGGGTCGGAGCACCTCGCCGAGACGACGGATCTGGACATGGTGAAGGCCGTCGTCAACGTCGACGGGGCGGGGCGGTTCCGCGACCTCGTGGCGATGACGCACACCTCCGCGGCGACCGCCGACGTCGCCGAGCGCGTCGGCGAGACCACCCGCCAGCCGGTGCACGTGCGCGAGGATCCCCACCCGTTCTCCGACCAGTGGCCGTTCGTCCGCCGGGGCGTGGCCGCGCTGCAACTCCACTCCGACAGCGGCGAGCGGGGGCGAGGCTGGGGACACACCCACGCCGACACGCGCGACAAGGTCGACGACCGCTGCATCCGCGAACACGGCGTGTTGACGGCGCTGATGGCCCGCGAGTTGGCCGCCGAGCGAACGGAGGTGCCGGTGCTCGACCCGTACGAACTGGAACGGACGTTCCGCGACGCCGACTTCGAGCCGGGGATGAAGGCGGCTGGGCTGTGGCCCGCCGACTGGGAGTGACGGGCTAGTCGGTCGAGACCCCGTCGACCACGTCGCCGAGGACGCGACCGCGGGCGAGCGCGTCGACGCGACGCCCCTGGAACACCTCCCGGAGCGTCGCGACGGCCTCGGGGTCCGGGTCGAAGTCGACGCCGGGGTACGTCACGTCCGCCAGCACGAGCGGCCCGGGCGCCGCGGGCGCGACTCCGCGCGGGCCCGACAGCGGGTCGTCACCGAGCACCTCGTCGACCCGGTCGAGGCCGGTGTCGCCGACGGCGACGCCGCGGACGACGCTCGCGAGTCGGCGGACGAACTCCCGCGGGAACCCGTCTGCCGCGACCGTGAGGCGGAGGAACTCCTCGCTCGCTGGAGCGGCGTCGCCGTCGCCGTCGGTGTCGTCACCGACGCGCACCGAGAGGTCGCGTCGAGTCCGCGGCCCGCGCGGGTCGCTGGTGAGGTTGTGGAAGTCGTGAGTGCCGGAGAGCCGTCGGGCCGCCGCCCGGGCACGCTCGGCGTCGGCGTCCGGTGCGTGGAGGTGATAGCGGTACGTCCGTCGGGCGGCGTCGTGGGTCGCGTGGAAGTCGGCGGGCGCGTCCGCAGCCGCCCACACACGGACACCCCCTGGCAACTCGCTGGAGAACGCCCGCGGCGTCAGCCAGTCGGGGGCGTCGAACGCGACGGTCTGGGCCAGCGCCGACACGCCGCGGTCGGTGCGCCCGGCGGCGGCGTAGCCGGGCGGAGTTCGGTCGCTATCGCCGCCAGAGTCACCGTCGTCTCCGTCGCCGCCGCGCCCGTCGCGGTCGAGCACGCCGAGCGCCGCGAGCGCGTCGAGGAGCGTCCCCTCGACGGTCGACACGTCGGGCTGGCGCTGAAAGCCGTAGAACGGGCGGCCGTCGTAGGCGACGCGGAAGGCGCGGCGAGTGGGCATCCGGCCTACGCGAAGTCGCCGTACGTCGGACGGTCGCGCTCGCCGGGGAACTCCTCGACCGGCGCGGTCGTCTCGTCGCCGCTCGCCATGTCCTTCACCGTCACCTCGCCGTTCGCGAGGTCCTGCTCGCCGACGATCACGACCGTCTCGGCGTTGATCGAGTCGGCGTAGCCGAGTTGGGCGCCGAAGCTCCGCCCGGCCACGTCCGTCTCCACGACGTGTCCCTTCGCCCGGAGGTCGCGGGCGACGCGAGCGGCGACGTCGCGCGTGTCGCCGACGCGGAGGACGTAGTAGTCCGTCTCGATGGCGGCGTCGGGGGCGACGCCCGCGCGCTCCAAGAGGAGACCGAGCGGGGCGTGGCCGGGGGCGACGCCGACGGCGGGGGTGGGCTGGCCGCCGAACTCCTCAATGAGGTCGTCGTAGCGACCGCCGCCGAAGACGGAGCGACCGATCTCACCGGTCGCGTCGAAGCACTCGAACACGGCGCCGGTGTAGTAGTCGAGGCCGCGAGCGGTGCGCAAGGAGAGGTCGCAGTAGTCGCCGACCCCGAAGTCGTCGGCGGCGGCGAGCACCGCACGGAGGTTGTCGACCGCCGCTGCGAGGTCGTCCGAGTCGGGCGCGAACGCCGTGAGTTCGTCGAGGTCGGCGGGGTCGGTGACGCCCAGCAGGTCGTCGAACTGGCGGGCCTGGTCGAAGCCGAGGCCGGCGTCGTTGAGCAGGTCGAGGTACTCCGTCTCGTCGACCTTCTCGGATTTGTCGACCGCCCGGATGGCGGCGCGCACGTCCACTTCCGCGTCGAACGAGCGCAGCAGCGACCCGAGGATGTCGCGGTGGCTGACGCGGAACTCGAAGTCGTCCGCCGTGAGTCCGAGGTCGGTGAGCGCGTCGGCGGCGGTCGCGAGCACCTCGGCGTCGGCGGCGGGCTCAGACGAGCCGAAGATGTCGATGTTCGTCTGGTAGAACTCCCGGAAGCGCCCCTGCTGGACGGCCTCGTAGCGCCAGAACGGGCGCGTCGAGAACCACTTGACGGGCTTGGACAGCTCCTGGGCCTTCGCGGCGTACATCCGCGCGACCGTCGGCGTCAGCTCCGGCGACAGCGTGACGTGGCGACCGCCGTGGTCCTCGAAGGCGTACAGTTCGTCGACGATGTCGTCGCCGGACTTGTCGGTCCACATCTCCGCGGGCTCCAGTCGCGGCGTGTCGATTTCGCGGAAGCCGTAGCCGCGCGCGGCCGACTCCAGCGTGTCGGCCACCTCGCGGCGGACGGCCATCTCGGGGGGGTAGAAGTCGCGGAACCCCTTCAGGCGCTCGTAGGTGGGCATTACCGGGTACCTCGCGGGTCCGGGAGTTTAACCCCGTGGTTCGCGGTCGCGGCGACGGCGACGACCACCCGGACCCGGCTGGGCGCCGGCTCACACCGCCAACAGTCCGACTCCGACGACCGCCAGTCCCGCGGCGACGAGGCGCGCACCCAGTCGCTCTTCCCCGAGGACCACCCCGCCGAGGAGGACCGCGACGATAGCCTGCGTGTTGACGACCGGCGACGCGATGCTGGCGGGCAGCGCCGCGAATGCGACGCTCGTGAGGTGTTCGGCGCCCGCGACGACCAGCCCCAGCGCGAGAAACGTCGTCGCCGGCGGCACCTCGGCGGGCCAGTCGCGGACCGCCAGCGGCAGGAGGACGAGGAGGACGCCCGCGAGGACGAGCACCACGAGCGCCTCCGGTGGGAGGCCGACCCGGTCCAGCGCCGCGCGCTTCGACACGTCGCCGACGGCGTACGCGACCGCCGACACGAGTGCGAGTTGGGCGGGTCGCGCAGTCACGGCTCTGCGGAGCGGTTCGACCGGGTCGCCGCCGCGGTAGTTCGCCGCGTACACCGCGACGGTGACGACCGCGATGCCGGCGACCGCCAACACTGGGATGTCAGCCCCGAGGAGTGCGACCTCCAGCGGGAGGACGAACACGGGGACCACCTTGTTGATCGGCGTGACGTACGACACCTCGCCGAGCGCGAGCGCGTTCACGACGAACACGTACCCCGCGGCGACGCCGAGGACGCTCCCGACGAGCGCGAGCACGCCACCGACGCCGAGGCCGGCGGGGTCGGGGACGTCGGCCGCCGACAACTGGGTCACGGCGACCGGCGCGTACCACGCCAGCGCACAGGCGTTCACCGCGACGGTGAGGACGGTCGCGGGGACGCCCGCGAGGTAGCGCTTGATCGAGAAGAGGTAGACGCCCCACAGCACCGCGGCGGCGAGCGCGACGGCGATGCCCGGGGAGACGAACGACGACACACACGACGGTGTGCGGTGGAGGGAGAAAACCGCCCGGATGTGGCGGCGCGCGAGTCGGTGGTGGGGTGTCGGGCGGCTGCCTCAGCGCCGCCCGCGCACGTACGTCTGCTCGTGGGCGGGGAACACCTCCCCGACCGCCGCCTCCCCGCCCTGCTCGCGCAACAGGGCGCGGAGTTCACCCTCGTAGTCGGCCTTCGGCACCTCCTCAGAGGGGCCCGACTCCACCTCCAGCGTCTCGTCCACGAGGCGGTCGACGGCGCCGCGGCCGAATCCCGACAGCGGCGAGAGGTAGTCGACGCCGTGGCGGTCTTCGAGGCTCTGGGCGAACGCACGCGAGATGGTCGGCACGCGGTCGTCGCGGCGGGTGCCGTCGGCGACGGCGTCCACGTCTCGCTCGGCCATCGACTCCAGCGCGTGCTCGTGGACGCGCTGGATCCCGTTGCGGGGGAAGCCGTCCGCACGCATCGTCTCGACCGCCTCCTCGGCGACCACGCGGTCGAGTTCGATGGTGTCGAACGGGAACCCGAGCGACTCGGCGGCCGCTTGGGCGTGCTCGTGGTCGTCGGTGAGCCCGAAGGTGGCGGTGACCAGCGTCACGTCGTAGAAGCGATCGAGGACGAGTGCGGCGAGCGAGGAGTCTTTCCCGCCGCTGTAGCAGAGCGCGAGGTCCACGCGTCCGTCAGCGGCGGCGGATGTCGAAACTCTTCTGGTCCGGCTGGAGCTCGCGCAGCAGCTCCTTCATCTGGTCCTCGTCGATGCGACCGTTCACGCGACCGCTGCGCGCCAGCGCCGTCACCTGCTGTTTCACCTGCGCGGCGAAGTCGGGCTTGCTCATCTCGACGGCGTTGAGCCGCTGGCGCGCGCCGTCGGTGAGGTACTGCTTGAGTAGCGCCTCCTGCTGGCGCTCGGCCTGCTCTTGGGCGGCCTGCTGTGCCTCCTCGTCGGCCTGCTGGCCCTGCGCCTGCTCCTGGAGCTCCTGCATCTTCTGCTCGCGGAGCTTCTCCAGTCGGTCGTCGTCGGGAGTCTCGCTCATGTCGGATCGAAGTTGCCGGCGAGCGGTCAAAACGGTTGTGGGTGCGTGTACTGCGCGGTTACGGGGTGCCGACGGCGGCCGGGTTCGACGGATGGCACGCGGGCCCCGGGGTCCCGGTGCCGGACGAGCGCTGCCGCTGGCGGGTCGGGTGTGAAGAACGGTCGATCGGTGGCGAGCTTACGCGTAGCGCTCGAGCTCGGGCCGGTCGAGCTCGCTCAGCACGTCGCCGGCAGCCTCGTCGAGGAACGAACGTCCCTCGTCGGTGATGCGGCGGCCCTCACCCTGTGCCGTCTCGACGAAGCCCTCCTCTTCGAGCTGCTGGAGCGCGACGCGGATGATCTTCCGCGAGCCGCCCTCGTGGTTCGGGGGCTGGACGATGTAGCGGTTCGAGCCGCGCTTGGCGCCACCGTACTCGGTGGCGAGGCGCTCGACGCCGACGGGGCCGCGGTCGGCGACCTTGCGCAGCAGCGAAGCCGCCCGGCGGAACCAGAAGTCCTCCTGCTGAGGCGGGAGCTCGCGGTCCTGTCCGGACTTGGTGAACTGCACCCACTCCGGCTGCTCGATGCGATCCTCCAGTCGAGCGGCGACCTCGTCGATGAGGTCCGCCGCCGGGACGTCGTAGAGGGTAACCATACGGGCGATTTCAGCGTCGTTCGGTTTAAAGCCGTCGTATCACCGCCCCCGTGTGAGGCGTCCACGCGGGGGTAAACCGGCAATCGACGGGTCCGACGGCGACGGTCAGCCGACGCTGTCGGCGCCGACGACGCTCACCACGACGCCGCCGATGATCACTGGCACCCAGTAGACGGCGCCGCGGTAGATGACGACAGCGCCCAGCGCCGCCGTCGCCGACACCGACACCGAGGGCAACGCCGCCAGCACCGCCACGAGGACTGCCTCGATACCGCCGGCGCCGCCGGGGAGCGGCGTCACGCCCGCGATGGCGCCCATCGGGACAACGAACAGCATCGCCGAGAACGGCACCGGCTGGTCGATGGCGATGAACGCGAGGTACAGCCCGATCATCTGGAACGTCCACCCGAGCGTCGAGGCCGCAAGCGAGACGGCGATGCCCGTGCGGTCGGTGGCGACGCGCTCGATGGCGCCGAAGAAGTGGCCGATGCGCGACTCGACGCTCTCCTCGCTGGGCGCCGAGAAGATCGGGAGCGCGGTCGCGACTCGGCGGATCAGCGGGACGAACACGCCGACCACGCGCTCCTCCAGTTCGTAGCGGTTGCGCCAGCCGAGGTACACCGCGCCGGGGATGACCAGCGCGAGCGCCGCGACGACACCGGTGGCGAAGCGGAGGCGGGTGCCGAACGTCGTCTCGGTCGCGAAGTACGCCGCGCCGACGAGCGCGAGCGTGATCGATGGCACGAAGTTGAGGGTGTCCACGCTCGCGATGGCGGCGAGGCCGCGCTCGTACTCCGTGTCGGCCACCTTCGAGATGAGGAGGGCGGTCACCGGTTCGCCGCCGGCCTGTCCGAACGGCGTGACGTTGTTGGAGAACATTGCCCCGTTGAGCACAAAGAACGAACGAGGCACCGACAGCGACACGCCGAGCACCCCGAGGACGGTCCGGAGGGCGACGGACCACGCCGCCAGCCAGCCGAGCGTGACGAGGACGACGAGCGCGACCACCTCCAGTGAGGCGCTCTGCAACACTCCAATCAGGTCGTTCACGCCGACGAGGTACAGGAGGACGCCGAGGACCGCGAACGCGCCGAGGAACCCCACGACCGTGGCGCGTAGCTGGTCCGCGTTCATGCGGCCAGCGTCGGTCGGCGACCGCTTCAACCCTCCGAAACCGGGAGACGCTACAGCGGCGCGAGAATCGTCGGGCGTGTGGCTCGCAGGAGCGTCGCGGCGGCACACAGGAACTCCCCGGCATCGGGAGCGACGTGGCGAATGAAAACACCGTTGACACCGGGGGCACAACCACGGCCCGATGGACGAACGCGAGGCGCTCGCGCGACTGGCCGACACCCTCCCGAGCGCCGGCGACGACTGCGCGGTCGTGGGCGACCGCGTGCTCACGACGGACATGCTCCACGAGACGACGGACTTCCCCGCCGGCGTCGACCGCTACACTGCGGGGTGGCGGTCGGTCGGCGCCTCGCTGTCGGACGTGGCGGCGATGGGAGCAGACGCCGAGGCCGCCGTCGCCGCCTACGGCGCCCCGCGGTTCGACCCCGAGGAGGTGGAGGCGTTCGTACGCGGCGCTCGCGACGTGTGCGAGGCGGTCAACGCCGAGTACGTCGGCGGCGACCTCGACCACCACGACGAGTTCACGGTCGCGACGACCGCCCTCGGCGCGACCGACGACCCCGTCCGCCGCGGCGGGGCCGAGCGCGGCGATGCCGTCTGCGTCACAGGGACGGTCGGGCGAAGCGCCGCCGCAATCGAGGCGTTCGAGGACGGCGACGTCGACCGCGGTAACGACCTGTTCCGGTTCACCCCGCGCGTCGCCGCGGGCGTCGCTCTGCGCCCGTACGCGACGGCGATGATGGACTCCAGCGACGGACTCGCGCGCTCGCTCCACCAGTTGGTCGAGGCGAGCAACACGTCGGATCTGGGGATGGACATCACCGAGTCGTACGTCCCCGTCGACGCCGCGGTCGACGACCTGTTCGCCGACCCCGAGGCGCGTCGCGCCGCCGCGCTGTTCTTCGGCGAGGACTTCGAGTTGGTGTTCACGCTCCCGAGCGACGCCGTCGAGGCCGCCCACGAGGCGTCGCCGACGCCGTTCTCGGTGATCGGGAACGTCACCTGGGACGGCGTTCGGATGGACGGCGACCCGCTCCCAGACCGGGGGTACGGCCACGCCAGTGACGGCGAGGCGTGAGCGGCGACCGACGAGTGGACACGAATCCGTGCGACCGTGCCTGGCTCAGATGGTCGCCACCTGGATCGGCACGAGCATGAAACACAGGAGGCCGAGCGCGAAGGTGAGCACCCCGACCGCGAGCCGCTTCGCGTCGATGGCGGAGTCGTCGATGGGGTTCGCGGGGCCGCGGTAGGCGATGAACGCCGAGAACAGCCCCCAGAACGCCCACAGCCCGACGGACTCGTTGACCGCGAGGTTGCGGACGAAGTAGAGGTACGCCGCGATCCCGAACAGCGCGACCGGCACCAGCGCCGCGACCGTCTCCTGACGCTCGCCGACCATCGCGCGCACGATGTGGCCACCGTCGAGTTGGCCGACCGGGAGGAGGTTGAGGACGGTGAAGAACATCCCCACCCACGCGCCCATGATCACCGGGTGAGCCGTCTTCGTCGGGTCACTGTAGCCCGTCGGCTGGTTCAGCGCGGCGGCGATCAAGTCGAGCAGCGGTGGGTTGTTGAACACGATCACCTGGCCGCTGCCGCCCACCACCGACGCGGGGACCGAGAACGGGCCGAGCAAGAGCCCGACGATGGTGACGACGACCGTCGCCGCGAGTCCCGCGAGCGGGCCGGCGACGCCGATGTCGAACAACGCCTCGCGGTCGGGCATCTGCCCGCGCATCCGGATGATCGCGCCCATCGTCCCGAACGGGAGGATGAACGGAATCACGTACGGGAGCGACACGTCGACGCCGTGGTAGCGGCCCAGCGCGTAGTGGCCCAGTTCGTGGGTCATCAGGACGCCCAACACGGCTGCCGTGAACGGCCAGGCCCGCAGCGCCGTCGCGGGGTTCGCGGCAATCTCGGAGAAGGGGATGTAGTACCACGCGGTCGCCCCGACGAGCAGCGTCGACAGCACCGTCGCGACGAACAACCCGACGTTGAGCCACGGGACCCCGCCGTCTACGCCCGCGTACGGTCGTGCGACGACCACGTCGAGTCCGGTGTCGGTGTTCACCACCTGTACCTCGTAGCCGGCCTCGCGAAAGGCGGGCCAGATCCGTCTGACGAGTTCCTGCTCGTCGACGTCGCTGATCCCGTAATAGAGGACCCGGTCGCCGTCCGTTCGGATCTCCGAACAGTGGAAGACGGCGTCGAGTTCCGGAGGACGGGGATAGTCGTCGGGAACCGCCTCACTCATCGACGGAAGTTCGGAGCGAACCGGGATAAGTCCTCGCCGCGCGGTCGCCGGAGGAGTCGATTGAGTGGTGTGGGGCTCTGGGAGAGTAGAACGGGAGCCGGTGGCGGGCGGGGAGCCGCACCCCGGGTGTGCCGCGTAGCCGAGTCGGGGGACCGTGTGGTGCGTCGGGTCGCGCAGACGGGGACCGTCCGTGCGCGTGTGGGTAGGGACCCGTGTCGTTCGCGTTCGGTGCGCGTCGGTGCGTACGTCCTCGTCAGTTCGCCGGTTCGATACGCCAGGTGGTCGCGGACGTGTACGACCACTTCTCGATGGAGAGCCCGCAGGCGGAGTCCTTCAGCTTCACCATCAGGGCGCCGATTTCCTTCGGGGACAGGCCGACCTCGTCGGCGATGAACTTGCTCTTGAAGTAGAGCTCGCCGTCCGCGGCCTTCTCGCGCAGGAACGCCGCGAGGCGCTCCTCCTTGGAGGGGCTGTCGGTCGAGGCGCGGTCGGTGTCGGAGGGTTGCACGGTTGCGCTCATTGTGTCACCTCGATTCTCCCTACGGAACCAGGGGGGCATATAAAGCGGCGTCCGTTGGGGGTGATTCGGCTCCGTTCAGGAGATTTCTCCCGTGAAACGCCCACTATCGAACCGTTCACGACGCTTCGAGAGACAGTTAGACCATTTACAACCGTTTCTCAGGCCGCCTAGTCAGTCGCGGACCGCCGTGCCGAGATCGGACTGTCAGACGTTGATTCTACGGGTCGAGTCGTGGATTCAACGTCATCCGGCCTCGCGCGTCGTCCGTCGGCCGCGGCCGTTCCGTCCTACTGGGACCGCTCGTGGACCCAGAACTCGGCTGACTCAGTGGTCTCCTTCTTGAAGATGGGTACCTCGTCTTTGAGGCGGTTGATGCCGTCCTCGACGGTGCGGAACGCCTCGGTGCGGTGGCCGGCGAGCACGACGACGAACACGATGTCCTCGCCGTCGGCGACGACGCCGACACGGTGGTGCATCCGCACGTCGAAGACGCCCTCGCGCTCGGTCAACTCGCGTTCGATGGTCGCCATCCGGTCGGCGGCGACGCCCTCGTACTTCTCGAACTCCAGCACCTCCGTCCGGTCGTCGTCCGCGCTGTCTTTCGCGCGGACGCGTCCGGTGAACGTCGCGATGGCGCCCGACCTGTCGGCGCCCTCGCTGGCTTTCGCCTCGTCGATAAGCGTCTCCAGCGTCACGTGTGGGTCCGCCGTCTCGACGTGGTCGACGAGGTCCGCGAGCACGAGGTCGGCGGCGTCGTCGACGCGGGCGACCACGTCGCCGGGGACGGCCTCCTCGCCGACCACGACGGTCGGCAGTCGCAGGTGCGAGAAGCCCGCGACGAGCGCGTAGTCGAAGTCGGGCGCGAGTCTGTCGAGCAGCGCCGGGAACGAGTCGTCGGTACCGGAGCCCGACCACGTCCCGTCCTCGCCCAGGCGGTAGTCGGCTGCGGTCGGGCCGTCGGCGGCTGCCGACGCGACCGTGTCGTCGCGTCGAACCGTCGCCACGCGACCGTCGAGCCGTTCGGCGAGCGGGTCGAGGAGGTCGGCCGTTCCCGGGCCGACGAGCGAGAGCGTGTGCATGTGTGCGAGAGGGCGAGCGACCGGCTTAGGCCTTCGGCTCCCCCACCTCCGTACCGCGGTCGTGGGGCCACGTGACACACCACCGCGATAGCCCGTGACAGGGCCGTTGAACGGCGCGAGACGGTGACGCTCCGGGAGCCTTAAGACCGAAACGGCGGTAGCCCGGTGCAATGAGAGTAGTCCTATCGCTCGGCGGTAGCGTGCTCGCGCCGGAACTCGATCCGGAGCGGGTCGCCGCGTACGCGGCCGCCATCGAGCGACTTGTCGGCGAAGGCTGTGAGTTGGGGGTCGTCGTCGGCGGCGGCGGCGTCGCCCGCGACTACATCGGCACCGCTCGGGAACTCGACGCCAACGAGGTCCAACTCGACCAACTCGGCATCGACGTGACGCGCGTGAACGCCCGCCTACTGATCACGGCGCTGGGAGCGTCCGTGGACCCGTCGCCCGCCCACGACTACGACGAGGCCGCCGACGCCATCCGCCGCGGCGACGTGTCCGTGATGGGCGGCGTCACTCCCGGCCAGACGACAGACGCCGTCGCGGCGGCACTGGGTGAGTACGTCGACGCGGACCTGCTCGTGTACGCGACGGGGGCCGACGGCATCTACGACGCCGACCCGAACGTCGACGACACCGCCGAGCAGTTCGCCGAGATGACGCCCGAGGAACTGGTCGAGGTCATCGTCCCGATGAGCCGGGACGCGGGCGCGTCCGCCCCGGTCGACCTGCTTGCGGCGAAGTTGATCCAACGCGCGGGGATGCGGGCGGTCGTCCTCGACGGTCACGACCCCGTGGCAGTCGAGAACGCGGTACTGCGCGGCGAGCATACCGGGACCGACGTGATTCCCGCAGGCGGGGAGGCGCCGTCCTACTGGGCCCAGCGATGAGTACCGACGGCGAGCAGGGCGACGCCGACCACCTCGACGACGCCGTGGTCGACCCCCACGCGGTCGGGAGTCGCGGCGGCGACGGCGACGGCGGCGAACACCACGCGTTCTGGGCCGACGAGGTCGCCGACGAAATCGAGGCGCGCGACCCCGACGAACCGATCGTGATCAAGGGCGGCGTCTCTCCCTCCGGCATCGCCCACATCGGCAACTTCAACGAGATCATTCGCGGTTACTTCGTCGCCGCCGTGTTGCGCGAGCGCGGCCACGAGGTCCGCCAGGTGTTCACCAGCGACGACAAGGACGCCCTCCGGAAGCTCCCCCGGAAGCTCGCGGACACCGAGGGCAACATCGTGGAGTTGGGCGACGTGAACGCCGGCGCCCTCGGGCAGAACCTCGGCAAGCCGTACACCGACATCCCCGACCCGTTCGAGGACGGCCACGACTCCTACGCCGCCCACTTCGCGGCGCTGTTGGAAGCCGACGCCGCCGCCCTCGACATCCCCGTCGAGATGGTGTCGAACACGGAGCTGTACGCCGACGGCGACTTCGACGACGTGGTCGAACGCGTGCTCCGCAACGCCGACGCCGCCCGCGAGACACTCGGGGAGTACCAGGACAAGGTGGACGAGGACTACGTCCCGTTCATGCCGCAGTGTGCCGAGTGCGGGATGCTGACGCAGGACGTAGGCGAGGTCGACGTGGACGCTCGCGAGGTCCACTACCGCTGTTCGGGCATCGAGGCGGGCGACCGCTTCATGGAGGGCTGTGAGCACGAGGGCGTCGCCTCCTTCCGCGAGGGGAAGCTCCCGTGGCGCTTCGAGTGGCCCGCCCAGTGGGAGGTGCTCGGCGTCGACTTCGAGCCGTTCGGCAAGGACCACGCCGAGGGCTCGTGGCCCAGCGGCGTCGACATCGCGCGCGAGGTGCTCGGCAACGAACCGCCCGTCCCGATGGTGTACGAGTGGTTCACGCTCAACGGCGAGTCGCTGTCCTCCTCGGAGGGCCACGTCGTCACCGTCCAGGAAGTGCTCGACCTCATCGAGCCGGAGGTGCTGCGCTACTTCTTCGCCCGGAACCCGAAGAAGGCGAAGGACTTCGACATCGAACGCCTCGACCAGTTGGTCAACGAGTTCGACCGCTTCGAGCGCGCGTACTTCGGCGCCGACGACCCCGACGAGCGCTTCACGGCGTTCGCTGAGCGGGCGTACCCGTTCGTCGTCGACGAGGTGAAGGCGGGCCGCGTCCGCCTCCCGTACACGTTCGCGGCGGTGCTCGGGATGGTCGACGACCGCGAGTTCCGGATCCAGTTGGCGCGCGACGAGGGGCACTTCGACGAGGACACGCCGGAGTGGGCCATCGAGGACGCGCTGGAGCGCGTCGAGCGCGCCCGTCGGTGGGCCGAGCGCTGCGACAACGAGTACAACTACCGCCTGCAGTCGGATCTGCCCGACCACGCGTTCGACGCGGACGTGGAAGCCGCGCTCGACGACCTCGCCGACTTCGTCGCCGACGGCCACGACGGCGAGGCGATCCAAAGCGAGATCTACGAAGCGGCGCGCCGCCACGACGTGGAGGTTGGCGACTTCTTCGCCGCCGGCTACCGGCTGTTCTTCGACGAGACGCAGGGGCCGCGGCTGGGCGAGTTCCTCGGCGAGTTGGAGCGCGACTTCGTCGTCGCGCGCCTCCGCCGCGAGGAGTGATCAGCGAGGTCGAGTGAGCGAAGCGAACGAGACCTCGACAGACCGGCGGCGAGGTCCTCGGGCCGAGCCGCCCACGAACGACGCCAGGTCGAGTGAGCGAAGCGAACGAGACCTCGACAGACCGGGCACGACCCCCACAGCCGAGCCGATTTCGTTCACTCGATTTCGACCAACTGAAACCCGAGATCGCCCGCGAGACGAACTGGCCGGTCAGTCAGCGGCGTTTACACGACCGAAACTCTTAGTGACCGACACCGGGAAGGTCGTGTAATGCGGAAGAGCGGCCCGCCGCGTGGCCTCATCTCGTACATCGTGCTCGAACTCTTGGAGGAGAAACCGCGCTACGGCTACGAGATCCTCAAAGAGATCACCGAGATCAGCGGCGGCCACTGGGAACCCTCCTACGGCTCCGTCTACCCAATCTTGTACAAGTTCGAGGAGGAGGGGTACGCCGAACGGATCGAGCGCGAGGACGAACCCGACCGGAAGTACTTCGCGCTCACCGACGAGGGACACGAGCACCTCGCCGAGAAGCGCCGCGAGGTGGGTGGGAAGGCCCGCGACTTCGCGGACGTGATCTTGGGCTTCTACCACATGTACGTCGCGTTCGCCACCGACGAGCGGTTCGACGTCGACCCCGCGCCCGACGAGTGGCACTTCGACGACGAGTACTCCGGATGGATCGCCGAACAGGTGATCCGCCACCACGAGCGCGACTTCGGCGAGTTCGAACGGATCCCGGACACGCCCGAGGAGTTCCACGCGCGGCAGGGCGACGCGGACGCGCCGAGCGGGGACGAGCGCGACGACGAAGACGGGGCGGGCGTCGACGCCGACGGCGGTCGCACGGAGGAGGCCGCCGCCGACGGCGGCACCAACGAGTAACGAGCGAAGCGGGACTGGCGCGAAACGGAGACGCGACGAGCGCGAGACGGCGGCTTCCTACAGGACAGACGGCGCGAACACGACGACGAGCAGCGCCGCCAGCATCGTGAGGCCGACGGAGGTGGTGAGCGTCGACACCAACCGATTGCGGTCGGAGACGGGGAGCCGCGACACGAGGCCCTCCGCACCCATCCGGAGGATCCGCCCGCCGTCGAGCGGGTAGCCGGGGATGCAGTTGAAGATGCCCAGTTGGATGTTGATCCACCCGGTCCAGAACAGGACGTTCGCGAGCAGGAACACCGGCTCCTCGCCGAGCGCGCCGAGCGGACCAGTCACGTCGTAGAAGCCCGCCCACCGACCGTAGAAGCCGGCGAAGTTGTACGGCAGCGCCGCGGAGACGGCGCTCGCGAGCGGGAGCAACAGCGCTGCGTACACCAGTCCCAGCGGCGTGCCGGTGATGCCGCCGAGGCCGGGCGGTGCCTCACCCTCGCCGCCCAACAGCGCGAGGTACGCCTCGGCGGGGTAGCGGTCGACGCCGAGGTCGTCGACGACGACGCCCGAGACGCCGCGCACGACGGAGACGCCGATCAGCGGGTTCGCCTCGGTGCCGCCGAGGGCGACCGTCACCTCGCGGAACTCGCCGTCGGCGTACAGTCGCAGCGTCACCTCGTCACCGGGGTCGTAGGCGTCCCCGGTGAGCGTCGACGTGAGGTCGTCGTAGTCGACGATCCGTTCGCCGTCGATCCGAGTGATCGTGAACGGTCCCGAGAGGTCGGTCTGGTTGTCGAGCGCGCCGTTCTCGGTGACGGCACCGACGTACGCGCCCAGCGGCGCGTTCACCGTCCCCTCGCTGGTCTGCACCGTGGCGAACTCGTTGGCTTCGGCGGCCTCACGGAACTCGGCCTCAGTCCTGACCTCGGTGCCGTTGATCGCGGTGATCGCCGGCGGTTCGGCGTCCGGGTCGACCGACAACCCGAGCGGGTTGTCCCGCACGGCGCCGACGACGGTCACCCGGCGTTCGACGGTGACGGTCTCCTCGCCGTCGTTGAGGGTCATCTCGACGGTCGGGTCGTCGACCGCCGCCAGCGCCGACTCGAAGGCGGCGGGGTCGGCGACCGACTGCCCCGCGACTGCGGTGATGCGGTCGCCGCTCTCGATGCCGGCGTCCGCGGCGGGCGTCCCCTGGTAGGCGCCGCCGACGGCCAGCCCCGCCGCCGGCGTGATGGAGGCGATCACGGGCCCGAACAGCAGCGCGAACACCACGGCGGTGACAGCGAAGTTGTTGGTCACGCCCGCGGCGAACATCCGCGAGCGGGCGCCGCGGTCGGCGCTGCGCTGACTCTCCTCGTCGGGTTCGACGAACGCGCCGACGGGGATGAGCGCGAGCAGGACGACGCCCAGCGAGTCGATCTCGATGTCCTCGACGCGACACAGCAGGCCGTGGCCGCCCTCGTGGACGACCAGCGCGACGAGCAGGCCGAACACGATCTCCGGGGCGACCGCCAGCGGGAGGAAGTCGTTGACCCCGGGGATGATGAGGAAGTTGGACGGCTGGTTCGCCGCCGTCTGGGTGGGGCTCTCCAGCGTCGCCAGCGCCGAGAAGATGAGGAAGCCGAACATGGCGACCATCACGACGACGGCGATACCGACGCCGAGGTTGCTCCACGCCCGCCAGAGGCGCCGCGGCCGCGACAGCCAGTTCAAGAACGCGCGACCGCGGGTGGTGTGAATCGTCGTCAACGGCCCTTGGACCCGGACGGAGTCCGGGAGGAGTCCGCGGGAGTGCAACCCCATCATCACGACGGAGTACGCGAGGATCCCCACGAGCACCCACAACAGGGTGTTCGAGAGGAGCGAGGACGTAGCCATTACTCACCGGAAGTCGGCGAGCGGTCAAATGGGTTCGGGTCGGAGACTCGGGCCCGACGGTCGCAGACGCGCCCGCGGTCGGTCCCCGCCCTCACAGTCGGCGTTCGAGCACCGGCACGTCGAACGGTCGCGTGTCGAGTCGCTGGAGGCCGACCCGTTCGTACCCGCGGGCGGCGTACCAGTCGAGCAAGAACGGGTGGTCGGTGAACGAGCGCAGGCGGACGCGGTCGTACCCCCGCTCGGCCACGACGCCCTCGGCGTGGTCGAGCAGCGCGGCGCCCAGTCCCTCACGTTGTCGAGCGGGGGCGACCGCGAGGCGACACACCTCGGGGCAGGGCCAGTCGTCGCGCTCCCGGAGTTGGATCGCGGCGGCGACCCCGCCGGACGCGGTGGTATCCCCCTCGTCCGGGTTGTCCGGGTTGTCCGCGTCGTCCGTGTTGTCCGCATCGTCCGCATCGTCCGCATCGTCCGCGTCGTCCGCGTCGTCCGCGTCGTCCGCGTCGTCCGCGTCCCGCTCGGCGTCGGGACGAGGCGCGGTCGACTCGCCGACATCGTCGACCAGCCAGCACTCGCGCTCGGCGAGCCACTCGCGGACCTCGTCGGCGTCCGTCTCGGCGGCACTCGACGGGAACCCGGCGTCGGCGAGGTCGCCGTAGGCGGCGCGGTACAGCGTCGCCAGCGCGGGGGCGTCGGCGGTGGTCGACGCACGGATCGCGGGGTCGGTCACGACCGCGGGTGCGGCGAGGGCGGCCAAGAGCGGATCGGTCGCGGCGGGGGTCGCCGGCGCGGTGACGCAAGCCCCAAGCCCCCTGCGTCCCAACGCCGCGTATGGCGAAACCCCCACGCACTGAGGAGGGTTGGTACGTACTCCACGACTTCCGGACGGTGGACTGGGACGCGTGGCGCGACGCGCCCGAGCGCGAGCGCGAGTTGGCCGTCGAGGAGGGCGTCGCGTACCTCGAAGAGCACGAGCGCGTCGCCGACGCCGAGGAGGGCGCCTCGGCGGTGTTCTCGGTGCTCGGTCACAAGGCCGACCTCATGGTCGTCCACTTCCGCCCGACGCTCGACGCGCTGTCGGCCGCCGAGCGCCGCTTCGAGTCGACGGCGCTGGCGCAGTTCACCGACCAGCCGACCTCCTACGTCTCCGTCACCGAGGTCTCCGACTACGTCTCCGACTCCTACTTCGACGGCGACGAGGAGGCGGTCGACGAGGGCATCCGCCGCTACATCGAGGGGAAACTGAAGCCGGAGATTCCCGACAGCGAGTACGTCTCGTTCTACCCGATGAACCGCAAGCGCGAGGCCGAGCAGAACTGGTACTCGCTCTCCTACGAGGAGCGCTCGGACCTGCTGTCGGCCCACGGCGACATCGGTCGCGAGTACGCGGGCAAGATCAAGCAGGTCATCGCCTCCTCCGTCGGCTTCGACGACTACGAGTGGGGCGTCACGCTGTTCGGCGGCGACCCCGCCGACATCAAGGACATCGTGTACGAGATGCGCTTCGACGAGGCCTCCGCCGAGTACGGCGAGTTCGGGCCGTTCTACGTCGGCCGGCGCTTCCCGCCGACGGACCTGGGCGCGTACCTCGACGGCGAGCAGGTGCCGACGAGCGAGCACGCCGGCGAGTCGCCCCACGGGGAGGGCGGGCACCCCCACGGCGACGCGCACGGCGAGGGCGGCCACCACCACGGTGGCGACGGTGACGGCGGCCACCACGGCGGAGACGGCCACCACGGGAGCGCCGACGAGGACGCCGGTGCCGACGAGGAGGAGAGCATCCGAGCTGAGTTGGAGGACCTCGACATCTACGCGGGCAAACCCCACGGCGAGGACGTGTACGCGACGGTCCTCTACTCGGAGGCCGACGCCGACGAGTTGTTCGACGAGGTCGACGGCCTGCGCAAGAACTTCGACCACTA
Organism: Halobaculum marinum; assembly: GCF_029338555.1. GTDB lineage: Archaea > Halobacteriota > Halobacteria > Halobacteriales > Haloferacaceae > Halobaculum > Halobaculum marinum. Next base: position 692,154 of record NZ_CP119989.1, on the reverse strand, counting down.
CGGCACCCACGTGAAGACCGCCGTGTACGAGGGGAGCGAGACCGACCGCGCGTCGGTCGTGAGCATCTGGGAGACCGCCAGCGCCGCCGAGACGGCGGCGGGCTTCCTCTCGGAACTCCCGGGCATCGTCGAGCGCGCCGGCGAGGAATCCGGCTTCGGGACGATGGGGATGTTCTACACCGTCAAGCCGGAGCACCGCGAGGACTTCGTCGAGAAGTTCGGCGTCGTCGGTGGCCTACTCGACGACATGGACGGCCACTTCGAGACGGACCTGATGGTGAACCGCGAGGACGAGAACGACATGTTCATCGCGAGTCAGTGGGCCTCGAAGGACGACGCGATGGGGTTCTTCCGTTCGGACGCCTTCCGCGACACGGTCTCGTGGGGGCGCGACGTGCTCGCCGACCGGCCGCGGCACGTGTTCCTGGCGTAAGCGAGCCCGACCGAGCGTAGCGAGGGAGGGCTCGGTAATTCGGCGGAGCGGGCTCGTGCCGCTCCGCCCAGTAGAAGCGAGGTGCGAGCGGAGCGAGCGCCTCGGATCACCGGCGGCGAGGTCTGAGGGCCGAGCCGCCAATGAACGAAGCGAGCCCGACCGAGCGTAGCGAGGGGGGCTCGGTAATTCGGCGGAGCGGGCTCGTGCCGCTCCGCCCAGTAGAAGCGAGGTGCGAGCGGAGCGAGCACCTCGGAACACCGGCGGCGAGGTCTGAGGGCCGAGCCGTCCAGTACGGATCGGCGACACGCGACAGAGCGAGCACCGTGCGGAGCCCGTCTGACGTTTCTTGCGCAGGCGCGACTCGGGACGAACCGATAATCGGCGGCAAGACCGCTAGACTCCGGCGAGTTGGCCGAATATCCGAGTTGATGCCCACGGACCGGGGTTTATACACGGGGGGTCGATACACCCGCCAATGACGACCGGAGCGGCCGGCGGGCCCGGAGGCGACGATCGGCTCCACTCGCTGTATGCGGCGACACGGGAACTCATGACGGCGACGAGCCGCGAGTCCCTGTCAGCCGTCGTCGTCGACGTGAGCGAGCGAGTGCTCGGCTACTCGCTGACCGGAGTCCACCTCCGTGCGGCCGACGGCGGCGACGGACTGGTCCCCGTCGCGTACCCAGACTCGGTCCGCGAGCAGTTCGACGGCGAGCCGCCGACGTACACCCCCGGCGACCGGGTGTACGACGTGTACGAGACGGAGGAGTCGCTCCGGCTCGGGGCGACGGAGGATCGGCCGGACGACCCCGACCGAGGGATCGTCGTCCCGATCGAGGACCACGGCGTGTTGATCGCCGGCACGAAGGAACCGGGGATGACGCCGGAGACGACGTTCGACCTCGTGGAGTTGTTGGCGGAGAACACCGCCGTCGCCCTCGACCGCCTCGAACGCGAGGCGCGGCTGAACGAACTCCACGAGACGACGCGCGAACTGATGGAGGCCCGCGACGCCGCCGCCGTCGCCGCCGCCGCGACGAACACCGCACACGAGGTGCTCGACCTCCGCTTGAACGCGGTGTACCTGCGGTCGACCGACGCCGCCCGCCTCGTCCCGGTGAGCGTGACCAGCGAGGTGCGCGAACTGTACGGCGAGGTGCCGACGCTCACGCCCGACAGCATCGGCTGGCACGTGTACGAGACGAGCGAACCGGCGTGCCACGGCGACGTTCGCCAGTCACCACGAGTCGCAGACGTCGAGACGCCGGTCCGCGCGGGGATGGCGATTCCGCTCGGCGACCACGGCGTGTTCTTCGCCGGGAGCGAGCACGCCGGCGAGTTCGACGACGGCGACGTGGCGCTGGCACAGTTGTTCGCCGACACCGTCGAGGCCGCCCTCGACCGCGCCGAGCGCGAGGCGCTCGTCCGGCGACGCGAGCGCGAACTCGCCCGACAGAACGAGCGCCTCGACGAGTTCGCCAGCGTCGTCTCCCACGACCTCCGGAACCCCCTCAACGTCGCCCAGGGGCGGCTGGAACTGCTCGGCGACGACTGCGACAGCCCGCACCTCGACCACATGGAGACGGCGCACGAGCGGATGGAGGCGCTCATCGACGACCTGCTCGCGCTCGCCCGGACCGGGCGGTCGGTCGGCGAGACGGAGGAGGTGTCGCTCGGGGTGTCGGTCCAAGAGGTGTGGCGGACCATCGACGGCGGCGGGTCACTCGCCGTCGCCGACGGCGTCGGGCGGGTGGAAGCCGACGCCTCTCGGCTCCAGGAACTGTTGGAGAACCTGTTTCGCAACGCCGTCGACCACGTCGGCGACGACGTCGACGTGACCGTCGGTCGCCTCGACGACCCCGGCAGGTCCGGCTTCTTCGTCGCCGACGACGGCCCGGGCATCCCGCCGACCGAGCGCGGGCGGGTGTTCGAGCGGGGGCACACCACCGCCGAAGACGGCACCGGCTTCGGACTCGCCATCGTCGCGGACATCGCGGACGCACACGGCTGGGACGTGCGCGCGACCGACGCGAGCGCGGCGAGCGGCGGTGGTGCGCGGTTCGAGGTCGTGACGAACGAAGACGAGCGAGTGTAGCGGGGCGAGCGGGCGGTGGACGACCGATTCTGAACGGCTGAGCGGCGCGACGAGCGACTCGACCGCGATACCACTCGCGCCACGAGTGTGGAGTGGAAGTGAAGATCGAACGCGTCACCAGGTCGCAGTCGTGCGGTTTCGACGCGAAACGAGGGGGCTTCGATCGGTCAGCGTCGGCGGCGGTAGCCGACCACGCCCAGCAGGCCGCTGAACAGCGTGATCACCGCCCACCGGGGCCCGGAGACGTCGCGGTCGGCGGCGTCGCGGTAGACGAGCGCGGCCAACAGCGCGTGGACGACGAGTGTGACCGCGGCGAAGCGAGCGATCCGTCGCGCGTATCGGTCGGGCCGGTCGTCGGCGCCGGTCGTCGTCATCCGCTCAGTCGGCCGGCTCCTCTGGCGGGAGGACGCCCGCGGCGCGGAGGTCCTCGCCGTCGACGGAGGTCCGGAACATCTCGGGGCTCATCCCGTCGTCGCGCTCGATGCCGAAGTTGTCGGCGTACAGGTCGTCGACGCGGCGGCGCTCCTCGGCGCTGAGGCGCGGCGTGTCCGGCGCGGCGGCCCACTCGTCGATGTCGTCGACGGAGCGGAACGTCGGCACGACGCTCACGGTCTCCTCGTCGTCGAGCAGATACTGGATAGACGCCTGCCCCATCGTGCGCTCGCCGTCGCGCTCGAGGAACTCGATGGTCTCGAGCTTCTCCCAGCCCGTCTCGAACCACGCGTCCGGGCGGTGGGCGCGGTGGTCGCCCTCCCCGAGTTCGGTGTCGGGTCGCACCTGCTTGTTGAGCAGGCCCGAGGAGTGCGGGACGCGCGCGATGAGGCTCGTGTCGCCGCCCTCCTCGCGAACGGTGTTCAGGAAGTGGCGCCCCGGCGTCTGCTCGAACAGGTTGTACACGGTCTGGACCGCGTCGAAGTCGAGTTCGACCGCGCGGTCGCCCTCGGCGAGCCAGCCGATGGAGGGGCCGAGCGCCCACCCGAGCGCGTCGAACAGGCCCTCCTCGCGCATCGCGTACAGCTCCTCCAGCACCTCGTCGGTCACCTCGTCGACGTTCGCGTTGTGGAGGAACAGCACGTCGAGGTACTCCATGTTCAGCCGGTCGAGACTCTGCTCGACGGCGTTGCGGAGGTACTCCGGGGAGAGGTCCTTGGGAATCTCGCCGTGGCCGGCCTGCGCGTTGTTGTAGAAGTCGTAGCCGACCTTCGTGCCGACGGTGACCTCGTCGCGGAACTCGCCGAGCGCCTCGCCGATGAGTTCCTCCGAACGGCCGTGGCCGTACACGTCGCCGGTGTCGAAGAACGTGATGCCGCGGTCGAGCGCGTGCTGGACCATCTCGATCGACTCCTCGTCGCTGCGGTCACCCCACCAGTCAGTGCCGACGACCCACGCGCCGAAGGCGACCTCGCTGACCTCCACGCCCGAGTCTCCGAGTTCGCGGTACTGCATGCGCCGGCCTAGGGAGGGACGGCACTTATCCGACCCGGTGTGACCCAGCGACAGAGAATCATCCGAGCCGCGGGACGGCGGGAGTCGCGGAAGTTGTAGAAGTTGTGGGAGTACTGGAATCGTACGGACACTACAGGCGCGCAGACGACGTACGCAGCCGCGTGATGCGACTTGACAGGCGAGCGTTCGGCAGACTGGTCGGCGTCGTCGCGGCGGGGACCGCGGCGGCTGGAACCGCGAACGGACAACAGCAAGGTGGCGGTCCCGGGAACGGCGGGCGCCGACGTGGCCCCGACGGCGACGGGACCGACGGCGGGCGTCGCCGCGGCGGGGCGGGCGGCGCGATACGCGCGGAGACGCTCGTCTCGATCCCCGGCGACCTCACCCCCGAGAACCTCGCGGTCGGTCCCGAGGGCGACCTCTACTTCGGCATCACCGCCGGCGAGGTGCGCCGCGTCGACCGAGAGACGGCGCTGACGGCGACCGACCTCACGCTCGACGACACCGACCTCGTGGCGACGCTTCCGGCCGCCGCCGGCGTGCAGTCGACGCTCGGCGGGACGCTGTACGTCGCCGTGAACGCACCCGACACGAACGGGGTCTGGACCATCCCGCCCGGCGGCGACGAGGCGGTCGAGTACGTCTCGATCCCACGCGACGGCGGCTTCGTGAACGACATCGCCTTCGACCGCGTCGACGACCGACTGCTCGTCACGGAGTCGTTCGACGGCGTCGTGTACGAGGTACCAGTGGGCCCCGGCGGTGCCGCACTCGACGGGGTCGAGGCGACCGAGTGGGCCGCCCCCGACTCGCTCGACACGCCGGAGTTCGGCGCGAACGGAGTGGTCCGCCGGGACGACGACGTCGTCGTCGCGGTGACGCGCGCGGTCGACGACGAGGGAGCAGACGTAGGCCGCCTCGTCTCGATCCCCGTCGACGACGACGGCGGCGCCGGCGACCCCGAGGTACTGATCGAGTCGCCCGCGGTGTTCGGCGCGGACGGCATCGCCGTCGGGCTGGGAGTCGGCGCCGACGGGGACGATGGACGCCCGGGACCCGGACCGGGGCCGGGAGCGAGCGCAGACGGCGCCATCCACGTCGCCGCAAACGCTCGCAACGAGGTGGTGGTCGTCCCGCCCGTCGGCGATCCCGTCGTCGTCGCGGACGCCGGCGACGGACTGGTGTTCCCCTCGGACGTCGCGTTCGGCGGCGGGAGTCCGGGCGCTCCGGGCGGTCCCGGCGGTCCCGGCGGCGGCCCGCTGTTCGTCTGCAACTTCGCGGTCACGTCGCCCGAGGCCGCCGGCATCCTGCGCCTGGGTCCGTAGCGGCGGCGTGACATCGCGGCGGAGCGGTTCGGCGACGGTGCAGCGGGGCGGTTCAGCAGCACATCGCCGCAGATCCCGGAGACGGCGTGTCCGGAGCCGCCGACGGGAACGTTTTTTCGTCACCGAGTGATTCGTTCGAGCCATGTATCCAGCCCCGGTTCGCGTTGGGGTCCTCGCGGCCGACGAGCGCAGCGCCGAGCGTCGGGCGGCGTTCGCGGCCGCCGAGCGGGTCGCCACCGCCGTCGAACCGGTGTCGCTGTCGGCCGTCGCCGACGGCGACGCCGCGCTGTCCGACTACGACGTGTTGTGGTGGCACCGCGACGCACCGTTCGCCGACTGCGCGGCGCCGGTCGCCGACGCCGCCCCCGCGATCCGAGCGTACCTCGCAGACGGAGGCGGCCTCGTGCTCGGCGCTCGCGCGCTCCCGGCGGTCGACCCGCTCGGCGTCGACGCGGTCGCGCCCGACGCGACGGGCGCGAGCGACGCCGACGACGTCGCGGGCTACCGCGTCCGGTCGCTCCACGCCGACCACCCGCTGTTCGAGGGGTTCGACCGCGGTCCCGGCGACGCCGACGGATCGCCGCCGCGCGTCCCGCTCGTCGGCCCGGGTGGAGAGGCGGCGTACGCCCGCTACGACGCGGTCGTCCCCGACGCGGGCGACGTACTCGCGTGCGCGACCCACGGCGGCCACGACATCCACCACGAGTCAGCCGTGATCGAGTGGCGCGTCGGCGACGGCGCGGTGCTCGGCCTCGGTGGCACCCTCCGCTTCGACGGGCCCGACGACGGCCACGCGCCGGCCCGCGACCGCCTGCTCCGCAACGCGTTCGCGACACTCGGGCGCGACACCCTCCCCGCGTTCACCGGGCGCCCCGACACACCCGAGGGGTTCGCGGCCCTCCGCGAGCGCCTCGCCGCCGACCACCACCGCCCGGCATACCACCTCTCGCCGCCGGCCAACTGGCTCAACGACCCGAACGGGCTGGTGAAACACGACGGCACGTACCACGTGTTCTACCAGTACAACCCCGGCGGGCCGTTCCACAACGCGATCCACTGGGGCCACGCCACGAGCGACGACCTGCTCCGTTGGGACGACGAACCGGTCGCGCTCGCGCCCGACCCGGACGGTCCCGACCGCGACGGCTGCTGGTCCGGCTGCACCGTGATCGACACCGACGGCACGCCCACGCTCCTCTACACGGGCGGGCGCGACCGCGACCAACTCCCGTGCCTCGCGACGACCGACGACCCGATGCTGCGCTCGTGGGAGAAACACGCCGGCAACCCGGTGATCGAGTCGGCACCAGAGGGCCTGAACGTGTACGAGACGGCCGACTGGGCCGCCGAGTTCCGCGACCACTGCGTGTGGCGCGAGGACGGCGTCTGGTACCACCTCATCGGCTCCGGCGTCACCGACGACGACGTGGCGGTCGACGGCGAGGGCGACCACTCGGGCGAGGGCGCGGCGCTGCTGTACCGCGGCGAGACGCTCGACGAGTGGGAGTACGTCGGCGTGTTCCACGCCGGTGAGGGACCACGCGGCGCGCCCGTCTGGGAGTGCCCGGAACTCCTGACGTTCGACGGGGGCGACACCCGCCTCCTGCACGTCTCCGACGACGACCGCGTGGCGTACTACCTCGGGGACGCCGATCTCGGCGACGCCGAGGCGCCCGCCGGGAGCGACGACGCCGCACCCGCGTTCGAGGTGCGCGAGTCAGGCTTGCTCGACCACGGCGACTACTACGCGCCGCAGTCGCTGTGGGACGACGAGCACGACCGCTACCTCACGTGGGGGTGGCTCGTCGAGACGCGCGACGCGTCGGCGCAGTGGGACGCCGGGTGGTCCGGGACGATGTCGGTGCCGCGGGTGGTCGACACCGACGACGACGGTCGCCTCCGCCAACGCCCGGCGCCGGAGTTGACCGACCTGCGCGAGGCCGACGCGACGAGCGCCGACGTGCGCCTCGACGACGAGGAACGACTGTTGGACGCCCGGGGCGCGAGCATCGACGTCGAGGCGACGCTCCACCTCGGCGACGCAAACGAGGTGGGACTGACGGTGCTGGAGTCGCCCGCCGGCAGCGAACGGACGGTGATCCGGTTCGACGGCGACACGGTGACCGTCGACCGAAGCGAGAGCGGGGGCGACGAGCGCGCGAACCGCGCGCCACGGGGGATGCCCGTCGGCGACGAGGGCGAACCGCTGGACGAGGTCGACCTGCGGGTGTTCGTCGACGGTTCGACGCTGGAGCTGTTCGCGAACGAGCGGCACTGCCTGTCGACGCGGGTGTACCCGACACGCGACGACGCCGACCGCGTCTCGGCGTTCGCGGAGGGCGGTGCCGGGTCGGTCGCGGTCGACGCCTGGCGGATGGCTGGCACGTGGCCCACGTCGACCGGGCGGTAACTGTCGACGTGGAGGAACTCGACCAGTCGAACGAGCCGTATCCGAGATATCTTCACGTGGTGCAGCGGATCGCTCGCTGCACGAACTTGGCGATCAGCGTTCGGTCCGGATAGCGTCAGAGACAGGCCAGAAGTTCTCAGTGGGAACACGAATGTGTGGACATCGTCCAGTCGTCGGAGCCCCCTGCTTGTGACGTAATCCGGTAACCGAGGATGGCCCCGCCACAGCTGAGCGATTTTATTGCACGGTACGTGCCGTCTTCCTCGTCGTACACGAGAACGACGATCGCCTCATCGGGAGCGACCCCACTGACGTTAATCAGCTTTTCTTCGCCTGGTTGGAGGGTATATTCGCCATGAAGTGTGGCCGACTCAGGAAACTCGATTTTGACGAATTTATTATTGCTAGTCGTATAGATCGTAGTAGAACCGGGACCGGGTGCATAGTTAGCGATGTCTCCGTCCTGACGGTGTACTGTTAAGTTAGCGCTTTCCTCAACCACGCCAACCGTGAATGTCTCCGGTTGACTCGCGTTGTTCACGAGCATCACTGGCGCTGGCTTCTTCTGCGCGGTAGGTTCTCCAAACGGGACAGCAGCACATCCAACCAGCCCGATGATGACAATGAGTCCGATTGCAAGCCAACGAACCATTTGAGAACTGTTTGAGCTGTGACTTGATAGTTAGTTCCACAGATAATCAACTGTGAAGGAGAAATGGAACCCGTTCAAGAGTAACACAGAACAGTCGACACGCAGTCTCCTTCTATCAATCAGTTCGGTCCGAACCGTTCGAGAGACACGGCTTCTGCACACGACCCAAGCGAGCCAGATCCAGTACCCGCTTTCCAGCGGTCACGGAGACGTGCAAAGGGAATCGACCGAGAGGAAGAAGCGTCTCAGCTATACCCGCCGCGCCGCCCCCCGACGCTCCGCGTCGGCAACTCCGGCAGGGCCTCGTGCGGCAGCGGGATGTGACCGTGCTTCAGTTTCCCCAGCACGCGGGTCCGATCGCCGTCCAGTTCGAGCCGGATCGTCGGCGACAGCGTGCCGCCGAAGCGGCGGAACTGCTCCTCGGGCGGGAGGTCGGCCACGTCGTCGAGACTCCGGCCCTCCAAGTCGTAGTAGTTGAAGAAGGAGGTGACGAGCAGTTCCTCCTCGTGGGGGAACGCGAGCCACGAGTACGTCTGGAACGGGGCATTCCCGGGGTTCGTGAGCACCAGCCCGGTGTCGTTGAGCGGGCGGTACTCGCCGTGGAGGGAGTCGGCGACGAAGCCGTACAGCGCGTCGAACCCCTCGATGCCGGGCGCGAACGTGTGTTCGTGGCTGGAGACGAACAGGTAGTAGCGACCGTCGCGGACGACGACGTGCGGGCGTTCCAGTTCCTGATTGACGCACGTCGAGTGGAGCAGCGGGTCGCGCAGTTCCCAGTCGGTCGGGTCGCCCGTCGGGGAGTCGGCGATGCCGACGGCGCCGTTGAACTCCTGGAGGGCGGCGTCGCCGTCGCAGGCGTCGCTCCCCTCGGGGACTGGGACGTTCGCCTCGAACAGCAAGTGCGTCTCGCCGGTCGCGGGGTCGGTGAAGAACCACGGGTCGCGGAAGGTGTAGATCATCCCGCGCGACTGCTCCTCCGTCTCGTATCGGACGCCGTCGGGGCGCAGCAGCGACTCGTGGGTGAAGGTCCCCTCGACGGCGAGGCCGTCCGGGTCGTCGGCGTCGCCCTCGACGGCGAGCGTCCCGCCGGTCGCCAGCGCGATGTGCTGGGTGTAGCTCAGGTCCTCCTCACCGGCTTCGCCGGCGGCGGTGTAGTAGCAGTAGAGGTCCGACGGCCCCTCGCCGTCGGGGTCCCACAGCGCACACCCAGCCCACTGGCGGGAGCCGAGCGGGTCGCTGTGCTCGAAGACGGGGCCGGCGTTCTCCCACGACTCGCCGTCGGCGGAGTAGAAACAGCGGATCGTCGCCACGTCGTGGCGCTTGCCCGGCAGGAGGTCGCGCGGCGCGGTGAGCGCGAAGGCGACGCGGTAGCCGCCCACGTCGGCGATGGAGCCGTCGCGCTCGCGCAACAGCCACGTGTCCCACAGGTACACCTCGTCGCTGACGGGGTCGGCAGGCGGGTAGATGACGGGCTTCACTGCGTCGTCGACGCGAGCGAGGCGACTCGCCTGCTCGCGGGTCCACGCCGGCGTCCGGCGACGAATCGCCGCCGCGTCCCGTGCGGGGTCGTCCCCGGAGACGGGGTCGATGTCGGTCATGGACGGAGGCACGGATGGGAGTTCCTAACCGCTGTCGCTTCGCCAGCGTCGGCGGATCCCCGACGGTTCGTCGCTGGCTTCGCATATCCGAACCCATTTGTCTCGTGGTGGAGTATCAATCAGTTATGACCAAGCGTCACGTGTCCCTGCCGGCGGAAGCCGACGAGGGGGTCACGGCCTTCATCGAACAGGTGGACGACCGACTCTCGTCGGAGGAGGACACCTGTGAGGTGGTCCGCGACACGCTCGTGGACCTGTTCGGCGACCGCGACGCCTACGAGCGGTGGCAGGCCGGCGAAGACGTGACGCCCGCAGAGCGCGTGCGCTTGCAGGGGTACGACCCGTGTAACGCGACGCTGGAGTCGGAGTACTACGCCGAGAAAGACGAGGAGCAGTACACGCGCTCGAAGCACCTCCAGTGGCTGTGGCGCCAGTTCGACGACACGCCGATGGCGGACAACATCGACTTCGCGCTGCGGTTCCGCCAGATGCTCGCGAACCACCTGTTCGCGGAGGCCGGCGACAACCTCCGGCTGTTCAAGGGGATCACGTTCACCTACGGCCACAACATCGAGATCGGCGACAACACCGTCGTCCACGACGACGTCCACCTCGACGACCGCGGGAGGCTCACCATCGGCGACCGCGTCTCCATCTCCGACTCCGCCCACATCTACAGCCACGACCACGACGTGAACGACCAGACGGCGGTACGGAACTTCCACACCATCGTCGACGACGACGCGCGCGTCACCTACGACTCGATGGTGCGCGCGGGCTGCCGCATCGGCAAGAACGCGGTCGTCGGCGCGAAGTCGACCGTGCAAGGCGACGTGCCGGACCACCACATCGTCGCCGGGTCGCCCGCGCGCGATATCCGCGTGAAACCCGGCTGGGAGTCCGTCGCCGACCCCGTCGAGGAGAAACTGGTCAACCGCGCCGACGAGCGAGAGATCGAGTACGACCTGCCCGACGACCTCGACGTGTTCGACGAGTTCCAGCGCGACCTCACGCCGCCGGACGGCGTCGACGCGCCGCAGAACTGACACCGCTCGCGAACTCGACAGCCGCCACCGTTCTCACGCCCGCGGGTCCCGATCCGGACCCGGATACGCGCCGTCCCCGACCTCGGGGTACAGTTTTTCGGCGTCGAACAGCGCCGCGAACGCGCGCGGGTCGCGCACGCTCACCGGGAAGCGGTCGGTGAGGCCGGCGCCCGTCCCCGCCGCCGTGAGGCGGTCGTCGAACGAGAGCACGTGCATCGCGCCGCCGCGGTACGCCGACGCGAGCGCCGGGTGGTCCCCCGGCGGCTGGACCACCGGCTCGCGCCACGCCTCGACCGTCGCGCGCCACGCCGTCGCGAGGTCCGCGTCGGCGAGGCGTTCCACCACCGCCTCCGCGTCGTCGAGCAGGGCGTCGCTGGCGACGAGCGTCGTCCACGAGTGTGCCCGGAGCGGGTCGAGTGCGTCGCGGGCGGCGTCCCCGACGAGCAGGTCCGCCGCGAGCACGTCGGCGTCCGCGACGACGCGGGCCGGCGACGGCTCCGGGCGGTCGCCCACTCGGTCCGGGTCGGCGTCGTCGGTGGTGTCGTCTGCGGTGTCGTCGGCGGTGTCGTCGCCGTCAGTCTCGGTGTCCGCACCGTCGGCGGCGGCGCGGTTGCGGTTCCGGTCGCGGCGCTCGGCGAGCGTCGCCGAGACCTCGTCGACACCGACGCCGACGGCGGCCGCGCGGTCGAACAGCGTCGCCCACGTCTCCATACCCGTCCGTCGTCGCCCACCGTGAAAAGCCGGTCAGTTCGCAGTCGTCGCCGCGTCGGCGGCGAGTCGACGGCGGAGCGCGTCGGCGACGAGACCGACGAGGAACGCCGCCCCGACGTTCCACCCGACCCCGACGACGCCCACGAGCGCGACCAGCGCGAGCGCGCCGCGCCCCTCCACGCCGACCGCGCGCCGACCGAGGTGGACGCCGACGAAGCCGAGGACGACCCCCAACACCGGCATCGGGAACGCGGCGACGACGCCCGCGAACGGCACCGCCGCGAGGTAGAGACCGCCGAGGACGAGGTTCGCACCGCCGGTGCGCGCACCGAAGGCGTGTTTGCCCGCGAGGCCGCCCGAGCCGTGACACATCGGGACGCCACCCAGCGGCACCGCCGACAGACACATCGCACCCATGCTCCCCGAGAGGCGGTCGGCGGCCACGTCGGCGTCGAACAGGTCCGACAGGAGGAGGCTCGTCGCCACCGCGGCGTTGCCGACGGTCATCGCGAGTTGGCCCGCCGTCGCCGAGAGCGCGGGCGTCGTGAGCGCGGGCGCCGCCGTGGGGAACACGGTGAACGCGGGGAGATCGGCGCTCGGCACGCCCGTCTCCGCGAGCGCGAGCGCGAGACCCACGCCGAGCACCGCGAGGGCGGCGCCGCGCCGGAACCCCGCCAGTGCGACGACGCCCGCGACGCCGGCGGCCGCGAGCGCGAGCGTCGGCTCGGCGAGCCCCAGGTCGACCCCCGCTCGGAGCAACAGCAGCGCGACCGCCAACTGGATGCCGCGGACCACGGGTTCGCCGACGTACCGCTCGACGCGCGAGAGCGCGCCCGTCGCCGCCGCGACGACGAGCACGACGCCCGCGAGCAGGCCCGCCGTCACGTACTCGCCCGCGGTGAGCGCGCCCGCCAGCGCCAACCCCGCCAGCGCCTTCATCGGCTCGACGGAGAGCGGCAGGCCGTACACCACCCCCCACAGGACCTGGAAGCCGCCGAAGAACAACAGCGCGTGCGGGAGCGAGACGGGCGTCAGCGCCGCGAGGGCGACAACGATCGGGAGCACCGTAACCGAATCTCCGACCGCGCCGGTCCACTCACCGAGGTCGAATCGGATCGCACGAGTCGGTTCGAATCGCTCCGAGAGCGCCACTACCTCACGCTTCGTCGCGATCTACTTGAGCGTGTCCGGAAACTGGATCCGGTCGGCGAGGGATCGAGTCGAAACCAGATCGAGTTACGTCTCGTCGGTGTAGACGGTGAGCCGGTCGCGCGGCACCGACAGGCGGACGCGGTCGCCCGCGGCGGGCGGGTCGGCGACGAACACCGAGAGGCGGGTGTCGCCCCCCTCGCCGAACGGGTCTGCCCGTCCACCGGCGGCAGGGACGGCCACGTCGAGGTCGACGAGCACCCGAACCGCCGCGTCTTCTCGGACCACGCGGGCGACCTCGCCGGTTATCGGACCGTCGGCATCGATGCAGACGTGCTCGGGGCGGACGGCGACCGTCGTCGCGTCGGGGGAGAGGTCGACCGCCTCCCGAAGTGCGTCGGCGGCAACGACGTTCGACCCGGTGAACGCGGCGACCATGGGAGAGTCCGGCCGCTCGAACACGTCCTCGGGCGTGCCGGTCTGGACGATGTGCCCGTCGCGCATCACCGCGATGCGGTCGGCGACCGCGCGGGCGGTCGTCCGGTTGTGGGTGACGTACACCGCCGTCACGTCGTCGAGGACGGTCGCCAGGTCGTCCCGAAGCGCCTGTCGCGTCGGCACGTCGAGCGCGGCCAGCGGTTCGTCGAGCAGCATCACCTCGGGCCGGACCGCCAGCGCCCGTGCGAGCGCGACCCGCTGTTTCTCCCCGCCCGACAGCGTCGGCGGGTACCGATCCGCGAGGTCGGCGACGCCCAGTTCCGCCAGCAGCGCCTCGGGGTCGCCGTGGTCGTCGCGGTAGCGGGTGCCGTAGGCGGCGTTCTCCAGTACCGTGAGGTGGGGGAACAGCGCGTAGTCCTGGAACACGAAGCCGAAGTCGCGCCGCTCCGGGGGGCGACCGTCGAGCGCCTCACCGTCGAGCGAGACGGTGCCGTCGTGGGCGTGGAAGCCGGCGATGGTCTCCAGCAGGAGCGTCTTCCCGCTCCCGCTGGGGCCGAGCACCACGAGGCTCTCGCCGCGCTCGACTTCGATGGCGGCGTCGACGACGAACGCCTCGGCGCCGTCGGCGGCGAACGTAGCCGACACGTCGGCGTGCAGACCCATCAGGCGACACCACCGGTTGAGCCGCCGTCGTCGGTCAGGTAGCGCACGATGAGGAAGATGACCGCCGAGACGGCCAACAGGAGGAACGCGACGGCGCCGCTCTCCTCCAGTCCGCTCTGGAGGTAGGTGTTGTACACGAACACGGGCGCGTGCTGGGCGGTCACCTCCCCACCGGCGGGCGGGTAGAAGAACGACACCGAGTAGGCGACGACGGCGACGGCGCCGAACTCGGAGACGGCCCGCGCCCACGCGAGCACGCCGCCGGTGACCATCCCGCGGACCGCGAGCGGCGCGGTGACCCGGCGGAACGTCTCGAAGCGAGAGGCGCCGTGGATGCGCGAGGCGTACTCGAGGCGGTCGTCGATGGACTCGAACGCCTCGCGGGTGGCGTTGACGGCGTACGGTGCGGAGACGAACGTCATCGCCAGCACCATCCCCGTCATCGTCCCGAGCACCGAGACGTTCGGGAAGGCGCCGCCGCGCCCGAAGCCGAACAGGATGATGATCCCCGCGACGCTGTGGGGGACGACCAGCGGGAGGTCGACGAGGCTCTCGACGACCGCCTGGCCGGGGAAGCCGTCCGCCAGCAGGCGCGCCAGCGGGACGCCGAACAGCAGGCTGACGATGGCCGCCAGCAGCGGGCCGTACACCCCGAGGTACAGCACGCGGTGGACGTCCGGGTCGAGCGCCGCCTCGGCGATCAGCGAGGGCTGTTGGCGCGCGACGAACAGCGCCAGCGGGAGCGCCAGCGCCACGAGCAGGACGCTCGCGAGCGTCGCCGCGCCGACGACGAAGGCGCTCCCGTCGAGCGCGTACGCCGCGACGGCGACGCTGCCGACGAGGAAGAACGCGTACAGCGTGGGCCGGTCGGCCGCGTAGGCGGCCGCGAACGCCGCCAGTTGGACGGCGCCGAACGCGACGGCCAGCGGCGTTCGACCGAACCGGTCGAGCCGCGCGCCCGTCTCAGTCCCGGTTGCCATAGCGGGTCCAATCGGTGGGAGACATAAATCACTCCGGCTCGGGGCCGGTTACAGTTCCAGCGGTCCGAGCGTCGCCTGTGCGCTCGCGACCGACATGACGTTCTCGGGGACGGCGTCCCCGCTCGCTTCGGGGACGACGATGGGGTCGACCGGCACCAGCCCCAACTCCTCCAGCACCGACTGACCCGCGTCGGTGGCGAAATACTCGACCCACTTCGCGCCCGCGTTCGGCGACTCTGCGACCGACGGGACCGTGATACCGTACGCGATGGGCGCACCGGTGAACGTGCCCGAGTCGGTCTCCACCTCCGCCTTCGCGTAGTGGCTGGCGTACTCGCTGGTCGCCTTCGAGAGGTCGACCTCCGGCTGGAGTTCGACGTACGGGAGGCCCGAACTCGCAGAGATGGACTGGTAGTAGAACACGTAGTCCAACTCGCCCGACTCCAACTGGCCCTCCAGGTTCGTCTCCGTCCCCGTCGGGACGACCGAGTTCTCTCGGAGCTTCTGGTAGGTCGCGTCGTCGTAGAGGCGCTCGCCGTCGAACGCCTCGGCGCCGAGCTGTTGGGTCATCACCGCGCGGTAGCCGCCGGGGTCGACCGCGGGGTCCGAGTGGCCGATGGTGACGTCGTCGCGGGTGAGCACCTCCCACCAGTTGTCCGTCCCGATGTCGTCGGCGCCGGGGGAGTCCTCGCGGTACTGGATCGACATCGCGTTCGTCGTGAAGATGGCGTACCAGTCGCCGAAGTCCGGCAGGATGCGGTTGCGGATGAGTCGGAAGTCGGAGGTGCCGAGCACGTCCGCCGACCGTCCCTGCTGGGTGATCTTCTGGGTCGAGGCGACCGACCCCTGCGCCTCGCGGTTCACGTCGACCCCGTGCTCGTCCTCGAAGTCGGGTTCGGCCGTCGAGAACGGCGGCGCGAGCGACCCCGCGTGGAAGATGGTCATCGAGTCCTCCAGGCCCGAGGCGCCGCCCGACGTGGTGTCACCACTGCCGTTGCCCGTGGCGTCGCCCCCGGACGATGAGCCGCCGCCCTCGCTCGTCCCGCTCCCGCTGGCCCCGCCGAGACAGCCAGCAAGGCCGAGTGCCGCGGCGCCCGCACCCGTCGCCGCGAGGAACCGTCGCCTGCTCGCACGCCCGTCCGTGTCACCGGGGCGTTGTTTCGTCATAGAAACATCGGAGTCGCGGCGTCCACATAACCGTTTTGGAGCAGGTGAGCGAACGGGGGAGACAGATGGGACACGACGCGGTGGTCGGCGGGGCCGACGACGGCGCGGCGGGGTTCGAGGCGAGCCTCGTCGCCGACGGGGTGACGTTCGACGGTCGCGACGCCGCGCTGCTGCGAGCCATCGCCGCGGCGGGGTCGGTGAGCGGCGCCGCCGCGGAGTTGGGTCGCTCGCGGGCACGGGCGCTCTCGCGACTGGAGACGCTGGAGGGGGCGTTCGGTGACCTCGTCGACCGCCGCCGCGGCGGCGCCGGCGGCGGCGGGAGCAGACTCGCCGAGAACGCGACGGCGCTGTTGGCGCGCTTCGACCGTCTGACGGCGGCGCTCGCGGGGACCGCCGGTGCGACGGAGTCGGTGTTCGAGGGCGTCGTGACCGGGCGCGACGGCGAACTGGCGCTGGTCGACACCGACGCCGGGGCGGTGCGGGCGCTGGCCGTCGGCGACCCCACGCCGGCGACGGGCGACCGCGTGCAGGTGAGCGTCCGCGCCGACGCGGTGACGCTGCACGACCCCACGGAGACGCCGTCGCCGGACGCGACCAGCGCCAGAAATCGCTTCGAGGGCGTCGCGACGGCGGTCGACCGCGGCGACGCCGTCGTCGACGTTCACATCGACGTCGGCGCGAACGCCACGCTGTCGGCGCTCGTGACCGTCGACAGCGCCGACCGCCTCGGACTGACCGTCGGCAGCGACGTGGTCGTCTCGTTCAAGGCGACGGCGACGCGCGCGACGGTGACGACTGCGGGTGGTGGCGACGGAGAAGCAGAGTAACCCGCCGACTCAGAGGTCGGCGCGCAGGTCCTCGAACTCCGCGAGCAGGTCGTCGAGCGCCGCTTTCGCGTCGTCGTCCGGGGGACGGTGCGGGGAGCGGACGTGGCCCGCGGGGGCGCCGCGTTCGCGCATCGCGTACTTCAGGCCGGGGACGCTGTAGCCGCCCGTGACGGCGTAGTTCAGTTCCACGCAGGCGGCGGTGAGGTCGCGGGCGCGCTCGTGGTCGCCCGCCTCGTGGGCCTCGTAGATGGCGGTCGTCGCCTCGGGAGCGATGTTGGCGAGCGCGAGGACGCCACCGGAGCCGCCCGCCGCGAGCGCCTGCGCGAGCACGCCACCGGAGCCGACCATGAGGTCGAAGTCGAGGTCGGCGACCCGGCGCTGCGTGCGCTGGAACGTCTGGATGTCGCCCGAGGAGTCCTTCATGCCGCCGATGTTGGGGTGCTCGGCGAGCGTCGCGATGGTGTCGGGGTCGAGTTTTACGTCGGTGTACGCCGGGACCGAGTAGAGGTACACCGGGATGTCGGCGGCGTCGGCGACGGCGGTGTAGTACTCCTCCAGCGTCGCCATCGAGTGCCCGTAGTAGAACGGCGTGACGACGAGCGCGGCGTCGGCGCCCGCGTCGGCGGCGGCGTCGGTCGCCTCTAACGTCTCCGTCAGGCCGGGGCTCCCTGTCCCGGCGAGCACCGGAACGGTGGCCTCGTCGGCGACGACCTCGACCGTGCGGGCGCGCTCCTCGGCGGTCATCAACTCGGCCTCGCTGTTCGAGCCGCACGGGACGAGGAAGTCGACGCCCCGCGCTTCGACCCACCCGACCAACTCGCGCAGCGCGTCTTCGTCCAGTGCTCCGTCGGCGTCGAACGGCGTGACCAGCGGTGGCCCGGTTCCGTACATACCGGTCGTGTCACCGGCTCGGGCCAAGAGCGTTCCCCCGGGGTCACCCGTCTGGCTCGATCCACGTGAACGGCCCACAACGTGGTCGTACAGGCGTCAGACGGGCGGCTGGCGTCTGACGTGTCTTTATATCGGTCCGCTTGGACCCGCCCGATGGGCACAGGGGAGCCACGGACCCGTGGCCGCCACGGAGCGGGCACTCCCGGTAGTCACCCTCCCCGTCGCGCCCGGCACACCCACCGCTGTTCGACACCGCGTCACAGGCGCGCGTTCCCCCACCGCCTGTCGGGGCCTCGCGGCCCCGCCTCTTTCCCCACCTCAGTCGGCGCCGAGTAGCGACGTCCGCACGTCGTCGACGCGGTCCGTCTCCGCCAGCACCGCGAGGCGGTCGCCCGCCTCGACCGTGGTGCCGGGGAGTGGGATCGTGAGCGGCTGGCGGTTGCGACCGTGGGCGTACACCCGAGCGCCGTCGAGCGCGAGGTCGTTGACTCGCGACCCGAGGACGGGTGCGTCGTCGCCGACCGAGACGGAGACGATCTGGAGGCGCTCGGTGAGGTCGCCGATGGCGTTGAAGTTGCCGCCGAGCATGGCGGTCTTGGCGCCCGCGGCGCCGAGGCGCTCGGGGTAGATGATCTCGTCGACCGCGCGCTCGAACTCGTCGTAGATCTCGTCGTGGAAGTCCTCCGAGACGCGCATCACGGTGCGGCAGTCGGTCGCCTCCTTCGCCTCCATGCAGATCTCGAAGTTCAACTTCGGGTCGCCCGTGATCGCACCGACCGCGTCGGCGTCGGCGACGCCCGCCTCCGCGAGCACCGCCGGGTTCGAGCCGTCGCCCTCGACGACCGTCAGTCCGCGTTCGCGAGCGCGCTCCACCTTCGTGTGGTCGTTGTCCACCACCACGACTTCGTGTCCCTCCTCGTCGAGGACACGGGCGGTTCGCGCGCCGACGCGGCCGTAGCCGACAATGACGACTCTCATGCCCTGTTATGCTACGTCATACCACATATCGCTGTCGCCGATCGGTGTGGTCCCGGAGCAACACACCCACGGTCCGCTTATGCCCGCTCGTCACCTCTATCTGGGCATGATGGCTACGACGCACGTCCTCGCGGGCGTGCTGGTCGGGGTGGCGGCGAGCGCGCTGGCGCCCGAGGCCGGGCCGCTCGTCCTCTGGGGCGCGCTCGGGGGGCTCGCGCCCGACCTCGACCTGCTGGGCGCCCACCGGAAGGACCTCCACTTCCCGGCGTACGGGAGCCTCGCCGCCCTCGCGGCCGTCGCGCTCGCCGCGGTGGCTCCCTCGCCTGCGACGGTCGGCGTCGCGGTGTTCCTCCTGGCGGCGGCGCTGCACGCGGTCTCCGACGCGTTCGGCGGGGACCTGGAGCTCCGACCGTGGGAGCAGACCGGCGACCGGGCGGTGTACGAGCACCTGCGCGGGCGGTGGCACCCGCCGCGTCGCTGGATCCGCTACGACGGTGCCCCCGAGGACTTCTTCGCGGGCCTCGCGCTGGCGCTGCCGGCGTTCGCGGTGCTCGACGGCCCCGCTCGCTGGGTGATCGCGACAATCGTCGTCGTGTCGGCGGTGTACGCACTCGGTCGGCGGACGCTCGTCGACGGCGGCGAGCGCGCGGTCGCAGTCGTCCCCGAGTCGGTACTGGCGGCGGTGCCAGAGACGCTGATCGAGGACCTACGGTAACCACGCCGCGACGCCCGGTGCCCGAGGCGACGCGACCGCTTTTCAGCGTCCGACCCGACGACCGCCCATGGAGAAAGTGTCGCTCACCGACGGCTTCGACTCGTTCGACGAGCCGTGGTCACCACGACTCGCCGCAGAGTTGAACGGACAGGCGGTGAAGCTCGCGAAGTTGGACGGCGAGTTCGTCTGGCACAGCCACCCCGACGCCGACGAGTTGTTCTGGGTGGTCGACGGCGGCCCGCTCGACGTGGAGTTCCGCGACGAGCCGACGGTGACACTCGACCCGGGCGAGTTGCTCGTCGTCCCCGCGGGCGTCGAACATCGCCCCGTCGCCCGCGCGGAGACGAAGGTCGCGCTGTTCGAACCCGCCGGCACCGACAACACCGGCGACGCGGGCGACACCGGCGACGAGCGCACCAACGACGTGACCGCGTTGGCGACGGGTGTGAGCCGCGGCGCGGTCGATGTCGACGACGACGCTCCGAGGGACGCGGACAGTAGCAGGTGACACGGATGTCAGCGAGCGGCTAAGTGGCTCGCGGTCGTTCACTCGAGTATGAGCACCGACGACGACCCCGTGCCCGCCGACCAGTCCGACATCCCCGTGACCGCCGAGCGACCCGACAGTCTGCTGCGGACGACCGGGACCGACCACATCACGCTGATCGGCTCCAACGAGGAGGAGACAGTGAAGTTCTACCGCGACGTGCTCGGGATGCCGCTGGTGATGCGCCAGCCGAACCTCGACGCGCCGAACGTCACGCACCTGTTCTTCGACAGCGGCGACGGGCGCATCATCACGTTCTTCGTCGAGGAGGACCGCGACAACGCCCCCGGTCAGCGCCCCGGCATCGGCGCCGTCCACCACCTCGCGTTCTCCATCGAGGCCGAGGAGTTGCCCGAGATCAAAGAGGCGCTCTCGGAGCACGGCCACCGCTTCGCCGAGTTCGACCGCGGCGCGTTCCACTCGCTGTACACCCGCGACCACAACGGCCTCACCATCGAGTTGGTCGTCGACAAGTACGAGTTGCCCGACGACGAGCGCGGTCGGGTGATGGCAGTCGCCCAGTCGAAGCGGGTGGACGCCGGCGCCGACTACGTCGACGACGAGCACATGGAGGCCGCAATCGAGGAGTTGGGGCTGGACGTGGTGAAGAACGAGGTTCCCGACGCGGCGACGGGAACCGGGTACACGGAGTAACGTCGACGCGTCGGAGGTCTGGCGCCGTCGGCACACCACCGAACGTACGGTTATGCTCTGACGGCGCGTCTGTAGGGCGGTGAATCAGAGATGGAACTCATTCCCAGCGAGAAGAACGTCGGCGGGTGGGACCGGACGGTACGGCTGGTCGTCGGCCCCATCCTCCTGATCGTCGCCGCCGCGGCGCTGCTCGGTGTCGTGACGCTCGGCCCCGTCGTGATCGCCGCGAGCGCGCTCGTCGGGCTCGTCCTGACGGTGACCGGCGCGGTGCAGAAGTGCACGCTGAACAGCCTGCTCGGCCTGAACACCTACCGCGGGGCGACGGAGGAGCAGGCAGAACAGGAAATCGAGCGCACCGAGCGCCCTGCCTGAGCGGCAGTCGGTCCCATTTTGCCGACGACCCCGGCGGAGCCACGGCTCCGCTGGGGGTCGTGGCGTCGGAAGAAGCCTAGGCCGGGATTTGAACCCGGGCTCTCGTCCTTACCAAGGACGCGCTTTACCGCTAAGCTACCCAGGCGCGAATAGGGATAGCCGGGAGTCGTCTTTAGGCGTTACGATTGGCGGTCACGAGAGACACGGTGTATCACGGGACGACGAGCGGGTCGCCCGCGTCGCACGCCCACTCAGGAGTCCGCCGAGGAGGCGACGCGGTCGTCGTCTGCCAGCCGAGCGATCCGTTCGCTCGTGGAGTCTGGGAGCGCGCCGACGGCTGGCATCCGGTCGTCCTCGCCGGCGGCGAGTTCGGCGGCGTACGACAGCAACTCGGCGGGGGCGGCGGCGCCGACGGCGGCGGTGCCGGCGACGACCGCGAGTTCGAACACGTCCGCCTCCAGATTCCGGTCGAGCGCGGCGGCGCCCTCGGCGTCGGCGTCGCGGCGGAGCGTCTGGTCGCGACCGAACGCGCGGACCGTCTCGACGGCCTTCCCGGCGGCGGCAGTGCGCGCGAGGAGGTAGAAGCCGCGCGAGACGGACACGTCCGCCGCGAGCACGTCGAGGTCGGCGTCGATGTCGCCCTCGGCGTCGAGGTCGGCGCCGGCCCACGGCTCCGTCTGCGACAGCTCGCGGGTGAGTCTGAGCCCCTCGTAGATCAACTGGACGCCGGCGGCGTGGTCCTCGACGCCGGCGAGGTCCACATCGGGGTCGAGCGCGCGAGCAGAGAGGAGCGTGAGTGCGCCCGGCGTCATCTCGGCGTCGTCGAAGCGGTCGGTCAGCGCGCTCCGGAGCGCCGGCGGCTCGACGTCGCCGACCGCCCGCTCCGCGGCGGCGCGAGTCCGCGCGGCGTCATCCATCGAAGCCAGATAAGCCGGGCACACGCAAAGACCTTTGGAAACGGGGGGCTATCCCGTCCCGTGATTCGCTCCGAGCGGGCCGCCGACGGCGCGTACCGGACCGTGACGCTCGACCGCCCCGAGGCCCGAAACGCCCTCACACCCGACGCGCTCGACGCCCTGGAGGCCGCCGTCGTCGACGCCGACGAGCCGGTCGTGCTCCTCCGCGGCGCCGGCTCCGCGTTCTGCGCCGGCGCCGACCTCGACGTGGTCGCCGACCTCGACGACCCGGCGGCGTTCGCCGGCCACGGCCAGCGCGTCGCCGAGTCCATCGCCACGAGCGATTCCGTCGTCGTCGCCGGCGTCGACGGTGCCGCTCGCGGCGGCGGGGTCGAACTCGCGCTGGCGTGTGATCTCCGCGTGGCGACGCCCGACGCGACGTTCGCGGAGACGGGCGTCGCCTTCGGCCTGTTCGGCGCGTGGGGCGGCACCGCCAGACTCCCCCGCGTCGTCGGCGAGGGCGCCGCTCTCGACATCGCGCTGTCGGCCCGTGTCGTCGACGCCGAGGAGGCGCGCGAGCTGGGGCTCGTCTCGCGGGTGGTGCCGGACCCGACCGACGTGGCCCGCGAGGTGGCCGAGAACGAGCCGAGCGCGCTCGCGGCGGTGAAGCGACTCGTTCGGACGGGCGCTCGCGGCGGCGAGACCGAGGCCGCCGAGCGCGAGACGTTCGCCCGCCTCCACGCCGAGCACTTCGGGGAGTGAGCCGGCGGCGCCGACGGCGGTTCCGGTGGTGCCGGTGGTGCCGGTGGTGCCGGCGGTGTGGTCGACGACCGCGACCCCGTTCCGGTGGCCCGGTCGGGGGGTGTGGCGACCGCAATCCTTGAATCCTCCCGGCGACGAGTAGCGACGATGACAGACGGACCCGATTCCGCGAGCGGCGTCGAGCTCTCCAGACGCCGCGCGCTCGGCGTCGTGGCCGCCGGTGCGGTCGGCGCGCTCGCCGGGTGCCTCGGCGGCGGCGACACCATCGACTCGCTCCCCCAGCGCGGCGACCAGCAGGTGATCGCCGACGTGGAGTCGTTCCCGAACCAGGGGAACGAACACGTCCAGCGCGGCACGCAGGTCGACTACGACACCCGACCACCGACCTCCGGACCTCACTATGCGGGGACGGTGCAGGCGGGCTTCTACGAGGAGGCGCAGCCGATGGGCGACGTGATCCACACCCTCGAACACGGCGCCGTCGTCGCGTACTACGACCCCGACGCGATCACGGAGACGGCCCGCGAGAACCTCCAGACGTGGGGGCGGAGCTTCACCGGGACGTGGCAGAGTTTCCTCGCGATGCCGTACCCCTACGACGACCCGGAGACGCCGTACGCGCTCACCGCGTGGCGGCACCTGCTTCGGATGGGCGAGTACGACGAGGCGGCGGTGCGGGCGTTCTGTGCGGAGTACCTCGGGCGCGGCCCGGAGAATCCGGTGCGGTAGGACGCCGGCGGACGCGGCACCGCCTTACAGCGTCAGGTCCGCGGGCGCCGGCGGCATCGCGCGCTTGTGCTTCGACGACTCGTACAGTTCCTCGACGCGGGCGACCTGTTCTTCGGTCACGTCGAGCGCGCGGACGGTCGCGGCGGTCGACAGC
Source organism: Halobaculum marinum (assembly GCF_029338555.1). GTDB lineage: Archaea > Halobacteriota > Halobacteria > Halobacteriales > Haloferacaceae > Halobaculum > Halobaculum marinum. Next base: position 668,516 of record NZ_CP119989.1, on the reverse strand, counting down.
GGGCCGTCGATGTGGAGCGCGAGCACGGCGTCGAGCGTGTCGTAGTCGAGCCCCATCTCCTCCTCGTCGGTCTGGCCGGTCCACATCTCCGCCGAGGGTGTCTTCATCACGAGGTCGTGGGGGACGCCGACGTGGGCGGCGAGTTGGCGCACCTGCTGTTTGTACAGGGTGCCGATGGGGTTGCAGTCGACCGCCTGGTCGCCGTACTTCGTGAAGTAGCCCGTGAGCGCCTCGCTGCGGTTGCCGGTCCCGAGCACGAGGCGGTCGTCGGCGTTGGCGGCGAAGTAGTTGAGCACCGCGCGGACGCGGACGCGGACGTTGCTCTCGGCCATCTTGGCGTCCGTCGCCTCGGGGAGCGCGTCGTAGAACGCCTCGGCGATCGGTTCGATCTCGATCACGTCGTACTCGATGCCCAGTTCCATCGCGACGCGCTCGGCGTCGCTCATGTTCTCGTCGGTGTTGACCGACCCGGGCATCACCAGCCCGCGGAGGTTCTCGGCGCCGAGCGCCTCCACGGCGAGGTACGCGACCGTCGTCGAGTCGATGCCGCCCGAGAGGCCGAGGACGGCGCCCTCGGCGCCCGCGGCGTCGACCTGGTCGGCGATGAAGTCGGTGACGTGGTCGCGGACGCGGTCGAGTTCGGCGTCGGAGAGTCGCAGATCCAACGGCGTCGATTCCTCGTCCAGCAGGACGGATTCACTCATCACGGTTCGATACGGTGTCGGGCGACTAATACCCCACTTCCCCGCGCCGGCGCGTGGACGCGCGTCCAGTTCCTCGGCGCCACGAGCGACCGATTAGTTGAAGTGTGGCGGTGGGGTAGGAATCGATGCACAGGGCGCCGTTGGTCCAGTGGTAGGACATTGGCTTCCCAAGCCAATAGCCCGGGTTCAATTCCCGGACGGCGCATTCTTGCGACAAACGAACGTGCGGAGTGGAATCTCCGTCGGGAATTGAAGTAGACGAGACGCGCGCAGCGGAGCGAGCACGTCTCGGCGTGGTTCAATTCCCGGACGGCGCACTCCTCTCGCACTCGAACGAAACAGCCACGGCTTCGTATCGTGTCTCGGTTCGCGTGCGCACCGTCTTCCACGTCTCCACGGTCGATCAGCTCTCGTACGTCGACGCGAAGGTGACCAACCTCCTCGCCGACGAGACAGTCCCGGTCAGCCACGTCGCGGTCGTCGTCGACAACCCCGCGGTCATCGACGCCGCGGAATCGGGCGACGGCCGCGAACGCGTCGAGACGGTGCTCGCGGCCGGCGGCGACGACGCCGAGACGGCGTTCCGCGTCTGCTCGAACGCACTCCGGGGGGCGACCGCGACCCTCGACGATCTCCCACACGGCGTCGAACGCGCCTCCTCCGGCGTCGGCGAACTCACGCGACTCCAAGCAGACGGCTGGGCGTACATCCGCCCGTAGCTCTCGGCGGTCCGATCGTGGGAAGCGCCGGCTTCTTGTCGTCCGGGCCGGCACTCGGCCCCATGCAGCTCCTCCAGTCCGGCGTGGCAGTCGACGGCGGGGTCGACGTCGCGTTCAGGTTCGTCGGACTCGCGGTCAGCCTCGTCGTGTCACTCGGGATCGCGCTCGCCGTGTTCCTCCTCGCACGCTGGGCCGTCCCGCGACTCGTCGACCGACTGGGTGCCCGCTACGACTGGACCGCCAACGGCGAGTCGGTGCTGACGGCCGCCGGCATCGGTGCCGGCGCGACACTCGGCCTCCTGCTCGGCACGTCCGCCGCGGGCTACGCCGGATTCGGTGCGGGCTGGGCGCTCGTCCTCGGCGGCGTCGTCACGGGCGTCGGCGTCGAGCGCCGCCGGATTCGCACCGTCTCACCCGTGTTGGAGGCGCTCGGCCTCCTCGCGGCGCTGCTCGCGGTCGGTGTCGTCACGGTCGCAGTCGGAGGGGTCGTTCGCGTGGCCGGCACGTTCCTCGCGGCGGCGGCGCTGGGGGGACTCGGCAACGCCGCCGTCCAGACGGTGACGAGCCAGCCGGCGGCGCCCGTCGACGAGCAGGCCCGTTAGGCGTCGTCGCTCGCCGTCGCCGACCCGCAGTCGCCCGGATTCTTCGAGAACAGCGACTCGATACCGCCGTCGACGTCGATGCGCGTCTCCACCCCGTAGCAGTCGACGGAGCCGTCGCCCACGTCGAACTCGGTCCACTCGTCGGCGTCGTCGAGGCGGACGAACACCGCGAACGCACCGGGTTCGTCCGCCCAGGTCCGTTCCACCGTCGCCGTCGCCTCACCGTCGCTGGCGCCGTCGGCGCCGAGTTCGTGGCTCGACCAGTGGACTGGCTCGCCGCCGCGCTGGACGAGCACGTGGACGACGTGGTCGCGCGAGTGCTGGTTGACGAGGCGAACGTACGCGAGCCGAGCAGTCCCGTCGGGTGCGGACCGGTCGCCGCCACCGTCCGAACTCGCACAGCCCGCGAGGCCGCCCACCGCGCTCGCGCCGACGCCGGCGAGCACGGCCCGTCGAGTCGCGTTCATACCCGTCACATCCGACGGTGGGCGATAAATGCCGCGCCGCAGTCAGACGGTCGTCTGACGACGGCGGCCGTACTCGCCTCGGAACGGGGCACTCGGCTACGCCAGCCACTCCGCGGGGTCGGTGTCGATCAGGTCCCGCAACTCGGTCGTCGCGCTGTCGTCGTACCGGAGCACGCGCCGCCACCACGGCCCCTTCCCCGAGTCGCTCGACAGGTCGGTGACCAACCGGTTCGCCTCGGCGCCGCCCGCCGGCGTCGACAGCGGCACCGCGCGGTCGAACAGTCGCGAGTCGGCGGGGTCGCCGCGGACGAGCACCGACGCGTCGAACGACTCGCGGTGGACGTGCGCGTTCGAGGCGAACCGCTCGCGGGTCGCGGCATCGGCCGCGCGGTAGTCGTCGCCCGTCAGCACCTCTGCGACGCGGAACTCACCGATCAGGAAGCACCCCCAGTCGGACGGGAGCCAGTCGGCACGGGCGCCCTCGTTGCCGGTGACGGAGAGGGTGGCGTAGAACAGCAGCGAGTCGCCGGGGTTGAGTTGCGAGAGCGGGCGGGCCTTCACGCCGTGGGGGTCGCCGTAGGTGTACGCCTCCCGACCGAGCACGCCGGCGAATTCGGGGTCCAGGTGGACCGGCAAGTCGACGGCGTCGTCGGGGACGTACTCGGCGAGGTCGAGGTCGGCGTACGTCGCGACCGGGTCGCTCGTCGGTTCGTCCTCGGGGATGGGGACGTAGACGAACGAGCCGTCCGGGGACACCGGGCCTCGGCGGCCCGGGAGGTTCGTGTTGGCGGCGACGTTGATGGCGACCGCGCGGGGCATACGTGCGGGTGTCGCCGCGGAGACAAAGCGTCGGTGTTCGGCGGTGGTCGGCGCGCGCCTACAATCAGTCGCTTCGCTCCTGAAACCACCCGCAGACGGTCATCGCTCCGCTCGACCGTCTGCTGTAGGTTGCCTCACTAGCGTTCGGCAAACCACTCACCGAACTTCTCCAACGCCCGCCCGCGGTGGGAGACGCCGTTCTTCTCCGCAGCGTCCATCTCGGCGAACGTCGCGCCGTCGTACTCGAAGATGGGGTCGTAGCCGAAGCCGCCGTCGCCGCGCGCCTCCACGATCCGGCCGCGGACGACGCCCTCGAACAGTTTCACCGGGAGCGGTTCGCGCTCCTCGTCGTCGCGCTCGGCGCCCGCGGCGGCGGCGGCGACCCGGTCGTCGCGGTCGACGGGGTCGGGGCTGGCGTCGAACGCCTCGCCGTCGCAGTACGCGAGCACGCAGCGGAACTCCGCGCGCACGTCGTCGAGTTCGCGTGTGACGAGACGGCGGACCGCCTCGACGCCGAGGGTGTCCTCGACGTACGCCGAGTAGGGGCCGGGGAAGCCGTCGAAGCCGTCGACGAACAGGCCAGCGTCGTCGACGAGCACGGGCTCGCCGGCGTGCCGGTGCGCCTCGCGAGCGCCGTAGGCGGCGATGGGCGCGAGGTCGCTCGCCTGCACCTCGGTGTAGTCGAAGTCGAGTTGGGACACCTCGTCGCCGAGGTACTCCTCGGCCTCGCGGACTTTCCCCGCGTTCGTGGTGACGTACCGGAGCATACCCGCGCTCGGGTCGGCCCTCCCAAATCGGCGTCGATACGCGCCGTCGAGCGACGACCGCCGCCCGACGGCGTTGCGACGAGCGTCAGAGATGACGGCGAGATACACCACCCCCGGGAGCCTTTTACCGAGCGGGAGCGGACGGACCCGCAATGAGCCCCGAGCGGCCCGGCGACGGCCGGGACGGTCCCGACGCCACGTCGCGGGCGGCAGACCGCGAGGCCGAAGTCGGCGAACCCGTCGTCCGCGGCGACCCCGCGGTCACCGGCGAGCGCGCCGAGCGCGCCGCCCGGTTCGACCCGGACGACCCCGAGAGCCTCGCGACCGCCGCCGACACCGTCCGTCGGTTCGCCAGCGAGGCCGTCGCCGGCGACGACAACGTCGTGATGCTGCGCGGCGCCGCCGCCTGCGCGGCGCTCGTGCGCGGCCACGGCTCGTACAAGGCCGCCGCCGAGGCCGCCGGCGACGACGTGCAGGTGTCGTTCATCCGCAAGTGGGCGCGCGTCCACGACCTCCCGGAGTCGGTGCGGCGCCACGTCGCCCGCGGCCACATCGCCCCGACCGCCGCGAAGCACATCGCCCGCGTCGCCGGCGAGGCCCGCTTCACTATCGCGTGGGCGGTGCTCGACGGCGACCTCACCGTCCGCGAGGTGCGGCGCGTCGCCAGCGCGGTCAACGACGGCACAGCCACCGAGGCGGCGCTCCGCGCCGAGGGCGTCACGCCCGGTCGTCTCACCGTCGAGTTGCCGCCGGACGCCTACCGTCGCCTCCGCGACCGCGCCTCCCTGGAGAACCGCGACCCCGGCGACGTGCTCGCAGACGCGCTCGACGACTACTGAGCGGCGGCGTCCGGGTCGGACGCCGACTCGTCGCCGAGGAACGCCCGCGCCGTCGCCGCCAGCACCTCTCGCGCCGTCACCACCTCCGACCACCGAACGGTCTCGTCGGGGAAGTGCGCCTGTTCGATGCTCCCGGGTCCGAACACGACCGTCGGGACGTCGGCCGCGACGTAGTGGCGGTTGTCCGCGCCGTACGTCGCTCCCGTCGGCTTGGTGTCGGCCAGTTCCTCGCCCGACATCGCCCCCTGGAGCGCACGGACGACCGGCTCGCCGGCGGCGATTTCGGCGGGCTCGAACATGATCGAGAACCGCTCGAACGCGGGCGGGTGTTCGCGCAACCACTCGTCGGCGGCGACGACCTCGGCCAGGCGCTCCTCGAACTCCGCCTCCACCTCGTCGACGGTCTCGCCGGGCGCGACGCCCAGGCGCCACTCGGCGGCGAGCGTCCCCGGCACCGTCGACGCCCACGACCCCGCCTCAACGCGCCCGCAGACGATGGGCCACGGTACCTCGAACTCGCCGTACAGCGGGTGGGTGACGCGTTCGCAGCGCTCCGTTTCCAGTTCGGTGAACGCCTCGCGAATCTGCTCGAACAGCGGCAGGGTGTCGACGCCGGTCCACCGCGTGGCGGCGTGGGCGCTCCGGCCCGACAGGCGGAGTCGCTTCATCACGGTGCCCTCGGTCGCCGTCACCGCCCGCAACTCGGTCGGCTCGGCGACGACGGCGGCGTCGCGCTCGAACGGGTACGGCGAGTCGAGGGCGGCCGCCGCCGCGCCGATGCCGCCCTCCTCCTCGCCGGCGACGGCTTCGACGACGATGCGGCCGTCGAGGTCGACAGCCCCCTGCTCGACCGCCTCGCGCACGTCGAGCGCGGCGTGGACGCACGCCGCGACGGCCGCCTTCATGTCGACGGCGCCGCGGCAGGTGAGCGTCTCGGCCCCGTCGTCTGCCTCGCCCCACACCGGCTCGAACGGGTCGCTCGACCACAGTTCCTCGTCCGCCGGCACCACGTCGAGGTGGCCGTTCAACACGAGCGTCGGGCCGGCGTCGGGGTCGCCGAGTTCGAGCACCCCGGCGACGCTCGGGCGGTCGGCGGCGTCGATGGCCGCGGGGTCGTCGGGGAACGACGGGTGCTCGGCGAGGCGTTCGGGGTCGGCCTCCCACGTGTACGTCTCGAAGCCGGCGGCGTCCAGCACGTCGCGGAGCCACGCGGCCGCGGGCGCCTCCGTGCCGTCGGTCGTGTCGAACTCGCACAGTCGGGTCGTGAGGTCCCGGAGGTCTGGGACGGTCATGGCGGCCCGTCGAGTCCCAGTGTCAAGGCCGTGTGGGTGGCGACGGACGGCGCCGCCGCCGGTCGGTTCCTAAACGCTTATGCGCGAACGGCGGCAAGCGATGCGTGCAGGGCTGGTAGCTCAGTTAGGGAGAGCGTCCGGCTTTTAACCGGACGGTCGGGGGTTCGAATCCCTCCCAGCCCGCTTTCCTGCGAACGTCAGTGAGCAGTGAAAGCGTTCGCTGGAGGGATTCGAAGTAGACGGCGGCGAGCGAACGCGAGCCGACGGTGTGGTTCGAATCCCTCCCAGCCCGCTTCTGCGAGGCACATCGAACGCCACGAGCGACGCGACTGGCTACCGCAACTCCCGTTCGAGGAACGCCACCGCCGCCTCGACCGCGGCGTCGTCGTCGTGCGCACGCGGGAGTTGGAGTCGGTACGCGGTCGCCCCGGCGTCGAGCACGACCGCGTCGCCGCGTCGACCGACCGCCGTCAACGAGTCGTACGGGACAGTCAGGCGGCCTCCGTGGTCGCCGTCGACGACGACTACGACCGCGGTGTCGGTGAACGCCGCCGCCGCCTCGCCGCGGAACCCGGCGTCGGTGTCACCGGCGACCGGGTCGGCCGCGCGCAGCGCGAGGAGGTGGTGGGGCTGGTCGTACTCGGGGAGAGCGTCGACGACGGGCGGGAAGCCCCGCTCGGTGCCACCGAGTCGCGGTGCGGTGACGGAGTCGCCGACGGCGTCGGCCACGGTGTCGACGAGCGTGGGGGCCGACTCCTCGTCGGCGTCGGTTCCACCTTCGGCGTACTCGATGGGCAGGTCGTTCGCTGCTGCCGAACTGCCGGCGCGGCCGAACCCGTCCCGACGGGAGTCTGCGTGCCCCTCGCCGGCGCGGCCCGCACGGTTCGAGACGACACCGTCGGTCGGCGGTTGACACGCGTCAGCGGTCCCATCGTCCGTCACGTCGCCCTCGGCGTCGGTCCGTCGCGCGACGTCGCCGCGGGACGACGCCGCGTCGGCCCCGTCGGCGGTGGAGAACTCCCGCGGCGGCACCGTCGGGTCGGCGCCGGGACGGCGGAAGTGGAGGTCGAACACCGCACCCTCCGGGTCGTTCGACCGGACGGAGACGTCTCCGCCGTACAGTTCCATGAGGCGGTCGACGAAGAAGAGGCTCAGCCCCTCCCCGTGTTCGACCTGGGTGTGCTCGCCGTTGCCGAAGATTTCGGCGTAGCGGTCGGGGTCGACGCCGGGGCCGTTGTCGGCGACCGACAGGACCGTCTGGTCGGCGTGTTCGGTCGTCGACAGCGTGATCTCGACGTGCTCTTTGTCGTTGTGCTCGACGGCGTTCTCGATGACGGCGTGCAGCGCGCCCGCGAGCATCTCGTCGGCCAACACCGGCGTCGGCTGTGACACGTCGTCGGTGATCCGGACGCCGTCGGTGGGCACGTCCGCGACCGCGTCTTCTATCGCGGTCGCGAGGTCGATGGGGCGGAGCGTCCCGTGTTCGCCCGCGAGCACGCCGCTGAAGCGGCGCGTGGTCCGCGCGTGGTCGAGCATGTCGTCGACGCGGTCGGCGGCGGTGTCGAGCGAGTCGAGCAGGCGCGACACCTCCTGGGCGTCGACGCGGTCGACCACCTCGTCGGCGACGCGCTCGATGTGGCCGAGCACGACGTTCGCGTCGTTGCGGAGGTTGTGGCGCAACACCCGGTTGAGGATGCGTAGCGACTCCTCGTAGCGGCGGTGGCGGGTCATGTCGGTGAAGACGGCGATGTAGCCGCGGACCTCGCCGCCGGCGGTGAGCGGGGAGAACGAGCCACGACCGTAGACGACGCGACCGTCGGTGGCCGTCGACTCGAACTCGCCGACCCACGCGTCGCCCGCGAGCAACGTCTCCTCGATTTCGGCGTAGACGGCGTCGTCGTCGACGAGTCGGCGGGGCGTCGACCCGATCAGCGCCCCGCGCGAGGACCCCGTGAACTCACGGGCCGCCTCGTTGACGTCCGTGATCACGAGGTTCGTGTCCGCGATGACGGCCGGGCTGTCTGTCTCCCGGAACGCTTCGCGGTACAGATCCGATTCGGTAAGTGACATGTTGAGTGACTATCCCGCCGTCGAAGTACCCACCGGTTACTATCCCGTTATAAACAGTCTTTCGTCAGACGATTGTCGTACGGTAGTCACTCGCCGAATCGGTCTTTCGAGGAAATTCGACCGACTACGGCGACCGGTTCGGGCCGTCGTGTGTCGATCGTCTGATAAGTGTCGGAGGGTTGTCAGCCTTCGCCGTGGTAGGTGCCGTCGTACCGGCCCTCGTGGTCGGCCGCCGCGAGGACGAACTGCGCGACGCGCGCGCCCGGTTCCAGTTCGATGGGGGCGCCCACCTGCAGGAGGCCCTCGCCGCGCCCCTCGTAGCCCGCGTCCCAGACCGCGGTGTTCAGCATACAGGAGTTGCGCAGCAGCGTCGAGCGCGGATAGACGAAGCCGACGTGGTCGTCCGGAATCTGGAGCCGTTCGCCGTACTTGAGCACGTACGCGCCCGGGTCAAGACGGTACAGTCCGTCGACCGGGTCGACCTCACGGCGGTCGCCGACGGTCTTTCCGTCCCGCGTGATGCGGCCCGGTGTGGTCTGTTCGTACAGCGAGTCGACGGTGAGGTCGACTCCGTTCGGTTGGACCTGCTCCTCGCGGAGCGGGTCGACGTGGTCGGCGACGAACGCGCCCGACTCGTACATACCGGTGAGAGATACAGGCCGACCGAAAAGCCCGCCGGTCGGACGCCGTCGCCGAACTCCCGGAAGCGACTGTCACGCGAAACCCGTCTTGGGAGTGACGAACGAACGATTACTCGGGTCGCGAGTGAGCGTTCGACGCAATAATTACCGGACTGCGTGGGGGTCTATCACGAACGTCGGGGTGGAAACTCGCCGGATTTATATCCGCCGGGCGTCGATACGCGGACGATATGGGACAGACGATCACGGAGCAGATTCTCGACGACCACCTCGTCGAGGGCGAGCTGACGCCCGGCGAGGAGATCGGGATCGAGATCGACCAGGTTCTCACACAGGACACGACGGGTACGATGGTCTGGCTCCAGTTCGAGGCGCTGGAGCTGGACCAGGTCCAGACGGAACTGGCCGCGCAGTACTGTGACCACCAGACGTACCAGTTCGACTTCAAGAACACCGACGACCACCGCTTCCTCCGCTCTGCGGCTGGTACCTACGGCGCGTTCTTCTCCCGCCCCGGCAACGGTATCTGCCACCAGGTGCACAAGGAGAACTTCGCGGCGCCCGGCAAGACGCTGCTCGGCTCCGACTCGCACACGCCGACCCCCGGCGGCCTCGGCCAGCTGGCGATCGGTGCGGGCGGCCTCGACATCGCGGTCGCGATGGGCGGCGGCGCCTACTACGTCGAGATGCCGGAAGTCGTCAACGTCGAGCTGACCGGCGAGCTCCCTGAGTGGGCGACGGCGAAGGACGTCGCGCTCCACCTGCTGGGCGAGCTGACCGTCAAGGGCGGCGTCGGCAAGGTGCTCGAGTACACCGGCCCCGGTGTCGAGAACCTCACCATCCCCGAGCGCACGACCATCACGAACCTCGGCACGGAGCTGGGCGCCACGTCGTCCATCTTCGGCACCGACGAGAAGACCGAGGACTGGCTCGCGCGCCAGGACCGCGAGGAGGAGTACGTCGAGCTGACGCCCGACGACGACGCGGAGTACGCCGACACCATCGAGGTCGACCTCTCGGACCTCGAGCCGCTCATCGCCAAGCCGTCGATGCCCGACAACGTCGTCCCGGTCCGCGAGGTCGCGGGCGAGGACGTCGAGCAGGTCATCATCGGCTCCTGTACGAACGGCGCCTACGAGGACATCCTCCCCGGCGCGAAGATGCTGAAGGGCCGCGAGGTCGCCAAGAAGACCGAGATGATCGTGGCGCCCGGCTCCAAGCAGGCGTCCGAGATGCTCGCCCGCGAGGGCTGGACGGCCGAGATGATGGCCGCCGGTGTCAACTTCTCCGAGGCGACGTGTGGTGCCTGTATCGGCATCGGCCACGTGCCCGCCTCCGACTCCGTCTCGCTGCGGACGTTCAACCGCAACTTCGAGGGCCGCTCGGGCATCGAGGACGACTCGGTGTACCTCTGCTCGCCCGAGGTCGCCACGGCGGCGGCCATCACCGGCGAGATCGTCGACCCGCGTGACCTCGCCGACGAACTCGGCGACCTCGAGGCGCCCGGCCTCGAGATGGGCACGAAGTACGGCCCCGGCATGGGCGAGTCCGACCCGGACATCATCAGCCCCGACGAGGCCGTCGACGACGACCTCATCAAGGGCCCGAACATCGGCGACGTCCCCCTGAAGGACGAGCTCGCGTCGGACATCCACGGCGAGGCGCTCCTCAAGATGGAGGACAACATCACGACCGACCACATCATCCCGGCGACGGCGGACATCCTCAAGTTCCGCTCGAACATCGAGAAGCTCTCGGAGTTCACGCTGAGCCGCGTCGACGACACGTTCGCGCAGCGCGCGCTGGACGCCGACGGCGGCTTCCTCGTGGCCGGCGAGAACTACGGCCAGGGCTCCTCGCGTGAGCACGCGGCCCTGTGCCCGATGTTCCTCGGCGTCGAGGGTGTGCTCGCACAGAGCTTCGCCCGCATCCACAAGGCGAACCTGTTCAACTTCGGTCTCGTGCCCCTCACCATCGACGAGGAGACGTACGAGAACATCGACCAGGGTGACGACGTGGAGATCGTCGACGACGTGGGCGAGGGTGTGCGCAACGGCGCCACCGAGTTCACCATCCGCGTGAACGACGACTGGGAGGCGACCGCGCAGCTCGACGCCTCCGAGCGCGAGCGCAAGATCCTCGCGGCGGGTGGCAAGCTCTCGTGGACGAAGCAGCAGCACGAGTCCGACGGCGGCGCCGCGCCCGCGGACGACTAAGGCGAGACGCGAGGCGCAGCCGAGCGTCTCGGTAACGCGGCGGAGCGGTCTCGGGCCGCTGCGCCCACAATCAGTTTCTCTCACTCTCTTTCGACGCGCCCGGCCAGCGGCGCGAGCGGCCTCGACGCTTCCGTTCGCCAACCAGAACTGCCAGTTCACTTATGGCGACGAACTCCTAGGCCCTAACCGTGACCACCTCGCGCGGCGCCGCCGCGGGCGACGACGCGAACGGCGACCCGAGGGTCCGACCCGTCGAGCGGGCTGACCTCCTCGGCGTGTTCCGCATCGAGAAGGCAGTGTTCACCCAGCCGTGGCCGTACGCGGCGTTCGAGCAGTTGCTCGACGCCCCGGCGTTCCTCGTCGCCGAAGGCGACGGCGCCGGGTCGCCCGATACGGCACGGATCGACGCCGGCGACGTGCTCGGCTACGTCGTCGGCGACCTCACGCCGAACCACGGTCGCGACCTCGGCCACATCAAGGATCTGGCGGTCCGACCCGACGTGCAGGGGCACGGCCTCGGTCGGCGACTGCTCCGCGCGGCGCTGCGGGACCTGGCGGCCAACGGTGCGAGCGTCGTGAAGTTGGAGGTGCGCGAGAGCAACCACCCCGCACAGGCGCTGTACAGCGACGAGGGGTTCCGGCCAGCGCGGCGGGTCCCTCGGTACTACGGCGACGGCGAGGCGGCGTTCGTCATGCGCCTCGACGTGGGCGAGTGGGTCCGTCGGCAGAACGCGACCGAGGAGTAGCCGGTCGCGAACGCGGACGGTTTTTGCGCGTCGCGCTCCCACGGCCAGTATGGGATACGCGTGTCCGGTGTGTGAGACGCCCCAGCGCGACGGCGAGCACCTGGCGAACCACCTCGCGTTCACGGCGATGCTCCGCAACGACGAGCACGAGGCGTGGCTGGACGAGCACGTCGACGACTGGGGCGACCGAACGCCCGCGGACTTGGCGTCGGTCGTCACCGAGCACGCCGCCGAGCGCGAGTACGACGAGGTGTTCGAGGACACTGCGGGGTCGACCGGAGGGAGACCCCGAGGCGAACGGGGAGCGGACGCGACCCGTGAGCACGGCGGCGGCCACGACCACGCGCATGGCCACCAGCACGGCCACGGCGACCCCGCGCGCCCCGACGTGAGCGGCGGGGGTGCGATGGGCGGCGCCGCGGAGGCGGTCGTCGACGACGCCGTCGAGTCCGTGCTGGAGGAGGCACAGGAGTTGACGGAGGCGATGTACGGACTGGACGAGGATGCAGAAGACCGGTCGACCGGCGGTGACGAGACGGCCAGCGACACCGACGACGCCGACGAGGAGTAGCGCACCGGCACCCGGAAGGGAACCACTCTTGGGTCGCACGCCCCCAGCGACGGGTATGGACACCGAAGGGACGCTCGCGCCGGCGACGCCCGCCGAGGCCCGCGCGGAGTACGACGAACTCGTGCCCGCCGCGAAGGTCGCCGTCCGCGAGGCGACGAAGGCGATGGCGTTCGACCGCGCGGAGTACGCCGACCGCGTCACCGGCGAGGTGGTCGAGACGGTCCGCGATTCGCTGTTCGCCTCGCTGTTGCGCGTCCACGTCGGCACGCGCGAGGAGTACGACGAGTGGCTCGCCGACCACCCCGCGTACGAGGCCGACCTGGCGGGCAGCGAGAACGTCGACAACGTCGTCTGGCACCCGGTCGCGTTCCCCGTCGACGACCCCGCCGTCGACGGCGACGACGGCAAGGTCGTCGTCGCGGCGACGTGGCAGGCAGAGCGCGAGGCCGCGCTCGGGACCCTCCGCCGGCGGGCGTTCGGGCGGGTGTACCGCGGCGTCGTCGACGCGGACGCGGACCCCAACGAGGCCGACGACGCCGAATCGGCCGGCGACACGGTCGACGAGCCGTAACGCGTTTTCGCCGTCGGCCCCTACCCCGCCCATGCGCTCGGTCACGCGGAACTTCCTCCTCGGCGTGCTCGCCGTCGTCGTGGTGTTGCTCGCGCTCGGCGCGCTCCCCTCGTACCTCGGCGCGGGCGACCCGTACTACCTGACCGCCGAACCGGTCGCCGACGACGGGCCGGCGTTCACGCTGAACGCGACCGAGGGCGGCATCGCCGAGCGGCGCTACGAGTACTTCTTCGCCGCCGTCGAGTCGACCGACAACCGGTCTGCGGGCTACCAGCGCGGCCCGTACGGGCTGAAAGAGGAGTTCACCCACTCCCCGTTCGACGAACTGGCGACGTTCCGGGAGTTCGCGCCCGCGGGCGCCGTCGACGGCGACGCGGTGTTCGTCCGATACAACGAAACCCGCTACCGCGTAACCGTCGTCCAACCGTGAGCGACGACCCCCACGACACCCCCGACGACACCCCCGACGCCGACCGCGCGGCAGACAGGACCGACGCGACGACCGACGGCTGGACCTCGGACGAACCCGACTTCGACGACGGCCGCCGCCACGACTGGCCCGGCGAACCGGACTGGCCCGTCCGCGAGTCGGTCGTCGAGTACGAGACCGGCTGGCAGACAGCCGGCTACGACCTCGTCGAGCACCCCGACGGCTCGACGAAGAAGTACTACTGGGCGGAGTTGGCGACGGCAGTCGTCGTAGTCGCGCGCGCCGACGACCGCCTGCTGATGGTCGAGCAGTACCGCCCGACCGTCCGCAACACCCAGTTGGAACTGCCCGCGGGCATCGTCGACGCCGGGGAGTCGTACACTGAAGCCGGCCGCCGGGAACTGCGCGAGGAGACCGGCTTCGCGGCGTCGAGCGTCTCGCTGTTGGGCGAAGTGCAGTGCACGACCGGCCTCCTGCGTCACACTCGTGGGTTCGTGTTCTGCGAGGGGTTGGAGCCGGTCGGGCAGGACCTCGACGACAACGAGTACCTCGTCCCGAGGAGCGTCCCCGTCGACGAGGCGCTGGAGGTGATCCAGTCGCCGCCGACGAACGACGCGACACTGGAGGGCGTGTTGCTGGCTCGCGAAGAGGGACTACTGTAGGCGACGCGGCGCCCGGAACCAGCCCGCGAGTCGCCGGCGACGGAGGGCTTTTCACCCGCCGACGGTTCCGCTCGGGCATGGACGGCGAGATCACACCCGAGGAGGTCGAGCGACTCCTCGACGAGGGCGCGGACCTGCGCGTCGTCGACATCCGCTCGCCGGGGGCGTTCGCGCGCGGCCACATCCCCGGCTCCGAGAACGTCCCGATGCAGCAACTGACCCAGCGAGTCGACTCGCTCGCCGGGAGCGAGCACATCGTCACCGTCTGCCCCCACGGGCAGGCGAGCATCCAGGCGGCGAACCTGATCAAGTCCTTCGAGGGGACCGCCGACGCCACCGTCGAGAGCATGGCCGGCGGTATCACCTCGTGGCAGGGCGACCTCGCCAGCGGCACCGACGAGTCCGCCGAGTCGACGGCGGCGGAGGCAGACGAAGGCCCGCAGTCACCGTTCTGAGCGGCGACCCAGTCTCGCCGCGACGACCAACGAGGAGACCAGCGCCGCCAGCGTCGTGGCCGGCCCGAACCCGGGGGTCGCGACCGCTGTCCCCGAGGCGTCGCCGCCGACGCTGTCCGCCGCGGCGGCAGTCGTCTCGACGGTGACCGACGCGCGTGCGTCGCCGACGGAGACGACGTACTCGCCCGCCGCGTCGAACGTGACCGGCACTCGCACCGTCGCCGTCCCGTTCGGGGCGACCCGGACCCGTTCGGTGGCGACCGCACGACCGTCGACGCGGACGGTGACGGCGCCGTCTGCCGGAACGGAGCCGTCTGTCGTCACTTCGGCGGTGACCAACACCGAGTCGCCCGGCGCGACGCTCGTCCGGTTCGTCGACAGCGCCGTGACCGTCGGTCGCGCCGGTTCCGCGACGACCACCGTGTAGCGGCGGTCGCGGACGGTCAGGGTGTACCGCCCGGGCCCCGGCGGCGTCCACGACAGCCGAGCCGTCGCGTTCGCGCCCGCCGCGACCGTCCCGTTGGCCACTGCGACCCGCCGCCCGTCGGCGGTCGCCGTCACGCGGTAGTCGCCGGCGGCGCCGCCGACGTTGCGCACGGCGACGGGGACCGTCACCGTCTCGCCGACCGCGAGCGTCGCCGGCGTGGACAGCGTCGTGTTGCGGTAGGCGCCGTCGACGGCGATGCGGTCGGGCGTGTCGACGAGCAGCCGAGCGACCGGCGTCGCGAACGCCGCCGAGTGCGCCTCCGCGGACCACATCTCCGGGACGGCGTCGGTCCGAGTGAACCGCCGTGCGGCGTCGGCGGTCGTGGCGTCGCCCGCGGTCGCGACCAGCGTCGCGAACCGCTCGCCCGACACCGGTTCGGATTCGGCGTTGAGCCGGGTGAACACGGTGGAGAGAGTCGCGCCGTCGTCGCTCGCGAGGCGGATACGGCGGTCGAGGTCGCCCGCGACGAGCGCCCCCTTGCGGTACTGCGCGCCGGCGGTCCACGTGCTCGGCTCTGCCAACACCGCGCCGGCGAACGGGGCGCGCGCGCCGCGAGCGAGGTGGTCGGCGAACTCGTCGAAGTCGACGTGGCCCTGCCGGAGCGCGAGCAGGGCGGCGTAGTAGTCTGCAGAGCCCTCCGTGAGCCAGCGTGTCTCGGCGGTCGTCGCGAACGACTGGCGCGTGTGGACGTACTCGTGGAGCCACGGACTCTCGGGCGTGTCGAGCGGTTCGTCGGCGCGCACCCACGCGTCGGCGTCGCCCGTCTGGATGCCCCGCACCGCCCACGACACGTCGGCGGGCGCGGCGACGAGGAACACCGACTCGTCGCGGTCGCCGACGCGGAGCGTGTCGGAGGCGGCCGACAGCGACTCCAGCACCGCCGCGGGCTCGGCGGCCATCCCGTCGGCGGCGGCGGGGACGACGAGGCGGAACGTCTGGCCGTGCGCCGTGCGCTCGTGGACGGTGTGCTCACCGAGGAACGCGATCCGACTGCCGACCGCTCCGGGGCCGGCGGTCGTCGCCGTCCGCGAGAGGCCGACGGCGTCGCCGCGGTAGCGCCACGCGACGCCCGGACTCGGCACGGTCACCAGCGCCCAGGGGCCGGTGTCGACGAAGAGGTAGCGACCCTCGGCGGTCGCGGCGTCGGCGAGCGCGTCGGTCCCGCCGGTCGGTGTCGGGGTGGCGCCAGAGTCGGTGTCGAGGTCGGCGTCGGGGTCGAACGTCGCCGACTGCGAGGTCCGGTTCGCCGCCATCCGGTAGGTTATCGTCGGGGTCGACGTCTCGCCGTCCCACTCGTAGGTGGCGTCGCCGGCGGCCGCGAACCCGTCGAGTGCGACGTTCTCCGCGCCGTCAGCGAGCGTCGTCTCCAGTCCGGAGACGCGGTCGGGCACGTCGAACCTGAGGGTGACCCGCACCGACCCGGGCGTCTCGGGCGTGAGCGCGAGCGTCGTGCGGAGGCCGATGTCGTGGCTCGTCGTCGCCGTAGTAGCCGCGGGCGCGACGGGCGACCCCGCTGGCGACGCGGCGAGCGACTCCTCGGGGCCGGCGTCGCCATCGACCGCGGTGGCGGCGGCCGCTTCGCCGACCGCGGCGGGTGCGTCGGTGACGGGCGCAGGCGGTGCTGCGAGCGCCGGCGCGGCCCCGGTCTGCGTGAGCAGGAGCGCGCACGCCGCGACGACGAGGAGGGACCGCAGGTGCATCGTGGCGTCGTTCGTAGCCGACGAGTATAGCCGTTGGCTCGTGACGTGGTTGCGTGGTGAACAGAACGCACCGGTCGGGGTGGAGTCGAGTCAGTCTCGCTCGGGTCGAACACGGATCGAGGCGGCGACCGGCGACGCCGCTCGGCGGGCGGAAAACGATAGAGAGTGTCGCTGCTCGACTGCGGGAGTCAGGTCGGTTCGGTGGTCACGCGACGTTGTACCCCTTGTCGCGAAGGAACCCCTCGACGCGGCCGCTGTGGTTCCCCTGCAGTTCGATGGCGCCGTCTTCGACGGTGCCACCGCAGGCGAACTTGGACTTGAGATCGCTCGACAGCGAGTCCATGTCCACGTCCTTCGGGTCGAATCCTTCGATGACCGTTACCTCCTTGCCGTACCTGCGCTCGTCGATGCGGATCGAAATCTCCTGGGACTCCTTGGCGACGTCCTCGCAGACGCAGAGTTCCTCAGGCAGTCCGCACGTCGAGCATACCTCGGACATTTCCGCTCGTGACTACAAGAGCGCCGTATTAAATCCTGTCGGGTGTTCGCACGCGAAATCCCGTCGCGTGTGGCGCTCGTCGTCCGAAACGGGCGGCCGCGGCGGGCGATGTAGTGGGTCGAGCGGCGGCGCACGACTCAGCCGACGGCCCACACCCTCAAACTGAAGTCCACCTGCGTCGACATTCACCGGATGGCTGTCACGACCCTCGCACTCGGCGCGCTGTTCGTCATTTTGAGCGGGTACGGGCTCTGGGTTGGCTTCACGGCGTCGGGAGAGTATCTACAGTCACACCTCTCGTATCGCGCGATGATCCCGTTTCGCGCGCTCGGCGTCGACGACAACCTCACCCTCGTTCGTGTCACGTGGATCCTGTCGACGGGATTCGTCGGAGTGATCGGCGTCGGGCTACTGGCGCTGTCGGTCGTGTAACTCGGCGGGCGCCGCCGGGAGACTACGACGACTTGCCCGCCCCGCCGAGGCGACGCACCACCGGGGCGTGCTGGCGGACGAGGTCGTCGACCGCCGCGACGGCCCTGCCGGCCTCCCGTTCGTCGACGCCGCCACCGTAGCGGGCATGTTCGTACGCGTCGGCCACGGTCCGGGCGCGGTCGCCGAAGCGGTCGCGCGAGAGCGCCTCGACGAACTGTCGCGGCGTCTCCCCCGGTCGCCGGGGGCGGTACACGAGCGCCGAGAGGTACTCCAGTCGGTGGAACGCCCGCTCGGCGTCGCTCGCCGGGTCGGAGCGCGACTGGCGGAACAGCCACACCGTCCGACGCACGCGACCGGTGAGCCCGAACCGCCGGGCGCCGGCGACGAGGCCGACAGCGCCCGCGAGGCCGACCGCCACGTCGCTCCGGGTCGGGGTCCAACCACTACCGCCGTCGCCGTCGGTACTACCGCCACCGCCGGCGCCCGCGTTCGTCAGGTTCGCCGTCAAGCCGCCGCCGTCGGCGGTGGCGACCCCGGTGAGCAGTTCGTCGCCGTCGGGGTTGATCGCGGTGATCTGGTTCGATCCCGCCGTGTCGCCAGCGGGGTCCAGAGTCGGCGTCGGCGTCTCGTAGCTGCCGTCCTCCGAGTCGGCGGTGTCGACGTTCTCGACGCCCTCCTCGCGGGCGGCGTCGACGCTCGCCTGCTCGGCCGCCTGGCGCGGGCCGCTCGGGGTGGGGTCGAAGCGGATCCAGCCGTGGTCGGGGAAGTACACCTCGACCCACGCGTGGGAGTCGAGGCCGCGCACGACCCACTCGTCCTCGGCGACCCGCTGGCCGGGGGTGTAGCCGACGACGAAGCGGGCGGGCACGCCCTGCGTGCGCAGCATCGCCACCATCGTCGTCGCGTAGTAGACGCAGTAGCCCGACTCCATGTCGAACAGGAACCGGTCGGCCACGTCGCCCTGCGGTGCCGGCACGTCCAGCGAGTACTCCTTGGTGCGTTCGAGGTGGCGCTCGATGGCGACGGCGGCGTCGTACGGGTTGCGCGCGTCCGCCTGGCGCAACACCTCGGCGGTGCGCTCGCCGACGCGGTCTGGCGTGCTCTCGGGCAACTGGGTGTACCGGGAACTGATCGCCGTCGGGTAGTCCGTCCCAGCGCGCCGCAGTTGCCCGGTCGTCGCGGTCGGGCGCTCGCTGACGACGGTGTAGGTGTCGTTCTCGATGAGCGTCGTCCCCGGTTTGAGGCCGTCGTGGTCGGTCACCTGTGCGGTGTCGGCCACGCGCCCGCGGAGGTCGACCGGCTTCCACGCCGCCGGGAGCGCGTCGAGTTTCCCGCGGGCGGTCACCTCCTGGACCAGGCGTTCGCTCTCGCCCGGCGGCGGGCCGAGTTGCCCCGAGTACGGATCTGCGTCGCCGGTGCGGACCCACCGGCCGCCGGTGTAGCGGTCGTACGACCCGACGCGCCAGTAGTCGGCGCGGTCGGCGGTGACGGTGAAGCGCACCTCCGGCGACAGGCGGATGCTCCCGAGCACGCCAACGGAGTCGGTGTTGGCGACGAGACTCGACTCCACGCTCGGCGATGCGCCGCCGGGGACGACGGGATTCGTCGCGCTGCCGGGAACCACCGTGACGAGACTCGTCGCGACGACCATCACGGCGACCAGCACCGCGAGCGTGTCCCACTGGGCGAGCACGCCCCGGCGACCCGCGGCCGCGAGGCCGTCGAAGCCGACCGCGAGCGTGAGGCCGACCGCCGCCGCGAGGCCGACCCACGGGCCGGCGTCGCCGGTGAGCACGAAGAACGCCGTCGTGGCGGCGCCGACCGTCGCCGCGGCGGTTGCGTGGCGCCGCACCAGCAGGTACGTCGCGAGGAACGTCGGCACCGGGGCGAGGAACAGCGCCCACGCGCCGGCATTCAGCAGGCGCAGGACGGACAGGCCGGTCACCAGCGCGAGCACGTCACCCGCGACCCGCCCGACGGTGAACAGCGCGCGCGCCGACGGCGGCACCGACAGGACGTAGCCGACGAGCGCGAGCGCGAACCCGACGACGGTGAGGGCGAGGGCGGTGCGCTCGCGGAGGAACCCGCCCAGCCACGCCGCGGCGCCGGCGACGACTGCCACCTCCATCAGCAGAAACGTCGCGCCGCCCACCACGTCGACGACGTGGTAGAACACCGCGAGGAACGACGCGGTGGCGAGCACGACGCCGACGGTGGCAGGGCGACGGAGCGCCGCGAGCACGGAGTAGCGCTCGGCCCCCGACCCACTGGCACGGCGCTGACTCGTCGACTGCCCCGACCCCATCCCGCCGAACGGCGACGACGGGGTGCTCACGCGACCACCTCGCCGTCGGCACGGTCACCGTCGTCTCGACCCGACCGCGTGCGCTCGATTCGTGGGTCCGGCCGGGAGACGCCGTAGGTCGCGGGGCGCTCGGCGCGGAACTCGGCGAAGTCGTGCTCCTCGTCGGTGACCGTCACGCGGACGCCGTCGGCCTCGCCGTACACCGTCACGTCGGCGTCGGCGTCTGCGACCCGTCCGGGGCCGACGACCGCGAGGCGTTCGAGCAGGCGCACCTGACTGCCGCGCTCGCCGGTGACCGTGAACGTCCCGTCGGCGAGGCGCACGTCGACCGGGACGCCGTCCTCGACGAGCGCGAGCACGAGACTCGCAGTCGCCTCGGCCATGGCGTCGGCGGCACCCGGCGTCGTCGCGGCGCCCGCAGAGACGGAGACGGCCTCCGTCTCGGCCTCCGCGGAGAACTCCTTCACGATGAGGTCGTCGCGCTTGGCCGTCGACTTCCAGTGGACGTCGCGCAGGGAGTCGCCGCGGTCGTACTCGCGGAGGCGGTCGAACTCGCGGCGCTCCTCGTGGACGCCCGTCTCGTGGAGCGCGCGCAGGTCGCGGCGCGCCCACCCGGCGATGGCGTGGACCCGCGGGTACACCAGCACCTCGCTGGTCTCGCTCGTCGAGAGGTCGACCTCGGCGAGGCCGAGCACGTCCCGCGCGGTCACGGAAGCGGGGCCGAGCACGTGGCGCCCGCGCGACTCGTAGTCGACCTCGTACTCGACGGGCGTCGCACCGACGACCGTGTCGAACACGACGCGGTCGGCGTCGAGGCCGCCGCCGACGCGCTCGCGGACGGTGCCGGCGAACGGGCGCGCCATCCCGGTGTCGGCGTCGGGGCGGGGCCCGTCGCGGTCGCCGAAGAACAGGCGGACGGGGTACCTCCGACCCACGTGGTCGTCCGGCGGGACGGCGCGGGCGGCCCGCGGCGGGTCTGCCCAGCGGAGTTGGAGGTGCGCGGCCACGAGGGCGACCAGCGCGGGGACGACGACGGCGTTGAGCGCGCGCGGGCCGAACGCGAGGCCCGAGGCGACCGCGACGACCGCGACGACGACGACGGCCTTCCCGCGGAGGGTGAGCCGCATGGCTACTCGACGGCCACCGTCGAGAGCGCGTCCTCGACCACGTCGAGGCCCGACTCGCTGCCGGTACGGGGGCGCACGCGGTGGGCGAACACCGACGGCGCCTCCGTCTGCACGTCGTCGGGGACGACGTAGTCGCGACCGTCGAGGACGGCGCGCGCCTGCGAGGCGCGCACGAGGGCGATGCTGCCGCGGGGACTGACGCCGAGTTGGGCGTGCTCGCGGGTGTACGTCGCCAACTCGGTGACGTAGTCGCGCACCGGTTCGGACACCTCGACCTCGCCGACGGTGGCGCGGGCGCGGCGCAACTCCTCGGTCGTCGCCGCCGCCTCCAGCGACTCGATCGGGTGGTTGCCGGCGGTGCGGGCGAGGATCTCCGACTCGTCGGCCTTGCTCGGGTAGCCGAGTCGGAGTTTCTTCATGAAGCGGTCGATCTCGGCGAGCGGCAACTCGTACGTCCGCCCGGGCTCGACGTCGTTCTGGGTGGCGATGACGGTGAACGGGTCCGGCAGTTCGCGGGTGACGCCGTCGACGGTCACCTGCCGCTCCTCCATCGCCTCCAGTAGCGCCGACTGCGTCTTCGGCGGCGCGCGGTTGATCTCGTCGCCGAGGACGATGTTGGCGAAGACGGGGCCGGGGCGGAACTCGAACTCCCCGGACTTCTGGTTGTACACGTTGATCCCGGTCACGTCCGAGGGGAGCAGGTCCGGCGTGAACTGGACGCGCTTGAACTCGCAGTCGACGGACTTCGCGAGCGAGCGCGCCAGCATCGTCTTGCCGACGCCCGGTACGTCCTCCAAGAGGAGGTGTCCGCGGGCGAGGACGGTGACGAGGATGTGCTCGACGGCGGCGTCGTTGCCGACGATCACCTCCCCGACGTTGTCGGCGACGCGCCCGACCAGATCGGCGGCCTCTGAAACGGGGAGGGGGGCGTGGTCGTGGAACTCGCCCTCGGCGTCCCGGTCGAGGTCGGCCTCGGCTTCTGCGTCGCTCACGTGCGGCGCACCCCGAGGACGAGAGAACACACCCGGTCGCGGGCCGTCTGGGTGTCGATCATATCACGCGTGACGGACCCGACGGACCTAACTCTGCCGCCTGTGGACGTGCCGCACACCGATCCGCGGCGCCGATCCCGGCGGATCCGGACCGCTCGTGAGCACTCGGGAGCCGAACGGGGCGAACCCGTTGGTTTCGGGTGGAGAACCTGGCCGAGCCGTGCAAATAGGCTGTTGACTGGAGAAACGTTAGCGAAACTGAGAAAGGATTAGGTACCTTCGATCCCGACGGAAACTCGATTCGGAGTCACAGATGTCTGAGGGATCACACAGTGCGTACGGAGGAGGCTTCGTCGAACGCGCCGTCAGGGCGGCAGACGGCGCGGAGGCGGCGCTCGACGCCGACGCCGACGCGGCGGACGTCGCGGCGGTGTTGAGCGCGACGCTGTTCGGCGAGGTGCTCGGCTACGGCACCGACGGCTACGAGCGCGACGGGCGAGTCGCCCGCTTCCGCGACGACGACGGCGCCGTCGCCGTGACGTTCGCCGCGGCCGGCGACGCCGACGAGGTCGGCGCGGCAGTCGTCGCGGCGTTCGAGGCTGCCAGTACCGAGCCATCCGTCCGCTACGTCGCCGCCGGTGGGGTCGACCGCTTGCTCGTGTTCGAGGTCCTCGACGACGAGGAGGCCGCCGAGGCCGCCGAAGTCCGGACCGTCGCGGGGGTGCGGGCGTCGCCCCACACCGACATCCCGCTGGGCGACGTGATCGAAGCCGGCCGTCGCGGGAAACTCTCGCAGACCCTCCGCCCGGGGCCGCAGATCGCGGTCGCGAAACTCGCGACGCTGCGCCCTGCGGAACTGACGCCCGTCGAGCGCGACGAGGAGTTCGACGCCCCGGCCGAGCGCACGGTGGACGTCGACGTCGACGCAGACGACGATGACGACGACGACGAACTGGAGACGCTCGTCGGCACCCTGCGCGACTGCCTCGCCGACGTGCTCGCGCCCGCCATCGCGGACGCGCAGGCGCGACTCGCCGACGAGGTGGCGGCGTTCGACGACCGCGCCGCGGCCCTCCGTGACGCCGCCAGCGACGCCGCCAACGGCGACGGCGACGACACCGCCGCGGGGCCCGCTCGCCGCCGCCTGCTGGCCCACGAGGCCGAGTACGCCGACGCCCGCGCCCTCCGGGCGGCGTACGGCACGTGGGTCCGCGGCGCCGGGCGCACGGGGTTCACGCCCTCGGAGAACCGCCGGGCGTTCGCCCGCGTCGTCGCCTTCCAGTTGGTCGAGGAGGCGCTGCTCGTCCAGGTGTTCGAGGGGATGGACTTCCTCGACGACACGCTGACCGGCGAGGCCGTCGAGCGGTTCGAGACGTTCGCCGAAGCCGCCGGCGTCGAGCGCGACGTCGGCGACCTGTTCGCCATCGCCCGCGAGCGGTCGGCGGCGGTGTACGACCGACGCGCCCCGGATCTGGCCGGGTGGGCGCTCGACGACGACGACGTGGCGGAGGCGCTCTCGCGGACCGTCTGGTACCTCGACCACTTCACGTTCGACGGCGACCCCGAGCGAGCGGTCGCCGCGTACGACCGCCTCCTGTCGGTCGCGGACCTGCCGCGGATCGACACGGACCCGGGCGACCCGGACCCGCTCGTCCCCGCGCTGCTCGACGCCGCCGGCTACCGGAGCGACGAACCGATCGGCGGTGGCGATGCGGCAGACGAGGTGGCCACCGCCGACGAGGCGGTGGACCTGCTGGACCCGGCGGTCGGCGACGGTCGCTACCTGCTCGCGGCGAGCGAGCGACTCCGCGAGCGCCTCGCCGGCGTCGACTACGCCGAGCGGCTGGCGGTCGTCCGCGCGCGACTGACGGGCGCGAGCCCGGATCCGCTGGCGTGTCGGGTGACGGAGACGCGGCTGTTCCTCCGCCTGCTCAGTGACTACCAGGAAGCGCGGTGGGAGGACCCGGACTACACGCTCGACACGCTCCCTGTCTACTGCACGGACCCGCTGATGCGTGAAGAGCCGGGAACCGAGACGCCCGAACCGCTCGACCGCGACGACTACGGCTTCGTCGTGGGCGCGCCGCCGACGACGCTCCGGCGCGACGTGGCCGCGGGACCGGTGGACGAGGCGTACGCCGACTACGAGACGGCGTACTACACGTACGACACCTCCGCGCTGTACGTCGAACGCGCGAGCGAGTGGCTCGCGGAGAACGGGACGCTCGCGCTGCGCGTGGCGGGCCGGTTCCGCGACACGCGGTTCGGCCTGAAACTGCGCGAGCGCCTCCCGCAGTGGTACCGCTTGGAGACGCTCCGGGAGGTCGACGGCGTCGCCGCCGGTGGCACCCCGGTCCTGCTGGTCGCGCGGCGGTTCCGCAAGAACGAGGCGTTCGTCGACCCCGAGGAATACGCCCCGCCGACGTACGGGTTCGACTACGCCGAGGGCCTCGCCGCCCCGAGCGTCCGCCGCTCGTCGACCCGGCTGACCGGCGACGAGTGGGTGTGGGAGGCCGACGGCGACGACGACGAGATCGGGATCTGAGCGACCGAGCCACCGATTGTGTGGTGGCGCGTGCCGCCGGACCGCCGTGTCCGGCGGGAGCGCGCGAGGGGCGAACGAGGAGCGAGCCCAGCGAGTGACGAGTGAGTCGGTTGGGGAGGGTGCGGTGCGGTCGCGGCGGGTGGGACTGAAAGGGGCCGCGGCTGTGCGGGACGGCGGCCGACGCGAGCACCGCAGGGAGGGAGCGGAGCGACTGACCGAGGAGCGCGGCGAGGCCCCCGAGCGCACAGCCGCGGGGGCTTTCGCGGTCGTCACCGAGCCGGCGTCGGAAGCATTCGAGTCACCGATCACCACCGAGCTACCGACCACCACCGAGTCGCCGACCGATCACGCGGATCGGTGCGAAACCCTTTCGCCGCTCGCCCGCCCCCCTCACGAACAACCAATGGTCACGGGAGCGCCGGCGACGATGCGCGAGCGCCGCGAGGAGTTGACGCCGATGCTCGCCCAGTACGTCGACGTGGCCGAGGAGTACGACGACTGCGTCGTCTTGTTCCGCGTCGGCGACTTCTACAAGGCGTTCTGCGAGGCCGCCGACGAGGTGGCGCGCGTCTGCGAACTCACCCGCATCGAGCGCGAGGACTCCACGGGCACCTACACCGCCTGCGGCGTCCCCGTCGACAACGCGCCGAAGTACCTCCGGCGACTGCTCGACGCCGACTACCGCGTCGCCGTCGCCGACCAAGTCGAGGACGCCGAGCAGGCCTCCGGCCTCGTCGACCGCGCGGTCACGCAGGTGCTGACCCCCGGCACCGTCGTCGAGGAGGAACTGCTCGACGAGGGGACGAACACCTACGTCGCGTGCGTCGCCCGCGAGGCCGAGGGAACCGAGACCGACGACACGGACGATTACGGCGTCGCCTACGTCGACGTGTCCACGGGCGAGTGCGCCGTCACGGCGGGCGACGCCGCCGCCGTCGACGAGGAACTCGCGCGGGTCGCGCCCGCCGAACTGCTCGTCGGCCCCGCCGTGCCCGACGGCGTCGTGGACGGCGCCGACTGCATGGTCACCGAGCGCGACCCGGACGCGTTCGCCCCCGACGCCGCCCGCGAGGTGCTCGCCCGCTACGCCGCCGCCGACCGGTTCGCCCCCGCCGAGCGCGTCGCCGCGGGCGCACTCCTCCGGTACGCCGAGTACACGCAGGGCGACGACGGCACGCTGGAGTACGTCCGGCGCGTCCGCCGGTACGACCCCCGGCGCTCGCTGCGACTCGACGCGACCGCCCTCCGCGGACTGGAACTGTTCGAGAACCACGCCGACTCCGGGCGGACGCTGTTCGACACGCTCGACGAGACGCGCTCGGCGCTGGGCCGCCGGCGCCTGCGCGCGTGGCTCCGCCGCCCGCTCGTCGACCGCGAGCGGATCGATGCCCGCCACGACGCCGTCGCCGCATTCGCCGAGCGAACGCTCGTCCGCGAGGACGTTCGCGACGCGCTGTCGGCGGCGTACGACCTCGAACGACTCGTCGGTCGGATCTCACGGGGGCGGGCGACCGCTCGTGACCTCCGCTCGCTCCACGACACGCTCGCGGCGGTGCCCGCGGTCCGCGAGGCGCTCGACGGCGTCGACGCGCTCGCCGAGGTGCGCGCGGCGCTGGACCCCCTCGACGACCTCCGCGAGTTGATCGACGAGGCGGTCGTCGCGGACCCGCCGCAGGAACTCACCGAGGGCGGCGTGATCCGCGCGGGCTACGACGCGGAGTTGGACGAGATCAGGACCACCGCTCGTGAGGGGCGCGAGTGGGTCGCGAATCTGGAGGCGAGCGAACGCGACCGCACCGGCATCGACAACCTCGAAGTCGGCTACAACCAGGTCCACGGCTACTACATCGAGGTGACGAACGGCCAGTTGGAGAAGGTGCCAGACGACTACACGCGTCGGCAGACGCTGAAGAACAGCGAGCGGTTCTACACACCCGAACTGAAGCGCCGCGAGGACGAGATTCTCGGCGCCGAAGAGCGCGCCGACGCCCTGGAGTACGAGTTGTTCGTCGGCCTCAGAGACGAGGTCGCCGCCGAGTGCGACCGGATCGGCGCGCTGGCGGACGCCGTCGCCCGCGTCGACGCGCTCGCCGCACTCGCGACCGTCGCCGTCGAGCGCGACTACACCCGCCCCGAGATGGGCGCCGACGGCGTCCACCTGGAGCGCTCGCGCCACCCGGTCGTCGAGGAGACCGCCGCGGAGTTCGTTCCGAACGACGCCGCCCTGCCGCGGGGCACCGTCGCGCTGATCACCGGCCCGAACATGAGCGGGAAGTCGACGTACATGCGGCAGGTCGCCCTCTGCGTCGTGCTCGCGCAGGCGGGGTCGTTCGTCCCCGCCGACGCCGCGCGCCTGCCGGTGGTCGACCGGGTGTTCACCCGCGTCGGCGCCAGCGACGACATCGCCGGCGGCGAGTCGACGTTCATGCGCGAGATGCGCGAGTTGACCGACGTGCTCCACGACGCGACGCCCGACTCGCTGGTCCTACTCGACGAGGTGGGCCGGGGCACGGCGACGACCGACGGGCGCGCCATCGCCCGCGCGGCCGTCGAATTTCTTCACGACGAGTCGGGCGCGACGACCCTGTTCGCCACCCACTACCACGGCCTCACGGATCTGGCCGACGAGTACGAGCACGTCGTCAACCGCCACTTCGCGGCGACCGAACGCGACGGCGCGGTGACGTTCCTCCACCGGATCCGCGAGGGCGCCGCCTCCTCCTCGTACGGCGTCGAAGTGGCCGAGTTGGCGGGCGTCCCGGAGTCGGTCGTCGCCCGGGCACACGACCTCGTCGCCGCCGACCGCGACGGCGACACGGGAGACGACGGCGGAGACTCCCTCGTGGCCGACGACGCACAGCGCACGCTCGACGACCTGACGACGAACGGGCACGCCGCGGACGCGACGCCGCCGACGCCCGACGCCGGCGAGGGTGGCGTCGCCGACCTCCTCGCCGACCTCCGGGACCTCCACCTCGCGGAGACGACGCCGCTTGAGGCGTTGAACACGCTCCACGACCTCCAGCGGCGGGCAGCGGAGGCCGCGGGTGAGGTGCCCGAGGAGGAGCGACGGTGAGCGACGACTCCCCAACCGTCCGGGAACTCGACGAGGCCACCGTCGAGCGCATCGCCGCCGGCGAGGTCGTCACCCGCCCGGCGCGCGCGGTCGCCGAACTCGTGGAGAACGCGCTCGACGCGGGCGCCGAGCGGGTCGACGTGACCGTCGACGGCGACGGCACCGACCGGATCCGCGTCGCCGACGACGGGCACGGGATGAGCCGAGCGGACGCCGTCAGCGCGGTCGACCCGCACACCACGAGCAAGATCCGAGCGGCCGACGACCTCCGCGGGGCGACGACGCTCGGCTTCCGCGGCGAGGCGCTGGCGGCCATCGCCGACGCCGGTCGCCTCGAACTCGTGACGAACGACGGGGGCGCCGTCGGAACGCGCGTGACGGTCGCGGACGGCGAGAAAATCGTCGACGACGCCGGGCGCGCCCGCGGCACGACCGTCGTCGTGACGGACCTGTTCGGCGACCGCCCCGCCCGGCGGGAGTCGCTCGCGTCGCCCGCGCGGGAGTTCGGCCGCGTCTCCGAACTCGTGACGGCGTACGCGCTCGCCCGACCCGAGGTGGCGTTCTCGCTGACCCACGACGGCCGAGAGACGACGTCCACTCCGGGAACCGGCACGCGGGACGCGCTCGTCGCGTTGTACGGGCGCGAGACGGGCGGGGAGTCGACGGCGGTCACCCACCGCGCCGGCGTCGACCTCGCCGGTCGCGAAGCAGCCCTGACCGTCGAGGGACGGCTCTGTTACCCCTCGACGACGCGGGCGACCCGCGACCACGTCCACGTCGCCGTGAACGGCAGACCCGTCCGCGACGACGACCTCCGGAGGGCGGTCGCGCGCGGCTACGGGAGCCTCCTCCCGAGCGGGCGCGACCCGGTCGCCGTCCTCCGCCTCGACGTGCCCGCGTGGGCGGTGGACCCGAACGTCCACCCGGCGAAAGCCCGCGTGGCCATCCGCGGCGGCGACACCGTCGGCGACGCCGTCGAGGCGGGCGTGCGGGAGGCGCTGACGACCGCCGACCTCCGGCGCGCGGGGGAGGTGGCGATGGACCTCGACTCCTCGCTGGCGCCCGTCGAGGCGAGCGAGTCCGACTTCGCCGACGCGACGGTGCTCGGCGTGTTCCGCGACCTGTACGTGCTCTGTGAGGCGGGCGACGACCTGCTCGTCGTCGACCAGCACGCCGCCCACGAGCGGGTGAACTTCGAGCGACTCCGGGCGGCGCTGGCCGACGAGGCCGTACCCGCCGCCGCACTCGACCCCGCGGAGACCGTGACGCTGGACCCGCCGACGGCCGCCGCGGTCGAGGAGCACCGCGAGGAACTGGCGCGACTCGGCTTCGCCGTCGACCCGTTCGGCGGGACGACCTACCGCGTCACGCAGGTGCCGGCGCCGCTCGGGCGCGTCGCCGACGCGGAGGCCCTGCGCGGCGTCGCGACCGACCTGCGCGAGTCGTCGGGGCGGGGCGGCGCCGACGCCCTCCGCGACGACCTACTCGCGGACCTGGCGTGTCACCCGTCGCTGAAGGCGGGCGATGCGCTCGACCGCGAGACGGCGACGCGACTGGTCGAGCGACTCGGCGAGTGCGAGCGACCGTACGCCTGCCCGCACGGTCGTCCGACGGTGCTGTCGCTGGAGGCATCGACCCTGGCGGACGGGTTCGAGCGGCACTGACGGCGGGGATCGCGACAGGACGAAGCGGGACGGGACGAGACCGGGACGAGACCAGACGGGACGGGACGGCGGTCGCCGCCGCCCGCGCCTCACCACTCCTTGCAGTCTTCGCAGACGTAGCCGGGGTCGTCGCGCCAGCGCCGGGTGACCGTCTCCCCGCAGGCGGCGCAGGCGGCGCCGTCGGGCGAGTGGTCGTACGTGGCTTCCGCGGGTGCGACGGTGGCGGGGTCGACCGCGGAGTCACCGTCCTCACCGTCGGTCTCCGCGTCGGCGGTCTCCTCACCGTCGGTCCCCGTCTCGGTGGCGTCCGCGTCGGCGGCGGCCGCGAATTCGTCGAGCGAACGGTCCTCGGGCACGCTCGGGTGTGGCGCCGCCGCGGACATAACTCCCGCCCTCCGAGACGGCGGCCCCGTCGAACGGCCGCCCGCACCCCACGCCGACACATCAACGCTCAAGTCCCCGCGGATCCGAGGCCGAGGCATGGTAACTGTCACCGACTTCGTGATCGAGTTGGTCACGAGCGTCATCGACCTGGTCGTCATCTTCGTGACGGAGGTGGCGCTGCGCGACCCGCTCGCGTTCGTCTCGTTCCTGTTCGGCGCGCTGTTCGTCACGGGCGCGTCGGCAGTCCTCGGCTACCTCGCGCTCGGCGCGCTCGGCTACGAGTTCGGCATCGGCGACCTCGCGACGCAGAGCCGCTACCGGCAGGCGCGCGGCGAGCGCTGACCGACGACTCGCGGACGCGAACCGACTGTCGACCGTCTTCTCCGGCTACTCCGTCGCCCGAGCGGCCGCCTCGGCCGCCAACTCGACCGCCGCGTCCAGATCCGGACCGAGCGGCGACCCCACGACCAGCGAGTCGGCGTGCGCCAGCACCGCGGCCATCCGCTCGGCGACGGCGTCCACGTCACCGGCCATGCAGAACGCGTCGACCATCGCCGGCGTGACCAGATCGAACGCCTCCGAGAATTCGCCGGCGGAGATGTGGTCGCCGATGTCGCCGGCGAGATCCGCGTCGACCCCGTGGCGCTTCAGCACGGGCGGCGCGGCGCCGGCGGCGATGAACGCCACGGGCGGTCGGGCGGCCTCACGCGCCGCCTCGGCGTCGCTGGCGACGCTGACGGCGGCGTACGCCGCGAGGTCGAACGAACCACGCGAGTCTGGGCGGTCCGACTTCCCCTGCTCGACTTGCTCGCGTGCCCACGCGAGGTCGTCGGGGTGGGAGCCGTTGAACAGCAGGCCGTCGGCGTGCTTGCCGGCCATCCGGCACATGTGCGGGCCCTCGCCACCGACGTAGACGGGGATGTCGGCGCCCTGCGGCGGCGTGTAGTTCAGCCCCGCGTCGGCGGCGTCGAACGTGGACGCGCCGTCGACGCGCTCGCCCGCCCACAGTTTCTGCGCGGTCTTGAACGCCTCCAGCACCGGGCGTAGGCCGCGCTCGTCGCCGAGACCGAGGTTGCGGAGGGTGGAGGGATCGCCCGGCCCGACGCCGAAGACGGCGCGCCCGCCGCTGGCCTCGTCGAGCGTCGCCACCTTCGAGGCGAGCGTGGCGGGGTGGAACTCGAGCGGGTTCACCACGCCCGGTCCGAGGCGGACGTCGTCGGTCGCGGCGGCCAACTGCGACAGCACCGAGAACGCGTCGCGGTTGTTGTAGTGGTGGGAGACGAACAGCGAGTCGAAGCCCGCGTCCTCGGCGAGCGTCCCCAACTCGACCATCCGGTCGACGGGGTGTTCGGGCGCGAGTTCGATCCCGAGCATCGGACTATCCATCGAACGACCACCCCCGGACCGCCTGGCGGATCAAGTCGCCGTCCACGTCGCGGAAGTGGGCGTCCGACTCGCCGTGGTCGCCCCACTCGAAGTCGCGGACGACGACCACCGGCGTCCCATCGTCGCCCTCGCCGGCGACGAGGTTGGCGGCGGCGGCGAGTTCGTCGGCGACGTTCTCGACGGTCACGCCGAGTTCGCGCCCGTCGCGGTCGCCCTCGCCGCGCCAGTCGCGGGCGGGCGCCATGCCGGCCCAGCCGATGGCGACGCCGCGCTGTCCGTGGCGGAACGGGCGCCCGCAGGTGTCGGTGACGAGCACGCGGTCTGCCGGGAGGCCCTCGCGGATGCGCGCCGCCGACTCCGAGGGGCGCTTCGGCAGGAGGAGCAGGTCGTGGCCGGGGACGTTCGAGCGGTCGATGCCGGCGTTGACGCCGACGTGGCCGAAGCGCGTCTCGGTGAGCAGGAACGGGGCCTCCATGATCACCTCCGTCGACTCCTCCAGCACGGCCTGTGCGAAGCGGGGGTCCTTCTCGTCCCCGGAGATTGCCTCCAAGTTGGCGGCGATCTCGCGGGCGCGGGGTCCGGCGGGGAAGTCGGCGAGGTCGACCGCGCGACCCTCGGCCTTCGAGACGACCGTCGAGGCGACGCACACCACGTCGTCGGGCCGGAGGTCGACCCGGTCGCGGATCAGCGCCGCGAGGTCGTCCCCTTCCCGAATCTCCGGCAGGTCGGGGACGGCGAATAGCTCCATACCCGCCCTGCGGTCGTCGCCCGCAAAAGCGCGCCGGTGGTGGTACACGTGGCCGGTGTTCGTGTCGTGACGGTCGCGACGGGCGCGACGGCGCCCGCCGCCACGTCGAAGTTCCCGACCCGCGAAGGGAACGCATGGCTCACGTCGTCACCGCGTTCCTCCGGAGTCGCGGCGCGGTGCTGCTCGTCAAGCGGAGCGACACCGCGAGCACCTACCCCGGACGCTGGGCCGGTGTCTCCGGCTACGTCGAGGACGACCCCGACGACAGTCTCGACGACGCGCGTCGGGAGGTGCGTGAGGAGACGGGCATCGAAGCGGCGGCGCTGACGCTCGTCCGTCGCGGCGACCCCGTCCGCGTCGACGACGCCGAGGGGTCGTTCACGGTCCACCCGGTCCTGTTCGACTGCGCGACTCGCGCAGTGGACCCGAGCGAGGAACTCGCGGCGACGGAGTGGGTTCAGCCGACCGCGATGCTGGCGCGCGAGACGGTGCCGCGGCTGTGGGACGCCTACCGCGCCGTCGGTCCCACTCCCGAGACCGTCGCCGCGGATCGGACCCACGGGTCGGCGTTCGTCTCCGTCCGGGCACTGGAGGCACTGCGCGACGAGGCCGCGGCGCTCGCACTCGCTGACGGGTCGTGGGACGACCTCGCAGACACGGCACGGCGACTCCGCGACGCCCGTCCGGGGATGACCGTGCTCGCGACCCGGGTGAACCGGGTGCTCGCAGAAGCGGCGGCGACCCCGACGGCGGTCCGCGACCGCGCCGTCGACGCCGTCGCGGCGGCGGTCGACGCCGACGACCGGGCCGCGAGCGAGGCGGCGGCGCTGCTCTCGGAGTGCGACGACGGCACCGACTCAGCGGTGCTCACGCTGTCGCGGTCGGGCACGGTCGCCGAGACGCTCGACCGCCTCGACGGGCCGGTGTTCGTCGCCGAGTCCGTCCCCGGCGGCGAAGGGCGCGACGTGGCCGCGTCGCTGGCCGCCGACGGCCGTGCAGTGACGCTGGTGCCGGACGCGGCGGTCGCGTCGCTGCTCGCGACCGGCCGGGTCGACGCCGCCGTGGTCGGCGCCGACGCCGTGTTCCCGGACGGCTCGGTGGCGAACAAGGTCGGCACCCGCGGACTGGCGCTGGCGGCGGCGCGCGAGGGCGTCCCCGTGTACGCGGTGACCGCTCGTGACAAGGTGGCGCCGACGGACGCGTTCCACCCCGAGCGGGCCGACTTCGACGGTCCAGAGGGGGTGGCGACGTACGCCCCCCTGTTCGACCGGGCGCCCGCGGAGGCGGTGACCGTCGTGACCGAGGACGGGGTGCTCGACGCGGCGGCGGTGCGGGAGACGGCCGCCGTCCACCGGGCACAGGCCGAGTGGGACCGCGCGGTCGACGGCGACGATGGGAAGGAGTGATACGCGCCGACCGGATACGTCCGTCCGGGCGGCCGTGACGAGGGTTACCCCCACCGAGCCCCGTGTGACGAGGGATTCACCCGAGCCGCCCGATCTACACCCCTGAGCCGTGGCTGTGTGGCGAACAGGTCGGAGCGGCGGTGACAGGCTACATCGCGACCGACTGGTCCCGGCTTCGGTGAAGAGGCTTCGCCCCGGCGAGTCGCAGTCAGGCGGCCTCGTCCGCCGCCTCCTCGCGCGCACCGAGGTGGCTCCGCAGGGTGTCGACGTCCTTGTTCCCCGCGCCGGTGTTGAGCAGGACCACCGTGTCGTCGGGGCCGAACTCGCCGCGTTCGGCCAACTCGAACGCGCCCGACACCGCCGACGCGCACGTCGCACCGACTTCGATCCCCTCGGTGCGGGCGACTTCGATCGCGGCGTCGAGGATCGCCTCGTCGCTCGTGGCGACGGCGCCGCCGCCGGACTCCTCGATCGCGTCGAGGATCCACGGCGAGGCGCCCGGGTCCGGCACGGCGATCCCGTTGCAGACGGTGGTGATCTCTTCCCACGCCTCGTGTGCGTCGGCGCCCTCGTCCCACGCGCGAACGACCGGCGCACAGCCCTCCGCCTGCGCGGCGTACATCCCCGGCAGCGAGTCGGTGAAGCCCAACTCGCGGAACTCGGTGGCGGCCTTGTGCATCCCGACGAGGCCGACGCCGCCGCCGGTCGGGTAGACGACGGCGTCGGGCACGTCCCAGTCGAGTTGCTCGATCGTCTCGTACGCCATCGTCTTCTTCACGTCGTGGCGGTACGGCGTGACGAACGTCTTCGTCGAGTACCACCCGGCGTCGGCGCCCTCCGCGCCCTGCTCCATCGTCGCGGCGTACTCCGCGCCGGCGTCGGTGATCTCACCTTTGGCGATCCGGAGGTCGCCGCCGTGCACCTCCGTCATCGCCTTCTGGGTGAAGCCGGCGCGGTCGGGGAGGAACACGTGCGAGTCGAGGCCCGCACGGGCGGCGTACGCTGCGGCGGCCTGCCCCGCGTTGCCGGCGCTGTTGAGCGCGATGGCGTCGGCGCCGTGTTCGACGGCGGCGGTGACGGCGCCGGTCTGCCCGCGGTCCTTGAACGTCCCCGTGGGGTTGCGCCCCTCGTCTTTGACGTAGACGGCGCCGACGCCCATCCGGTCGGCGAGGGTGGGACACTCCACGAGCGGCGTGGCGCCCTCGCCCATCGAGACCGCCGCCTCGCGGGGGAACGGGAGCAGTTCCTCGTAGCGCCACAGCGAGTCGAACGGGCGGGATTCGAGTTCCTCGCGCGAGAGGTCCACGGCGTCGAGGTCGTACTCCGGGTCGGTGATACCGCCGCAGTCGGGGCAGCGGTGGGTCACCGTCGCGGGGTCGTGTCGGGCGTCGCAGTCGACACACCGCAGGGCGACGAATGCGTCAGTTGTTCGCACACGCGGCGGATCGGCGGGGGGCGACTAACCGCTTGTGCATCCGGCGGTCCGCGCGGGGTGGTTCGGCCCGTCGACGGAAGCCGAGCGGTCCTACTCGACGCGCTTGAGGAGGCCCGTGACCTCCTCGGCGTACGTCTCCGGTTCGAGTCCGAGGTCCACGTCGACGGAGACGGTGATCGCGTCGGAGAGTTCCTTCTCGACGGTCCGCGCGAAGTTCTCGGCGGGGTAGGCGCCGCCAGAGAGGAGGAGACCGCCGTCGTGGACCCACGTCGCGAGCAGTCCCTCGACGTCGACGCTGCCGCCCTCGATGGTGATCGTCTCGCCGCGCACCTCGAAGGAGATGGCGTCGAACTCGAACGCCGCGTTGTAGGCGGTGAGACTGGCCTCCTCACCTGTCTCGACCGTGAGCGTCCCCCCGTCGCTGGCGGACACGTCACTCAAGCCGGCGGCCTCCAGTTGGGCTTCGAACTGTCCCGCGGCGACCTCGCCGGCGCGGGCGGCCAACTCCTCGCGGGCGGACTCGATCGGCACGTCCGCGAGGTTGGGCGTGAACGCGATCCGGGCGGCGAAGAAGTTCGACAGCGGTGCGTCGAGCGCGCCGAGCGTCTTTTCGCTCACGTCCGACCGGAGCGCGACGTCGTCGAACACGCGCGTCACGGCGGTCGCGGACACGTCGGTCCCCGCGACCGTCCGCGAGAACACCTCCTCGGTGTCGGCGGTGGTGCGTTCCCACCCACCCTCGTCCAGTCGTCGCTTCGGCAACTCGGGCGGTCTGATCGCGCCCGAGGCGGTTCCGCACCCGGCGAGTCCGGCGACGCCCGCCGCCGCGGCGCCGGCGAGGAATCGGCGTCTATCCATGATCGTCGCGCAGGGACCGGGGGACAAAACCGCATCGTCGCGGGTATCAAGGTCGATACTCCGGGATCAGTCGGCTGAGGCGGCGGACGTTGGCGCCCGCGTGCGAGCGCTTTTGCCCGTCGGGTCCCCCGGTCGGGTATGGAGTTCGCGTTCGAGTTGGCGCTGTGTGCCCACCTCGAACGGGCGACCGACTGGGTGCTCGCACGCCAACTCGGCGGCGCCGTCGCCGCGCCGGGGAGCCGCGTCGTCGACGTCGTCGGCCTCGTCCCCGGCCCGGAGTTCGACGACCGCGCGCGGATCACCGACCGGACCATCCCGCCCGCGGCGGTCGAGGCACCCGTCGGCGTCGGCGAGGCGATGCCCGTCGCCCGCGCGGTCGACGCCCACCCGGACCGCGCCCGCGGCGTCGCCGACGCCGCCGTCGACTGCGGCTTCTTCGCCGAGGAGCGCCGCGGCGGAACGCGGTACGTGCGGAAGGCGACGCGCTACCCCGACGACTGGGTCGCCGAGTTGGTCGCCATCGAGAACAAGCCCGACCTCGGCCGACCGGGTGACCTGCAGCGACAACTGCGGGTCGACGCGAGCCTCGCGCTGTTCGACCGCGTCGTGCTCGCGACGGAGAGTCACGTCACCGGCGCGCACCTGAACCGCATCCCCGAGGCGGTCGGCGTCTGGCGCTTCCACCCCGACACCGGCGAGCGGGAAGTGGTGCGCGAGGCGACGCCGCTTGACCCCACGGCGCCGGGCGTCGAACTGCTCACCGAGCACCCCGGGCGGACGGACGTGGCGCTGGTGAGTCCCGACGAGAAGGCTCGCAAGCGCCGCCGGATCGCCGAGCGCGCCTACGGGAAGGGGTGGCGGACGTTCGCGTTCCCCGACTGCGCGAACTGCGCGGCCGACGGCGACGGTCGACCCCACTGCGCCCACTTCGAGCGCGTCGTCGACCCCGCGAGCGAGTGCGGACAGTCGTGCCCCGGGTGGGCGCCGGGCGAGTCGGTCGCCGACGACGGAGACGCGGCGGCGCTCCGGGACGCACGGACGCCGTGGGTGCACGACCCGCCGGGCGTCGTCGACCGGCAGGCGGGGTTAGATCGGTTCAGGTGAGCGCGCGGTTCGGCGTCGCCGACTCGGTGCGTGCGACACGAACGGTGGTGACCGCGCGAGTCACGGCGCGAAGTATGGTGGAAGTCACGGCGCGAGGTGCGAACGGTGGGTCTTGGAGGGAATCGCGGACGGTGGGTCAGTGACGGAGTGTGGCGCGCGCGCCGCTCACCGCCGTCGCAACACGACCACGAGCGCCGCCAGCGTCGTCGCCAGCGCCGTCAGCGCCGCGCCGACGCCGAAGCCGGGGATGTCGACTGCCGACTCGTCGGGGACTGTCGTCCACGCCCGGTCGTCGGTGCCGTCGTCGCCGGTGGTGGCAGACCCGCCGTCGCCGGGCGTCGCGTCCTCGGCGTCGAACAGGTCGCCGCCGGTGCCCCACAGTTCGTCGTCGGGGACGAGCCGACTCCCCTCGTAGCTCGTGAGGTACGCGTAGCACGCCTCGATGTCGGCGGTGTCGAAGTCGGCGCTGCCGGTCACCTCGTGGCTCCCCTCGGCGCCGACCTGCCGCATGGTCGGGCCGGAGGAGCCGCGGTCGGTGCCGACGCGTTCGGCGTCGTACGGCTGCCACGGCGTGTAGAACTCCCAGACGACGGTGCCGCGGGGCGTCACCTCGACGACGCGGTGACCGCGGCGGTCGGTGACGAGCGTGTTGCCGTTGGGGAGGCGGTCGGCGTCGCGCGGTTCGTGGAGGCCGCCGCCCTCCAGCACCCACGTGCGCTCCCAGTCGCCGTCGGCGGTCCGGGCGTACTCGACGACGCGGTCGTTCTCGGAGTCGGCGACCAACACCGTCGGGGTGCCGTCCTCACCGCGGAGGTAGTCGGGGTTGTGCTGCTCGTTCAGCACGTCGTAGTCGTCGTCCGCGCCGAGCGTCCACTCGATCTCCTTGGTGTCGCGGTCGATGGCGATCACCTGGTCGAAGTTGCGGACGGACACGAGCAGCGTGTCGTTGCCGATCTGGTCGACGTCGTTGACGTGGGTCCAGTCCTCGCCGTAGGGGCCGCCGCCGTCCTTGGGGAACTGGTCGGTGTGCTCGTCGAAGCGCCACTGCCAGACGATCTCACCCGACTGGTCGTAGATCAGCACGCGGTTGCGCTCGTCACCCTTGTCGACGGTGGCGAACTCGCCGTCGCCGAGGTAGTCGACGTCGTGGGCGTCCTCGACGTTCTGGAGGCGCGTGACCTCGGTGTTCTCGCCGGTCGCGGGGTCGATGCGTTCGACGACGGTGATCCCAGGCTCCGTCGTCGCCATCAGCAGTTCGCCGTTCGGGAGCGGGTCGACGTCGTACGACCACCAGCGCCCGTCGGCGGAGTCGTTGTGGACGCCGACGACCGAGCCGTTCGGGGCGACGCCGAACAGCAGCGCCGCCGTCTTGCCGCCGCCGCGGGCGCCCTGCACCGAGACGAGCGTCGTCGTGTCGGGCGCGCGCTCGGCGTCGACCGTGCCGACGCAGGGGTTGAGCGACTGCGACTGGGCTGCTGGCGCAGACTGCCCGCCGAGTGCCGACGACGCACCCACTGCCGGGGCGACTGCCGCGACTGCGAGTGCGAAGACGACTGCGACGACGAGCGCAGCGGCGGTGCGCGAGCGAGAGCGGCTCATTCGGTCGCCTCCAGCTTCACCAGCACGTCGTGGTTGTCCTTCGGGAACCCGCCCTTCCCGGAGCGACCGTCGCGGTTGGAGGTGATCAGGTACAACTCGCCGTCCACGCCCTGTTCGACGTGTCGGATGCGTCCGAACTCGTCTTTCAACAGCGGGTGAGCGGTGGCGGTGTACGCGTCGTCCATCCAGTCAGCGTCGAAGCGACGACCCTCGCCGACGGGCGGCAACTCGGCACCGGGCGGCGACAGCGTGAGCACGACCAGTTGCTGGCTCCGCAGGCCGCCGATCAGCATCCGGTTGCGCCACGAGGGGACGGCGTCGCCGGTGTAGAACAGCGAGCCGGTGGGCGCCCAGCCGCCCCGCTGGGTGTTGGCCAGCGGACGCCGCACGTCGCTGTCGGCGGGGAGCGCGCGGTACTGGTCGGCGGTCCGCGTCTCCGGCCAGCCGTAGAAGCCGCCGGGGACGAGGCGGTTCACCTCGTCGCGACCGGCGGGGCCGTGCTCGTTGATGACGGGCGTGCCGTCCGGGAGCCAGACGAGTCCCTGCGGGTTGCGGTGGCCGTACGTGAACACCCGCGGGTCGCCGCCGTCGATGTCGGGGTTGTCGGGGGCCGGCTCGCCGTTGACCGTGACGCGCAGCACCGACCCGGGGAGTTCGCCGGGGTCAGCCGCCAGTGGGTCCTCGCCGGCGTCGCCGGTCGTGACCCACAGGTAGCCCTCGGGGCCGAACGCGATCCGGCCGCCGTTGTGGAACTTGTTGGCCGCCATGTCGCCGACGACGACCTGCTCGCTGGCCGCCGGATCGGACGCCGACAGGTCGAACCGGGAGACGCGGTTGCGCTTCCCGTCGTCGGTGTCGGCGGTGTAGTAGACGTACAGCACCTCCACGTCGGGGTAGTTGGGGTGGACTGCGACGCCGAGGGTGCCGCCCTCGCCGCCTTTCACCCACCACTGCTGT
Source organism: Halobaculum marinum (assembly GCF_029338555.1). GTDB lineage: Archaea > Halobacteriota > Halobacteria > Halobacteriales > Haloferacaceae > Halobaculum > Halobaculum marinum. The sequence continues at coordinate 629,241 of NZ_CP119989.1, read as the reverse complement.
TCGGTCTGGCTCTGCGGGATGGCCTCGGCGTCGATGGCGTCGCCGGGGGCGAACACGGTGTCGAGGTCGCCGCCGGCGAAGCGGCTGACGCGGCCGACGCGCTCGGTGACGAACAGGTCGCCGTTCGACGCGACGGAGATGTCCCACGGAATCTCGAGGTTCTCAACGAGCACCGTCCGTTCGACGTCAGGGGAGGGGGCGTCGGTGGGGGCGGTCCACTCGCGTGGCTCGAACGACGTGTCTGGCTCGGGGACGGGCGTCGGCTCCGGCGTCGGGGTGGCGTTCTCGGTCGGGTCGCCGCCGTCGGCGGCGTCGCCAGCCGAGCCCGCGGAGGGAGGCGAGCCCGCACAGCCGGCGACCAGCGTCGCGCCCGCGGCCGCGAGCGCTCGGCGCCGGGACCAGTGATCGGACATGGGTGACAGGAACGAACACGCCCGCAAGTGTCTTCGGGTATCCGGCCGCCCTCCCCGACCTTATCCCCGGAGTGACTCAACCGGCGGCTCCCACGCCGCGCGGTACGCGGGGTAGAGGCCGCCGACGAGCGCGACCGTCGCGCCGAAGGCGAACGCCCCCAAGCCGACGAGCGCGTTCGCCGGGACGAGCACCGCCGCGAGCGGGAGTTCGGTGTTGAGCGCGACGAGGACCACGCCCACGGTGCCGAGGGCGACGCCCAACGCGCCGCCGCCCACCCCAAGCAGGGTCGCCTCGACCAGCAGCGTCCGGAGCACCTGGTCTCGGTGGATGCCGACGGCGCGGAGCACGCCGATCTCACCGCGACGTTCGGAGACGGTCATCAGCATGACGTTGAAGATGGAGACGCCCGCGACGACGAGCGACACGCCCGCGACCGCGAGGAGGAAGCCGTTGAGCAGCGCGAAGAACTCCGTGATGCGGTCGAGGACGCTCGTCAGCGAGAACACCGAGACGCGGCGCTCGCGGGCGTTCAGTCCGTCGCGCACCTCACTCGCGATGGCCTCGGCGTCGCCCCCGGTGTTCGCCTGCACGACCACCTGCGAGAAGCCGTCGGTGGCGAACTCGCCCGGCGGGAGCACGACCGCCGAGTCCGCCCGCAGCGGCGTGATGCTCGACTGCTCGGGGAGGACGGCGACGACGCGGTAGGTGTTCCCCTCGATGGCGACCTGCGAGCCCACGCGGAGGTCGAGCGCACCGGCCACGTCGGCGCCGACGAGCGCACCTTGCCGGTGGTAGTCGGGGACGCCCGGCGCGTCGCCGAACAGCGCGGCAGGGTTCGTCGTCCCGTACACTTGTGCGAACGACTGGCCGCCGCTCCCCGACACCGTCGCGCCGGTCGACTTCAGCCGGACGACCTCGCCGCGACCCGCCGCCGCGCGGTCGATCACCGCCAGATCGCGACCGTTCAGCACGTCCGAGTCGGTCTCCGGCGCCGGGCTGATGATCACCTGGTTGCCGAGGCCACCGAGTTCCTCCGTAGCCGCGCCCTGCAGCGCCGTGCCGAGCATCCCCAGCGAGACGACCGCGAACACGCCGATGACGATGCCGAGCGCCGCCAGTCCCGCTCGGAGCCGTTGCCGCGAGAGGTTCCGCATCGCCAGCGACACCGCCGGAAAGCGGCGGTCGAGCGCGTCGGCGAGTGCCGCGAGGCGGTCGCCGCTGGCGCCGTCGGCGGGGTCACGCATCGCCGATCACCCCGTCGACTAACTCGACGGTGCGGTCGGCGTACTCGGTCACGAGGTCGTCGTGGGTGACGGCGACGACGCCGACGCCGCCCTGGGCGATGGTCCGAATCTCTTCCAGCACCGAGACGCCGGTGTCGCGGTCGAGGTTGCCCGTTGGCTCGTCGGCCAAGAGCACGTCGGGTTCGTTGATCAGCGAGCGCGCGATGGCGACGCGCTGTTTCTGCCCGCCCGATAGCTCGTCGGGCGTGTGGTCGAGGCGGTCGCCGAGCCCCACCCGTTCGAGGAGGTCGACCGCGCGGTCGGTGTAGTCGCCGGGGAGGAACGCGGTCGGGAGCCGGACGTTCTCGACTGCCGAGAGGGTGGGGATGAGGTGGAAGTCCTGGAAGACGAACCCAATCGTCTCCCGGCGGACGTTCGTCCGCTCGCGCTCGGAGCGACCCGCGACGGGCGAGCCGTGGAGTTCGACGTGCCCCTCGGTGGGGTCGTCGAGCAGGCCGAGCAGGTTCAGCATCGTCGACTTCCCGGACCCCGAGGGGCCGATGACGGCGATCACTTCGCCGGCGTCCACCGCGAAGTCGACGTGCGAGAGAGCGGTGACGGTGCCGCCGCCGCCGTCGTAGCGCTTGGTCACGTCGACGAGTCGCAGCGGCGGGACGGTCGCGTCGGGGATGCGTGCGGCCAACTCGCCAGCGCGGACGCGGGCGTCGTGGTCGACAGCCGCGTCGCCGACGGTGCCTTCCTCGCGAACCGCGTCACCGTCGTCGGCGGCGGGTGCGCCGTCGACGCTCGCCCCCTCGACCGCGTCGGCGGCCCAGTCGTCGCTCATCGGTACCGACGGACGAGCAGTCCGACGGCGGCGGGAATCGCCAGTCCGATCGCGAGGAGGACACCCCCGACCGCCCCGAAGCCGCCGAAGACGCCGACCGGGCGTCCCTGTCGCTCGTCTGCCGGGAGCGGTACGTCGACCACCGTCGTCACGCGGTCGTCGCCGGTCGTGTACGTGACCTGCACCGGGACGGTCGAGGTGTTTTCCGTGTCGACACGGGCGGTGACGCGGAAGGGAGCGAACTCACTGGCGGCGACGGAGCCGACGAAGTAGTCGCGCTGCGGGTACGCCGCCGCGGCGAACTCGCCGTCGGCGACGCCGACGACGACGCCGGTCACCTCGGACCCGCCGACGTTGCCGAGGTTGCCGCCGATGGTGACGCGCCCGTCCTCGCCGACGGAGACGTTGAGGCCGGTCAACTCGACGGCGCCGCGCTTCGGGCGGAAGTCGTAGGCGGCGGCCGCCTCCCGGCGCTCGCCCGCGAGGTCGTACGTCGCGACGAACGCGATGTCGCCCGCCGACTCCACGTTCGCGAGGTCGACGGTCACGGTCGCCGCCTCGCCCGGAGCCAGCGCGTCGGCGACGGCGACGCGGCCGACCGCGGCGACGACGGTGCCGTTCGCGCCGCGCGGGACGAGCACGACGCGCTCGATGGCGGCGTTGCCGAAGTTGGTCACGGTCACGTCGACACGGGACCCGTCGCCCGACGCCTCGTCGCCGCCGGACGACTGAAGCGCGCCGCCTCCGCCGCCGCCCGCGGCGCCGATGATGCCCGCGAGGCCGCCCGCACCGCCGCCGCCCGCGGCCGCGCCGTCGCCGTCGCCGGTCGACCGCGAGACGCGGACGCCGACGTCGGCGGCCAGTTCGTCGACCGTGACGAGTCCCTCGTGGGTGACGGAGGCGCGCGTGCCCGCGGCGGTGGTGTAGTCGACGCGGACCTGGAACGACTGCTCGCCCGCCTCGGTCGGGCGGACCGAGAGGTTCACCTGTTGACTCGCGCCAGCGGCGAGCGTGGCGACGGTGCCGTCGACGCGCTCGCCGTCGGCGGGGTCGACGACCGAGACGGTGAGGTCGCGCAGCGCGGCGGTCGTCGGGTTCGAGAGCGTCACCGCGACGCGGGAGTCGGCGCCGGCGACGGCGTTCTCCGCACGGACTTCGACCTGCGGGGCGCCCCGTTCGACGACAAGCGAGAGGGGGAAGCGCGCCCTGGCGGTCTCGTCGTCGCTGTCGGAGACGGTCGCGACGACCGAGAGGTCGTACGCGCCGGGGTCGTCGACGGTGAGGGTGACCGGTACCGTGAGCGTCTCGCCGGGCGAGAGCGCGCCGAGGCCGGTCGCCTCGCCGAGCACCTCGCCGTCGGCGTCGACGACGCGGACGCGGTCGAGGTCGGCGGCGGACGCGCTCCCGCCCGAGAGGCGGACGGTCGCCGCGACGGTGATCGGTGCGCCGGCCGTCGGGGTGGCCGGTGTGACGGTCGCGTCGGTGACGGAGACGCGGGCGTCGGGCACCGCGCCGGCGACGCCGACGAACGGGACGAGGACCGACGTGACGAGCAGGAGGCCGACGACGAGGGCCGCTGCCCGGGTTGAACGGGCGTTCAAGTTAGGGCAGTTAGGGGTTGGACGCGCAAATAGCTTCCCGCCACGCTGAAACGCGTCGGCACCCGCCCGACCGTCGAGCCCCGGAGGTCGTCACTCGGTGGCGGACCCGCCGATCGCCACGTCGACCGCCAGCAGTAGCGTCACGAGGAGGTGGATCGGGATCCCCCAGAACAGCAGGAGTGCGACGAACCCGACCACCGCTTCGGCCGTCGAGCCGCCGTCGGACGCGACTCGGAGGAACGTCGCGACCGCGAACCAGAGTGTCAGGAGGCGGACGACGTGGGCGTCGTCGATCCTGCCGACTGCGTCGTGGAGGGACATACTCGCGCGAGCCGTGTCACGGAAATAACTGTTCTGGTCGGCGCCACCCGTCGCCGCTCAGAGGTCGTACGTCTCGCCGTCGACCGCCAGCGGCTCCGCGAACGCCTCGTCGGGCGGGTAGTAGTGGGCGAGGTGGACTAGTCGCGTCGTCTCGGCGCCGAGGTCCTCGGCGAGCGCGAGCGCCCCCTCGCGGGTCATGTGCTTCGATCCGAACGTGTACGGCGTGCCGTCGGGGCCCTCGTCTTTCCCGCCGAGCGGGTGATACTCGCAGAAGCGCGCCGGGACGATGCCGTCGGCGAGGAAGAGGTCCGGGTTCGCGAGCGCGGCGCGGGACTCGGCGGGCACGTCGTAGCTGGTGTCGCCCGACAGCGACAGCTTCGCACCCGTCTCCGGGTCCTCGATTACGAGCCCGTAGCACACCAGCGGCGGGTGGTCGACCGGGACGAACGTCACGTCGAGGCCGCACACGCGGGTCGGCTCGAACGGAGTCGCGTCGCGGACGGTGACGCGGTCGAGGTAGTCGTACTTCGTCCGGATCGTGTCGGCGACCGACTCGCCGGTCGCGGGGTCGACCTCGTTCGCCGCGTACACGGGGAGGTCGTCGAACAGGCGGTAGGCGTTGCCGAGGCCGTCGAGGTGGTCGAAGTGGATGTGGGTGACGACCGCGGCGTCGGGGAGGGGGACGTCGTGGGTGAGGAACTGGTGGCGGAAGTCCGGCGACAGGTCGACCAGCAGCGACTCGCCGGTGCGCTCGTTCTCGACGTGGACCGAGAAGCGCGAGCGCTCGACGCCGCGCTCGCGCGCCGCCTCGCAGGTGTCACAGTCGCACCCGACGGTGGGCGTGCCGGTGGTGTCGCCCGTGCCGAGGAGCGTGACGCGCATCTACCGTGAGGATGTGGAGGGGAGACTAAGCGGTGTCGGGAGCGTGGTCGACCGGAGGGAGACCACGATGCGAACGGTGAGCGAAGCGAACCGTGAGCAGGAGCGAGGCCGAACGGAGAGAGACCACGACCGACGGCAGCACTCGTGTCGACCGAAAGGTATCTTACCGATAGTCGCCTCCGCTGGGTGATGGCCGACGATCACCCGTCTCGGCGGACCTTCGAACTCCTGTCAGACGAAGTTCGGCTGCGGGTGATCACGGCGCTCGGCGACGCGAGTGGGTCGGAGGGGTACGCGACGCTGGCGTTCTCCGACCTCCAGCGGGCCGCAGACGTCGACGACAGCAGTCGGCTGACCTACCACCTCGGAGAACTCCGAGACGAGTTCGTCGAGAAGACCGACGAGGGGTACACACTCACGCTCGCCGGGATCCGGGCGTACCAGGCGGTGATCGCACACCGGAGTGTGCCCGAGGTCGAGGTGGAGCCGTTCCGAGTGCCGTGGGAGTGCGAGTCCTGTGGCGGTGGGTTAGAAGCGCGGTACGAAGGTGGGAGAGCGTACCTCACGTGTGGGTCGTGTGGGGACCACCGGGTGCGCTATCCAGTCGATGCCGGCAGGATCGATCCAGACGACCCCGAGTCGATCACCGTCGCGCTCCAGAACACGCTGATCAGGGATTACACGTCGATGTTCAACGGGGTGTGCCCGTACTGCACCGGCCACGTCGAGGTCGATTTCGCGTTCGACTCTGATCACTGGGACGAGTTCGACGTCGCCACCGACGACATCCCGATCAACGCCGCCTGTACGGAGTGTTCGTGGTTCGTCTACGTGAACCTCCCCGCTGTGCTCCGGATCGAAGAGGCGGTGCAGTCGTTCTTCGCCGAACGCGGGCGGAACATCTGGGAAGAGCCGGTGTGGACAGACGAGTTCGTCTGGACCCGTGAGTCGGTCACGCGCGACCCGATTCAGGTTGAGGGGTACTTTTCGGCTGACGGCGACCGCCTCCGAGTCGTCGTCGACGAGCACCTGACCGTCGTCGAGCGGGAGATACTCGAAGAAGAGTAGACCGGCCTCAGTCGTCGTGTGAGTGGTCGTGATCGTGGTCGTGCCCGCCGCCGTCGCCGACGACCTCGGCGCCCTCGCCGTCGATCATGTCCATGTTCTTGAGGTTGTCGCGCTCCTCGAAGTCCTGGACGGCGTCCATGATGTCCGTCTGGGTGATCGACATCCGCTCTTCGGTGAGCGCCTCCAGCACGGCCTCGCGCATGACGAGGCGGAGGTCGCTCCCGGTGAGCCCCTCGGTGCGGTCGGCGACCTCGTCGGGGTCGAAGTCGGCGATCTCCATCTGCCGGGTGATGACGCGGAGGATGTCCGAGCGCATCTGGCGGTCCGGCTTGGGGAAGTTGACGATCTCGTCGAAGCGGCGCCACGCCGCGGCGTCGAGTTGGTCGGGGTGGTTCGTCGCCGAGATGAGCAGCACCTCGTCGCGCACGAGCGAGATGTCGTCGATGCTCTTGAGCAGCGTGTTGACCGCGCGCTTGAGGGCGGCGTGCTCGTCGGACTTGCGCGTCTTGGCGACGGAGTCGAACTCGTCGATGAACAGGATACACGGCGCCAGGCGCTTGGCGACCTCGAACGTCTTCTCGACGTTCTTGGCCGTCTCGCCGAGGTACTGGCTCGTCACCATCGACAGCTTCACCTCGACGAACGGGAGGCCGAGTTCGTGGGCGAGCGCGCGGGCGGCGGTCGTCTTCCCCGTCCCCGGCGGCCCGACGAACAGCAGCTTCCCGATCTCGCGCAGGCCGATGTTGGCGAGGTACTCGCGGTGCTCGATCGCCTTCATGAGCTTGCGGATCTCGCCCTCCTGATCGGTCGTGAGGACGAGGTCGTGCAGCGTCATCTCGATCTCCTCGGGCGCTTTCACGTTGACGAGGTCTAGCATCTCTGCGTCCTCCTCCTCGTCGAAGTACTCGCCGAGCAGGGCGTCGATCCACACGCGGTCGGCGCGCACCGGGCGGTTCTCCTCGCGCGCCTCGGCGTGCGTGACCGAGAACTCGGCGTCGGTGTCGGCCTCGTTCGCGATCTTCGCGAGCACCGGGTTGTCGAGGAGGTTCTCGTCGGTCGCGCGCTCCACGATCCACTCGATCCCCATTTCGGGCTGAGACAACGCGATCTCGCCGGAGAAGTCCTTTCGCTCGGTGAACAGGAGGTCGGCGATCGCCTCCCACGGGCGCTCGATGCCCGTAGCGGTCTTCGCGGTCGATTCGGTCACGTGGAGTGGGCGCTCCACGCCGCCCGGTCCCTCCTCGTCTTCGGGCGACTCGCTCCAGAAGACACGGCGGTACCGCGGCGGTAGGTCGTCGGCGTCGAGGTCGCGGTCCTCGTTGTAGCGGTGGACGGTCACGAGAAGCTCGACCACGTCCCCTGCCGGGTCACTCATCCCCGAGAGGTTGCCCGCGGAGGCTGTTAAGCGCGTCGAAGAGCCCGTCTCGGTCGTGTGGGGCTGTCACACGGGGCAGGAGTCGCCGCGGCGGCAACGCGGGCCAACGGGTGCGGGGTTCTCCCGGATTTATCAGGATCGACCGCTGACTTCGATCCATGGCAACGCCCGTCATCGCGGCCGCGTATCGCACCCCGTTCGGTCGACAGGGAGGCGTCTTCGCAGACGTCCGCAGCGAGGACCTCTCGGTGGCCCTCATCGACCACATCCTCGACGAGCACGACCTCGAACCCGACGCCGTGGACGACCTCATGTGGGGGGTCGCCCAACAGCGCGGCCAGCAGGACAACAACGTCGCGCGCGTCATCGCGCTCCTCTCGGAACTCGGCGAGGGGACGCCCGCGACGAGCATCAACCGCTGGTGCGCGTCCTCGATGCAGTCGATCATCTCCGCCTCGGACGCCGTCGCCGCGGGCAACCGCGAGTGCATCATCGCGGGCGGCGTCGAGTCGATGAGCAACGTGCCGATGGACGGCGACTCCTACCAGCACCTCCACCCGGAGCTGTCGGAGAAGTACAACGTGTTCCAACTCCAGATGGGGATGACCGCCGAGAAGGTTGCCGAGGAGTACGAAGTGAGCCGCGAGGCGCAAGACGAGTTCGCCGTGCGCTCGCACCAGCGCGCCGCCGAGGCGACGGACTCGGGCCGGTTCGACGACGAGATCGTTCCCATCGAGACCGACGACGGCGTCGTCACCGAGGACGAGGGCATCCGCCGGGACACGAGCGTCGAGACGCTCGCCGGCCTGTCGCCCGCGTTCACCGGCGACGGCTCGGTCACCGCCGGCAACTCCTCGCAACTCACCGACGGTGCCGCCGCCACGCTGGTCTGCTCGAAGGAGTTCGCCGACGAGCACGGCCTCGACGTGCTGGCGGAGGTCGGCACGAACAACGTCGCCGGCGTCGACCCGACCGTGATGGGCATCGGCCCGGTCCCGGCGACGCGCGGCCTGCTGGAGCGCGCCGGCACCGACATCGACGACTACGGCCTGGTCGAGGTGAACGAGGCGTTCGCCTCCCAGTGTGAGTACAGCCGCCGCGAACTCGGCATCGACGAGGACAAGTACAACGTCAACGGCGGCGCCATCGCGCTCGGGCACCCGCTCGGGGCCTCCGGCGCGCGCCTGCCGGTGACGCTCATCCACGAGATGATCAAGCGAGACGTCGACCGCGGGCTGGCGTCGCTGTGCGTCGGCTTCGGGCAGGGCGCCGCAATCGAGTTCAGTCGGTAACGCGACCCGGCCGGCGCGGGCGCCCCCGCGTCGGCGGGCGATCCACTGTGGACCGCCGGGATGGCCGATTCCGGCGCAAGCGCTCGCATAGATATGTCATATGATACCAATGGTCATAGTCGTGGCGGGCGTCTAGACAGATGGTGAACCGATCGTGATCAAGAATCCGAAGATCCTCGTCGGGGCAACGCCCGTCCCCTACCAGTCGTGGGACGAACACCGCGCGGAGATGCGCCACGAGGCGGCCGTCAACCGGATGACGCACGCCCGGCGCGCCGCCTCGTAAGTCGGCCGTCCGCGTCGCCTGTCGATTCTTTTCCCGACCGCACGTGCCCCGAGCGGTGGTGCGGTGTCGCCGTCGCCCGATCGATCCGGCCCTCGCCCGGCGCGGGGAGCCCTGACACGGACCCGACACGGTTTAGGTCGAACCCCCGGAACTGCCACCAAATGATTTCGAGACAGTTCCTCCGCGAGCATCCGGAGGAGGTCCGCGAGGGCATCGCCAACAAGGGCGTCGACGTGGACCTCGACCGGATCCTGGAACTGGACGAGGAGTGGCGCGACCTCAAGGGTCGCGGCGACACGCTGCGCCACGAGCGCAACGAGGTGTCGTCGAAGATCGGCCGACTGAAACAGGAGGGGAAGGAGGAGGAGGCGCAAGCGGCCATCGACGAGAGCCAGGCGCTCAAGACTGAACTCCAAGAGATCGAGGATCGCGCCGACGAGTTGGAGGACGAACTCCACGACGCGATGCTCCACCTCCCGCAGATCCCCGACGACGACGTGCCCGTCGGCGAGGACGAGTCGGAGAACGTCGAGGTGCGCCGCGAAGGGTTCGACGACCTGCGCGACCTCCCGAGCGAGGTGACCCCTCACTACGATCTGGGCGAGGATCTGGACATCCTCGACTTCGACCGCGGCGCGAAGGTGTCGGGCGGCGGCTTCTACTTCGCGAAGGGCGAGGGCGCGATGCTGGAGCACGCGCTGATCCAGTTCTTCCTCGAAGTCCACCGCGAGCAGGGGTACACCGACGTGTTCCCGCCGATCCCGGTGAACTCGAAGTCGATGGAGGGCACCGGCCAGTTCCCGAAGTTCGTCGAGGACGCCTACCGCGTCGGCGACGAGAACGCCGACAAGATCGAAGACGACGACCTGTGGCTCCTCCCGACCGCCGAGGTGCCGGTGACGAACATGTACCGCGACGAGATCCTGCTGGACGACGACCTCCCGGTCAAACACCAGGCGTACTCGCCGAACTTCCGCCGCGAGGCCGGCGAGCACGGCACCGAGACCAGAGGGATCGTCCGCGTCCACCAGTTCAACAAGGTGGAGATGGTCAACTTCGTCCGACCGGAGAACAGCGAGGAGCGCTTCGAGCACCTCGTCGAGGAGGCGGAGGAGGTGCTCAAGCGACTGGGGCTGCCGTACCGCATCCTCGAGATGTGCACGGGCGACCTCGGGTTCACCCAGGCGAAGAAGTACGACATCGAGGTGTGGGCGCCCGGCGACGACATGGACGACGGCCCCGAGCAGGGCGGCCGCTGGCTGGAGGTGTCGTCGGTGTCGAACTTCCGCGACTTCCAGGCGCGCCGCGCCGGCCTGCGCTTCCGCCCCGAGCGCCACGAGAGCGCCGAGTACCTCCACACGCTCAACGGCTCGGGCGTCGCCGTCCCGCGCGTCGTCGTCGCGATCCTGGAGTACTTCCAGAACGACGACGGCACCGTCGACGTGCCCGAACCGCTCCAGCCGTACATGGGCGGTCGTGAGGTCATCGAAGGGAGCGAGAAGATCGGCGAGAGCGCCGTCGGCGCCGGCGAGAAGGAGTAGGCGCGACCCCACGTCCTCGCGTCAGCGCGTGTACGTCGTGAGCCGATCGATCGATGCGTCCGGTTCCGCCGACGCGAACGCGAACACGTCGACGAAGCCGAACAGGTCCTCCCCGTCGCTGCCGCGGAGTCGCCCGCGAGCGACGGCTTCGGAGGCTGGTCCCGCCACCGGCGCGTACATCGCGTCGACCGAGTGTTCGGTGTCGGTTCGAGGCCGTCGCTCTCGCATGAACGACACGAACGACGCACGCCCCGAGATCGTTCGGTCCGGCCGCTCGTGGACGAACTCGGGCGCGAGGAGGTCGGCGAGGGCGTCGTACTCGCCGTCGTCGATGGCACGGTAGTACGCCCGGGCGGTCGCCGTGTGTGTCACGTCTCCGCCGGTTGCCGCCGGCGGCTTGAATCGGTCGGCACCGCCGCGGTGCCGCACCGCCACGGACGCTGTGGCGGGAGGTCCGCGACTCCGAGGCGCTTATTCGCCGCCGCCGTCTCGCCTCACGTGTGGACCTGCACGTTCGGTACGAGGGCGACGACGACCCCGACAAGTGCACGGCCCGGAAGCTCGCCAAGTTCGACCTGACCGAACTCCACCGGTCGGACGCGGCGACGCCGTACGGCGTCGTGCTCAACCCCCACGCCGAGCGAGCGCTGTCACCGGCGGACGCCGACGGCGACGCCGGGGAGACGCTCGTCGCGCTCGACTGCTCCTGGGAGTCGGCCGGGGAGGCCCGCTTCTCGCTCCCGGGCGAACACCGCGCGCTCCCGTACCTCGTTGCCGCCAACCCCGTGAACTTCGGTCGCCCGATGCAGTTGACGACCGTCGAGGCGTTCGCCGCCGCGCTGTGTATCCTCGGCGAGCCCGACCACGCCGAGCGCGTGCTCGCGAAGTTCACGTGGGGGGAGACGTTCCTCGAACTCAACGAGGAGCCGTTGCGCCGCTACAGCGAGTGTGCCGACTCCTCGGAGGTCGTCGCGATCCAGCAGGAGTACCTCGACCGCTGAGGGAGCAGTCTCCCCGCCTCACACCCGCCCTCGCCGCACTTACTCCGCCAACACGCCACCGACGGCGCCGGCGATGGCCGAGTCGATGGCGAACACGAGCGTGACCACGAAGCCGAGGAGGAACACCCCCGCGCCGCCGACCAGCCCCCCGAGCGGGCCGGCGCCGGCGAGGCCGAAGACGCTCCCCAGCAGCGCGAACAACACGGTGTAGGCGACGCCCGTCACCGACCCCGCGAGCAGGCCGTGGTAGGCGCCGTTACCGAGGCCGCCACCGGCGAGGTAGCCGGCGACGGCGCCGCCGAGCAGGCCCGCGCCGATCTGGCCGACGACCGGGATCGCCGTGCCGAACGCCGCGACGACGAGGAAGACGAGTGCGCCCCACGCGACCGCACGCCAGTCAGTCATGGTCGAGCGGACGACTCCACGCGGTATCTACCTGTCGCCACGTGGGGTCGACGTGTCGTCTGCGGCGGCTACCTGCCGCCGCCGTCGTCCGCCTCTCCACGTTCGTCCTCGCGCTCGAACGCCGCGGCGCCGTCGATGAATCGCTCGCCGCCCTCGTCGGCGTCGTCGCCGTCGTCGCCGCCCTGGACGGCGAACTCCGGGAGGTCCGCCACGTCGACGTCACCCGCGAGGAGGTCCTCGGGGTCGATGTCCGAGAGGCGGTCGGGGTCCGGGTCTGTGTCCGGGCCCGCTTCTGGGTCCGCGTCCGCATCTGTGTCCGGATCCGTGGCTGGGTCCGCCTTCACATCTACGTCCGGATCCGTGGCTTCGTCCACGCCCGGATCCGGGTCCGCCTCTGTGTCGTCTCCCGCCTGCGCCTCCGCCTCCCGAGCGGCGGCGAGTTGGTCGGTCGTCGGGACGAACAGGCGGTCCGTCGCGGGGTCGTAGGGGCCGTCCGGGACGCCCTCGCGCGCCTCCGCGCGGAGGCCGTCTGCGGCTTCGGGTGCGGGGTCGGGCGCGTCGGCGGCGTTCGAACGGACGCGGTCGGGCTCGACGCCGCGAACCGCCGCCCACTCGTCGGCGTCCATCCCAGCGAGGTTCACCGCCCACGCGTCGAGTGCGGCCGCCGGCGACGACCCAGCGTCGAGCAGGCCGACCAGCGAGCGGAGCGTGCGCGTCTCGGCCTCGCGCCACCAGTCGGGCTTCTCGACGTAGACGGGGTAGAAGAACGGCGTGTCGCTGCGGTCGGCGAGCGCCCGGGGGAACGAGACGGTGCGGTCGTGGACCTCCTGGAACACGGTCATGTTCACCGCGGCGACTGCCGCCAGCAGGTCGGCGTCCATCTCGTAGCCCGCCGCCTCCAACTCCGCCCGGAGGTCGGCGAAGGCAAACGCGAACCACGCCGAGGCGGCGTCGTCGGTGAGGAGGTGGTTCGGTGTGTCGTCGTCGCGGGCGCGGCGGTACTGCTCTGCGATCCGCGACTGGACGGCGTCGTGGAGGACCCGGAGGCCGATACGCACGTCGTCGACCGAGAAGTCGGTGCGCTGGGCGACCTCTTCGATGTACGGGTCGGGGACCGCCGGCCGGTGCATGACGGTGGGTGTGTCGGAGGGGCGTAAAACGGTTCGTGTTCTGGGAGTCGCCGCGTGTCCGGCGCCGTTACAGCGACTCGGCCACGTCCTCGGCGAAGTACGTCAGGATCAGGTCCGCGCCCGCGCGCTTCAGCGACAGCAGCGACTCGCGGGCGGTCGCCTCCAGATCCAGCCACCCGCGGTCGGCCGCGGCGTGGAGCATCGCGTACTCTCCGGAGACGTTGTAGGCGGCGACGGGCAGGTCGAAGCCCTCGCGCACGTCGCGGACGATGTCGAGGTACGGGAGCCCGGGCTTCACCATCAGCACGTCCGCACCCTGTTCCACGTCGGCGCGGGCTTCGCGCGTCGCCTCGCGCCGGTTCGCGGGGTCCATCTGGTAGTGCCGACGGTCGCCGAAGGCGGGCGCGCCGTCGGCGGCGTCGCGGAACGGGCCGTAGAACGACGACTCGTACTTCACGGCGTAGCTCATGATCGGCACCTCGCTGAACCCGGCGTCGTCCAGTCCCGCGCGGATGGCGCCGACCATTCCGTCGGTCATCGAAGACGGCGCCACCATGTCGGCGCCCGCCTCGGCGTGCGAGACCGCCGTCTGAGCGAGCAGGTCGAGCGTCTCGTCGTTCTTCACCGTGAGCGTCGGGTCCGTCTCGGCGTGCTCCTCGACGACCCCGCAGTGGCCGTGGTCGGTGTACTCGCACATGCAGACGTCGGTGATCACGTACGCGTCCGTCTCCGCGGCGATGTCGCGGACGGCGCGCTGGACGACGCCGTCCTCGGCGTACGCGCGGGAGCCGACCGAATCCTTCGACTCGGGGATGCCGAACACCATCACCGCCTCGACGCCGGTCGAGCGCACCTCCTCGACGCGCGCGACCGCCTCGTCGACGGGGACGCGCTCGTGGCCGGGCATCGACTCGATGGCGACGCGCTCGTCGGTCGTCGCGTCGACGAACACCGGCGCGATGAGGTCCGACGCCGAGAGGCTCGTCTCGGAGACCAGCGAGCGGACGCCGTCGGTCCGCAGGCGGCGAGGCCGGTCGGTGGGGAACATGGGGGAGTGTCTGCCCGGGGTCGACCTAAAGCCCGCGCTCGCGGCGTCGGCGACCGGCACTCGCGCGAACGAGGAGCTTACCGCTCGAACACCATCGCGTAGTGGTACGGCGGCAGGTCGACGTGCCGGACCTGGCGGAAGTCACTCGCGGCGGTGACGCGCCGCTCCGTCTCCGCGGGCGACAGCCGGAGGTCCGTCGGCGGGCCGCGCGGTTCGCCCGCGACGGTCGTCTCCTCGCGCGGCCGAGTGTCCCAGTTGACGACGACGAACTGCCCGTCGGGGGCCAGCACGTCCGCGACCGCCTCGACGAACGGGGCCGGCTCGCCGACCCCGTGGAAGGCGTTGGCGAGCAGGCAGACGTCGACGTCGGCGGGGACGTGGTCGGCGAGGTCGCGGGCGTCGCCGTGGACGGGGTCGACGTTGTCGATGCCGGCCATCTCGGCGAGCGTCGACAGTTCCGCGAGCAGCGCCTCGTCGAGGTCGAGCGCGTACACCGGCGCGGGGTCGACGACCCGCGCGGCCGGGAGCGCGAAGTAGCCGTTGCCGCTGCCGATTTCGACGAGCGCGTCGCCGGAGGTGACACCGAGGTCCCGCAGCGTCGCTCCCGGCGTCGGCCACAGTCGCCCCCACCAGTCCCAGTCTGGCTGGCCGGTGTTCTGGAACCGTTCCATACCCCGGCTCAGGGACCGTCGCCGATAACTGGTTCGACCGGCCCGCCCGGGACGCGACTCCCGCCGGGCGGTGAATGACACAAACCCTATATCGGGCGACAGGCAAGCCGCGTCCGTGACGCTCTCGCCCCTCCAGATCGGCGCGATGCCCGCGTGGCTGGAGTCGTTGCTGGCCTCGGAGTACGCGCTCGTCGTCCTGTTCGCCGTCTTCGTGCTGGAGGGGGCGATGCTGATGTACTTCATGCCGAGCGAACTGATCGTCCCCGGGTCGCTCCTCCTGTTCGGGCACTCGGTCGACACCGTCGTCGCCGTCCTTGCCGTCGCGGTACTCGGCGCGACGGTCGGCCAGACGGCGCTGTTCGTCGTCGCCCAGCGCGGCGGGCGCGAGTGGCTCCTCCAGAAGCGGTGGTTCCGCGTGAGCGAGGAGCGCCTCGACAAGTTCGACGGCTGGTTCGACCGCTGGGGGCAGGTCGTCGTCCCCGTCTCGAACTCGCTGCTGTTCACGCGCGGGATGCTCACCGTCCCCGCGGGACTCGCGGAGATGGACGTGCGCCGGTTCGCGCTGCTGTCGGCGGTCGGCACGCTCGTGTTCGAGTCGGCGCTGGCGGCGCTGTACGTGTTCGGCGTCGACCTGCTGTGGTGAGCGGGGGAGGGAGGACGAGCGGCGTGGAACGCGGGACCGTTACGACTCCCGGTCGGTCTGTGTCACGTCCACCTGCTCTCGGATGGCTTCGAGCCCCTCGCTCTCGGCGAGTTCCTCGACGCGGTCGCGGAAGTGCGACTCGCACAGCCCGACCCTGAGACCGCCGCGCTCGGCGGCGTAGGCGGCGTCCCGGTCACAGTAGTGACACTGCATACACGCAGAAGGCGCCCAGTCGTACTTAACTCCGCGCCTCCGGCTTAACTCCGCGCCTCCGGCAAGCGCGCGCTGACCGCGGCCCAGTGCTCGGCGTCGAGGCCGTCGACGCCCAACTCCTCGCCGTGGGCGTCGGTGCCCCCCGTGAGCAGCAGGTCGTGCTGGGCCGCCAGCGCCTCCACACGTTCGGGGTCGGTCGCGACCGCGTCGCCGTACGGGTAGAAGCGCTCGACTGCGTCGAGGTCGTACTCGACACACAGGTCCAGCGCCGCCGCGGGGTCGTCGTAGCGGAACGGGTGCGCGAGGCCGACGACGGCGCAGGCGTCGCGCAGGAGGTCGACCCCCCGCTCGACCGGCGTCACCGACCGCGGGACGTAGCAGGGGCCGTCGTTCCCGATGAGGTGGTCGAACGCGCCCGTGTAGTCGTAGTCGGCGTCGCTCTCGTGGATGGCGCGGGCGATGTGCGGGCGCCCGAGTCCCTCGCGGGGTTCGAGGTCGAGGTCGACGCCGAGGTGGGCCTCGACGTTCTCGATGATCCGGCGCCCGCGGTCGATTCGGTCGGCCTGCAGGCGGTCACACTCCGCGCGCAGCGCGTCGTCGTCGCCGACGCCGTAGCCGAGGAGGTCGACGCGCTCGCCGTTGTCCCCGGTGTCGACGCGGAGTTCGATGCCGCGGACGACGGTGACGCCGTCGCGGACGGTCACCGGCGCGTCGAGGTCGGGGTGGATCCGGTCGTGGTCGGTGACGGCGACGGCGTCGAGGTCGGCCCGGCGCGCCGCCGCGACCAGCGTGTCGAGCGTGAGCGTCCCGTCGGAGACAGTGGTGTGGGCGTGGAGGTCCGCGATCACCATTTACCGTACCCCGGGCGACCCGGGCGGAAGGTCGTTCCGGTCGGACCGCCGACACCGCGTCTCCGGGTCGAGAAATCACCAGCACGCCGTGCGATGAAAGGGCATTATAATACGTTAAAGACTACCGTTCTCACGAAGGTCGTACATGGACAATCGTTACATACTCCCTCGACATCCGAGTAGTTGATGCGCCTGAACGGCACGGAAGACCAGTTGGCGGCCCACGAGTACCCCGCGACGAGCGGCGAACTCATCGACGCGTACGGCGACACGCGGATCGAACTGCAGGACGGTTCCGACACCATCGGCGCCGTACTCGGTCGCCTCGGCTCCGAGACGTTCCACTCCGCCGACGACGTGATGATGACGCTGTGGGGCGGCGTCGGCCACGAGGCCGTCGGTCGTCGCTTCTACAGCGACCGCGACGCCCCGAGCGTCGGCGAGGACGGGCCAGACCCCGTCTCGTTCTAACGAATCGACCGCGCGGCGGTTCGCCCCCGCCGCGCAGCGCCACGATGTTCGCCTGGGAACCGGCTCAGTCACCCGTCCCGGGCTTTTCGACGACCGCTACACCCACTCCAGCGCCGCGTCCATGTCGAGCGGGACGCTCCCCTTCTTGTACGCCTCCGTCCGGCCGTCCGGCCGCGAGCGGAACACGACGGCGGGCCGGTGGCCCACGTCGGGCTGCTCGCCGCGGACGGCGAACCAGTCGTCGTCGGGGAACGACGAGCAGTCGACGAACAGCGTGACGCCGCCGCCGTGGGCCTCCAGTTGGCCGCTCGTCTTCGTCTCGACGGTGTCGCGGACGGCGGCGGAGGGCGTGCCCGCCGACCGCAGATTGGGTGCGACCGGGCGGGTCACCTCGACGAGCGTCGAGGTGCCGTCGTCGTGGGTCGCGCGGAAGTCGATGACGTGGTCGGTCGTCACCTCGATTTCCGGTTCGATGTCGTAGCCGGCGTTCACGAGCAGGCGGGCCACGTCGAACTCGCCCATCGTCGCCGTCATGCGGGTGAGGTCGAGGTACTCGCTGGTGCCGAGTTTGCTCGCCATCTCCTCGCGCTCGTCGTCGAGGATGCCGGTCGCGAGGAACTGTTCGTAGAAGCCGAGCGCGTCGAAGCGGTCGGCGTCGGGGAACCCCGCGGCGTGCTCGCGGAAGAACTCCCGGGTCGTCCCCGAGCCGTCCTTCGAGCACAGCACCGGGAGGAAGTACCACGCGAGGTGCGGGAAGTCCTCGAACCACGGCTCGTCCTCGTACAGCACGGCGAGCAGTTCGCGCTCGGCCCACCGCGTCACCGCGAACGGCACGTCCGCGAGTGCGTACTTCTCCGTCCGCCACAGCGACGACGGCGTCTCGGTGTTACCGAGCCAGTAGGCGCCGGCGCCGCCGCCGACGCCCGTCGGCCCGTCGCCGTCGTCGGTCCAACAGAACAGCGCGAGGCTCCCGTCGTCCATGTCGAAGCGACGGGCGTCGTACCCCGCGGGCGGGGCGAACCACGGGTCGCGCTCGGTCGCCCCGAGGTTGTCGTCGAGCGGGCGGTAGAGATCGTCGTGGATCCGCGACTGCGACCACGTGCCGGGGGCGTATCTGAACCGAAGCGGGCGTGCCACACCAGATACTGGTGTGGGCGGGCGGTTTCAACCCTCCGCTCGGAGTGACACGCGCCCGATACCCGATATGTACGGTGTGAACGACCGATACATATTTATTATACAATTTGCTACGTGATACCGTACCATGTCAATGGGTGCCTACGACGACGAGGAGCACGAGCGGCGGGAACAGAAGACCCGCGTCGACGCCGACTTCGCCGAGGAACGCAGCGAGTACCGCGGCAGGGTGACGTACGACTCCGGCGAGTCGGCCGAGGCACTCTTGGACCAGTTCAAGACGATCAAGGGCGAGTAAGCCCGATCTGACTTCTCGGCGGTCACTCGGCGCGCAGCGACAGCGCGATAGCCGTTCCAGAGACGGCGGTGACGGCGACGACGTGCCCACACATCGCGAGCAACAGCACCGGTCGGTCGGCGATGAACGGGACGAGCGCCAGCTGGGCGACGGCGAAGCCGACGTTGAGCGCGTCGAGTCGGCGAAAGCGCCGCCGCGTCCCCGGTCCCGGCGACAGGCGGAGTTCGCGGTACAACGAGACGACCGCCGTCCACCACGACGTGCCGATCCGGTAGCACAGGTCCCACAACACCAGCAACGCGAGGAAGACGACCGGCGTCGGCGGGTCGGCACCGAACAGTTCGGTCACGATCGGTTCCGAGGCGGTCGCGATCGGAATCGGGAGGAGGCGGGCCGCCGCCGACGGCTGGCCGACGGTCGCGGGGTCGGTGACGAACAGGTGGGTGACGACCGCGACGAACGCCAGCACCGCCAGTACGACCTCGATGCTCGACCCGAACAACAGCCGGTAGTACGTCTCCGCCACGTCGAGGCGACGGTTCTCGCCGCCGAGGGTCAGCATGAAGTAGCTCCCGACGGCGGCGACGCCGACGGCGACGGTGCCCGCGGGCACCGCCGCCCACAGGTCGTACAGCGCCGCGAGCGCGAGGACGCCGCCCTCGAAGATCACCACCTGGAGGCCGATCGCCGCGGGCTTCGAGAGGGAGATGCCGGGGAGCGCGCCGACGATGCTCTCGTACACCCACGCGTCGCCGTACGCCGGGCGCGCCTCGACGTCGCTCGGGTCCACTGCGGCGGCGTCGATGTCGGCGTCACCTCGGGCACTCCGGTGTGTCTCGTCTTCCTCGGCGGTCGGCCCGCTCACGCGGACACCCCGGACTCGGCCGCCGGGTCGTCGCCGGCGTCGTCGTCGGGGTCCGCGGGGGTCTCTGCTCCGCGCTCACCGGGCGGGTCGACTCCCTCGTCGGTGCCGGCGAGGGCGACCGCCAGCGCCTCGTCGAACGGCGTCAACTCGACGGGGACGTGCTCGCGGATGGCGTCGTCGCCGACGACGACCGGCGTGCGCAGCCCGTCGACGAGCGGGTCGACCAGGTCGTCGGGCACGTCGGTGACGAGGCGGACCCACCCCGAGGACAGTCGCGGCGTGAGCACCGGCACCGGGACGACGTACAGTCGGCCGCCGAGCGCCCGCCGGGTGCGCCGGAGCATCTCCTCGTAGGTGAGCACGTCCGGTCCGCCGATGTCGTAGGTGCCGCCGGCCGTCTTGGGGGCGTCGAGCACGCCGACGAGGTACGCGACCACGTCGTCGACGAAGATGGGCTGGCACTCGGTGCGGACCCACCGCGGGGTGACCATCACGGGGAGGCGGGCGGCCAGTTGGCGGATGATCTCGAAGCTCGCGGAGCCGGCACCCACGATCACGGCGGCGCGAAGCGTCGTCAGGTCGTACTCGCCCGCCGCGAGGATCGCACCGACCTCGCGGCGAGACCGGAGGTGCTCGGAGAGATCAGATCGGTCCTCGCCCTCCTCGCCGAGGCCGCCGAGGTACACCACCCGATCGAGTCCGCCGGCGCTCGCGGCGTCGGCGAACGTCGTCGCCGCCCGGCGGTCGGCCTCGGCGAAGTCGCCGTCCTCGCCCATCGAGTGGACGAGGTAGTAGGCGGCGTCGCAGTCGAGGGCGGCGAGCCAGCGACCCAGCGGTTGGGCGCTCGTCTCGCCGGGGCCGGTGACGAGGCGAACTTCGTCGGCCGCGAGGAGGTCACCTTCGAGGACGCGCACGTCGTCGGGCGCGTCGTAGCGGTCGGCGTCGCGCACGAGCGCGACCACCTCGTGGCCGGCGGCGAGCAGCGCGGGGACGAGACGGCGACCGACGAACCCGGTGGCGCCGGTGACGAGGACACGCATACCGTACCAATTCACACGGGGGTCGATAATCCTTGGTCCCACCCGTCGACCGACTGTCGACTTCGGCGTCGACGTCGAGTGGGCCGCTCACTCGGCGGGCGTCCACTCGCCGGTCGACGGTGCGCCGCCGGCCTCCTCGACGGCGGTCGCGTCGGGCGCGTCGTCGACGCGGCTCCCCCGGCGGTCCGCGGCGGCCCGCCACTCGGCGTCGGCGGCGCTCACCCACGAGTCCGCCGCGAGGACGCGCTCGCGCTCGCGCTCGAAGCGCTCGGGGTTCACCTCGGCCGTGCCCGGCGCGGAGGCCGCCGCGCTGGCGACGAACGTGGCGCGGTCCGCGGCGGTGGCCTCGCCGGCGATCAACCGGCTGACTGCGCCGTCGAGCGCGTCCGGCTCCGGGTGTAAGAACACCGTCGACCCGAGCGCGCGGGGACCGAGCGGCGGCGGCGAGAGGTCCTCGGGCACGTCGTCGTCGCGGAGGCGCTGGCCGGCCTCGCCGTGGACGCGCTCGACCCGCTCGCACTCGGTCGCGGCGTCGAGTTCGAGGTTGTGCCCCGGGTAGGTGCGACAGCGGTCGGGGTAGCGTTCGGAGTCGTGGATCCGACACCGGAGCGTGTCGGGGTCGAGGAACGTGCAGGCGTCGAGCCAGACGCGGTCGCCGTCGAAGGGGGCGACCGGCTTGGGCGACTTGCGGAGGCCGACGAGGAACGCCGGGCGCCCGTCGATGGCGGCGACGCGGTGGCCGTCGACCTCGGTCGTTCGCGGGCCGTCGCTGGCGAACAGTCGAGGGACGAGCGCGTCGCCGAGGCCGTCGTCGACGAACCCGCGGATCTCGTCGCGCGAGAGCGGGACCATGTGGTAGGTGTCGTCGAGCGCGCGGTAGCGCCCCTCGCGCTCGCGGTCGTCGGGCGCGCCGAGCGGTCGCCAGTCGATGCAACAGCCGGCACACCCCTCGCAGTTCACCTCCATGCGTGTCAGAGAAGCACACAGTCTGCGGGTAAGAAGCTATGGACGACCGCCTCCGGGGGGGTTGTCGAGGGCGACAGCCGCGGCCGGACGGAGCCACGCGCTTATCGCCCCGGCGCACACAGCGAGGGTATGAGCAAGCAGCGGTGTGACGGCTGCGGGCGGCGAGTCCGTCTCGGCGGCGGCATCGGCGACCTCTGGTCGTTCGAGACGGGCAGCACCGACGGGCTGACGCTGACGTTGGCCGACGGCACCGAGCACTTCCTCTGCTACGACTGCATCGACGCGCTGCCAGACGACGAGGAGGTCACGCACGAGCACGTCGACGCGCTCCCCGACGACGGGGCGTAGCTGAGCACCACTCGGCGCCAGCCGGCACGTGGGTGCGGCTATCCGACACCCTTACGCTCGCCGCGGCGCTCGCTCCGACCACATCGTGGACCCCGCTCGGATCGTCTCGGAGTTCCCCGCACCCTCCTTCCGCGGGGCGCAAGAACAGGCGCTGAGCGACATCACCGACGCGTTCGCCGCCGGCAACCGCGTCGTGCTCGTGCGCGCGCCGACCGGCAGCGGGAAGTCGCTGCTCGCGCGCGCCATCGCCGGCGCCGCCCGCACCGTCGAGGAGGCCGGCCCCTCCGACGCGACGGGTGCGTACTACACGACGCCGCAGGTGTCCCAACTCGACGACGTGGCCGAGGACGACCTGCTCGACGACCTCAACGTGATCCGCGGGAAGTCCAACTACGACTGCATCCTCCCGGGCGAGGAGGACACCCCCGTCAACCGCGCTCCTTGCGCCCGGCGTCGCGGCTACGACTGCTCGATCCAGCACCGCTGTCCGTACTACTCCGACCGAGCCATCGCCTCGAACCGCCCTATCGCCGCGATGACGCTCGCGTACTTCATGCAGACCGCCGGGTCGGACGTGTTCCGCAAGCGCGACGTGGTCGTCGTCGACGAGGCCCACGGCCTCGCGGAGTGGGCGGAGATGTACGCGACCATCGAGTTGTCGCCGCAGACGGTCCCGGTCTGGGATCAGATCGGCGTCCCCGACGTACACAACGACGAGGTCGGCCCCCTAGAGCGCACCTCCCGGTTCGCGCAGGCGCTGCTCGGCGTCTGTACCGACGAGAAAGACGAGTTGCTCCGGCAGGGCGACCTCTCGCCCGAGGAGGCCGCCCGCCGCGACCGCCTCCAGGAACTGATCTCCGAGGTGAAGTGGTTCCTCGAAGACTACCGCGACAGCGAGTCGGCGACGACGTGGGTCGTCGACCAGCCAGACGGCGAGGGCGGCGCCCTCACGATCAAACCGCTCGACCCCGAGAAGTACCTGAAACACACCGTGTGGGACCGCGGCAACCGCTTCGCGCTCCTCTCGGCGACCATCCTCAGCAAGGAGTCCTTCTGCCGTGGCGTCGGTCTCGACCCCTCGGAGGTCGCGCTCGTCGACGTGGAGCACACGTTCCCCGTCGAGCACCGGCCGCTGTACGACACGACGCAGGGGAAGATGACGTACGAACACCGCGACGAGACGCTCCCGAAGGTCGCGCGCCTGAGTCTGCAACTGATGGCGCGCCACCCCGACGAGAAGGGGCTGATTCACGCCCACAGCTACGCCATCGCGAGCCGCCTCGTCGAGAAGTTCCAGCAGTTCGGCGTCGGCGCGCGCGTCCGCAGCCACGACAGCGACGACCGCGACGCGCAACTGGAGGCGTGGAAGGCCAGCGACGACCCCGAGGTGTTCGTCTCGGTGAAGATGGAGGAGGCGCTCGACCTGAAGGGCGACCTCTGTCGCTGGCAGGTGCTGTGTAAGGCGCCGTACCTCAACACGAGCGACTCCCGCGTCGCCGCCCGACTGGAGGAGGGCCAGTGGGCGTGGTACCACCGCGCGGCCCTGCGGACCGTCATCCAGGCGTGCGGGCGAGTCGTCCGCGCGCCCGACGACCACGGCGCCACCTACCTCGCGGATTCGAGTCTCCTCGACCTGTTCGAACGCGCCGAACACGACACGCCGCCGTGGTTCCGCGACCAGATCGACCGGATGTCGGTGCCGGACCTCCCCGACTTCGACCCCGAGGCGGCGATGGCGGGGATGGACGCCGACCCCGGCCCGAGTTCGGGTGCCGGACACGGGATCGGCCGATCGAGTGGCGGCGGCGGTGGCAAGGGCTTCAGCGGCGGAACCGGCGGCTCGTCGTCGTCGGGTGGCTCGTCCGGGCGGTCCTCTTCCAGCGGCACCTCGTCGTCCCGCTCCGGGGGGAGCGACGACGCCGACGACGACCCGATGGCGGACCACCCCCTCTCCGACGTGTGGGGAGAGTAGGCGTATCGAGACGCCGCCGTCCCCGAATACGTCCTTATATCACGAAGCTGCAGGACCCGCGCTCGCGGCGACCTTAGTGACATATTATCTCACGAAGGATTATGTATCTCCTTGCAGATAGTAGAGCTATGACAATCCACGGCGTCGACACGGCACTGACGCTGTTCGCTGCTGGAACGCTCACCCGCACACAGGCCGCGCGCAAGGCCGGCGTCGACCTCGACCGGTTCGACGAACTGTGCGCCAAGCGCGGTATCGTGACGACGCCGTCGCCGACGGACTCGAGCGGCCCGTCGCACGTCAACGCGGACTGAGCGAGCGTTCCCCCCTTCTCTGCGACACCCCGTCGGGAGCGACGCCGTCGCTGGCCGGTTCTCGTGTGCACACGTCGAAGAACGGTCGCCCAGCGTGCCCCGCTACTCCTCGGTGTCGTCGTCGGGCACCACGTACAGGCCCACGTCGGTCTTCACCACGTCCACCGCAGTCGCGTCCTCGTCGACACTCGGCGGCCGCGCGACCGTCACCGCCTCGTACGTCTCGGGGTCGAGCACCTGCACCGCGTTGTCGTCCTCGACGGTGACGACGGTCGTCTCGACGGCGTCGTCGACCGCGCCGACCTGCTCGGCGTCGGGCGTCTCGCCCTCCTCGAAGCGCGCCTCGTACGGTTCGCCCGTCGCCATGCGCACTCCCTTGAGGTTCCCGCGGACCGACCGCACGACTACCGGCCCCTCGTCGTCTGCGGGGTCGATGATGTCGCCCGGGCGGAACTTCGGGAGGCGCACCGCGAACGTGACGCGGTACACCTCGTTGCCGTCGCCGTCCTCGGTGACGAGCGTCGGCGCCTCCGTGTAGCTCCCGCCGAGTTCCTCGGTGATCTGGGTGGCGACCGCCTTCCCGAGTTTGTTCGTCGAGAGCTTCACGTCCTTCCCCTCGGGCTGGTCGATCACCTCGGTGACGAACGACTCGCGGTCGCCGTCCTGTTCGCGCTCGGCGACGAGCGACTCGGCGATTTCGACGGCCTTCGACTGCTCGGTCGAGTCCGGGACGCGCTCGCGGCCGCGGATCTGCACCTCCGCGGCGTAGCTCCCGCCGGAGATGCGCCCGCAGCGGTCGCAGGTGCCCCGAGATATCTTGACGGGGACGACGACCGACTCCTCGACGTGCGTGTCGCGGACGACTCCCGAGAACGTACAGTGCATCCGGATCGTGTTCCGGTCGACCTGCTCCGGTTCGACGCCCCAGCGGATGTCCTCGGCCTTCAGGTGGACCGCCAGCGCCTCCGACACCTCGTCGACGGCGACGTCGGTGTAGTCGCGGGCGCCGACGTCGACCCAGCGGTTGCCGCGGTGGACCGCGCCGCAGTGCGAGCAGACGGTCACCTCGACGCGGTCGGGGGCGTCCACCAACTCGAAGTCTTCGAAGTAGCAGGCGTCACAGAGCACGCGGTCGCGCTCGCGCGGCTCGCCCGGGAGCGGCTCCTCCCGCTCGGGCACCGGGTCGCCGCAGCGCGGGCAGAACTCCCGCGTGTCGCGTGTCTCACTCATTGCGCGGGTGTAGTCGACAGTCCCGGATAAACGGCGCGACTGGTGGAGCGGGTGGCTCCCGGGCGCTCAGTCGTCGTACTCGGACTCTCCTCCCGCGATCGGTGTCGCTTCGTCGTCGGTGGCCGACTCGACCGCGAGAATCTCGTCGACGGAGTCGAGACCGAGCAACTCGCGGTCCTCGGGCGCGAACTCCAGCGAGTCTAAGCCGGCGGACTCCGCCGCGTCGAGCACGGCAGTGCCGGAGAGGGTCTCCCCGTACCGCCCCAGCAGGCTCGTCACCTCCTGCGGGATCACGTACGTCGTGGACTCGCCCTGCCCGATGGCCGCGAGCGTCTCCATCCCCTTGTCGATGATCGCGCGTTCGCCCATCGACTCGGCGGCTCTGGCTCTGAGCACCGTCGAGATAGCGTCACCCTGCGCTTCGAGGACGCTCGCGACCTTCGTCCCCTGCGCCGCGAGGACGTTGGCCGTGCGGTCACCCTCGGCCGCCTCGACCGCGGAGCGACGCCGCCCCTGCGCTTCGAGGATCATCGCGCGGCGGCGGCGCTCGGCGGACGTCTGCTGTTCCATCGCGTCGAGGACGACGCGAGTGGGGAGCACCTCCTGCACCTCCACCATCTCCACCTGCACCCCCCAGTCGTCGGTGGGGCCCTGCAGGCCCTCGCGGATGCGGCGGTTGATCTCCTCGCGCCGACTCAGCGTCTCGTCGAGGTGCATGTCGCCGATCGCCGCGCGGAGGTTCGTCTGTGCCAGCAGGGCGGTCGCCCGCCGGTAGTCGTCGACTTCCAGGAACGCGCGTTCGGCGTCGACGACGCGGACGTACACGACCGCGTCGGCGGTGACCGGGGAGTTGTCCTCGGTGATCGCCTCCTGGGTCGGCACGTCTATCGTCTCGACGCGCGTGTCGAAGCGGTACGTTCGCGAGACGAACGGCGGGACCAGGTGGAGTCCCGGGTCGAGCAGCCCGCGATTCGCCCCGAACACCGTGAGCGCACGCTTCTCGTACGCCTGCACGATTTCGACCGACGAGACGAGCGTCGCCAGCGCCAACACGAGGAGCGTGCCGGCGAGCGCGTACGCCATCGGGAGGAGGGTCCACGCGAGGAGCGCGAAGCCCATCGCGAGCGCAATTTGGAGGAGCCCGCTGTCGGGGACCAGATCGAGGGCACCGGCGTCGCTGGCGCTCAGTCGACCAAGCGAGCGGAAGAACTGTCTGCCGGCGCTGTCCATGCATTCGGGTTGGACGACACGCTACTTACACGTTTCGCGGGTCGGCGCCGTCGAGCGAGCGACCCCGACGGGGTGTGGGGCGCTCGGATCAGGGACCGAACTCGGGTGTGGCTCCACCGTCGAACCGCTCGACCTCCGTCTCGGTCGCGGTGCTCGTCGAGGTGTCGTCGGGGCCGTTGCCGCGTCCGTCGGCGTTCCCCGCGTTCCCACGGTCACCGTCGTCCGTGGCGCTCCCCGCGCTCCCGGCGTTCCCCCGGTCGTCGCTGTCGGAGTCGCCGGCCTCGCCGTCGTTCGTGTTCGCTGATCCGGCGCCGGCGGCGTCCCCGCTGTTCCCGCGGTCGTCACCGCCCGCCGAGGCGTCGGTCCCGTTCCCACGGTCGTCACCACCTGTCGAGGCGTTGGCCCCGTTCCCACGGTCGCCGCCCGCGGTCACGTTCGCCGCGTTCCCACGGTCGTCGGCAGTGTCAGCTGCGTTTCCCGAGTTGCCCGGCTCGTCGTCCTCGGTTGCGTTCTCGGCGTTCCCCCGATTCTCCGGCGGGCCACGGTCGTCGGTGTCGGCGTTCCCCCGGTCTTCGGGCGGTCCTGTGTCGCCTGCGAGGCCCTTCCCGGTCCCCTCGCCGCCGACCTCACGGGCGGCCTCGGCGGCCTCGCCGTCGGTGAGGTCGGAGGCGTTCTGTCGGAGCTCAGCGATCGCAGACGCGTTCACGCCGCGTTGCCGGAGCGCCTCCTCGGGGAGTCCCTCGGCGGTCGCCGCGGTCGTGTTGAGGCGCGCCTCCAGCGACCGCGTCTCTGCGACGAGACGGGCCAACTTCGCGCGGTACTCCCCACGGCTCATGTTCCCGGACTGGTAGCGCTCGCGGAGGTCCTCGCGACGCTGTTCCAACTCGGTTAGCTGCTCGCGGAGCTCCGTGGTCTGACTCGCGACGACGCTCGCCTTCGACTCGTTGCTGTCGGCGGTCGCGAGCTGCTGTCCGAGCGCCCGCCCCGCGACCTCACCTTCGACTTCCGCTCCCTGTACGCCGACAACCCCGGCGAACGTTTCCCCCGGCTGATCGCCCGTCGACTCCTGGGCGAACGCCGCCGACGCGGGAACCCCCGCGACGACGAGCGCTGCGACCACGAGGAGGACGGTCGTTCGGCTCATATCCTGTGCGAAGAGCGGCACCCACTAATACCGATCACTCTCTCTCGTCGGATTCAGCCCGGTTAAGCGTCGTTAAGTCGCCGCCGTCTGGCGAACGGCCGTAGCAGGGTGGTCGGACTACTCGTCTGTGTCGTCAGCGGCGCCTGCGTCGTCGTCGGGGTCCGGGACGTTCGGGTCGCCCGGGTGCGGTTCGTCGTCGGCTTCGGGGAGGCGGAGCACGTTCTCACGCCCCAGTCGGAAGCTCTCGATGGTGCCGTCGTCGCGGAGGTCGCCGACGACCTGGCTCGTCCGGGCGGCGCTCCAGCCGAGTTCCTCCGTCACGTCCGCCTGTTTCATCCGACCGCCGTTGCCCTCGACGAGGTGCACGACGCGCTCGTGAGGACTGAGCAGTTCCTCCGGCGGCGTCGCGTCCTCCGCGGCTTCGTCGGCGTCAGTCTCGGCGGCGTCGGCGGCGTCGGAAGCGTCGGCATTGTCGGCGTCGCCAGTTGGTGGTGCGTCCGTCCCGCTCGCGTCGGGAGTCGGCGCCGCGCCGTCGTCGAGTGCGTTGTCGCCGACCGGGAGGTCACCGCGGCGGCGGAGCACGACCGCGCCGCCGATGCCGAGCAGCAGTACCGCCGCGAGCGCGAGGTACGCGGGCCGCAGCGGGAGCGCGGAGGCGGGCGCGACGGTCAGGCGAGGTTGGTCCGGGCCGAAGTTCCGCTCGCCGCGCCACGTCGCCGCGGTGTCGGAGCGCTCGTCGGGGTCGGGCGCCACCGAGCGGACCTCGTAGTCGTCGGGCCACGCTATCGTGAGGACGGTGCCGCTGTCGAGGAACAGCCCCGCCAGCGCGTCGCCGGCGACGAGTCGGTCGCCCTGTGTCGCCGCGAACCCCTCCCAGGTGAACGTGTAGGCGACGACGCCGTAGTCGTTGCTCGTCGGGAACGGGTTGCGCTGTGCGCTCACCGAGACGTTCGTCGCCGCCATCTCGCGCCCGGTCGCGTTCTCGGCGGCCGCCACGGTCGTCGTCATCCGCGACGCGAAGCGCGTCTCGTACGCCGACGAGTTCTCGCGGATGTCGGCCTGCAGGCTCTCGAACGCCGCCGTCGTGTTGTCGTCGGTCAACTCGATGCGGTAGGCGATCCGCCACTCGGCGTCGCCGTTCGGCTGGAGGGTCGCCCTGAGCACCACGCGGTCGGCCGCGACGTCGCCGGTCTGGGCGAAGCCGAGACCGATGTCGGCGGGTGTCGACCGGGCGTCGGGTGCGAGCGACTCGACCCCAGACGGGGTGGAGTCGCTCGACACGGGCGCCGCGGCCGCCGCGAACGCGGGCGTGAGCGCCGCGAGCGCGACGAGGAGGGCGAGCGTGGCCGCGGCGACTGAGCGTCGCATACCCACCTTCACCCGCGGACGGCCCAAAACGGTTTTCGTCGGCGGCGAGTCACCTGCGGACGGGACAATGGAGGTCGAAGACCTACTGAAACTGGTGTTGGTGCTGGTCGTGATCTGGATCGCGCTGGAGATCCTGTCTGAGATCGTCGGACTCGCGCTCGGTATCCTCGGGTCGCTCGGCGGCCTGCTCGGCGTCGTGATCGTGGTCTTGATCGTCCTCTGGCTGACCGACCGGATCTGAGGCGTCGTGTACAGCGTCAACGTCCCCGTCCCGTGGCCCGTCGAACGGCTCGCGGCGTCGCTCGAGCCCGACCTCGCCGACTTCGCGTCGGTCCGCGACCGCCACACGCTCGTCGTCAAGCGACTCGACGGGCGCAACCTGGACGACCTCCACCGCATCCGCGAGCGCCTGCGGCCCGCGCTCGCCGGCGTCGCGCCGTTCGACCTCCAGGTGACCGGGATCGACGCGTTCGAGCGCCCGCCGCTTGGCGAAGGGCCGGTCGTCTACCTCGCGGTCGAGGCCGTCGGCGACGACGCCGAGGGGGTCCGCGGGCGCGACCCGCTGCGGGCAATCCACGACCGACTCGTGCGGGAGTTCGGCACCGTCGACGGACTGGAAGGCGTCGACTACGTCCCGCACGTCACGCTCGCTCGGGGGTGGGAGGGCCTCGGCGACCCGAGCGAGGCGGTCGCCAGACTGCGGGAGCGCGGCGTCGACGACGTTCGCTGGACGGTCGACGAGTTGGGGGTCTGGACGCGCGAGTACAAGGAAATCGCCGCGCGGGTCCCGCTCCGAGGGTGAGGACGCGAGGCGAGCGCGAGGAGAACGCGAGGCGCCTCAGCGCTCGGTGAGTCGCAGCGGCACCGGGTGGTTCGGGTGCATCGTGAGCGACCCGCGCAGGTCCAACTCGGGGCCCTCGTACTCGAAGTCGAACGCGCGCCCGACCGTTGCGAGGATGAGCTTCGCCTCCAACAGCGAGAACTGCTTGCCGATGCAGTGGCGCGGGCCGGCGCCGAACGGGAAGTACGCGAACCGGGGGCGCTCGCGGGCGCGCTCGGGCGCCCAGCGGTCCGGGTCGAACGTCAAGGGGTCGTCGTACCACCGCGGCGACCGGTGGACGACCCACTGCGGCAGCATGATCAGCGACCCCTCGGGGATCCGGTAGCCCGCGACGCGGGTGTCCACCTTCGACTCCCGGAACAGGGTGTAGACGGGCGGGTACAGCCGCATCGACTCCGAGAGCACGTGGTCGGTGAACGTCAGGTTCCGCACGTCGGCGGCGGTCGGCGCACCGTCGAGGGCGTCCACCTCCTGCTGGAAGCGCGCCTTCGCCTCCGGGTGTTGCGACAGGAGGTAGAAGCTGTAGGTGAGCGCCAGTGCGGTCGTGTCGTGGCCCGCCAGCAGCATCGTCATCAACTCGTCGCGGAGGTCCTGCTCGGTCTGCTCACCCGCGTTCTGCGCGCGCAACAGGATCGAGAGGAGGTCCATCGGCATCGGCGAGTCGACGGCGTCGCCGGCGGGGTCAGGCGCGGTCTCCTCGGTGCCCGTGCGGCGGGCGACGAGGTCGTCGATGATCCCCTCCAGCGTCGCGACGGCGTCGTGGAACTGGCGGTTCTCTCGGGTGGGCGCCCAGTTGGGAATGACCGCCCGCATCGCGTTCGGCTCGAAGCGCTGGCCGAGCGGTTCGAGGTGCGCTTGCACCCGCTTCACCGTCTCGGCGTCAATGTCCGTGCCGAACATCGCGGTGACGATGATGCGGACGGTGAGTCGAGCGAGTTCGATCTGCACGTCGACCGTGTCGCCGTCGGCCCACCCGGCCATCGCCTCCTCCGTGTGGCCGACGATAGCGTCGTCGAGGCCGGCGATCCGACTCGCGTGGAACGCAGGGTTCGCGAGGTCGCGCTGGCGCTGCCAGCGGTCGCCCTCGCTCATCAGGAGGCCGTCACCGAGGAGGTCGTCGATAGCGTCGTCTAGGTTCGGCTTGCCGAACGCCGTCCACTCGGAGACGAGCACGCGCTCGATGTCGCGCGGGTTGGTGAACATGTACGTCTCGCGGGGACCCAGGTCCAGGCGGATCACGTCGCCGTACGCGTCCGCCACGTCGGTCATGAACGAGAAGGGGTCCCGCGAGTAGCGCCGACCGTTCCCGAACAGCGGTTCACCGCGGGGGCCCGGCGGTCTCGTGCTCATACGGGATCACACGGGCGGAACGCGGAAATAGGCTCGGGCGTGCGCGTGCGCGCGTAAACGACAGAATCAGCTCGGTCCCCGACAGACCAGCGTTACTCGTCCAGTAACCGCGTCTGCTCGATGGGCACCGCAGTCAGCCCGCCCGCGTTGCCGTTCGAGTAGGCGTACAGCACCACGCCGGCCTCCACGTCGACGGCGCGCTTGAGCGTCCCGCTGAAGTCGTCGTCGCGGAAGCGGGCGCGCACGAGTTTCGACAGCGGACTCGGGTCGCCGTCGCGGCCGTCGTCGCCGCCCGCGTCGTCCTCGGTGCCGAGGATGGGCTCGAATCGGGGACCGTCGTCGTCCTCGCCGTCGCTCATGTCGGTGTCGCGGTCGAACAGACCCATGGGTCGGGGTCGCCGCGTCCTGTGAAAAGTGTGACGCGAAGCGCGTCGCGTCGGTGTCTCGACTCGGAGCCGTCGCCTACCGGTTCAGCGTGTGGATCGCCTGTCCCATCGCGTTCTCTGCGGCCTCCATCGTCGCCTCCGCGAGCGTCGGGTGGGTGTGGATGGTGGCGGCCACGTCTTCCAGCGTCGCGCCCATCTCGACGGCGAGCGCGAGTTCGGCGATCAGTTCCGACGCCTCGGGGCCGACGATCTGGCCGCCGAGCACGAAGCCGGTCGCCTCGTCGGCGACGATGCGGACGAACCCCTCGGTGTGGGTCGTCGTCAGCGCGCGCCCGGAGGCGTTGAACGGCATCTGGCCGACGACCGGCTCGAAGCCCTGCTCGGCCGCCTCGTCCTCGCTGAGCCCGACCGTCGCGATCTCCGGCTCGGTGAACACGGCGGCGGGGACGGCCTGGTAATCCAGCGCGGCGGGTTCGCCGGCGGCGACCTCCGCGGCGACGATGCCCTCCTTGCTCGCCTTGTGCGCGAGCATCGGCTCGCCGGCCACGTCGCCGACGGCGAAGATGGAGTCCACGTCGGTGCGGGCCTGGTGGTCCGTCTCGATGAAGCCCGCGTCGTTCGTCTCCAACCCGGCGTTCTCCAGTTCGAGCGTGTCGGTGACGGGCGCGCGACCGACGGCGACCATCACCTGCTCGGCGAGGTACTCCGACTCCTCGCCGTCCTCCGTCTCGGTGGTGACCGCGACGCCGCCGTCGTTGCGCTCCTCCCAGCCGCTGGCGCCCTCGCCGAAGTGGAACTCGACGCCCAACTCCTCGGCGCGCGTGCGGACGATGCGCTGGACGTCCGACTCGTAGCCGGGGAGCACGTCGTCGAGCATCTCGACGACCGTCACGTCGGTGCCGAGTTTCGCGAGCATCGTCGACAGCTCCATCCCGATGTAGCCGGCGCCGACGACGACGAGGCTGTCCGGAATCGACTCCATCCCGAGCAGGTCTCTCGAGGAGAGCACGTGCTCGCCGTCGAACTCGAAGCCGGGGATCTGGATCGGCCGGGAGCCGGTCGCGACGATAGCGTGCTCGAACTCGATCGACTCCGAGCCCTGCCCGTCGCCGCCGTGGGCGACGCGCAGTTTCTGCTCGTCGGCGAACGTCGCGGTCCCCTCGATGAGGTTGACGCCGTTGGCCTTACACAGTTTCTCGACGCCGCCCGTGAGGCGGTCGACGACGCCGCTCTTCCACCGCTGCATGCGCTCCATGTCGACGGCGGGGTCGGCGTAGATGCCGAGTTCCTCGGCGTTGCCCGCCTCGTGGGCGACGCCGGCGCCGTGGATGAACGCCTTCGACGGGATGCACCCGTGGTTCAGACAGGTCCCCCCGTAGGCGTCCTTCTCGATGAGGGTCGTGTCGAGCCCCTGCTGTGCCGCGCGGATGGCGGCGACGTAGCCACCGGGGCCGGCCCCGATAACAGCGACGTCCGTGCCGGTCGAGATGTCTCCGACGACCATTGGGCGAAGCTTCCGAACCCGGGATGATAAACTGGCAGGAATTGCGACTGTGGGCAGCCGACGCGCCAGCCGGCCCGAGTCGCAACGCCCATGCGCACTCCCGCCGACGCAGTGACCGTGCAGTTCGACCGTCGGCTCGTCGCCGTCGCCCTGTTCGCGACCGCGATGCCGGCGGTCATGGTCGCCGTCGACCGCGGGCTGGTGCCGGCGTTCTCCGTCGCCGAACCCGTCTGGTGGCTGTTGGTGCCGCTCGCGGCGGGCTTCTGGGTCGCGTGGGTGTGGTGGGCGGAAGCGGGCGAGTAGGAGGGCAGGGTCGCGGCCGGCTCAGACGAACCGCAGGCCGCCGCCCGTCGCCAACACGCGCCGCACCGACCCCCACGTCGACACGAGCGTGAAGTCGCCGGTGACGCCCTCGATGGCGCTGTCGCGGACGGCGACCAACTCGAACCCCTCGCCCGTCGCCGTGATCTCGTGGTACGCCGTCTCGGCGTCGGGATCCGCGATCAGCGTCGAGGTGGTGTCGTCGAGCCCCAGTCCCGCGAGCGCGGCGCTCGCGTGGGAGTTGAAGTTGCGCGGGAATCGCCGGCACAGTCCGCGCGTCGGCCCCTCGTACAGCACCGTCTCGCCGGCGCCCGCCTCGAACTCGGGCGCCTCCTCGGCGTACTCGAAGTCGAGGTGGGCCGGGTCCTTGCGCGCCTCGATGTGGACGCTGTCGAGTTCGCTTCGGGCGTCTGCGAGCCCGTCGATGCCGAACAGCGCGGCGTGCGGGAGGTAGATTGCGTTCCCCGCCTCGTCGGAGGCGGCTCGGAGGTGCGCCTCGTCGTCGGGGTCGGCGAACGCCGAACCCGACAGCGCCATCAGGTCTGCCGCCGCGAGCAGTTCCTCGGCGTAGTCGACGAGCACGCCCGGAGTCGCGGCCTCGACGATCAGGTCGGGGTGGCGTGCGACCAAGTCCGCGGGAGTAGTGACTTGGAGGTCCGGGTCGAGGAACCCCTTCTCCGTGCGGACGAGCACGCCGACGAGGTCGACGTCCTCGGCCGCCTGCGCCCGTTCGATCAGGTCCGCGCCGATCCGACCGGAGCCGACGACCGCGAGGCGAGGGGTGTCGCTCACGCGTCGTCACCCTCGAAGAAGCCGTCCGTGTGCGCGACGGCGTGGTCGCGAGCGACCGACTCGTCGAGTTCGATCCCGTGACCGGGCGCCTCCGACACCGCGATGCGACCGTCCTCGATGAACGGGTCGTCCGTGTCGAGCAGGTCCGCCCACCAGTCCACGTCGAGCGCGTGGTACTCCAGGTAACTGGCGTTCGGCACCGCCGCGCAGAGGTGGACCATCGCCGCCGTGCCGACGGGCGAGCAGACGTTGTGCGGGGCGAACGCGAGGTAGCGCTCCTCCGCGCGGTTGGCGATGGCCTTCGCCTCCGCGAGGCCGCCCACCGTGGCGGGGTCGGGCGTCACCACGTCGACGGCGTAGTCGTCGAGCAGTTGCGTGAACTCGTGGACGCGGAAGCGGTTCTCGCCGGTCGCCAGCGGCGTCGACGTGGAGCGCGCCAACTCGCGCTGGGCGTCCATGTTCTCCGGCGGCAGCACGTCCTCCAACCACATGATCGGGTACGGTTCGAGGGCTTTGGCGAGCCGTTTCCCGGAGCCCAACTCGTAGTCCCAGTGGCAGTCGAACGCGACCTCCGCACGGCCGTCGACGGCGTCGACGACGCCCGAGACGACCTCCTCTTTCGCGGCGACGTGGGTGGGCGTGAGCCGCCCGTTCGTCGACTCGGGGTCGTTGTCGGCGGGCGCGTCGAGGTCGAACTTCATCGCGTCGTACCCCAGATCGAGCGCCTCGGTCGCGCGCTCGACGTACGCCTCCGCCTGGTAGGCCGCGTCGTCGGCGTAGTCGGTCGCGCCGTGGGCGACGGCGTACGACTCGCCCGCGTGGAGGTCGACGTACAGGCGCACCTCGTCGCGGTACTTCCCGCCGAGCAGTTGGTAGGTGGGGAGGCCGAGCAGTTTGCCCGCCAGGTCCCACAGCGCGAACTCGACGCCCGACGCCGCGGTGACGACCTTCCCGGTCGTGCCGCCGTGGCCCGAGGTCTCCTGGACCATGTGGCGGAACAGCCGTTCCACGTCGAGGGGGTTCTCGCCGACGAGTACGTCTTCGAGGTAGCCGACGATCTCGTCGATCCCGCCGCCGCGGTACGCCTCGCCCAGCCCCGAGACGCCCGCGTCGGTGTGGACGCGCACGAGGTTCCAGTCGAAGTTGCCGCGGATCACCGCCGTGTCGACGCCGGTGATCGACACGTCGCGCTCGGGCGCGCGGCGCACGTCGGGCATGGAGAAGTCGCGCATCAGGCACCCCCCTCGTCGGTGCGGAACTTCGCGAGCGCGTCGCGGTCGATCCGGACGCCGTGACCCGGGCCGCGGGGCGTCAGCTTCCCGTTCTCGGGGGTCGGCGGGTCGACGACCAGGTCGTCGAACACCTTCACGTCGCGGTCGCGGTAGAAGTACTCCACCATGCCCCCGTTGGCGATGCTGGCGACGAGGTGCGCGTGCAGGTGGGGGTTGTAGTGGGGGGTGACGGGCACGTCGTGGGAGGCGGCGGTGTGGGCGATGCGGAGCCACTCCGTGATCCCGCCGCACACCGTCGCGTCCGGCTGGACCACGTCGACGGCGCCCTCGCGGAGCAGTTCCGCGAAGCCGTACCGCGAGAACTCCAACTCGCCGGCGGCGACGGGGTAGTCGAGCCCCTCACGGACGCGTGCCATCAGTTCCACGCTGTCGGCTTTCACCGGCTCCTCGATGAAGTACGGGTCGTAGCGCGCGAACCGACGGCACGCCCGCAGCGCCTCGCCGGTGTTGGTCCAGACGCCGTTGGCGTCGAGCATCAAGATTCGCTCCGGCCCGAGCACCTCGCGGGCGACGGCGACGCGCTTCTCCTCGGTCGCGACCGAGCGGCGCCCCACCTTCATCTTCACCGAGACGTGACCGCGGTCGAGGTACGTCTCCATCTCCTCGCGCAGGCCCTCGGTCCCCTCGCCGCGGTAGTAGCCGCCGCTGGCGTACGCCGGCACCGACTCGCGGGCGGCGCCGAGGAACTCGTGGATCGGGAGGCCGACCCGCTTCGCCCGGAGGTCCCACAACGCGATGTCGACGGTGGCGATGGCGCGCAGGAGGAGCCCCTTGCGACCGATCTGGTAGGTGCCCTCGAACATATTGCGCCACAAGCGCGTCGTGTGATTCGGGTCCTCGCCCTCGACGATGGGGGCGAGTAGCTCCTCGACGGCGTCGGCGATGAGGCCGGCACCGTCGTAGCCGAGCGTGTAGCCCACGCCCTCGTTGCCCTCGTCGTCGCGGACGAAGGTGAGCGTGTGGTCGCGGTGCTCGACGGTCCGGGTCGCGAACGACACCGGCTCTTCGAGCGGAATCGACACCGGGACGCTCTCCACCTCGACGACGGTCATCGGCGACCTCGCGCCGAGCGGTGGCTGTGTGGGCGATCTGTGGCGGTGCGGCGGTTGGGTCGGGTGTGTGAAAATGGCATGGTGGCTGCTGGCTGTGTCGCGGCTACACGGTGAGGTTGTCGCCGGAGACGGGGTCGAACAGGTGGGCGTTCTTGGTGTCGACGACGAGCGTGAGGCGCTCGCCCTCGACGGCGCCGGTGGCGTTGGAGACGCGCGCGGTGAACTCCGACGCCGGGTCGTCCTCCCTGCCGACCGGGCGGACCGCGAGGTCCTTGTTCGGCCCCATCGGCTCGACGACGCCGACGTGGACCTCCATCGTCCGCGACGGGTCCGGATCTGGCTCCAGCGACGCGTCCTCGAAGTCCTCGGGGCGCACGCCCAACTCGAACTCGGTGCCGGCGTCGGGCGGCAGCGTCAGCGTCTCGGGCAGCGCCACCTCGAAGCTGTCACCGACGGCGACGCGGGTGCCGTCGCGCTCCTCGACGGTCACGTCGAAGAAGTTCATCGGCGGCTCGCCGATGAACCCCGCGACGAACCGGTTCGCGGGCTCCGCGTACACCTCCTCGGGCGGGGCGACCTGCTGGATCTCACCGTCGTTCATCACGACGACGCGGTCCGACAGCGTCATCGCCTCCGCCTGGTCGTGCGTGACGTACAGCGACGTCTTGCCGACGCGGCGGTGGAGGCGGTTCAACTCGGTGCGCATCTGGATGCGCAGTTTCGCGTCGAGGTTCGACAGCGGCTCGTCGAACAAGAACAGCTCCGGGTCGCGGACGATGGCGCGCCCGAGCGCGACGCGCTGCTGTTGCCCGCCGGACAGATCCGACGGGCGCCGGTCGAGCAGGTCGCCGATACCGAGCATCGACGCGGTGTCGTTCACGCGCTCGTCGATCTCGTCGCTCGGGAACTTCCGGATCTGCAGCGGGAACGCGATGTTGTCGCGGACGGTCTTGTGCGGGTACAGCGCGTAGTTCTGGAACACCATCGCGACGTCGCGCTCGCGGGGCTCTTGCCCGGAGACGTCCTCGCCGTCGATGATGATGCTCCCGCGCGTGGGCTGTTCGAGCCCCGCGACCGTGCGCAGGGTCGTCGTCTTCCCGCACCCCGACGGCCCGACGAGGACGATGAACTCCCCGTCGTACACGTCGAGGCTCACGTCGTCGACCGCGACGACGGTGCCGCCGTCGTCCTCGGTGAACTCCTTGGTCACGCCGTCGAGGCGGAGGCTCACCCGGCGACCCTCGGGGTGTTCCCCGTGTTCGTCGGCCGTCGGCTGTTCGATCGTCTCTTCGTGGCTAGTGTCGCTCATGGTGTACTCCGGTCGGTCGTGGCGGTGCCGGCACCGCTCGCGGCGGTGCGGTGGCGGTTCCTGCGTGGTCGGCGACGTCCGCGAGAGCGGTCCGACCGGGTCGAGACGGGGAAGGGCGGCGGGGCGGTCATCCCTTCATCCCCCCGGTCAGTCCGACGACGATGTAGCGCTGGAAGAACACCACCACCAGCGCCGACGGGATCACCGCGACGATGGCCGCGGCGGCCATCGCGCCCCAGTCGATCCCCGCGTCGCCGACGAACAGGAACGTCGCGACGGGGATGGTCATCGACCGGAGGTCGGTGCTCACCGTGAACGCGAACAGGAACTCGCGCCACGAGTAGAGGAACGTGAGGATCGTCCCCGCCGCGAACCCGGGCAAGACGACCGGGAACACGACGTGCCGGAACGCCTGGATCTTCGTGCACCCGTCGACCCGGGCGGCCTCGTCGAGCGCCGTCGGGATCGTGATGAAGAAGTTGCGCATGATGTAGATCACCAGCGGCAACCACAGGTACACGTTCGCGATGATGATGCCCGTCTTCGTGTTGAGCAGGCCGAACGTCGAGACGATCCGGTAGTACGGCGTCACCAGTCCGATCGGCGGGAACAGCCGGGTGAACAGCACGAACACGAACACCGCGTTGTCGAACCGGAAGCGGAACCGGCTGAACACGTAGCCGGCGGGCGTCCCGAGCACCATCACGATCGCCGTCGAGACGGACGCGACGATCACGCTGTTGACGACCGCCCGCCAGAAGCCGCGGTCGAACAGCGCGCGGTCGTACGCCGCGAGCGTCGGCTCGAGCGGGAGGTACGCCGGTGAGAGCACGCCCTGGCGCGTCTTCAGCGACGTGATGAACATCCACACGATCGGGAGGATGATGAACAGCACCGCCAGGAACAACACGAGGTGGACGACGTAGCGACTCTCGAGGGCGTCCCACACGCGCTGTCGACGCCGATACTGCTGGAGAGTGGGGTCTGCGCCGGCCATATCAGACCTCGATCTCCTCCATCCGTTCGAGGATGAAATACACGTAGCCGGCGGCCACGACCAGCGTCACGGAGACGAGGAACACGGCCACCGCCGACGCGAACCCGTAGTCGAGCAGTTGGATCCCGAACCGGTGGATGTAGATGGCGAGCGTCTCGGTCGCGCCGCCCGGGCCGCCGCCCGTCGTGGAGAACGGGATGGCGAACGCCCGGAACGCGAACATCCACGTGATCAGTCCCGCCACGAAGAACGACGGTCTGAGGTACGGGAGCGTGACGTGGCGGAACGTCTGCCACGTCGTCGCGCCGTCGATCTTGGCGGCGTCGTACATCTCCTGCGGGATCGACTGCAACCCCGCGAGGAGCACGATGGCCGCGAACGGGATGCGCGACCACGAGTCCGCGAGGACGACGACGCCCATCGCGGTCGAGGAACTGGTGAGCCACGAGAACGAACTCGACAGCAGTCCCAGGTCCAACAGCACGCGGTTCACGACGCCGAGTTGGCCGTTGAACATCCAGCGCCAGGTGACGCCGACGATAGACAGCGGCACCGCCCACGACAGCAGGATGAGGGTGGTGTACGTGTCTCTGAGGTAGTCGTCGGCCAGTTTGTTCAGCGCCAGCGCGACGACGAGTCCCACCGCGACCGAGACGAACAGCGACCCGAACGAGTACACGAGCGTGTTCTCGACGGCGTTCCAGAACGTCGGGTCGCCGAAGATGCGTCCGTAGTTGTACGTCGGCTCGAACGTCTCGCCGAACCCGCGGGTGTTCTGCAGCGACAGCCACACCAGCATGATCGCCGGGTAGATGAACACGACGAACAGCGCCACGAGCGACGGCCCGAGCAGCACCGTCCGGATGTGGTCGTTCACCCAGTCGGAGATCCAGCCGGTGACGCCGCTCCCGTGGGGGCCGACGTCGCCCCGGAAGTCCTCAGTCGCCATGGCGAGTCGGTGTGCGTCTCCGGCTCATCAGTTGTTGATCTCGGAGTCGACGAAGTCCTGCACCTGGTCCATCGCCTGCTGTGGCGAGATGGAGCCCTGGATGGCGCGCTGGACCGGCGACAGCATCTGCTGGAACACGGACGCCATCTGCGGGAACAGCTCCAGGACGCCGTTGCTGATGGCGTCGCCGATGGTGTCGCCGAACGTGACGAAGTCGTTCTCCGCGGAGTCGGTGTACACCTGCTCCATGTAGGAGATGTTCCCCTCGTAGGTGAACTCCAGCCACTGCGTGTAGTAGCTCAGCTTCAGGTCGCCGTACAGCATCGCGGCCAGCTTGTGACCGGTGTCGGCGAACCGATTGATACTCGTCGTGTTCGGCGCGACCAGGCCGGCCTGCGTCGGCGCGGGGCCGGCGTTGGCCGCGGGCGGGACGACGACCTGGTACTCGCTGCCGGCCTCGTACTCCTGGAGCAGCCGCGGGATGAAGTCGGAGAACGCGGTCGTGTACGCGAGTTGGCCGGACGCGTACAGGTCGACGATGTCACCCTCCCCGTAGGAGATGACGTCGCTGGGGACGTACCCTTTGTCGCGCCACTCCTTCATCTTCTGGATGACACGAACGGCCTCGGGGGAGTTCATCACGACCGTGCCGTCGTCCTGGACCATGCGACCGCCCTGCTGGAACAGCAGCTCGCGGAACGAGTACGCGAGGTACGTCGAGGTGCCGGCGTAGTAGGCGAACGCGTTCACGTCGGTGCCGGCGAACGCCTCACCCAGCTCCTCGAGGAGGTCCCAGGACCACTCGCCCTGGAAGCGCTCGGGGTCGATGCCCTGCTCCTCGACGAGGTCCGGCCGGAGGTGCCCCATGCTGGCCTCTCCGATGTTCGGGTAGCCGTACGTGTGGGTCCCCTGCATCACGGGACCGATGTCCCACTCGACGAGGCTCTGGAGCGCCGGGATGTACGGGTCGTAGCCGCCCTCGGGATACAGGGCGTCCGTCACCTCCAGATAGCCCTGCTCGACGAACACCGGGACGAGGATGCCGTCGACGTTGAACGCGTGCGGCATCGGCTCCTCCGAGGAGAGGAACTGCTGCTCGCGTGTGTTCGCCTGGTCGACACCGATCTCGATGACGTCGAGTTCGATGCCCGTCTTCTCGGTGAACATCTCGTGGGCCGCCAGCGTCGCGGGGTCGAACTCCATGTTCGCCGCGCCGTGGTTGAGGATCTGGAGCGTCTCGACGTCGCCAGCGGCGGTGTCGTCCCACCCCTCTGGCGGTGCCCACACGTCGTTCTCGACGGCGCTTTGGAACGCGCCGCTGTTCGTCCACGTCGTGTCGTTCTGCCGGTCGGGGACGTCCCGTCGCTGCTCTATCGGCCAGTTGTCGGCGGCGCCGATCCGGCGCTGCTCCCAGTTCTGATCGATCCCCAGGTTCTGTGCGATGGCCATGAACTCCTCGTCGCCACCGCCACCGCCCCCATCGCCCCCACCGCCGCCGCCACCGCCCCCACCGCCGTCGCCGTCAGTTCCTCCGTTTCCGTCTCCCCCTCCAGCACAACCGGCGAGCGACGCGAGCGCTCCTGTCCCGGCCAGTTTCAGCACGGTTCGGCGGTCCGGCTTGCCATTCGGTGCCATACCATGCCATGTGACACCAAGATATTAAAGTATATAGGTGACTTGAAGGATTTCCGAATGACATCAATTACCCTACCGACATACCCACGTCCTGAGACGCCACAGGGCTCCCGTCTGTCGATCGTGCCAGCAATCGTGAGGGACGGCACCGACCCGCACGCTTTTGCGGGCCGCCCGCGTGCGGCCTGACGAACGATGGACTACGACATCGCGGGGAACGCGGCCCTGGTGACGGCATCGAGTAGCGGCCTCGGGGAGGCGTCGGCGACGGCGCTCGTCCGGGAAGGCGTGAACGTCGTCGTGAACGGGCGCGACGAGGAGCGACTGGCCGAGGCGGTCGATCGGATCGACGCCGCCGGGGACGGCGACGTGGTGGGCCACGCCGCCGACCTCACCGACCCAGACGCGGGGGCGGCGCTCGTCGAGGCGACCGTCGAGGCGTTCGGCGGCCTCGACCACCTCGTGACGAGCGCGGGCGGCCCGCCCAGCGGGCCGTTCCTCGACACCACCGACGAGGACTGGTACACCGCCTACGACCTGCTCGTGATGAGCGTCGTCCGGACGGTTCGGGCCGCCGCCGACCCACTCCGCGCGGACGGCGGGGGGACGTTCGTCGCGGTCACCTCCCGCAGCGTGAAGGAGGCCATCGACTCGCTGGTGTTGTCGAACTCGGTGCGGATGGCGGTGATCGGGCTGACGAAGACGCTCTCGCGGGAACTGGCCCCCGAGGTGCGGACGAACGCGGTGCTCCCGGGGCCACACGAGACGAGTCGGATCGAGAACCTCATCCAGGCGGGCGTCGACCGCGGCGAGTACGAGTCGTACGAGGCGGGGCTGGCCGCACGCGGGGAGTCGAACCCACTGAATCGCATCGGCGACCCGATGGAGTTGGGTAACACCGTCGCGTTCCTCTCCTCGCCGGCGTCGGGGTACATCAACGGCACGGCGATTCCGGTGGAGGGTGGCCTCGGGAGTTCGAACCTCTGAGAACGGCGCACCGAACCCCGGAGCCTACTCGGGGTTGAACTGCCGCATCGCCGCCCGCACGTCGTCGCGGTTGCCGATGATCGTGACGCGGTCGCCGACCTGGAGGGTGAAGTCCGCGTCGGGCACCTGCGTCTCGCCATCGCGGGCGACGACCGCGATGAGGCTCCCGCCGGGCAGTTCCGGTCCGATCTCGCGGACGGTCACGCCGGCCATCTCCTCGGACGTGACCTCGATCTCTTGGACGTCGCCCGAGCGGCCGATCTCGCCCATCCAGTTCGCCAGCGCCGGCCGCTCGATGTAGTTGTCGATGGCCTGCGCCGTCGCCAGCACCGAGGAGACGGTGCGGACGCCGAGTTCCTCGAACGCCTCGACGTTGTCGGGGTTGTTCGCCCGTGCGAGGATCGTCTCGGGGCTGAACTTCGACTCCGCGAGCTGTGCCACGAGGAGGTTCGCGTCGTCGTCCCCGGTGGCGGCGACGACGATGCGGGCGTTCTCCGCACCGGCCGACCGGAGCACGTCCGTGTCGGTGCCGTCGCCGATGTGGACCGTGTGGCCCGCGTTGCGTGCGATCTGGATCACTTCCTCGTCGTTCTCGATGATGACCACGTTCTCGCCGCGGTCTTCGAGGCGTTCGGCGAGCGTGCGGCCCACCTTCCCGCCTCCGATGATGAGTACTCTCATAGGAATCACGTCAAGCCGCTCTGCGATCTGTCTGGCGAACCCGCCCTCGACCACGACCGTCGCGAGGATGACGAGGAACACGGTTCCGACGAGCACGTCGGCTGCTGCCGTCAGCCCCTCGTTCGCCAACTCCACGGCGAACAGCGTCGCGACCGACGCTGGGATGATCCCCCGCGGACCGACGAACGACATGAACAGTCGCTCGTTCCACTGGAACCGGTCGCCGACCGTCGACAGCAGCACCAACACCGGTCGGATGACGAACATGACGGCGACGACGACGACGATGCCGCCGACTCCCAACGCGATCAGGTTCTCGAACTGCAACAGCGCCGCCAGCGCGATGAACACGAACGAGAGGACCAGCAGCGTGATGTCTCCCTTGAAGTCCGTGATGTCCTCCTCGTAGGGGACGTCGGCGTTCCC
Source organism: Halobaculum marinum (assembly GCF_029338555.1). Classification (GTDB taxonomy): domain Archaea; phylum Halobacteriota; class Halobacteria; order Halobacteriales; family Haloferacaceae; genus Halobaculum; species Halobaculum marinum. The sequence goes on along the minus strand of NZ_CP119989.1, from coordinate 585,524 downwards.
CAGCAGGATCCCCGCGACCGCGACCGCGGCGATTCCGGCCTCGGTCGCGACGTAGTTCGCGCCGCCGTAGGCGACGAGCGCCCCCGCGAGCACGAGCAGTCGAGCGTTCTGCGGGGCGTTCCCCGGCGAGAGGTCGATGTAGCGCAGGGCGTAGTAGATGATACCCGCGACCAGCGCGCCGACGATGACCCCGACGCCGAGTCGTTCGGCGAACAGCGTCGCCAACTCCCCCGGCGCGGTCGTCTCCGTGACGATGGCCTCGAAGATGACGACCGCGAGGATCGCGGCGGTCACGTCGTTGACGATCCCCTCGGTGTCGAGCGCAGTGGCGACGCGGTCGCGCACCGGCACTACCTCCAGGATCGGTGCGATCACCGTCGGTCCGGTGGCGACCAGCAGCGCGCCGATCAGTCCCGCGACGAGCCACTCGACGCCGAGCGCGAAGTGGACGACGAGCGTCGTCCCGATGAACGCGATGACGGCACCGACGGTGACGAGTCGAAGCGTCGCCGCGGGCGCCTCCCGGAGCTTGTCGATCCGGAGGTGGAACGCGCCCTCGAAGACGATGATAGCGACCGAGAGGCCGACGATGGTCGACAGCCCGGTGAGGCCGAACGTCTCCTGCGTGATCAGCCCCAGCCCTTCCGGCCCCAACAGGACGCCGGCGGTGATGAGGAAGATGATACTCGGCAGCTGGAACCGGTCCGAGAGCACCTGTGCGGTGACGCCGACGCCAATGATGGCGGCGACGAGCGCGATCAGCTGCGCGGCGCCTGCCGCCATTCCCTCACCTCCATACACGGGTCATGAGTGCGCGATTGAAAAAGGCCCCTACTGCGGCGCGACGCCCCGCTAAATCGATCGATCGATCACGGTCATTCGTACATCGATCCGATCTCGTCTGCGTAGCGGTCGAGGATGTTCCGACGCTTCTTTTTCATCGTCGGCGTCAGCAGGTCGTTCTCCTCGGAGAACTCCTCGGGGACGACGCGGAACTGCTTGATCGTCTCGTGGGCCTCGAACGACTCGTTGACGCGGTCGACCTCCGACTGGATCAACTCGCGGACGCGGTCGTCGCGACACAGCGCGGCGTCGTCGGTCGGCAGGTCGTACCCCTCGCGCTCGCCCCACTCGCGGACGGCGCCGAGGTTCGGGACGACGATGGCGGAGACGAACTTTCGCGCGTCGCCGATCACCATCGCCTGTTCGACGACCTCCGAGGCGGCGAACGAGTCCTCGATGGCGCCCGGCGGGACGTACTTGCCCGTCGAGAGCTTCATCAGCTGCTTGGCCCGCTCGCGGAACTCGATGAAGCCATCCGGTCGGATCTTCACCACGTCGCCCGTGCGGAACCAACGCTCGTCATCGACCTCGACGAACGCCGCCTCGGTCTCCTCGGGGAGGTTGCGGTAGCCGCGGAACACGTTCGGCCCGCGCACGAGCAACTCGCCCACGTCGCCGCCGTCGTCCTCGACGGCGCCCACGTCGTCGTCGACGCGCACCTCGACGTCGTACACCGGGTGGCCGATGGTGCCGACCTTCGGCTCTTCGGGCGGGTTCGTCGTGACGACCGGCGACGTCTCGGTGAGGCCGTACCCCTCGAGGATGGGCAGCCCCATCCCGTGGTACAGTTCACACAGGTCCGCCGACAGCGACCCCCCACCGGAGATGAAGAAGTCGATGTTGTCGCCGAGCGCCTCCTTCACGCTGGAGAAGACGAGTCGGTCGGCGACGGCGTAGCGCGTCCGCAGCGAGAGCCCGGGGTCGTCGGCGCGGTGGTACTCGCGGCCGACGCCCGTCGCCCAGTTGAAGATGCGCTCTTTCACCGGCGACTCCGACGCCTGCTCGCGGATCGCGGCGTACAGTTTCTCGTAGACCCGCGGGACGCTCGTCGCCGTCGTCGGGCGGACGAGGCCGAAGTCCTCGCGCAGGGTGTCGGGCGACTCGGCGTACGCGACGGTCGCACCCGCCGAGAACTGCATGAAGTGGCCCGCGAGGCGCTCGAACACGTGGGCCAGCGGGAGGAACGACAGCGTCGTCGACTCCTCGTCGATGACGGGGAGGTCCGCCGGCTTGTCCGGGCGAGGGCCGAACCGCCGCATACACTGGTCGACGTTGGCGAGGAAGTTCCGGTGGGTCAACTCGGCGCCCTTCGGCTGCCCGGTGGTGCCGGAGGTGTAGATGAGACTCGCGAGGTCGTCGAGGTCGCGGTCGACGACCCAGCCGTCGCCGGGGTCGACTTCGCGCCCGAACTCGTGGACCTCACCGAGCGTGTACACGTCGTCGCGCTCGTGTGCCTCGCCGTCGATCAGCACGATGAACTCCAGGTCGAGGTCGTCCTCGACGGAGACGACGCGGTCGAGCAGGTCGCGGTTCTCGACGACGACGCCGGTCGCACCCGGGTCCGCGAGGAGGTGGCGCACCTGCGAGGGCGACGACGACTTGTAGACGGTCGAGACGACGGCGCCCGCACCGAGCAGGGCGAAGTCGCTGTGGGCCCACTCCATCCGGGTGTTCGAGAAGATGCCGACGCGGTCGCCCGCGGTCACCCCGAGTTCACGGAACCCCGCCGACAGTCGGCGGACGACGTCGTGCATCTCCGCGTACGTCAGGTCCGCGAAGTCGCCGTCCGGAGCGGCGTCGACGACGCCCGCCTCGACGAGCGTGCGGTCGTACACGCCCCCCTTGTAGCGCTGTGCGACTTGGTCGGCGTGCTCACGGGCGCTCGCGTCGAAGGTGGCCGCCAGCGAGTCCCGAGTGACGTTCGGGTCGTGCTCGCGTTCGGCCTGCCGCCAATCCATGCCCCTGACTGACGGGGCACCCCTAATAAGTCGGTCCCCACTGGGTGCCCGTTGTCCGGGGTTGTTCGCGACTACACCGTCTTCCCGTGCTTCTCCATGTAGTCGAGGTAGGTGAGGACGCCGCGGGTGTTCATCTTCTCCTCCTCGCGGGCCTTCCGCTCGCCCCAGACTTCGATGGTGTCCTCGGGCGCGTGCTCGGCGAAGTGAGCGATCACGGCGTCGTCGTCGCCGAGTTCCGCGCGTTTCTGGCGCACCGCCTCGACCCACTCGGCGAGGGTGCGCTTGTACTCGGCCATGTCCTCGTCGTGGAACTCCTTCGGGCCGAAGTGGCCGAAACAGAGGTACCGCGGGTCGATGTCGCGGATCGTGTCGGCGTCGGCCTGACAGCCGTGGAGGTCGAACCGCGACGGCGGCGACGTCTGTCGGATCTCGTCGAGTTGCGGCACGTAGATGCCTGCGGCGTCGGCGGTGAACACTACGTCGTCGCCGCGGTCGTGGAAGATCACCTGGTGGGGCGCGTGACCGGGCGCGTGGTGGACGTCGAGGGCGCGGTCGCCCAAGTCGAGCGTCTCGCCGCCCGACAGCGGCTGGATGCGCTCCTCGGGGATCGGTTCGGGTTCGACGTAGTACTCCCACTGGATGCCGACGGCGGCCCGCGTCCCGGCGACGAGGCGCGTCGGGTCGACGAGGTGCTCGACGGCGGACTCGTGCATCGTCACCGTCGCCTCCGGGTAGCGCTCGGCGAGGAACCCCGCACCGCCGGCGTGGTCGAGGTGGACGTGCGTGGGGAGAATCCACTCGGGCGTCATCCCGAGGTCGTCGAGCGCGTCGAACAGGTACTCCCGCTTGTTGCCGATCCCCGTGTCGATCACCGCGGGCCGCTCGGCGTCGAGGAGGTACACCGAGCCGTAGTTCTTCGCGCCGTACATCTCGGTGTCGAGGTAGTACAGGTCCGTACAGCCGGGCACGGGCGCGTACTCGCCGGGCTCGATGGTCATGTCTGAGAGGGCGTCAGTCGACGCCAAAAGGATTCGGGAGGCGGTCGACCGCGCTCGAACCGCCGAGCCACGGGCTGTCGGTCGGCGGTCGCGGAGGGCGTGCCGAAACGGGAGGGCGAATCGAGGCGGGGCGGGCGAGGCGGCGCCGATTAGGCGTTCACGTCCGGGCCGTCGTCGACGAACCGGACGGTGAACCGCTCGTAGCCGCCGTAGGCGGTCTCGAGCGAGCCGAGCCACCAGTTCCATCGTTCGACGAGGTCGCGGTCCTCCGGGGCGTCGGCCATGTTCTCCACGACGTCCGCGACGGTGAGTTCGTGGCCGCGGTCGGATTCGATCTTGCCGGAGTCAGCCAGATCCCGCGCCTGCCGAGCGACGGTACGGCGTGCCGCCTTGGTACCCCCGAACTCGCGCTCGAGGGCCGCCGTGAGTTCTCTGCTGTCCACACCCCCGATAGGACCTCCATCCCTTTTAGTTAGCCGGGTGTGTGTCATCCACTCGCACGACCACCGTCAGACGGATTTCGGTCGGACCGTTCGGTTCGGCGACACGACCCACGAGCGGGAGCAGTCGCTCACGAGCGTGAGCGGCTGAGGGGAGTAAGCCCCCTTCTGTTCGGCCCGACATTCGGCTGAGCGTCCGCGTCAGTCGCGGGGCACGGCGCCCCGGTCGCCCCGCGCGAGCGCGGGGCACCCAGACTACCATCGGGGAGCGACCGCGAACGGTCGCTCCCGTCGACGCGGGCTTGCACCGGCGAGGATTCGCCGTTCCATCCGTTCCCGCCCGTCTGTCCTCGGTGGGTCAACTGCCTCCCCTCTCGGGTCGGGTCGCGCGTCCGCGGCGAGGCCGCAGGCGCCGGCGGCGACGTAGTCGCCGCGCGCACCTCATCGGTCGGGGCGGGGGGTCTCGTTGCTGTTCCAGAGCCAGCCGTCTCCGACTCCGGGCTTGCGCCCGGTCGCCCGTCCGGGGGTGGGGGGACTTTCCTCATGCGCCGTCGTGAGTCGGGCGCACGGGAGTCGGGCTCCCTCTGCCGTCCCGAGGTAGGCCGACGCCCCGGATAAACCGTTCGGGGCGCGGCGATGCCGGTGCCGACGGGACCGGATTCGGTCGCGTCGTCGCCTGTCTTCAGTTAGTGTGTGAATAGGTACCACTTCGAGGGAAGGGTTCAAGTTAGCACAGTACCCAGAAGAGTTATGTCCAATGCGGAGGCCGTGCGGCTCACCTACGAGGACGGTGCACGCGCGGTCGAACTCGCCCGGGAGTCTGTCGAGGCGTTCGTACTCCAGGGCCAACGCGAACAACCCGGTAGCATGCGGGACGCCTTCTACGCTCGAACGGGGGCGTTCGTCCGCCTCCAGTCCACACGTGGCAGAGGCCGGATGCGAGGCTGTGCCGGGTCGTATCGAGGGAAGGACCAACTCGGCCACGCCATCGTCGACGCGGCGATCAAGGCGGCCTCGGCCGACTCCGGCGGCTCCGAACTCGAACCGAAGGAACTCGACTCTGTTCTCGTCTCCGCGTGTGCCGTCTCCGGCGTCACGCTCACCAACGACCCCGTCGCCGACCTCGAACTCGGTCGCCACGGCGTCGCGATCGACCACAACGGCAAACACGGCTGGCTCTACCCGACGATCCCCGTCGAGAACGACTGGAGTAAGGAGCGGTTCCTCTCGCGCGTCTGCCGCAAGGCCGGCCTCTCGCCGCTGGCGTGGCAGGACGACGAGACGATGGTGACGCTCATCGAGGGACAGGTGTTCCGCGAGCGCGAAGACGGCGGCAGCGTCGAACAGCTGTAACCGGCGTACTCGACCGGCTTCTCGGCGACGCAGTGCCCACCAGCGCTGCAGTTCGGTCTCGCTCAGCAGCCGGCCTCGACGGGCCCGTCCTGCTCCACGGCCGTCTCCTCGAATTGGGTGTCGAACGGCGTCGCCTCGCCACGGACGTGGTCGACGCGAATGGGAAGCTCGGTCGGGTCGAGGCGCGCCGTGAGCGTGTACGTGACCGGCTCCGGGCTCCCGTCGCACGGGTCGAGCCAGCCCCGGTCCTCGACAGCGACGGTGACACCGTGGGACAATCCCTCCGGCCCACGTACCAACTCACTCGTGAGTCGCTGGCACGACGGGTCGAACGACGGGATCTGTCCTCGGAGCCGGAGCGTGGGGCCACCCTCGACGACACGAGCTCGCGTCGTGTCGGTGGTCAACCGGACCGCGTGGCCGTCGCAGTCGAACGCCGAGGTGTCTGGGTCGGTGTCGACGGTGAGCTGGTGGTCGAGCGACGATGGCGCGTGGAAGCCGCAGCCGGCGATTGCAGCGGTCGCGCTCGCCGCGAGCCCGGCCGCACCCGTCTGGAGCAGGTCACGTCTGGAGGGCATCACCGGAGCGAGTCGCGGTCAGGGCATACGTCTTGTGCCGCTGGCGACACGACTCCATCGGGAGCGTCAGTCGTCGCCGAAGCCCGTCGCCGCCGCGTCCGCCAGCGCCCGTCCCGCTGCCTCGTCGATGTCGAACTCCCGAACCACCTCGCCGTCGCGGATCAGTGGCTCCATCAGCGACTCGCCGCCTTCGGGACCGTCGCGGCCGCGGAGGCCGACGTGGTGGCCACCGTCTGCGGTGCGGTACACCTCCTTCACGCCCGAGAGCTTCCCGCGTTTGGCCGCCGGCTGGCCGTCGACCTCGACGATGTCGAGCGCGAAGTCGACGGGGTCGGCGTTGGAGACGTAGCCGCCGACGCCGAAGCCGTCGGCCACGTCGCGGAGGTGCCGGAGTTCCGCGGGCCCGAGGCCGCCCGAGAGGAACACGTCCACCGCGTCGTAGCCGCGGGCGTCCAACTCCCACTGCACCTCGCGGACGATGTGGCGGAAGTCGCCGCGACGGGAGCCGGTGGTGTCGAGGCGGACGCCGTCGAGGCGGTCGCCGAGCGTCTCCACCGCGCGGATCACCTCGTCCTTCTCGTCGCCGTAGGTGTCACACAGCGCGATCCGTGGCACGTCCTCGGGGACGGCCTCGTCGAAGGCGCGCCACGCCTCCTCCTGGTTGCCGCGGCCGAAGCAGATGAGCAGCGCGTGGGGCATCGTCCCCGACGGCTCCCGGCCGAGCACCTCGCCGGCAGCGACGTGGGAGAAGCCGTCGAGGCCGGCGACGAGCGCACTGCGCTCGACCATCGCGGCCATCGAGGGGTGGACGTGGCGCGCACCGAACGACAGCAGGTTCGACTCCGGCGCCGCGCGGCGACACTCCAGCGCCGCCGTGGCGACGCCGGAGGCGTGCGACAGGAAGCCGAGGAGCGAGGTCTCCAGTTCCGCGAAGTCGAGGTAGCGCCCCTCGATGCGCATCACCGGGCCGCCGTCGAACAGCGTCCCCTCGGGGAGCGCGTCCACGTCGACGTCGTGGTCCGCGAGGAGAGCGGCCGCGTCCTTCACGCCCGCGAGGAGTTCGAACTCGCCGTCGGGGAACTGGTCGGCGGTCACCTCCGCGACGACGCGGGGGTTCCGGTCGGCGTGGCGGAGCGTCTCGACGGTGCGCTCGAAGTAGGCGTCCGTCGCGGTGCCGTCGCGGATCGCGTCGGCGTCGACGAGGTCGAACGCCTGCGGGGCGGTCATTGCTCCGGATTCGCCCGGCCGACGCAAAAAGTCACGCCATCGGCGGGGCGGCGACCGTGTCGTACTCCGCCATCGACGCCGTCGTGTGCGAACGCGATCGCCGACCGGTCGGATCCGTGTCAATAAGTGACAAGCTTAAGCGCGTGCGTCGTCCACGGCTGACCGATGCAGGGGAACGACGGGCCGAGCGAGCGGGTGGTACGCTACCAGTGTCCCGCCTGTGGCGCCCGCTTCGACGACATCTTCGCGGGCCTCGAACACACCGAGACGACCGAGGGTAACGTCCCGCTTCGACGCGTAGCCTGAGGGTTCGCGGTGTCCGGCGGCGGCTGTGGCGCGGCCCCGTCGAGCGGGCGCGAGACAGGTCGAGCGGCGGCTACTCGGACGTAACGACACGATACGACGACACCGACGAGACCTACTGGGGACCGCACGTCGACTAACAAAGGGACCCCGCGGCGAGTGCGTCTGTCGCCGTGATTCGACGATGACTGAGGCAGAACTCGCGTCCCACGAGTGGTGGGAACAGTACAAAGAGACGGTGAACAGCGACCCCGAGATGCAGGTGCGGGGACACGACCGGTTCAACGAGAACTTCTACGTCCAACTGGACGACGAGCGGTTCCTCGTCGCGATGGACGATGGCAAGGTGTCAGAGGTGATCCCCAACCCGGGCCTCAATCAGGAGTGGTCCTTCGGCGTCGAGGGCGGCCGCGGGGCGTGGGAGGAGTTCGTCCAAGAGGTGCCGCCGGCGTTCAACCACGAGATCATCGCGTCGAACTACCGGACGCAGGTGAAAGGCGAGTCCGGCCACCTCCAGCTCACGGGGAACAACCGACAGATCTTCCAGAATCTCCGGCCGTTCCAGCGCGCGCTGGACCTGATGCGTCACACCCACAACAACGGAGGAAACCTATGAACGAGCGAGAACCCGGCACGGTCGAGGAGATCACTGGCAAGTACGTCCACGTGGACGTGAACGGCACCACCCAGCGGGTGTACTTCGAGGAGGCCGGCCCCGAGGACGGCATCCCGCTGCTGTGCCAGCACACCGCCGGCTGCAACAACCAGGAGTGGCGCCACCTCCTCGCCGACGAGGAGATCACCGACGAGTACCGGGTGATCGCCTACGACCTCCCGTTCCACGGGAAGTCGGTGCCGCCGACGGGTCAGGAGTGGTGGGAGGAGGACTACACCCTCACCGCCGACCGCTTCGCGGCGACCATCGTCGCCATCGCCGACGCGCTGGAGTTGGAGGACCCCATCTATATGGGGTCGAGCATGGGCGGTAACATCACGCTCGAACTCGCGGACTGGCACCCGGACCGCTTCCGGGCGCTCATCGGACTGGAGTGTGGGGCGTACAGTCCGGGCTTCTACATCGACTGGCTCGACGACCCGCACGTCAACACGACCGAGGTGAACGCCTACTCCTGCTGGGGGCTGATGGCGAAACAGAGCCCCGAGCAGACGCGCCGCGAGACCATGTACCTGTACGAACAGGGCGCCACGGGCGTGTTCAAGGGCGACCTCTACTACTACTCGGTCGACCACGACTACCGCGAGAAGCTGGGCGACATCGACGCGACCGAGTGCCCGCTGTACGTCGTGAACGGGGAGTACGACTACCTCACCACTCCCGAGGACGGTAAGGAAGTCGCCGAGGGCGTCGGCGACGGCTGCGTGTCCGTCGAGATTGCCGACATCGGACACTTCCCGATGAGCGAGAACCCGGTGCTGTTCAACGCCTACCTCAAGGAGATTCTGGCGGACATCACCGGCGAGCGCTCCGGCCGTCTCCCGGAGGTGCTGACCCCGGACGACGTCGGGGTCGAACTGAACCGGACGGAGGCTCGGGCGGTGCGACGCGAGGCAGAGGAGGCCGAGTAGCGGCCCGGCCCTCCCGTCAGGGACCGCCGCGGCCCCAGACGACTACCGCGGCGGTGCCCGGACCGCGTCCAACTGCTCGACCGTCGGCGCGTTCGTGATCACGACCCGGTTCCCGACGCGTTCGATCCGGAAGGCGTCGGCGAACGGGCCGTCGGAGATCCGATAGACGCCGGCCCGCACGTCGACCGTGCTCGCGCCCAAGCGCAGTTGGAGCATCGTGCGGTACGCTCGCGCGAACTCGCGTGCGTCCGCGGCGGTGTCGAACTCGACCGCCCAGACGTAGCCGTACTTGGCGTCGTCGCCGTCGCCGGAGCGGTACGGGACGAGGCGGTCGCCCGCCCAGCCGTCGGAGGGCGGTGCAGAGTAGTTGAACGCCGAGTACGGCCCGTCAGACGAGCGATAGCCGCCGACGTAGTCGTTGTACCAGAACATCGCGAACAGGCCGGTCTCGCCGAGTCGTTCGGACTCGCGTGGCAGGTCGAACCGCTGCCAGTCGCCGCTCGCCCGGTCGTCGACCGACACTGACGCGACCGGTTCGTCGGGGTAGCGCTCGGGGTGGATCGTCTGTTCGGTCGAGCGGGGTCGGCTCTCGTACGCGGCGTTCACGGCGTCCCAGCCGTCGCGCTCGTACAGGCTGTGGACGAACGCCGGCCCGTCGGCGTACGGCTGGTAGACGTACGCGAACAGGCCCTGGTTCACGGGGGTACCACCCCCACCGCCGGACCGCGACGGCGACGGGACGCAGTCCCAGCCGGCGGCACCCTCGTGGCCCGTCGAATTCGCGATGCCGCCCGTGCCCGCGACACAGCGTTCGAGGTACAGTTGCTCGACGTAGCGGGCGTCACCCTCGGTTAGCCCGTTGTGCGCGAGGCCCGTGTCGCGGGTGGTACTCCCGACGAAGCCGAAGTGCTGGTCTTGGAGCGCGTGGACCAACTCGTGGGCTAGCGTCGCACGGTCGATGGTCGGCGTCTCGCTGTCGGAGACGATCACGATCTGGTCGCCAGAGGGGGTGTAGTACCCGCGGACGGCGCCGCCGTACAGCGCGTCGAACTCGTCGCTCGCGGCGCGGTCCTCCCCGACGATCAGCGCCGCCTCCCAGACCAGATCGTGCCACCGCTCGTACTCGGGCGAGCGCTCGCCGCCGAACACCGAGCGACTGCGGAACTCGGCGCGCGAGATCACCTCGACGGGGACCGGTTCGCGGAACTCCAGCCCCCTGATGCGCTCGACGCGGGCCATCGTGCGCGCGACGAGCAGGTCACGCTCGCGTTCGTCGAAGCCGTCGCTGGCGTTCACGTCGATGGACTCGTTGTACCAGACGCCCTGCTCCCAGCCGAGGCGGTCCTCGGGAGGGTCGTCGGGGAACTGCCAGTCGGCGCCGGCGCTCGGCCCCGCGGCCGGGGCGCTACAGCCGGCGAGCACGAACAGGACCGCCAGTGAGACGGCGGTGCGGACTGGTGTGGGCATTTCGGAGCGGGGAGCGAGACGTGCCGTCGCTCAGTCGCGGCGGCGGGCGACCAGTCCGGCGACCGCGAGCGCCGCCAGCGCGACGAGGACGCCGAAACCGGCGCCGCTCGTCTCGGTCGCCTCGGCGGTGTCGCCGGCGCCGGCGTCAACGCCGGAGTCGTCGCTGGCGTCGCCGGTGCCGTCGTCGGTCCCTATCTCGGTCACGGTCGGCGTCGGGGTCGGGTCCGGCGCGATGCTCGGTCGGATCTGCGCGACGTCCTCGACGGTCGGCCCGTTCACGATGGTCACCCGGGTGCCGTCGAGGTGGACGTAGAAGGCGTCCGCGAAGGGGCCGCTCGGGACGACGTGGTAGCCGGTGTCCGTCTCGCGCACGTCGTGGGCCTCCAGCATCCGGAGGTACGTGTCGTGGAACTCCTGGGCGTCCTGCTCGGTGTCCCACTCGGTCACCCAGACGTAGCCGTAGTCGGCGTCGTCATCGGTGCCGGTACGGTACGGGAACAGCCGGTCGTTGGCCCACCCGGCGGACGGCGCTGCGTCGTAGTTGTACAGGTCGTACTGCTGGTCGGAGAACAGCCCCTGGACGTTCACCGTGTCCGCGCCGTAGGTTCGGGCCTGGTACCAGAACATGGCGTAGATGGACGCCTCGCCGACGGTGTCGGAGCCGTTCTGACCGAGTTGGGGGTTGTCTCGCGGGAACGTGCTCCACTCGCCGGTCGCCTCGTCGGTGAACGCGATGGGCACCGGCTCCTCGTCGGTCCGGTGGATCACCTGCTCGGAGGAGGCGGGCGGGTTCTCGAAGCGCTCCTCGAAGGCGTCCCAGCCGCCCTCTTCGACGATCTCGTTGACGTACACCGGGCCGTCGGAGTAGGGGTTCAACAGGGTGAGGAGGACGCCGAGGTTCAGTCCCCCGCCGCCGCCACCGCCACCGGAACTGGCGCTGGGCGTCTCGACGCAGTCCCACTCGGCGCCACAGCGCTGGGAGTAGCGCGCCTCGATGTAGTTCGCCTCGCCCTCGACGACGCCGTCGATGGCGAGGTCACCGTCCTGCGTGGCGCCGCGGTACGTCTCGTTCGTCAGGTCGTAGCGCTGGTCCTGCAGCGCGTGGACCAACTCGTGGATCAGCGTCGCGTTCGACACCGTCGGCGCGTCGGGGTCCGGCGTGATGATCGTGATCTGGTCGCGCGCTGGCTCGTAGAAGCCGGCGACCGACGAGCCGGTCGTCTCGCTCAGCGCGTCGCCGGAGCCGGTCGACTCCCCGACGATGAACAGCCCCTCCCACACCTGGTCGTTCCAGCGGTTGAACTCCGTGCGGTTGGCGTCGTTCGCGCTCCCGGCCTGCCGCTCGCGGTACTGCTCGCGGGACATCACCTCGACCGGGACGGTCGACTCGAACTCGGCCTGACGGAGGTACTCGACGCGCGCCATCGCGCGGGCGACGTACGCCTCCAACTCGGAGTCGTTGAGCGCGTCCGCGTCGGTCTGGTCCACGTCGATGGTCTCGTTGTGCCAGTAGCCGTCCTCCCACCCGATCACGTCCGTGTCGGGGTCGGGGCGGTCGGTCTGGGCGACCGTCGTGTCGACGGCGTCGTGGGCGGCCGGCGCGGGGGAGGGCTGTGGCGCGGCGGCGAACGCCGGTGCGGCGGCGGTAGCTACCAGCGCGACCGCGAACGCGACCGAGAGCAACCGCGCGATCGTCGACGGGGCCGTTCGTCGCATACGTCCGGATGGAACTGCGTGTGTAAGTAGCTTGTCCGATGATGAGTGAGTGACGAGACGGCGCCGCCTGCCGGCGCCTTTTCGGACGATGGCGGCCAACCACCGTGTATGGCCCCGGACGCGACCCCGTTCGACCCGACCCGAACCGCCGTGATCGTCGTCGACATGCAGAACGGCTTCTGTCACCCCGACGGGAGCCTGTACGCGCCCCCGAGCGAGGCCGCAATCGAGCCAGTCGCCACGCTCGTCGAGCGCGCCGGCGACGCCGGTGTGCCCGTCGTCTACACGCGCGACGTGCACCCACCCGGGCAGTTCGACGACACCCACTACTACGACGAGTTCGACCGTTGGGGCGAGCACGTCGTCGAGGGGAGTTGGGAGGCCGAGCTGGTCGCCGACCTGCCGACCGACGACGCCGCCCACGTCGTCGAGAAGCACACGTACGACGCCTTCCACCAGACGGAGTTAGACGGCTGGCTCGACGCTCGTGGGATCGACGACCTGCTGGTCTGCGGGACGCTCGCGAACGTCTGCGTGCTCCACACGGCCAGTTCGGCGGGACTGCGCGACTACCGGCCGGTGATCGTGTCGGACGCGCTCGGCTACATCGACGCCGAACACCGCGAGTACGCCGTCGACCACGCCGACTGGCTGTTCGGCGAGACGACGACGCTGGCGGACGTCGTGTTCGCGGAGAACGAGTGAGTCGGAGCGCCGGAGGGGCAGGCGGTTATTCCTCGGTGTCGGCCGCGCCGTCGGCGTCCGTGTCGTCCGCACCGTCGGCGTCCGCCTCCTCGCCCCACTCCACGGGAAACAGCGGCGCCGGGTCGCTGTGGGTGAACACGACGCGCTCGGAGTCGTCGAGGGGGCGGAGGTACGTCCGGAGTTCGCCCGCCGTCTCGGCGCCGTCCAGCATCGGCTCCGCCTGCTGGTCGGCGTAGTACAGCGGGAACGCGACCGCCTTCCCGGCGGTCTCGGCTTTCATCACGACGACGAGGAACACCACGTCCGACTGCTGTGCGCGATAGGCGTCGTACTCGTCGAAGGCGGCGTCGACCTCCGCGACCAGTTCTTGCACGGCCGTGAACTCGTCGCCCGGGAGGAGCACGTCGAAGCCGAGGCGGTCGACCGCGGTTCCGGTGCCCGCCGTCGAGACGTTCGGCAGCGGGACCACGTCGCCCGGATGGAGTTCGAGCACGTCCCAGCCCGCCTCGCGGTACTCGTCGGCGGTGGCCTCCATGTCGGCCATCACGTCGTCCCAGAAATCGGTGAATCCAGCGAGCGGGTGGCTACCGGCCATACGTGACCGGCGGCGCGGGAGCCTGAAAACGGTTGTCGTGTGGTCGCGGCGGCGACGGAGTTCCAGCGACCCGCCGCCGGCGGGCCCGGCCCGCCTACGCCCGGACGTTCTCGCCGACCGCGTCGCCGAACGTCTCGTCGTCGCCGCGGGCGTCGTACGCGACGTGGCCGCGGACGAGCGTCAGCGTCGGGAACACGCCGGTTCGGCCCTCGAACGGCGTCCACTCGCACTTCGAGTGGAGGTCGTCGCCGCGGATCTGGCGGGCGTCGTCGAGGTCGACGAGCACGAGGTCCGCGTCGGTCCCCTCGGCGACGCGGCCCTTCCCCGCCACGTCGAAGATCCGAGCCGGGTTCGCGGCGACGAGGTCGCGCACGCGCTCCAGCGTGAGCGTCCCCTCGCGCACCTCGTTCAACAGGAGCGGGAGCATCGTCTCGACGCCCGGCACGCCCGACGGGGCGTCCCAGATGCTCGCGTCCTTCTCGGCACGGGTGTGGGGCGCGTGGTCGGTGGCGACGATGTCGACGGTGCCGTCGGCGACGCGCTCGAAGACGGCCTCCCGGCGTTCCGCGCTCCGCAGCGGCGGGTTCATCCGCCCGAACGTGCCCAACTCGTCGAGGTCGTCGCGCGACAAGAACAGGTGGTGGGGCGTCACCTCGCAGGTCGCGCCCGCGTCGCTGGCGGCGTCGACGCCCTCCGGCGTCGAGGTGTGGGCGATGTGGATGGCGGCGGCGGAGTCCGCGCCGACCTCCAGCGCGCGCTCGACGGCGGCGGCCTCGGCCTCGGCGGTGCGGAAGGCGCTCCAGGCGTCGGCGTCGTCGCGCTCCCGGGTCGACTCGTCGAACAGGTCGGCGTCCTCGGCGTGGACGGTGACGACCGTATCCTCGCTGGCCGCGCGGGCGACCGCGTCGGCGAACAGGTCCGCCTCGATGCCCATGTCGCCGGTCGAGTCCGCGAGGAACACCTCCCCGAGCGCGAAGATGGGGCGTTCGAACAGCGAGTCGGGGTCCCAGTCGGCGGTGACGCCGCCGTTGATGCCGAAGTCGACGAGCGACTTCGCGGCGAGGTCGGCCTTCTGGTCGACCGCGGCGCCCGTGACCGTCGGCGGCTCCGTGTTCGGCTGGTCGACGACGGTGGTGACGCCGCCGGCGGCCGCAGAGCGCGACCCGGTGTGCCAGTCCTCCTTGTGCGCGAAGCCGGGTTCGCGGAAGTGGACGTGCGCGTCGATGGCGCCCGGCAGGAGGTGAGCGCCGTCGCAGTCGACGACCTCGTCGGCGTCGGTCTCGGCGACGGTGCCGGCGTCGGCGACGCGCGCTATCGTCTCCCCCTCGACCAGCACGTCGCGGACCCGACCGTCGGCGAGCGTGGCGTTCGTGAACAGCGTGCTCATTGCCGAGGGGTGAGCGGGGGACTGGTGTAAGTGCGGCGGGTTACTCGTCGTCGGTCGGGAGGTCGGCCACGTCGCAGACCTCGGCGTCTCGGTCGCCGACGAATCCGAGTTCCAGCGCCTCGCGCACCGCCTCGGGGTCGTCGGGACCGCCGGCCTGCGCGACCGATCCGACCGAGCCGGGGTCGAACGGCACGTCGAGCGCGTCGTAGACGGGGGCGAGGACTGCGCGGATCGGCCCGCGTTCGGCGACCGTGACACACCCGGAGACGAGCGCCACGTCCTGCCGGACGCGCTGTGCGATGCCCGCGACCTTCCCGCCGTCGACGGCGCGGACGGAGTAGTCGCCCGGGCAGTACGACCGGGGTGGCTCCCCGCGCGCCACGTCGGCACCCGTGTCGCGGAGGGCGTCGACGAGCGCCGTCACGGCGGACTCGTAGCGCTCGTTCAGCCCGGTCCGCGCGTCCGCCAGCGGGACGGCGTGGGCGAACGCCAGCGTCGACGCGGCGTACGCGACCGCCCGGCCGCCCACGGAGCGCTCGACCGGCGGGAAGCCGTGTTCGCGGGCCGCCGCCTGCGCTCGGGCGTAGCCGTCGGCGCGGGCGTCGCGGCGCCCGAACGCGAGCGAGCGGCCGGGTGCCCACACCCGCAGCGCCGGGACGCCCTCGCGACCCGCCTCCGCCAGCATCGCCGCGGTGGCGGCGCGGTCGGTGGTGCGGTCGCTCCGGCGGCCGTGGTACACTCGAACCGACTCGGTCGCGGTCACGGTCGCCGATGAGAGCCGGGTCGCCTAAGCGGTTGCGTCGCCTGCGGCGGGTATGGACGAGCCGGGGGAGTCGACGGAGCCGGTGGTCGTGCCGGCGTCCGTGCTCGCGCGCTACCGGAAGTTCTCGCTGTACAACTCGCCGTACCCGGCCCACGACCGCGCGTGCGCCGTCGACCTCTACCCGGGGACGGCGGTGGCCGCCTCGCCGGTCGCCGGCGAGGTGCTCGACACGCGAACCGTCGGCTGTCCCGACCGCGCGTACGCCGTCGACCACGACCACCTCATCGTGGTCGACACCGGCGAGCACGTCGCGCGCGTCCTCCACGTCGACCCGGCGGTCGAAGCCGGCGACGAGGTGGCCGTCGGCGACCCGCTCGGCGAGTTGGTGCGCTCAGGGTTCTTCGGCCGCTGGGTCGACAACCACGTCCACCTGGAGTTCCGCGAGCACGGGCGAAACCCCTACCGTGCGTCCGGGTCACGCCCGCTCGTCGCCGACGTGGCGGTGACGCCGCTCGCGTGGGACGGCACCGGGACGGTCGTCGAGACGGGACCGAGCCACGCGGTCCTCGACGCTCCCGTGGCGCCCGCGTCCGTCGCGGACGACGCGGCGGCGTTCGTCGCCGTCGCCGACGACGACGGCCACCCCCTCGACGGTGGGTTCGCACACTACAGCGGTGGCGGCACGCCCGGAGCGAGGGTCGACGACGGTCGGGACGGCGACACCGTTCGGTTCCTCGGCACCGAGATCGGCACCCGCCGCGGTCGACACGTCGACTGGGCGAACGTCGACGTGCTCGCGAACGGCGAGCGAGTCACCGGGCTGTCGCTGTTCGCCGCTCGCGGCGACGCCGCCGCCGGCGCGAAACTCGTCACGCGTCCCGAGGCGGGCGACCCGACGTTCGCCGTCGGCGACGAGGTACGCGTCGAGGTCGTCGCCAGCGACGACCCGGTTCGACTCGGCTGATCCGTCGGGTCCCGGCACCGGCCGCGACGGCGCGGGCCCGAGGAGGGAGCCGCCGGTGGCGTTTTGTCTGCGCGTCGCGACCGGACCGGCGAATGGACCGTCGTCTCCGCGCGGCCCTCGCCGTCGCGCTCGTCGTCCTCCTCGTCGCCGCCGGGGCGGTCGGGTTCGCGTTCTACCGGTTCGTCCAGCCCGTCCCCGAGTCGTACAGCCACACCGCCGAGTACCGGGCGTACGTCCAGCCGAACGCGACGCTGACGAACGTCACCCTCTACCTCCCGCTGCCCGTCGAGAACGGGAGCAGTCCGGTCGGCGACGCGCTCGTCGCCGGCTCCCCGGGCGTCGTCGACGCGCCGCCCGACTGGTCGTTCTCGGTCGTCGACACCGCCGCCGGCCCGATGCTGGCGCTGTCGGTGCCGACGCTGGAGCCGAACTACCGCGAGCGCCCGGCGCCGCGACCGATCCCCGACGACGGCGCGACCGACACCCCGAGCGCGGCCACCCCGACGCCCGCCCCCGGAACGACGCCGATCCGGACGCTCGACTACTACCTCGTGAGCGTCGAACTGGCGTTCGACGAGCCCATCGACACGCGCTCGCCGGTCGACTCGGAGGCCGTGCTCCGACCGCGGCTGAACGCGACCGACACCGACTGCCCGTTCCCGACGGGCGAGGAGGCGGCGTGCCGGGCGTTCGGCACTCGGATGTTCCTCTCGTACGAGGCCCCCGAGGACGCGACGCTCGACGTGCTCGTCACCTACGAGGCGCGCAACGACTGGTTCGCGGGCGGGTGGACGGGCAACTCCTTCCGCCAGACGGCCGGCACCGTCGTCCGCGGCGACGGCCCCGGATGGGTAGCCGTCGGCGGCGAGGAGGAGACGGGCGTCGGGACGTACCGCGGGGCGCCGAGGGGGAGCGCGGCCGTTGCGGTGCGGTCGGGATAGCGGGGACCTCGCCGCACACAGACGCTGGCTCGAACCGTCGGTTCTCGCCCGCGCTTTCGACGGTCTTTTCTCTCACCGCCGAGCATTGCCCCGTAATGGCTGAATTCAAGATCGTCGTGGGCGACGACGCCGGCGACACGCGGCAGTTCGACGTGGACGGGCAGGACGCGAACCGATTCCTCGGTCGCGAGATCGGTGACGAGGTCGACGGCGCCGCCGTCGGCATCGACGGCGTCGACGTGACGATCACCGGCGGCTCCGACAAGGCCGGGCGCCCGATGCGCGAGGACGTCCCCGGCGGCGACCTGAAGGAACTCCTGCTCGAGGGCGGCGTCGGCTACAAGCCCTCGCGCGACGGCGAGCGCAAGCGCGTCACCGTCCGCGGGCGTCAGATCTCCGAGGAGACCGTCCAGATCAACGGGCGCGTCGAGGGCTCCATCGCCGAGGCGCTCGGCGAGAACGAGGAGGAAGAGGAGGCGGACGAGGCCGAGGCCGAGGCGGACGACGAAGACGACGAGGAGTAACCCCGGAACACCCTTCTCTCGCGCTCCCCACCGCCCGACCATGAGCGACAGACTCGCCAGCGACGCCGACGAGGTGACCACGCTCCGAGCCAGACTCGCGCGCTCGGGTGGCACCCGCCTCCCCTGCCTCCGAATTCCCGACGACGCCTCCGTGTCGGCGGGCGACGAGATTCGACTCGTCCTCGACGGCGACCAGCGCCACGCGCAGGTCTCCAGCGACGCGAAGGGCCTGCTCGTGCGGGGCGCCTACGACAACCGCCGACTCATGCGCGAGGCGGCCAGCGGCGAGGGGGAGAACCGCCTCGTGGAGTGGGCGCGCGACCACGACCGCGACCCGGACGACGCCGTCGACCTCGACGAGGTCGACCCCGGCTACCTCTACGGCCTGCGCGTCCCGGGCGAGCGCACCGTCTACGCGGTGACGAAACGCGCGGACAAGGGGTTACAGGACATCGCCGACTCGCTGTACGACGACTCGTAGCGGCGCGTGACGGGACAGCACGGGACGAGCCGTATCCCGACCCGCGACGGACGACCTTTTACGACTCGCGCGCCCACTCGGAGCCATGACCGACGACGACGGCAAACTCGACGAGTTCCTCGCGGGCGAGCGACTCGACGACGTGGCCATCTACCTCACGCACGACCACCTCGACGAGCAGGGCAAGATCGCCAACATGGGCGAGGCCGTCGACGACGGCGTCGTGCTCGTCGTCCCCGGCGACGACGGGCGCAAGGCGTTCGCCGCCGGCACCGGGATGCAGGCGATGCAGTTCGCCAAGGAGGCGATGGCCCGCGACGGCGTCATCTACCCCGACCTCGGCGGTGGGGAGTGCCCCGACGCCGTCGAGGAGCCGACCGAGGACCACGACGCGGAGTTCGTGTTCGCGTTCGGCGAGGAGCAGAACGAGGGTGTCGGCGGCCTGTACGCCGAGGGCGACGTGATGCACGCGTACGCCCACTGTAGCTGTGGGACCGACTACTCGCACAAGTGGGTCATGGGCGAGTACAGCGAAGAACCGGCGGTCGAGGAGTAACGCGGTCTCGTCGCGTCTGTTCTCGGGTTAGCCCTGCGCCCACTCGACCGCTTCCTCAAGCGAGCCGAACACGTGGACCTCGGCGCCGACGTCGACGGCGGCGCTCACGGCGCGCGCTTTGATCCCCTCGGAGACGAACGCGACGCGGTCGACACCGGCGGCGTCGACGTTGTCGCTCCACTCGCGTGCGAGGTGTCTCTGTGTCTCGTGGCCGAGCGCGATGTCCGGCCCGAACACCGTCACCGTCCCCGAGATGTGTGCCGCGCTCGCGTCTCTGCGCCACTGGGTCTCGATGTCGGCCATCCCCTCGGTCTCACCGTCCCACGCAGAGAGGTCGTAGACGAGGACGGAGTCGTGTTCGCGGCGCGCGTAGTCGAAGGCCGTGTGTACTGCCATCGGCGGAGCGACGGTGGAGCCGTAGATAACGCTGTGCGCGAGAGAATCGGCTGCGAGAGCCGGACGCACAGGGTTATCACCGCTCGATGCCGCCGGCTCCGGATCGACGTCGCCGCGAACTGGTTGCTTACTCGTCGCCGCCGTCCGCCTCGCCGTCCTCGTCGACGAGCGCCTCGAACGCCCGGAGGATGACGCGCTTCGTCGTCGCGCCTTCGGTCGTCCAGTGGTGCGCGTAGTCGAGCATGTCGTCGTACACGTCGGGCTTACAGCCGGCGGCCTTCGGGTGGCCGCCGCCGTTGACCTGCCCGGCGACCTCGTGGGCGCGCTCGAACCCCTCGGAGCCGCGGATGGAGGCGGAGCCGGAGGGTTTGACGATCACCGCGGCGTCGGCGCCCTCCTCGCGGAGCGCGTCGGCGACCTCGTTCTGGGAACAGCGGCCGTAGGTGACGCCGACGGTCCAGTCGCCGACCTCGTGGTGGACCGCGCGGTCGACGGCCTTCTCGATGAGTTGGCGCTTCTCGACGCGGCGGTGTTCGACGTACTCGGTCGCGACCGCGGGGAGTTCGGCGCCGTACGCGCCGACGATGGCGGCGTACTCCTCGGCACCGGTCCAGTAGGCGTAGTCGGCGAGGTCGTGCGAGCGGGGGTCCTCGTTGAGCCAGAGGTCGTGGTCGCGGGTCACCGCCGCCAACTCCACGAACCGCTCGTCGAAGTCGTAGTCGAGCGAGCGGAGCGTCACGTCGGTGGAGCACTCCTCGTCGCTCTCGCCGACGACGAGGTCGACGCCGAGTTCGCGCACCGAGGCGGCCAGCTCCTCGTCCCACTGGTGGTGGTCGAACCACCGCACCGCGTCCGCCGTCTCGACGACCGCCGTCAGGTCCTCGGCGATGTACTGGAACTCGTCGGGGCAGATGTCGCAGACGAACACGTCGGTGCCGTCCTCCAGGAACTCGGCGGCGTACTCCAGATCCTCCTCGAAGGAGTGGGGGCCGGAGGGGAGCAGCGCGACGGGCGACTCCTCGCGGTCGTCGTCCTCGTCGGCGTCCTCGCCGAACTCCTCCTCGTACGTGTCGTCGAGTTTGGCGCGGCGCCGTGCCTCGAACGGCTCGGGGTCGAGCGCGGCGTCGTACGCCTCGCGGATCAGCGCGACACAGCCGAGGCCGTCGGCGTCGGAGTCGGTGATGACGACCGCCTCGGCGCCCTCGACGGCCTCCTTCGCGCGCTCCTCCGAGCGGTCCTCGTCCAGCGAGTCCGGGTAGAAGAACCCCTTCCCGGGGATCCGCGAGCGGCGGTCCAGCGGGAGGGCGCTCGTCTCGATGAGTTCGTCGTCCATACCGCGGGGTTGGGACGGGTGGGGAAAACAGCGGTGGTGTGGCGCGTGGCCGAACGGAGTGAGACCACGACAATCGGCGGCGCGGTCCCGTGGCGCGCCGCCCAGTCGGTGCGTGGCCGAACGGAGTGAGGCCACGAGACTGCGAGCGGGGAGCGTAGCGACCCGCGAGCGTGCTGCGTGGTCGAGCGCAGCGAGACCACGACAATCGGCGGCGCGGTCCCGTGGCGCGCTCAGGCCGAGGCGTCGACCTCGGAGTCGCTGTCCAGTTGCCGCACCGTGAGCACGGGGACCGGGCAGGTGCGGACGACGCGCTCGGCGACCGACCCGATGAGGAAGCGGTTCTCGCCGTGGCGACCGCGGGTTCCGGTGGCGACGAGGTCGGCGTTGATCTCGCGGGCGTAGTCGGCGATCTCGTTTGCCGGGCGCCCCTCCCGGACGACCGCGGTCACGTCGCGGCCGGCGCGCTTCTGAACGTCGACGATGGCGGCGCCGCCGCGCTCCTGCAGGGCGTTGCGCATCTGCTCGCGGACGGCCTCGGGAGAGGAGTCCACCTCGCCGCTGTCGACGACGTACAGCGCGTGGACCGCCGCGTCGAAGCGCTCGGCCAGATCCAGCGCCGCGTCGACCGCACGGCTCACACTCTCGGAGCCGTCGGTCGCGACGACGATGGTGTCGAACTCGGGCATCACGCGAGTGTTCCGGGGGCACCCGCTTAAATCTCGGCGCTCCCCGCCGGAGCGGGCAGCGTGTGATCTATCTGATATTCGGACGGCTACCACTTATGAGGTCCCAGTGTAATCTCAGGTCGACTATCGGATCCATGCCCGACACCGACGACGCGATACGAGTGCTCCACGTCGACGACCAGCCGGCGTTCGCCGAGTTGGTCGCGACGTATCTGGAGCGCGAACACGACCGAATTACCGTCCACAGCGCGAGTAGCGCCGAAGAAGGGCGGGAGGTGTTGGCGAGCGAGCGGGTGGACTGTATCGTCTCCGACCACGACATGCCTCGCGAGAACGGAATCGAGTTCCTGCGGTCGGTGCGCGCGGAGTACCCGGAGTTACCGTTCGTGTTGTTCACTGGGAAGGGGTCCGAGGAAATCGCGAGCGAAGCCATCTCGGCAGGGGTGACCGACTACCTCCAGAAGGGGCCGGGCAGCGACCAGTACACGCTGTTGGCGAACCGGATCGTGAACGCCGTCGAGGCGTTCCGGTCGCGCCAGATGCTGACCGAACGGACGCGGCGACTGGAGACGCTGATCAGCACGCTCCCCGGGATCATCTACCGGTGTCTGAACGAGCCGACGTGGCCGATGGAGACCGCCGACGGGGAGGTGGAGGTGCTGACGGGGTACACTGCCGCGGAGTTGGAGGGCGACGAGGTGGTGTGGGGCGAGGAGGTGATCCACCCCGACGACCAGACGTGGACCTGGGAGGCCGTCCAGGAGGCGCTCGACGACCGCGAGCGGTTCGAACTCACCTACCGAATCCGAACGCGCGAGGGAGAGACGCGGTGGGTGTGGGAGCGCGGCCGCGGCGTGTACGACGCCGACGGCGCGCTGGAGGCCATCGAGGGGTTCATCACCGACGTGACCGAGCGCCGGGAGCGCCAGCGTCGCCTCGAACAGACGACCGCCCGACTGGAGGCGTTGTTCGAGCACTCGCCGGACATGATCGACGTCCACGACGCCGAGGGGAACATCGTCGACGCGAACCCACAACTGTGCGCAGAGACCGGGTACGACGTCGAGGAACTCACCTCGATGGCGGTGTGGGATCTCGACCGATCGATCGACCGCGAGGAGGGCCGCGAACTGTGGAGAGAGATGGAGCCAGGCGAACGACTGGAGTTGGAGGGGCGCTACGAGCGCCGCGACGGCTCCACGTTTCCGGCGAAGATCCACGTCAGACGCCTCGACCTCGACGGCGAGGACCGCTTCCTCGTCAGCAGTCGAGACATCTCGGTGCGTAAGCGTCGCGACCGGAAGCTGGAGCAGCTCCGCGAACGCTCGCGCGCACTCAACTACACACAGACGGTCGAAGAGACGGCGCGGCTGGCGGTCGACGCCGCCGCCGAGATCATCGGCGCCGACTTGAGCAGCGTCCACATGGTGACCGACGACGGGAACAGCCTGAAACCGATTGCCGTCGGCGACCCCGTGGCCGAGACGTTCGGGGAGAAACCCGTCTACGACCAGTCGGCGCCGTCGGGGACGCGGGCCAACTTCGCGTGGGACGTGTTCGACGACGGCGACCCGACGTACCTCGAATCGACGACCCGCACATCCGAACTCGAGGAGGAGACGCCCGCCGAGAGCGTCGTGTTCCACCCACTCGGCGGCCACGGCCTGTTCATCGTCTCCTCGCCCGAGCGAGCCGCATACTCCGAGACCGACCGACTGCTCGTTGAGATCCTCGCCAACTACCTCGAGACCGCGCTCGACCGCGTCGCCCGCGAGGAGGCGCACCGCGCGCGCCAGCGGAGCCTCGAACGGCTCCACAACGCGACGCGAGAACTCGTCACCGCCGAGTCGAGAGCGGCGGTCGCCGAGCGGGTCGTCGCGGCCGCCGAGGACATCCTCGGCTTCTCGGTCGTCGTCGTTCGGTTCCACGACTCGGCGGATGACGAACTCGTCCCGGTAGCCGAGTCCGATACGGTCGGCGGCCTGCTCCCGCCGCGTGCGGTGTTCTCCGCGGAGTCGCCCAGCCTCAACTGGCACGCGTACAAGGACGGCGAAGCCCGCGTGTACGACGACATCGAGGCGGTCGAGGGCTCCTTCGACGCGGGCACGGGGTTGCGGAGTCTGATGGTGCTCCCGATGGGGGAGTTCGGGACGCTCTCGGTGGCCGAGACGACCCCGGACGCGTTCGACGAGAGCGACGAGTTCCTCGCCGGCATCCTCGCCACCGCCGCCGAGACGGCCCTCGACGTGCTGGAGGGCGAGCAGTCGCTTCGCGAGAGCCGCAACGAACTTCGGCGGCAAAACGAGCGGCTGGAGGAGTTCGCGAGCGTCGTCTCCCACGACCTGCGCAATCCGCTGAACGTGGCGACCGGTCGACTGGAGTTCGTGAAAGACGAGTGCGACAGCGAGCACCTCGACGCCGTCGAGCGCGCACACGACCGGATGGGCGCGCTCATCGACGACCTGCTCGCGTTGGCTCGCGATGGGAACGACGAAATCGACCCCACGTCGGTCGACCTGGCGACGACGGCGCGCGAGTGCTGGGGGAACGTGGAGACACCCGGAGGGACGCTCGTCGTGACTGCAGAACGGTCGATCCAGGCGGACCGCCGCCGCCTCAAACAGCTGTTCGAGAACCTCGTCCGCAACGCGGTCGAACACGGCGGCGACGAGGTCACCGTGGTCGTCTCCGACTTCGCGGACGGGTTCGCCGTCGAGGACGACGGCGTCGGCGTGGCGCCGGCGGACCGCGAGTCGGTGTTCGAGGCGGGGTTCTCGACCGCCGACGGCGGCACCGGCTTCGGCCTCCGGATCGTCAAGCAGGTCGCCGACGCTCACGGGTGGGACATTCGGCTGACCGAGGGCGACGACGGCGGCGCGCGCTTCGAGGTCACCGGCGTGACGTTCGTCGACGAGTAGCCGGCGACGTCGACGGCGCCACCGCCGCCACCGACCCCACCGACGAGTGACCGCCGCCGAGGCGGGACTCGGTCGGCGCTCGGAACCACGACACCTAAGCCGTCGACTCTCTCAACACAGGACACCCGTGCCCCGGTTCGCGTACCCCTGCCCCGGCTGTCGCACCACGAACAGCCTGCACGACGCCGACTGCGACTTCGAGGGGACCGAGTGGCACCACATCGAACAGGCGTACACCGACGTGCTCACCGTCCTCGTCGACGGCGCAGTCACGGAGTCTGCCCTCCAGCACGCCGTCCACGACGAGTGGTCCGGGCTCCACCGCGCGGCGCTGGACCTGCTCCAGCGCGAGGGCCGCGTCGAGGAGGACGGCGACACGCTCCGCCTGCTCACCGCCGAGCGCTACCGCGAGGAGGTCTCGGAGCCGACCCGCGAGCCGATGGCGACCATCTACCGGAAGGGGAGCTACCCCGGCTGCCACGACAACGCGGTGTTCGCGATGGTCGCGTGGTACGAGATGGTCGGGCTCTCGTGGCAGGAGACCCGCCAGAACGTGGTTGACTGGCTCCACACCTCCGGCACGTGGGACCGCGGCGGCTTCGAGGAGTCCTCACCCGAACAACTCGTCGACAGCAAGCGCCACGTGTACGAGGCCGGCTACGGCTGGAAGGAGAAGGCACAGGCCGCCAAGCGCGTCATCGAGCGCCACGGCTGAGCCGTCGCCTCGAACTGGGCCGTCAAGTCCGCCAGCGATTGTATCCGAGCGTCCCGAGCCCCGCCAGCAGCGCGACTATCCCCACGGCGCTGGCGACTAGCCCGACGAACGTCCCCTCTGGGAAGCCGAAGTCGTCGGTGTGTGAGACGGCTTCGACGGCGTAGTACGTGCCGTCGCGCTCGACGATGGGGTCGTCGGGAACCGGCTCGTCGTTCCACGGGCGGTAGGCGAACGCGTCGTCGGACTCGGTGGCGTTGCGGATCTTCCGGAACGTCTGTTGTTCGGCCGGCGAGAGGTCGTCGTAGGAGACCACCAGTTCCTCGCGGACCGCCGCCGCGACATCTGACTCGTTCGCGACGGTCGTCGTCACCTCCCCGTCGGCCAGCGTGAACGCGTGGTAGGTGTCGTACTCGGCCGAGAGGAACGAGTAGTTCCGGCGGAGTTGCCGCACGTCGGCGGCGACCGCGTCCGAGTCGACGGTCGCGGAGCCAGTCGCCATCGCCGTCTCCAGCACCTCGCGCGTCCGGTTAGGTGCGCGGAAGTCGTCTCGAACGTGGCGGTACTGGAACGACTCGGGGCGGAACGTGAGCGAGGCCGCGTACTGCTCGGCGAGCACCGTGTCGTTCTCGTAGTCGATCGGTGTCGCCGCGTAGCCCGCTGAGGAGCGGTACCGCTCGGGGCCGTCGGCGGCGTCGAGCGCGAACGCGTACGCCGGCCCCGGGAGCAGGAGGAGGCCGACGAAGACGAGCACGAGCGCGGTGCGGTCGGAGGGCATCGCCTGCGGATCGCCTGTAGCGCTGTAAGTGTCTTCTGCGTCGACCGGCGGACCCGACCACGACCGCTAAGTTCCCGCACGCCGACGGTCCGCCGTGACCACTTCGTCCGACGACCCCGACGCCGCCGACGCGGCGGCCGGCGGTTCGTCGACCGACGGCGGGGACGACACCCCCCGCGGCTCCCGGCGCGCCGTCGCGGTCGTCATCGGCGTCGTCTTCCTCGACCTGCTCGGCTTCGGCGTCGTCATCCCGATCCTCCCGTTCTACGTGCGCTCGTTCGGCGTCTCGGACGTGTTCATCGGCCTGACCGCCGCCTCCTACTCGCTGGCGCAGTTCCTCGCCGCGCCGACGCTCGGCCGCATCTCCGACGAACGCGGTCGTCGCCCGGTGATCGCCTTCTCCGTCGCGATGGCCGGCGTCGCGTGGCTGGTGTTCGGCTTCGCCACCGAGATAGGCGCCGTCGCCGGCACCGCCGCGGCCGTCGCCACGCTGCTTATCTCGCGGACGCTCGCGGGCGCCGCCGGCGGCAACATCTCCGCGGCGCAGGCGTACATCGCGGACGTGACCCCCCGCGAGCGGCGTGCCGGCGCCCTGGGGCTCGTCGGCGCCGCGTTCTCGCTGGGGTTCGTGTTCGGCCCCGCGCTCGGCGGCGTCGCCGCCAGCGACCAGGTCGTCTCGGCGGCGGACGCACTGCTCCCGGCGTTCGTCCCGACGACACGGTTCACGCTCCCGAGTTTCACCGCCGCGGCGCTGTCGTTCCTCGCGTTCGGCGCCGCCCTCATCGTGTTGAAAGAGCCCGAGCGCACGCGGTCGACGGGCGCCCGCAGCAGTTCGCTGGTCGAGCAGTTCCGTACGGCGCTGGCGGATGACGCGCTCCGGCCGCTCGTCGCGTCGTACTTCGTCACCTCGGTCGCGTTCGCGGGCATCCAGGTGATGTTCATCCCCTTTGCTGCGGACTACTACGGCTACGACGCCACCGCGGCGGCGGTGTTCCTGACCTACATCGGCGTACTCGGCACGATCAACCAGGGCGTCCTCGTCGGGAAACTGGAGCGGTACCTCGGCGCGATCAAACTGGCGGTCGTCGGCGGGACGGCGCTGGCGGCGTCGCTCGCGTTCCTCCCGTTCACCCCCGAGATTGGTGCGCTCCTCCCGCTGCCGGGCGACCCCGGCGACGGCCTGCTGTCCGGGCCGCTCCTCACCGGGCCGACCGTCGCACTGTTCGCCGTCGGCGCGCTGCTGTCGTTCGGCAACGGCTCGCTGAACGTGTCGCTGTCGACGCTCGTCTCCGACCGCGCGAGCGACGAGACACAGGGCGCCGCCTTCGGCGTCACGCAGGGCGCCGGGAGCCTCGGGCGGACCGTCGGCCCGCCAGTGGCGGCGTCGGCGTACGTGCTCGCCTACTGGTCGCCGTTCGTCGCCGGCGCGGTGCTGTTGGTGCCGGTGGTGTACGTGCTCGCGCGGGGCCGGACACTCGGCGGGAGCGACGCCGCGGGCGCGAAGTGACCGCGGCCTCGGAGAACAGGGTCGCGCTCGCGCCCGAACCGTCCGACCGATCGACTGGTTGGACGGCCCCCGGCTGGACGTGTCACCCCTCCAGAAACTATTCAGCGGAGATCCGCGAACGAGTCTGTGTGCGTTCCCGCCCTCCCGCCGGCCGTCGACGCGCAGCGAGCCGACTGCTCGGCGTACTCGGTGCGGCGTCCGCGACGGTCGCCGCCGTCGGCGTCGTCGCCCCCGCACCGCTCGCCGACGTCTTCGTCACGGCGCTAGTCGGCGGCGCGGCGGCCGTCGCGGTCGGTGGGGGCGTCGCCGCCTGGACCGGCCGGCGCCTTGGCGTGTGGGTCGCGGCGCTGACGGTGACGGCGTTCTCGGCGGTCGGACTCATGACCGTCGGCTTCCTGTTCGTTCCCGCGGCGCTGTGTCTCCTCGCCGCGGCGGCGCTGTCCGGGTGGGCGGGGCCACTCGTCGCCGCGTCGTCGACGCCGCCGACGCCGCGGCGGGCCGCGCTCTACGCGGTGGCCGGCGCTGTCGCGGTCGGCGTCGGTGCGTGGCTGGTCGACGTCGCCGCGTTCGAGCGCGACCTGTTCGGCTCCTGTGCCCGCGAGACGCCGGCCTGCGTGGCGGCGACGACGAACTGGCCCGCCGTGGCGGCGGCCGCCGCGGGACTCGCCGCCTGCGTGGTCGGCGCGTGGCTGTTCGGTCGTGGCGTGGTCGCGGCAGGGCGGCTCGTTCGAGCGTCGTCGGGGTCGTAGCGAGGGGCCCGCCAGTCGCTCGGAGAGAGTGGAGTCGAGTGCAGAAACGGCCCGACAGCGCGCGGGTCGACCGACGACCGCGCCCGAGCAGGGGCGTGTGCGTCCGTCAGTCGCTCTGGATGCGCGGCGCGAGCATGTATGTCACCTGCCCCATCCCCTCGCCGAACTCGTAGTGGAGTTTGACGGGGAACTCCTCGCCGAGTTCGACGCGGACCTCCGCGTCGCTCGGGATGGCCTTGTTCATGTCCTTGAGGTAGTCGAGGCTGAACAGCGAGTCGGCGGGGCCGGCCTGCAGGTCGATGAGGTCCTCGCGGTCCAGACGGAGGTCGACGTCGTCCGTGTCGCCCTCGGCCTCGATGAAGAACGCCTCCTCGGCCTCGTCGACGCGGAGGCGGATGTGGTCCGACACCATGTCGGCGGCCTTGATCCCGCGGTTGATCTGGGCGCCCTCGACGACGATCTCGGCGGGCAGGTCCAGATCCGGGATGTCCGGCTCCTGGCGGATGGAGTCGGGGTCGATGAGCGCGAGCGTGTAGCTCAGGCCGTCGATCTGGATGTGGAGCTTGCGGGTCTCCTCGTCGAGTTCCAACTGGACGAGGTCGCCGGAGGTGGCCATGCCGGCGATGTCCTCCAGGCGGTTGAGGTTGACCCCGATGACCCCTCCGTCGGCCTCGTAGGACTCGAACGCCGCGGCCTCGAGCGTGAGGTCGACCATGCCGACGTTGGCCGGGTCGACGGCGCGGATCGCCAGCTCGTCCTCGTTGAGCCGGATCTTACACTCGTCGACCAACACGCTCACCGAATCGAGCGCGTCCCGGAGGGTGGAGGCGCTCACGATGGCCTTGAACATATATCGCGGGCTACGGGTGTGCCCATAAAAATACCCGCGGTTCGGGTCGCGGGCGGGATGCCCGCGACGCCGTCGCCGCCGCCGTTCGCGCGGCCCTCACTCGAACGACGAGAGCGTCGTCCGCCGCTGTTCGTCGACGGGCACGTTCGTGATCAGTACCTCGGCGACCTCGCCGCGGTTGTCGGCGTCGCTGTTAATCGCCCGCGTCGCCTGCACAACGTTCACCTCGAACTGGTCGTACTCCTCGTACAACTCGGCGACCGGAGGCGAGTTCGAGAGGACGACCGAGACGCCAGCCTCGTCGAGGTCGACCGCCAGGTCGCGGAGCCGTTTCTGGTCGTCCTTGCCGAATCCCTCCGCGTGGTAGTCGTTGAAGTTCGCCGTCGTCGACACCGGCTCGTACGGCGGGTCGAAGTAGACGAGGTCGCCAGCGGTGGCCGCCTCGCGCACGTACTCGAAGTCCTCGTTGTGGATGGTCGTGTCCTGCAGCACCTCGTGGAGCGCGCGGATGCGGTCGGCCTGCACCCAGTCGGGGTTGGCGTACCGGCCGACGGGGACGTTGAACTCGCCGCTGCTGTTCTCGCGGTAGAGGCCGTTGAAGCAGGTCCGGTTGAGGTAGACGAACAGCGACGCCTCGCGGAGGCGCTGTTGGTCGGTCTTGTCGGCGACCGCGTGCAGCTCGTTGAACTCGTCGCGGGCGTCGTAGTAGTACTCCTCCGAGTGCTCGTGGCTCCGGTTCTCCTCGATGAGCACCTCGGGGTCGCGGTCGCGAATAACCTCGTAGAGGGTCGTCAGCCGGTCGTTGAGGTCGTTGAGAGAGCCGGCGTCCGGCTCGAGGTGGAAGAACACCGCGCCGCCGCCGATGAACGGCTCGTGGTAGCGGTCGAACGCGACGGGGAACTGCGCCGTGATCTCCGAGAGGAGTTGGCGCTTCCCTCCGGCCCACTTCAGGATCGGCTCGACCATGCAGTTGGTTGCTCTCTCGCCCGCCGCTTCTTAAGCGCTCTCACGCGGCGGCGACGTGCCAGCGTGCCGCCCTGCCGATCTGTCTGCCCGGAGTGACGAACATATTTGTACGCGCTCCTCCTCCGGCGGGTCGTGTGCAGAGAGATGCAGCGCGAACCGGCGTGGGTCGCCGCCATCCGCCTCGCGCTGCTACGTGGGCGCGTCGACGTCGAGTCGGTCGTCGAGGAGGCGAACCTGATCCCGGGGCGCGAGCGAACCGTGCGCGACGTGCTGTCGACGATGGCCGAGCGCGACCTGCTCGTCGCGCGCGACGGCGGCGACCACGAGTACGTCCCCGGACCGGGACTGCTCGACGGCGACCGCCTGGGTCGCGACTTCTCGCGCGCCTCCGACGGCGGCGCCCACCGCTGGGGGTCGACGGGCCGGGGACGGGGCCGCGCCGAGTAGCACGCGAGGACGCCTGCGGCGGCGGCGTGTCCGTCGCCGTGACATAGCGGAAACTACGTGTATGCTAGGTGCGTACTGGGTACCGATGGGTACGCTGACGAACACGAAGGTCTCCGAGAAGAACCTCACGACTGTCCCGAAACCGGTTCGGAACTTCCTCGACGTCGGCGCGGGCGACCGCGTCGAGTGGCACGTCCGCGACGGCCAGATCGTCGTCGAGAAGCTGATCCGCGACGAAGACGACGAGTAGCCGTCGTCTCGCCGACGCTTCGGCTGACGACACCGAGCCCACGAACGAGCGCGGGAGCGACGCCGCCGCGCGACCGCGACTACACGTCGCCCGGTTCGTCGACGTCGCGCCGGACCCCGGGGTCGTCGACCGCGACGAGCGCGGCGTCGTCGCTGCCGAGGAGAATCGCACGCCCGCCTACGTCGCCGTCGACGTCGGCGAGCGCCGAGAAGAAGCGACGGTCGAACAGCACGGGGTTGCCGCGCCGCCCCTCGTACGCCGGCGCGAGCACGTCGCCGACACCCGCGGCGTAGGCGGCGACGAGCGCGCGGACGGTGTCGGGCGCCACGAACGGCATGTCACCGAGCGCCACGACCGCCGCGTCGACCGGGGGGTCGTGGGCCGCCACCGCCTCGACGCCGGCGGCGACGGAGGTGGACTGTCCCGCCGCGAACGCCTCGTTCTCGACCGTCTCGACCGGGAGGTCCGCGACCGCCGCGGCGACACGGGCGGCCTCGTGCCCGACGACGACGACCACCGGGTCCAGCCCCGCAGCGAGGAGCGTCCGCGTCGCCGTCCGCACGATGGGGTCGCCGTCGGAGTCGTCGCCACCGACCGATTCGAGGAGTTTGTTCCGGTCGCCGTAGCGGGAGCTCGTCCCCGCCGCGAGCACGACGCCCGCGACGCGAGCGTCGTCGAGGGTGGTCCGCTCGCCGGCGGCTGTTGGTGGCTCGCGTATCGGGAGGTCGCCGCCGCTCATCGCTCGACCGCCGGGTAGGGGACGACGCGGACCTCGTCGCCCGCCGCCAACGCCGTCTCGGTGAGCACGAAGCCGTCCGCGCGAGTCGCCCGGGTGCTCGACGAGAGCACGCTCGGGTCGAACGTCTCCTCGTACACCGCCAGGTCGGAGTCGACGTGGCCCAGCGGCATCGCGGTGCCGTCGTCGAGCGTCACCGGGACGGCGTAGTCGAAGCCGGGGACGCCGATGCCCACGTCGACTGCGAGCGTCGCCGGGACGGTCGGGAGCGCAGTCTCGCCGGTGAACAGCGGGCGAGCGACGAGCGTCGTCACGGCGTGCGCGCCGACCGGTTTGCCGGGAACCGCGACCGCGACCGCATCGTGGGCGGGCAGGTCCGCGACGGCGATGGGTTTGCCCGGACGGAGCGCGACCCGGTGGAACAGCACGTCGCCCAAGTTCCTGAGCGCGCGGACGACGTGGTCTTTGTCGCCGACGCTGGTGCCGCCAGTCGTGACGACGACATCGTGCTTGTCGGCGAGCGCGGCGATCCGCGACTCGACGCGGTCGTAGTCGTCGGGCACCGTGCCCTCGTACACCGGGTCGTGCCCCCACGCCGAGAGCAGGTTCGCCAGCATCGGCGAGTCGAGGTCCGTGTGGCGGCCCTCGTGAATCTCGGTGCCGGTGGCGAGCAAGCCCACGGAGAGCCGCTCGCGAACCTGGACCTCGTCGATCCCCAGATCACCCAGGAGGATCGCGTCGCGCGGGGCGAGACGCTCGCCGGCGTCGAACAGACGCTCACCCTCGGCGACGTTGCTCCCGCGCTCGTACACGTACGTCCCCGGGTCGAGCGACGGCCCCGTGAGCAGGCCGTCCTCGACGGTCGCCTCCTCGCGTTTGAGCACGGCGTTCGCCGACGCCGGCACCGGCGCGCCGGTGGCGATGCGGACCGCCTGTCCGGCTTCGATGTCCGGGGCGTCGTCCTCCGGGAACACGTCGGCGTCGACCACCTCCAGCGGGTAGTCGTCGGACGCGTCGAGCGCGAAGCCGTCCATCGTCGCGTGGCTCTGAGCCGGGATGGCCGTCGGCGCGTCGACCGCTTCGGCGAGCGGCCGACCGGCGATCCGGTCGAGGCCGACCGCCTCGGTCGCGACCCTGTCGAGGAGGTGCTCGCGCAACGCCGCGGCCTCGGCGGCGCCGTCGCGCCAGTCGATCGGGTCGGGGTGGGCGTGGCTGCCGCTTGCGTCGTGGTCGGCGTCGTCGTGGTTGGCTGCGTCGCGGGCGTCGTCGTCGGTGGTGGGTGTGTCGGTCATGGGGACGAACTGTGGGGATATTCGGGAGCGAGTACCGCCTCTGTCAAAACCTTCATGAACAATACCTTTATTGAGATGCTACCAGATACCACAGCCGAGGTAATAGTATGCCCATAGTGGAGGACTATAAAAGATGACGGCCGCACCGATCCAACCACCGACGGCCCCGCCCGGGAGGATCCGATGAACTTCGAGGGCGAGTTCGAACTCGACGGGGTACCACCGGACAAGGCGTGGGTGGTGCTCTCGGACCCGATCGCGGTCCGGAACTCGCTGAAGGGGTGCAAGTACATCACCCCGATGGACGACGAGTTCGGCTGGGACACCTACGAGCCCGAGGAGGACGTCGCGACGCTCCCGGAGGCCGACCCCGAGGACGTCGCGGCGCGCGCGTTCAAAGAGGGGCAGAAGTACGCGGCGCTGATGCAGGTCGGCGTCGGCAGCGTGAAGCCGAAGTTCGAGACGACGGTGACCATCGACGAGCGCGACGAGGAAGAGTTCATCATGACCGCGACCGGGTCTGGCTCCGCCAGCGGCAGCAGCTTCAGCATGGAGTCCGGGATGCACATCCACCCCCAGGAGGAGGGCGACGGCTCCCGCATCGAGTGGTGGACCGACGCCGACATCTCCGGGCGCATCGCGCAGTTGGGCGGGCGGGTGATCAACCCCGTCGCCGACAAGATTGTGGGCAACTTCTTCAAGGACATCGAGAAGCAGATGACCGACGTCGAGGAGACGGACTCGAGCGTCACCGACCGCATCCGGGGGATGTTCGGATGAAGTCCGCGCCGTTCGAGCACCACCAGCCGACGAGCGTCGGCGAGGCCGTCAGTCTCCTCGAGAGCCTCGACGGGCCGACGGTGCTGTCGGGTGGGCAGAGCCTCGTCCCGATGCTCCGGTTCCGACTGGCGAACCCGGACGTGGTCGTCGACATCAACGGCATCGAGGAGTTGGACTACCTCCACGAGGAGGACGGCTCCCTGAAGATCGGCGCGCTGGCGCGCCACGCGGACGTGGAGCACTCCGACCTGATCGCCGAGAAGTACGGCAGTTTCGCCGACGCGGCGCCGCTGGTGGCAGACCCGCAGATCCGCAACCGCGGCACCGTCGTCGGCTCCGTCGCGCAGGCGGACCCGAAGGGTGACTGGGGGAGCCTCCTCATCGCCCACGACGGCGAGGTCGTCGCGCAGGGTCCCGACGGCGAACGGGTGATCCCCGCGGACGAGTTCTTCCTGCTCCCGTACGACACGGCGCTCGACGAGGACGAGTTGATCACGGAGGTGCGCGTCCCCGTCCCGAGCGCTCGCGAAGGGAGCGCCTACCACAAGCTGAAACGCAAGACCGGCGACTACGCGATGGCCGGCGTCGGCGTCCGCCTGCAGTTCGACGACGACGGCGTCATCGAGTCGGCGGGCATCGGCATGACCGCCGTCGACATCACCAACGCCCGCGCGAGCGACGCCGAGGACCACCTCGAGGGCGAGCGACCGAGCCCCGACCTGTTCGAGGAGGCGGGCGAGTTGGCCGCCGAGCAGTCGCACCCCGAGTCCGACGAACACGGCGACGCGGCGTACAAAGAGCGGATGGTCGACGTCCTCACCCAGCGCGCGCTGGGCGACGCGGCCGAACGGGCGGGCGTCGTCAGGCGGACGGTGAAACCATGAGTGAGACACGCGAGATCACCCTGACAGTCAACGGTACCGAGGAGACGATCGAGGTCGAACCGCGACGGCTGCTGGTCCACGCGATCCGCGAGGACCTCGACCTGACGGGTACCCACATCGGCTGTGACACGGGCAACTGCGGCGCCTGCACGGTGCTCGTCGACGGCGAGCCGCTGAAGTCGTGTCTCATGTTCGCGGTCCAGGCCGACGGCAGCGAGGTCGAGACGGTCGAGGGGATGGAGGACCACCCAGACGCGGTGGACGACCTCCACCCGCTCCAAGAGGGGTTCCACGAGGAACACGGCCTCCAGTGTGGCTACTGCACGCCCGGGATGATCATGTCGGGCAAGGCGCTGCTGGAGGAGAACCCGGACCCGAGCGAGGCTGAGATCCGCGAGGCGATCAGCGGCAACCTCTGTCGGTGTACCGGCTACCAGAACATCGTGAAGTCGATCGAGTACGCCGCCGAGAAACTCGCGGACGGCGAGCGCGACGACGCCGAGGCCGTGGCGGCCGACGGCGGCGTCTCGTCTGCCGACGGCCCGGCCTCGTTCGACGGCTACGACGTCGACGACGACGGGGAGTTCTCCTGCGGCGTGGAGAACTGCTGCGGCGGTCCGTCCACCGACGCGACGCACCGAGGTGACGAGCGATGAGCAGCGACTCCGACAACGTCCCCCAGGCAAACACCGAGTACCAACACGACGAGGACGGCGGGCCGGACCCCGAGAAGCACTGCGGCCACGGTCGCGGCGGGATGGGCGAGTCCGTGCGGCGCAAGGAGGACAAGCGTTTCATCACCGGGCGCGGCAACTACGTGGACGACATCAAGAAGCCGAAGATGCTCCACTGTGAGATCGTTCGCAGTCCCCACGCCCACGCCCGCATCAACAGCATCGACACCGAGCGGGCGATGCAGGTCGACGGCGTCGTCGCCGTCCTCACCGCCGAGGACCTGGCGGCCCACGACCTCGCGACGATGCCGACCCTCATGGACGACACGCAGGACGTGCTCGTCAACGACAAGGTGAAGTTCCAGTCGCAGGAGGTCGCGGCGGTCATCGCCGAGGACCGCTACATCGCGAAAGACGGCGCCGAGAAGGTCGCCGTCGACTACGAGGTGCTCGACCCGGTCGTCACCGCGAAGGACGCGCTGGAGGCCGACGCGCCGCTCATCCGCGACGAGTTGGAGGACCAGGAGGACAACCACATCTTCGACTGGGACGTCGGCGACAAGGAGGCGACCGACGCCATCTTCGAGGAGTCGGAGGTCACCGTCAAAGAGCAGATGGAGTACCAGCGGCTCCACCCCGCGCCCATCGAGACGTGCGGGTGTGTGGCCGACTGGGACCCTGGCAAAGAGAAGATCACCGTCCACCTCACCTCGCAGGCGCCCCACGCCCACCGGACGCTGTTCTCGATGGTGTCGGGCATTCCCGAGCACAAGGTCCGGATCGTCAGCCCCGACATCGGCGGCGGGTTCGGCAACAAGGTGCCCATCTACCCGGGCTACGTCGTCGCCGCGGCGGCGTCGGTCGTGCTCGAACGGCCCGTGAAGTGGATGGAGGAGCGCTCGGAGAACATCCAGACGACCGGCTTCGCCCGCGACTACGACATGACGGGCGAGTTGGCCGCGACGAAAGACGGGAAGATCAGAGCCGTGCGGACGGACGTGCTGGCGAACCACGGCGCGTACAACGCCGTCGCCCAGCCGTCGAAGTTCCCCGCGGGCTTCTTCAACATCTTCACCGGGTCGTACGACATCGAGGCGGCGTACGGGTCGCTGACGGCGGCGTTCACCAACACCGCCCCCGGCGGCGTCGCGTATCGCTGTTCGTTCCGGGTGACGGAGGCGGTGTACCTCATCGAGCGGATGGTGAAGGTGCTCGCCCACGAACTCGACATGGACCCGGCAGAGATCCGGCGCAAGAACTTCATCCAACCGGAGCAGTTCCCGTACGAGAGTCCGACGGGCTGGAACTACGACTCCGGCGACTACGAGAAGGCGCTGGATCTGGCCATGGAGATGGCCGACTACGACCACTACCGCGAGGAGCAACAGCGCCGCATCGAGGAGGACGCCGACAAGCTGATCGGCATCGGCATCTCCTCGTTCACGGAGGTCGTCGGCGCCGGGCCGGGCAAGACCTGCGACATCGCGGGCATCGAGATGTTCGACTCCGCGGACATCCGGGTGAACCCGACTGGCAACGCCGTCCTCCGGGTCGGCGTCCAGACGCAAGGGCAGGGTCACGAGACCACCTTCGCGCAGATCGTCGCGGAAGAACTCGGCATGGACGTCGAGAACATCAGCGTCGAGCACGGCGACACCGACACCGACCCCTACGGGCTGGGGACGTACGGCTCGCGGTCGACGCCCGTCGCGGGCGCCGCGACCGCCGTCGCCGCGCGCAAGGTGCGTGACAAGGCCAAGTCTATCGCGGCCAACGAGTTGGAGGCCGCCGAGGAGGACATCGAGTGGGACCGCGAGTCCGGCCACTTCCACGTCGCCGGCGCGCCCGACCGCTCGATCACGATCACCGAGATCGCCGCCGGCGCCTACATGAACCACCCGGCGGGCGAGGAGCCCGGCCTCGAGGCCGTCGACTACTACGACCCGCCGGAGATGACGTACCCGTTCGGCTCGTACATCGTCGTCGTCGAGGTCGACCGCGAGACCGGCGCCGTCGACTTCGAGAAGTTCGTCGCCGTCGACGACTGCGGCAACCGCATCAACCCGATGGTCATCGAGGGCCAGATCCACGGCGGCCTGGCGCAGGGCATCGGGACGGCGATGATGGAGCACGTCACCTACGACGAGAACGGCAACTGCACCGGCGGCGACTTCATGAACTACCTGCTGCCCACGTCGATGGAGATTCCCAACTTCGAGACGGGGTACACGGTGACGCCGTCGCCCCACCACCCGATCGGTGCGAAGGGGGTGGGCGAGTCGCCGACCGTCGGCTCGCCGCCGGCCATCGTCAACGCCGTCGTCGACGCGATGGCCCACGCCGGCACGACGCACGTGGAGATGCCGATGACGCCCGACCGCGTCTGGGCCGCGCTCGCCGAGGTCGGCCTGGAGCGTGACCCGGCAGACAGCGTCACGTTCGAGTTCACCGACGTCGACTCCGGCGAGGGTGAGCCCGCGGACGACTGATCCGACCGTCGCGCCCCCGACCGCCCGCGTGGGCGGTCGCGGCGCCGTTCGCGCCGCTCGGACCGTCCGGGACCGACCCGAACCGCTACCCGTCCTCGAAGCCTACCACGCGCGAGGACACCGACTCTATCCGATGCGACCCGTCCCGACACCGAACCCATGACACGCGACACCGAGGAGGACCCGAGTACGACACCCGAGCGCCCCGCGGACGCCGACGGCGACGTGAGCGACGTCGAGCGCGAACTCGCGAGCGCCGGCGAGCCGTACGCCCGCGTGACGGTCGTCCGCCGCGAGCCGCCGGTGTCCGCGAACGTCGGCGACCGCGCGGTCGTCACCCGCGAGGGTGACCTCCGCGGGTGGATCGGCGGCGCCGCCTGCGCGCAGACCACCGCCATCACGGAGGCACTGGCGGCCATCGAGGACGGCCAGCCCCGGCTGATCGGCATCGCGCCCGACCCCGAGACGGTCGCTCGTCCAGGGCTGGAGGCGTTCCCGATGACGTGCCACAGCGAGGGCGTGCTGGAGTTGTTCGTCGAGCCGGTGAACCCCCGGCCAGAACTCGTGATCTGCGGCGGGTCGCCGGTCGCGCGGTCGCTCGCACGACTCGCGACGGAACTCGCCGTCGACGTCGTGGTCGTCGACCCGACGGGCGACGAGACCGGACTCCCCGAGGGGACGCGCGTCCTGACGGACACAGACCCCGAAGCGCTCGCGAACGCCCTCGGGCACGACCCGCTGGTCGTCGTCGCGACGATGGGGTCGTTCGACGCCAGCGGCGTCGCCGCCGGCGTGCTCGCCGACGCGCGGTACGTCGGGCTGATCGCGAGCAGCAAGCGCGCCGACGAGGTGGTCGACACCGCGGCGGCGCTGATCGACCGCGACCCCGAGGACGTGGCCGCGCGGGTGACGAACCCCGCCGGCGTCGACGTGGCGGCGTACACGCCCGCCGAAATCGCGGTGAGCATCGTCGCCGAGGTCGTCGACCACCGCCGCGGTCGCGGCGACGCACCGCGAGTCGCGGCTGCGACGAGTACGAGCGAGGAGCCGACGGCTGCAGACGCGACGGAGGATCACGGTACCGACGCCGCCGACACGGCGAGCGCGGACGGAGACACAGACCCGGGCGGCGACGAGGAGGTACCCGCCGAGGCTATCGACCCGGTCTGCGGAATGACCGTCGACCCGAGCGACACCGCCCACAGCGTCGCCCACGACGGGGAGACGTACTACTTCTGTTGTGGCGGCTGTGCGGAGTCGTTCCGCGCGGACCCGGCGTCGTACCTCGCGGAGGACGACGCGCCGACATGACCCGGGACGCCGACGACCCGTTCGGGCGCGTCACCGACGCGGAGCTCCGCGAGCGGTTCGAGGCCGCCGACTACGTCGCCGACGACCGCACGGTGACGACGGTCCACCTCGCGTTGCGCCTCGAACGCCCGCTGTTGATCGAGGGGCCGCCCGGCAGTGGCAAGACCGAACTCGGGAAGGTGCTCGCGTCGGCGTTCGACACCGAGTTGATCCGCCTGCAGTGTTACGAGGGCCTCACCGCCGAGAACGCCCTGTACGAGTGGAACTACACCAAGCAACTCCTCGCGGTGCAGGCGGAGGAAGGGCGCGTCGGTGGCGCGAACGCCGCCGTCGACGACGCCGACACCGGCGGCTCGTCGCCCGCACGCGACGACTCGGTGTTCGCCGAGGAGTACCTGCTGGAGCGCCCCCTGTTGCGCGCGCTCCGCACCGAGGGGGAGACGCCGCCGGTGTTGCTCATCGACGAGATCGATCGCGCCGACGAGGAGTTCGAGGCGTTCCTCCTGGAACTGCTGTCGGACTTTCAGGTGTCGATCCCCGAGTTGGGCACCGTCTCCGCCGACCGCTCGCCCGTCGTGATCCTCACGTCGAACCGGACGCGGGGGCTGAGCGACGCGCTGAAGCGCCGGTGTCTGTACCTCAACGTCCAACCGCCGTCGTTCCAGACGGAGTACGAGATCGTTCGCCGGAAGGTGCCCGAGTTGGACGCCGCCGTCGCCGCCGAAGTGTGTGCAGTCGTCGCCCGCCTCCGCGAGGAGGCGTTCCTCAAGCGCCCGGGCGTCGCCGAGACGCTCGACTGGGCGCGGGCGGTCGCACACCTCCGGCACGACCCCGACGGCGACGACGACGGCGACTCGCTGACGCCCGCCGAGATCGAACGCACCATCGGCTGCCTGCTCAAGGAGGTCGAGGACGTCGACCGGGTCGACACGGACCTGCTTGAGGCGCTGCGGGCGGCCGCGGCCGACGCGGACCCCGACCCGGTCGCCGCCGAGCGGCCGGCGGAGTGAGATGACCGACCGGGACGGCGCCGACGCCGACCGAGTCGCGAACGGCAGCGGCGCGAACCCGCTCGCGGCGGGTGCCGGTGGCGACGGCGTCCCCGACTTCCGAGCGGCACGGCGCCACGTCCTGATCGAGGTGGTCAGGCTCGCCGCCGTGCTCCGACGCGACGGCGTCGACGTGCCCCCGAGCGGGACGCTCGCGGCCGCGCAGGCGCTGGCAGTCGTCGGTCTCGACGACCGCGACCGGGCGGCGGACGCCCTCCGCGCGGCGCTGCTGTCCGACGCGGACGGCGGCGACGCCTTCGACGACGCGTTCCCCTCGTTCTGGCACCGACTGCGCTCGGGGCTGTCGGCGATTGCGACCGCCGGCGGCGGGCCGGAGTCCGACGTCGACGACGGCGCCGGCGGCGACGACCCGACGACACCGGACGCGCTCGCCCCCGCGAACGACGACGCCGAGTCGGCAGAAGACACGCTGGCGGGCGCCGAACCACCCGCGTTCGACGACGAGGACGAGTCGACGGGCGACCCCGAGATCCGGATCCCGACGGGCCGCCGGTACGCCTCGGGCGAGCGAGCCGCGGAGTCCGGCGAGCACGACGCTCGGCGGGCCAGCGCGATCGGGGGCGGGGAGACGGTCGAGGCGACCGTCGCGCCGACCACACCCGACGAGCGGGCCGCAGTGCGGCGGTTCGTCGACGCGCTCGCCACGCTCCCGGGTCGTCGGCGGCGGCGGTCGCCGACGGGCGCACGCGTCGACGCGCGGCGGGCGCTCCGGTCGAGTCTCGCCACCGGTGGCGTCCCGATGGAGTTGCCGACGGCGGCGCCGACGCCGAGCGAACTGCGCTGTTGCCTGCTGGTCGACGTGAGCGGGTCGGTGCTGGACACCGCCGACCGGAACGCGCTGTTGTCGGTCGCGGAGACGCTGTCGACGACCGCGCGAGATGCGCGGGTGTTCCTGTTCGACACCGACCTCGCGGACGCGACGGCGGCGTTTGCGCGCGCCGACGGCGACCCGGCGGCCGCCTTGCGCGCCGCAGAGATCCGGTGGGGCGGCGGCACGCAGATCGGCGCCGCGTTCGACACGCTCCGGCGCGAGCACCCCGACGCCGTCGACCGGCGGACGGTGGTCGTCGTCGTCAGCGACGGCCTCGACGTGGGCGACCCCGACCTGCTCGACCGCGGGATCACCTGGCTCGCCGACCGCGCGAGCGCCGTGATCTGGCTCAACCCGCTCGCCGTCTCGCCCGAGTTCGAACCCCGCTCGCGCGGGATGGCCGCCTGCGAACCGTACGTCGACGCGCTGTTCGGCTTCGCCGGCCCCGCGGACCTCGCGGCTGCCGCCCGCCAACTCGAACGACGCGGCCTGCGAGGACCGGTCGGCTACCAGTACGACCCGCGGCGGCACGCGGCGGCAGGAGACGACGACGCCATCCCGGACGCCGACAGCGACGCCGGTACCGACGCCTCGACACCCGCCGACGGCGGTGGTCCGTCGTGAGCGACGCCGTCGTGCGGGCCGTGGTCGACGCGCTCCGCGAGCGTGGCGCGTTCGACGGAGTCGCGGTCGATCACGTCACCGTCGGCGACGCCGCCGTGTTCGTCGAACTCCGCGGGGATGGCGACGAGCGAAACGGTACCGACTGGAACGAGGCCGACCGGAACGAGACCAACCGGAACGGCGCCGACGTGCCCCGCGCCGGACTCGCACACCGCCCGCCCGGTCCCGCCCCGGCCGTCGAGGGCGTCGACATCGAGACGCTGGTTGCGTGGGCACTCGGGGAGGCACCCACCGACGGCGACGCGGCGGTCGCCCGCGCGGTGGGCGTGGCGACGCTGAACGCGCTGTCGGCGCCGTTCGTCGACTGGCGCGACGGCGACCCGATGGAGCGCCTGTCCGCCGACGTCGAGACCATCGCGACGGTGGGGCTGTTCCGCCCGGCGTTCCGGAAGTTCGACGCCGTGGACGTCCGCGTCGTCGAGCGCGACCCCGTCGACGTCGCCGAGGTCGAGACGCCCCCCGGCGTGACCGTCTCGGTGGTCCCGCCCGCGGACACCGCCGTCGCGATGGCCGGCGCCGACGTGGTGTTCGTCACCGGATCGACGCTCGTCTACGGCGGTCTGGGAGAGGCGCTCGCGGCGGCCCCGGCCGAGGCGACGGTCGTCGTGGTCGGCGCGAGCGCCTCGCTCCTCCCCGACCCGCTGTTCGCCGCCGGCGCCGACGTGGTCGCGGGCGCCGCCGTCGACGACCCGGTCCGAGTCCGCGCGGCCGTCGAGGCGGGCGCCTGCGGGACGGACCTCCACGACGCGGGCGTGCGCAAGGGATACGTCGCGGCGGCGCCCACCGCCGGCATCGATCTCACGCCCGCCGGACACCGGGCCGGCGACGACCACGACGACCACGACGACCACATCGACCGCGACGACCGCGACGGCGGCGCAGTCGCAGACACGACCGACACACCCGATCCATGACAGCACACACCTGGAGCGTACCCGAAACCGAAGTCGTACAGTCGATCAGGGACCACCTCGACGGTCGCGCGGGCGACC
Source organism: Halobaculum marinum (assembly GCF_029338555.1). GTDB lineage: Archaea > Halobacteriota > Halobacteria > Halobacteriales > Haloferacaceae > Halobaculum > Halobaculum marinum. The sequence goes on along the minus strand of NZ_CP119989.1, from coordinate 542,823 downwards.
CCGAGGGGCCGCCGGCCGTCCTCGCAACGGTCGTCGGCGTCGAGGGCAACGCCTACCGCCGCCCCGGCGCGAAGATGCTGCTCGGCGCGGACGGCGAGGGCGTCGGCGCCATCACCGCCGGCTGCCTGGAGGAGGACCTCGCGAGCGTCGCCGAGCGCATTCGCGAGACAGGCACCCCGGAGGTCGTCACGTACGACCTCATGGACGACGACGAGGACGTCTGGGGCCTCGGCGTCGGCTGCAACGGCATCATCGACGTGCTCCTCGAACCGCTGACGGAGACGTACCGTCCTGCGGTCGACGCGTTCGAGACGGGCCACGACGTGGCGGTGGCGACCGTGCTCGACGGCGGCGACGGGCCGCTGGTGCGCGGCGACCGCGCGTACTACCGCCCGGACGACGGGACGCTCCGCACGCCCGACGGCGACCCCGCGTCGGACGAGTGGCCGGCGGGACTGGCCGGTCCCGCGGGCGACCTCGCGGGGCGCGGTCGGGGTGACACGCTGGTGTTCGACACCGACGGCACGACCGTCGAGGTGTTCGTCGACGGCGTCGCCGCGCCGACCGACCTCGTCGTGTTCGGGACGGGCCACGACGTCGGCCCGGTGACCGAACTCGCCGCGAACAACGACTTCCGCGTGACGGTCGTCGGCTTCCGCGGCGCCGTCGACCTCGCCGAGCGGTTCCCCGCGGCCGACCGGACGGTGACGACCGCGCCCGGGCGCCTCGCGGACGAGGTCCGACTCGACGACCGCACGCACGCGGTCGTGATGACGCACAACTTCGTCGACGACCGCATCGTCGTGGAGGCGCTGCTCGACGCCGGCGTGGCGTACGTCGGGCTGATGGGCCCACGCGAGCGCTTCGAGGAGATGCTGGAGGCGTTCGCCGACGAGGGACGGCAGTTCTCCGAGTCGGAGTTGGCGCCGCTGTACACGCCCGTGGGACTGGACCTGGGCGGCGGATCGCCGTACCAGATCGCACACAGCATCGTCGCGGAGGTGCTCGCGGTGTCGAACGACCGCGACCCCGGCCACCTCAAGGAGCGCGAGGGACCGATCCACGAGCGGGTCGACGTCGGCGACGACGGTGGGAACGGTGGCAACGACGGTGCTGGCGACGGCGTCGACGCGGACGCGCCGACGCAGTAGGGGGCGACGGCGGTGCGCGAGCGCCGCGTCGGGCGACCGGTCCCCACAGCGGCGTCAGTGGTGGTCGTGTCCGGCCGCCTCCGGCCCCGCAGTCGGGTGGCTCACGAACCGCGACGGGGTCGACCGGAACGTCCGCTCGCAGCGGGCGGAGCAGAACCGATACGTCTCGCCGTCGTACGTCGCGCTCGGGCCGTCCTCGTCCGTACGCATCCCACAGACCGGGTCGCGGTGCTCGCCGGGGGCGCCCAGTCCACGCCGGTACACGGAGAGGAGGAACGCGGACAGCGCAAACGCGACGAGGTTCAGGGCGAACGTGTAGTCGAGTTCGAAGAACGTCTGCTCGGAGGCCGTCCGACCGCCGGCGAGGTCGGGCACGATCCCCAGCGCGTCGAACAGCAGCTCCATGAGGACGCCCGTGAACGCCATCGTGACGAAGAACACGACGAGGATGTACGCCATCACACGCCAGCCGTAGTACTTCCGGTAGACGTTGAGGACGGGGACGGTGATGAGGTCGGCGTAGACGAACGCGATGACGCCCGCGAAGCTGATCCCGCCGCCCCACAGCGCCACCGCGAACGGGACGTTCCCCATGCTGCCGACGAAGCTGACCACGGCGATGGTCACGCCCATCACGGCGTTCTCGACGGTCACGGCCAGCCCGTCTCCCGGGAGGAACAGCGCGTTCCACACCCACTGCGGGACGAACACGATGACGAAGCCCGCGATCAGAAACCCCGCGACCACGTCTGTCCAGATCATCGACCACTCCTTGCGGTACTGGTTGCCCAGTTTGTACCAACCGCCCCACGACAGGAGTTCCTCCCGCCAGTCGGCGGCGCCGGCGACCCGCTGTCGGTACGTCTCCAGACACCCCGCCGAACAGAACTGCAGCGTCTCGCCGCCGTCGGTCGTGACGGTGTACTCGGGGCGACCCTCGTGGCCGCAGGTCGGGTCCTCCGTGACGCCCGACTCGCGGTCGCGGGCGGCGAGTTCCTCGCGGACGCTGTCGAAGAGCGTCTCCGGCAGCGTCAGGCGCACGATGCCGGCCATCACCGCGATGAGGACGACGCCGCCCAGCAGTTCTGCGACCAGGAACTCCCACCCCAGGAGGATCCAGATCATCAGCCCGAGTTCGACGATGAGGTTCGTCGAGGCGAACATGAACGCGAGGACGTTCACGGCGTGTGCGCCCTGCTTGAACAGTCCCTTGCCGATCGCGACGGCGCCGAAGCTACACCCGCTGCTCGCGGCGCCGAACAGCGTGGCCTTCACGAGCGCGTCGGCGTCGTCGGTGCCGAGGACCGCCGCCATGCGCTCTTTCGAGACGTACACCTGGACGTAGCTGGTGACCACCAACCCCAAGACGATCGCCCAACTCGCCGTCCACAGGAAGCCGATCCCGATGCGCAGGGCTTCGAGGACGCCGTCGACGAACGCGGCCTGCATACGTCATCGAACGGGACGATCGACTACCACGGTTTCCCTTGTTCCGATCGTGGTGTGATCGGCCCAGCCCCTTCGATTCGAATGGATCCCGGTTCGAAACACACGGATCCAAAGCAGATCGGGGCGCGTCGACGCCGTCTGGCCGTCGAGCCGATCGGCGCTGCCGTCACGGCTATCGGTTCGCTCGTCGTTCGAGCGACTTCGAAACGTAAGAGAAACTACCAAAGTCTCTGCCCCCGTACTTCTCTGTCGACGGTGGTGTTCGCGACCGCCGACACGGCTGCCCGTTCGCCGTGCGGTCGGCCCGGTCGACGACCTCACCCACCAACACCATGACCCAAACAGACACACTCACTCGACCGCTCGTGATCGTACTCGCCGTCATCGTCCTCCTTCCCCTGCTCGGGATGACGATGATGATGCCGATGATGGGGCTGTGGGGCTGGGGCCAGATGGGCGGCACCGGGATGTGGGGCGCCACCGGGTCGTGGCTGTGGCTCGGGATGTGGCTCGTCCCGCTCGTGCTCCTCGTCGGCGGCGGCTACGTCGTCTACACGACTCTCGGACGAAACGCCGACGAGTCGTCGGACCCCGCCATCGAGGAACTACGCGCCGCGTACGCCCGCGGCGACCTCTCCGACGAAGAGTTCGACCGCCGGCGAGAACGGCTCAGCCGTTCGGAGTGAGCGGGTGACCGACCACCACGGCTCGGCGCGTCGGCACGACGACGCACCGACCGACCGAGCGTGCCCGGGGTGTCGGGTCTGCGCCTGCTACGAACACGAGGCCGAACGCGAGGCGGTGACTGCCGACGGTCCCACCAGCCACGACGCCGGCGAGGACCACGCTGGCCACGTCGACCACGACGACCACGGGAAGCGTGGAGCGAGTAGCGGACACGACCACGGCGCGATGGTCGACCACTCGGGCCACGAGGCGATGTTCAGACGGCGGTTCCTCGTCTGCCTGCCGCTCGCGCTCCCCGTCCTCTACTACAGCGCGACGCTGCAGGAGTGGCTCGGCTTCTCGGCGGTTACGTTCCCCGGCAGCGAGTTCGTCGCTCCCGTCCTCGGATTCGTCGTGTTCGCCTACGGCGGCGTGCCGTTCCTCCGGATGGGCGCCGTCGAGGCGCGCAACCGGGAACCGGGGATGATGCTGCTCATCTCGTTGGCGATCACCGTCGCGTTCGGCTACAGCGTCGCCGCCGTCGTCTTCGCGGTGGGCGAACCGTTCTTCTGGGAACTCGTCACGCTGATCGTCATCTTCCTGCTCGGCCACTGGGTCGAGATGCGCAGCGTCCGCCGCGCCTCCGGCGCGCTCGACCAACTCGCCGAACTCATGCCCGCCACCGCCGAGCGCGTCGGCGAGTCTGGCGACACCGAGGAGGTCCCCGTCGACGACCTCTCGACGGGCGACCTCGTCCTCGTTCGGCCGGGCGCGAACGTCCCCGCCGACGGCGTCGTCGAGTCGGGCGAGTCGGCGGTCGACGAGGCGATGATCACCGGCGAGTCGAAGCCGGTGGACAAAGTCGCCGGCGACGAGGTGATCGGCGGGACGACGAACCGGAGCGGCAGTCTCCGGGTTCGGGTGACCGCGACGGGCGAGGAGACGACGCTCTCGGGCATCGTCCGCCTCGTCGAGGACGCACAGCGGAGCAAGTCGCGCACGCAACTGCTGGCGGATCGGGCCGCCGGCTGGCTGTTCTACGCGGCACTCGGCGTCGCGGCGATCACGGCAGTCGCCTGGACGGCCGCCGAGGGGTTCGGCCTCCCGGTCGTCGAGCGGGTCGTCACGGTGCTGGTCATCGCGTGCCCCCACGCGCTCGGACTGGCCGTCCCGCTCGTCGTGGCGATCAACACGTCGCTGGCGGCGCGCAACGGCATCCTCATCCGCGACCGCGTCGCGATGGAGGAGGCGCGCACCCTCGACACGGTCGTCTTCGACAAGACGGGGACGTTGACGAAGGGCGAACAGGGCGTCGTCGGCGTCGAGACGACCGCCGAGTGGAGCGAGGCGGACGTCCTCTCCGTGATGGCGGCCGTCGAGGGCGACTCCGAGCACATGATCGCCGAGGCCATCCGCGGGGCGGCGCGGGAGCGGGCGCTCACCGTCCCCGACGCGCGGGGCTTCGAGGCGCTCGAAGGGCGCGGTGTCCGTGCGACCGTCGACACCGACGCGACTCCCGTCACGGACGGCGGCACCGAGTCGGCCGCTGGAGCGACCGGGGAGTCGGTGTACGTGGGCGGGCCGAACCTCCTGCGACACCTCGACGTCGACCCGACCGCGGCGCTCGCGACCTTCGCCGACGAGGCGGGGTCCCGTGGGCAGGGCGTGGTCTACCTCGTCCACGACGGGGCGACCGTCGGGGCGGTCGCCCTCGCCGACGTGGTCCGCGAGGAGAGTCGCGCGGCCGTCGACGCGCTCCACGCGATGGGCGTCGAGGTGGCCATGTTGACCGGTGACTCCGAGGACGTCGCCCGCGCGGTCGCGGCCGACCTCGGCATCGACACGTACTTCGCCGAAGTCCTCCCGGGCGACAAAGACGCGAAGATCACCGAGTTGCAGACGGGCGGTCGCACCGTCGCGATGGTCGGCGACGGCGTGAACGACGCCCCCGCGCTGACGCGTGCGGACGTGGGCATCGCCATCGGGTCGGGGACGGACGTCGCCGTCGAGGCCGCCGACGTCGTCCTCGTCGACAACGACCCGCGCGACGTGGTGAGCCTCCTCCGCTTGAGTCGCGCCAGCTACCGGAAGATGCGCGAGAACCTCGTCTGGGCGGCCGGCTACAACGTGTTCGCCCTCCCGCTCGCGGCGGGACTGCTCGCCCCGGTCGGGTTCCTGCTGTCGCCCGCGGTCGGCGCGGTGTTGATGTCGGCGAGCACGGTCGTCGTCGCGGTCAACGCGCAACTGCTCCGGCAGGCGGACATCTCGGTGTGAGTTCACGGCCGGCGACGGGTGTGTCGGCGTCCGACCGGCCTCCACGCCCATGCGATGTGCCTTTCCGATTCGGCCACGTCGACCCGGGTATGAACGCGTATTCGCCGGCGACGACGAGCGACCACGTCGCGGCGGGGTCGGTGACCTAACCATGGCACGGAAAGACGACTACTACAACCGAGCGAAACAGGAGGGGTACCGCGCCCGCTCCGCCTACAAGCTCCGCCAGATCGACGATGAGGTGGACCTGTTCGACCGTGGCGACACCGTCGTCGACCTCGGCGCCGCTCCCGGCGGGTGGCTCCAGATCGCCGCCGAGGAGGTGACCGAGGCGGGCCGCGTCGTCGGCGTCGACCTCCAGCGCATCGACGACCTCGACCACCCGCACGTCGAGACCGTCCGGGGCGACATGACCGAGGAGCGCACGCGCTACTACCTGCGGAAGGCGCTCGGTGTCGATCCCCGACCCGAGGAGAGCGACGGCGAACCCGAGCGCCCCGTCGACGTGGTTATCTCCGACATGGCGCCGAACATGACCGGCGAGTACCAGTTGGACCACGCGCGCTCGATCCACCTCTGTCGGCAGGCGTTCGACACCGCGCTCGAACTGCTGAAGCCGGGCGGCTCGTTCGTCGTGAAGGTGTTCGACGGCCCCGACCTCGCCGACTTCCGCGACGACGTGGCCGAGCAGTTCCAGTACGTCCGGGCGTACACCCCGGAGGCGTCGCGGAAGCGCTCCTCCGAGCGCTACCTCATCGCCCGCGGGCGCACCGACGCGCCGGTCCGCGAGGGCCAGCGGCTGGAAGTCGACGTGACCGACACCGGCGACGAGGGCGACGGCATCGCCCGCGTCGAGGGGTTCACGCTGTTCGTCCCAGGCGCCGACGCCGGCGAGACGGTCGAGGTCGTCGTCGACGACGTGAAGCCGCGGTTCGGCTTCGCCGAGCGCGTCGACTGAGCAACAGAGAGAGTAGCGAGCCGAGTTCTCAGGCGGTCACGCCGGTCGCCTCGGCGTCGTCGCGGCGGACGAACGCGACGGCGGCGTACACGAGCGGCGTGTCGACGAGCGCGATCAGGAGTTTCAGCACGTACTGCCCGACGATCAGCGACAGGAGCACCGAGGTGGGGAGCGCTGGCCCGATGCCGAAGACGGCGGGCGCGACGGCGAACGCGACGAGCGTGAACACGACGGTGTCGATGAGCTGACTCGTCGCAGTCGAGCCGACGTTGCGCAGCCACAGCGCGTCGCCGTCGGTGAACTCGCGGATGCGGTGGAACGCGATCACGTCCCAGTTCTGGCTCAGCACGTAGGCGACGAGCGAGCCGAGGACGATGTTGCCCGAGAGGCCGAGCACCGTCTCGAACGCGGCGGGGTCGACCGACCCCTGCGCGGCGGGCGTCGCGATGGTCGCGAACACCAGCGCCAGCAGGACGAAGTTCATCGCGAAGGCGACGTTGACGACGCGTCGGGCGTACTCCTTGCCGTACAGTTCCGAGAGACAGTCGGAGGCGAAGAAGGTGACCGCGTACGCCAGCGTCCCGCCGGGGGCGGTGACGGCGCCGAGCACGGGGAGCGTGACCGCCAGCAGTTTCGCGGAGATGACCTGCGCGGTCACGAGCGCCGCGACGAACAGCGCGGTGAGGACGACCGCCGCCAGCGGCACGTCGAGGCGGAGCGGTTCCGCGGCGGCGACTCCGTCACTCATTCCTCGGCCACCTCGTCGGACTGCTCCCGCTCCAGTCGACCGTGACGGGCGTCGATCTTGTCGAGGACGTCCAACGTCTTGCGTACCGACGCGCGGATCGCGTCACTTCGATTCACGAACTTGCCGTCGTCGCCGACGTGCTCGTCGAGATCCGCGAGGAGTTCCCCGGGCATCTCGACGCTTATCTTGGGCATATCTCAGGATACGCCGACGATGAATTGAATCTTGTCACATGTACCCACAGCCGGATCGGCGGCGCGGGCGAGCCAGAGCGCGTGTTCGGAGGAAGTCGCCCGCCGGCGCGTCTGGGGAGCGGCCGAGTCAGGCCCCCGGCTTGGAGTCGCGCACGAGGTTGACGGTCGGCTTCCCGAGGTTACGCCGTCCCCCGAGGGTGAGCACCCACAGGATCAGCAGGCCGACCCCGTAGGCGGCCATCAGCGGGATGGTCACGAGGAACATCGTGAACACGTCCGCCGGGGTGAACAGCGCGGCGACGAGCATGATCGCAACCGTCACCTCGCGCCAGCGCGAGCGCATCGCCTGGTAGGAGACGCCAGCGGTGTTGAGAAGCACCATCAACACCGGCACGTCGGCGAGGAAGCCGATGCCGACGGTCGTGAAGAACACGAGCCACGCGAAGTCGCTGATCCGGTAGCTGATCACCATGCCGGCGGCGAGCGCGTCGCCGACGAGCCACGAGATGACCGTCGGCGCGATGACGGTGTAGCCGAGTGCGAGGCCGCCCAGCAAGCCCGCCAGCAGCGCGGCGACCCAGCCGAACACGACCTGCCGGCGCCCGCGGACGAAGCCGCGGTCCCGGAGCGCGGGCCACGCGTAGTACGCCGCGAACGGCAGGACGGCGACGGCACCGGCGATGGTGGATATCTTCACCTCGAAGATGAGCGCCTCCACCGGGTGGAGCACGATGACGCCGAAGTTCTCCGCGCCGACGCCGACGACCTCCTCGGGGATGCGGTTCACGAAGTTGTTCTTCACGTCGCCGATGCCGCCGAGGTAGAGGAACGCGAACACGCTCGCGAGCGTCACCCCGAACACCGACACGAGGATGAACAGTCGCGAGCGGAGCGACGCCGCGATGAACGCCAAGTCGTCGTAGTAGCCGCCGATGTCGTCCTCGTCGCGCTCGCCGTCGGTCAGCCCCTCCAACAGCGTGCCGCCGGCGCGGGAGGCGCGATTCCCGACGTCGTCGGCGGCGCCGGGCACCGACGGGGAGCCCGACCCACCACGCTGCTCGGCGGCCTCGCGAGCGGTCTGCGCCTCGTCGAACCGGTCGAGCACCGCGCGGGCTTTCTCCGTGTCGCCGTTGGCGGCGGCGCGGTCGGCGAGGTAGTTCGCGCGGCGCTCGGAGACGCCCGCGAACACGGCGTCGGGCGCGCGGCGCACCTCGTCGGCGGTGAACACCTCCACGTCGACGGCGGTCGGGTCGGTGCCCGCGACGTACGCGAAGTAGACGGCCAAGAGCAGACCGAGGAGGGCCGCCAACGAGAGCCCCCCGGCGGCGAACGCCGCGATGGCGGCGGTCCCGCTCACGCCGACGCTCGCGAGAATGGCCGCCGAACTCGTGCCGTACTCCGTCAGGATCGAGTCCGCCAGCGTCGGTCGCTCGACGAGCACGTAGCCGACGGCGGCGACGATGGCGGCGATGCCGAGCAGTACGTTCCACAGCGAGCCGAAGCGGCCGCGCCAGTCGACGAAGCCGGCTCCCCGGCGCGTCGCCCGGATCACGCCCTCGTCAGCGGGGAACAGGTCACGCGTAGGGCCGGTGGACGCCGCCGCGCCGTCGTCGTCGACGGCTTCGCCAGCCGTCCCCTCGGCTTCCGCTTGGTCGAAGCGGTCGAGGATCGCCTGCGCCTTCCCGGGGTCGTCGTCCTCCATCGCGGCGGAGGCCGCCGCCAGCGCCTCCTGTTCGGTCATCCCCTCGAACGCCTCGGGCGGGGCGGCCCACACGCCCGTCTCGTCGAGCGCGGCCAGATCGATCCCCTCGGGGTCGCCGACGGCGCCGCCTCCCACGCCGGCGGCAGAGGCGTCGAGTTCGGCGTACACGAAGTAGCCGAGCGCCACCAGCGCCGCGACGACGCCCACGGCGGCGGCGATGCCGACGACGAGCGGCGTCGGGAGGTCGGTGACGAGTCGGTAGTCGGTGACGGCGCCGGCGACGCCGTTGACCGCCTGCGCGCCGCCGCGGGTGTAGAACAGGAAGACGGCCGCCGCGACGGCGACGGCGACGCCGGCGAGGGCGTTCCACCGGCGACTCGCGGTCGCCCGGAGGTCGATGCGCTCACTACCGCGCTTGGCGGTGACGACGACCTTCGCGAAGTACAGCGAGGCGCCGTACAGCAACAGCAGCGGCGCCGCCCACATGATCTGCGTGAACGGGTCCGGCGGGGAGAAGACGGCGCCGAACACGAAGATGGCGACGACGGCGTGGCGCCACTTCTCGCGGAACGTCTCGTAGGGGACGATCTCGGCGTACGACAGCGCCGTGATCAACAGCGGCATCTGGGCGGCGAAGCCGAACGAGAACGTCAGGAGGGCGATGAACTGCGCCCACTTCACGATGGAGTAGGTCGGCTGGATCCCGGCGGAGAGGGCGTTGTTCGCGAGGAACGCGAACATGAACGGGAAGAACACGAGGTAGCCGTAGGCGACGCCGACGGCGAACAGACCGACGGCGGTGACGGCGATGAGCGCGAGTTTCCAGCGAGCGACCGGGGACTGTGGCCACGCGCCGCGCTCGCGGAGGGCGTCGCGCGAGAAGTACAGCAGCGGCGGGATCGCGACGACGATGCCGACGATCATCCCGATCTTCGCCTGGAGGAGGATCACGTCGAACGGGGTCTGGGCGATGATCTCGACCTCCTGGCCGGCGGCCTCGCTCAACTGCGCGCGGGTGACGCCCTTCAGGAAGTCCCAGACGTACAGCCGGAGGGCGTAGAACGTCCCCATGAACCCGATGACGAAGACGATGAACACCTTCTGGAGGTCCTTCTGGGCGGACCTGAGCATCGCGCCGGCGGTCTCTCGCCCCTCCGCCAGCGCCCGTTGGGTGTCCTCATCGAGCGCGCTTGACATACCGCAAGGGAGCGGCTTACCGGTTATCAACCTTTTCAACGAGGGGTTGCGGGTCAGGCCGGCGATGGCGGTGGCGGACCGCGGCGACGGAGTGGCGTGTCGGAGGCCACGGCCAGACCAATCAGAAAAGGCCTATAACGCACCGGAGGTGAAAGCCACCCAATGACTACGGATCCGGACCCGCCGGCGGACGATCCGGTGGACGCCGACGACGGCGACACCGACGGGTCCGGACCCGCCGACCCCTCCGAGCGCGACGACGACGGCGGTGGCGACGACGACGCGCCCGTCGAGTCGGACGACTCCTTCGAGTTCCCGGCCGACGGCGCGACGGACGACGACACGGCAGACGACACCGACGACAGCGATAACGACGACGGCAACACGGTAGACGACACCGACGGCAGCGATAACGACGGCAGCGCGGAGAACGCGGACGACGCAGACGACGCGGACGACACGGCCACCGACAGTGCCGACCCAGACGACGACGCGGAGCACGAGCCCGCCGAGCCGACAGGCATCGACGGCGAACAGGTCACTGTGCCGCCCGAACCGGATCAACCCGTCCCCGAGCCGGTCGCCGGCGAGCGGTCCGAGGAGGAGGAGGTGGTCTCCAACGGCGAGGGCGCGATGACGGCCGCCGAGAAGGGGATGGCGGCGGTCAACGAGGGGATGGGCCACCTCGGCGGCGAGGGCGGCGGGCCCGACTCCGACCAGGAGATGCCGCTGGCCGAGCACATCGAGGAGATGATGCGCCGCCTCGGCGTCGTGTTCGCCGTCTCGGGCGTCGTCGTCGTCGCGGTGCTGCTCGTCGGGACCGTGTCGCCGACGGTGCCGAGCGCCGAGGAGATTATCCAGTTCCTGTGGGACTCCCACGTCGGCTTCGAGGACAACCGCCCGCGGGTGTACGGCCCGCTGGAGTTCCTCCTCACCAAGTTGAAGGTCGCCTCCCTGGCCGGCCTGCTCGTCGGCCTGCCGGTGTTCGTCTACGAGACGTACCGCTTCATGAAGCCCGGGCTGTACCCCCACGAGCGCCGCTACTACCTCGCGGCGGTGCCGACGAGTCTGATCCTCGGGCTCGTCGGCGTCGCGTTCGCACACTTCATCGTCCTCCCCGTCATCTTCGACTACTTCATCAGCTACACCGAGGAGAGCGCGGTGCTCGCGTTCAGCCTGCGGGAGACGTTCAACCTCATCCTCCTGCTGATGGGGTACATGGCCATCGTGTTCCAGATCCCGCTGTTCATCCAACTGGCGATCATGATGGGGCTGGTGACGCGCGAGTGGATGGAGGACCGCCGCCTGCTGTTCTGGTCGGCGTTCGTCGGCCTCGCGTTCATCGTCTCGCCGGACCCGACCGGGATGGCGCCCATCATCGTCGGCGCGACGATGATCACGCTGTTCGAGGGGACGCTGGCGCTGTTGCGCTGGACCGGGAACTAGCCGCAGCGCCCGCGGGCGGGGTAGCCTTTTGCCGACGCCGCGCCACCCCCGACCGATGGGAACGATCCTCCTGTGTCGCCACGGCGAGACGCCGTGGAACCGCGACCGGCGCGTGCAGGGCTGGGCGCCGACCGAGTTGACCGAGCGCGGCACCGAACAGGCCGCCGCACTCGCCGACTTCCTCGCCGACGAGTATACCGTCGACCGGATCGTCGCCTCGGACTTAGAGCGCGCCGCCGAGACTGCACGAGCGGTCGCACGAGCGACCGGCGTCGACGTGACGTTCGACGCGCGGTGGCGCGAGCGCGACTTCGGGCGGATGCAAGGGCTCGCCTACGACGAACTGTTCGGAGTGTACCCCGAGTACACCCTCTCTGAGATCGGGTACGCGGCCGCCGAGACTGTCCCGGAGAGTGGCGAGTCGCTGCTCGACATGTGGGAGCGCGTGACCGCGGCGTTCGACGACCTCTGTGAGTCGGTCGGCGCCGACGAGACGGTCGCCGTCGTCGCCCACGGCGGCCCGCTGTACGCGGTGACGGGGACTATCAAGGAGTTGGACATCGTCGCGGCGGTGCTCGACCAGGAGCAGGGGAACTGCGCGGTCAACGAGGTGCGGGTGACCGACGGGAACCCCGGCGTGGAGTTAGTGCGCGAGAACGTCACCTCGTACCTCCCCGAGTCGACGACGCAGGAGAACTACTGACGGCGACTGCGACCGGCACCGCGAGCGCGCTGTTCGGGGATTAGGAAGGGTACTCGCGGGCGAACACGTCTTCGACGACCGGTTCGCCGTCGTAGTTGACCGACTTCTCCTCGTCGTCCGCTTCCCCGGCGGGGCTGACGCTCCCGGTCGAGTAGCCCTCCAGATCAAGGGTGACGTGGTCGAAGCCGAGGTCGAGCATGTGGTCGCGGGCGGCGGCGACGAAGTCGGGGTTGAGCGCCGTCTCCAACTCGTCGGCGCCGACCTCGATGCGCGCGAGGCCGTCGTGGTCGCGGACGCGGAACTGCGAGAAGCCCCAGGTTCGCAGGAGGCGCTCGGCCTTCTCGATGCGCGTGAGACGCTCTTCGGTCACTTCGAGGCCGGTCGGGATCCGCGAGGAGAGACACGCCATCGAGGGCTTGTCGGCCACGTCGAGGCCGTAGTGGTCGGCGATTTCGCGGACCTCGTCCTTCGTGATGCCGGCTTGGAGGAGCGGCGACACCACGTCCAACTCCTCGACCGCCTGGAGGCCGGGGCGGTGCCCCTCGCCGGGGTCGGAGGCGTTCGTGCCGTCGCAGACGGTGCCGATGTCGCGCTCCTTGGCGGCCTCGTACATCCGCGAGAGGCGCATCGTCCGGCAGTGGTAACAGCGGTCGTCGCCGTTGGCGACGAAGTTCGGGTCGTCCAGTTCCGAGAACTCGACGACCGCGTGGTCGATGCCGATGTCGTCGGCGACGCGGGTCGCGTCGTCGAGTTCCTCGGCGGGGAGTGTCTCGCTCTTGGCCGTGCACGCGACCGCGTCGTCGCCGAGGGCGTCGCGCGCCAGCGCCGCGACGACCGACGAGTCGACGCCGCCGGAGAAGGCGACGAGGACGCCGTCGCGCTCGGCCAGCGACTCGCGCGCCGCCGCCGCCTTCGCCGCCACGTCGTCGTTCATGGCCCCAGCGACGAGGTGGGGAGCCAAAAGTCGTCCGAAGGGGGCGAGGAGAGCGAGGCGTGCGGGAGTGAGCGGTGCGCGGGCGAACGGAGTGCGCCCGCGACAGCGAACGAACGCAAGCCTCGAAAGAACGGCGGCGAGGTGTGCGCGACCGAACGAAGTGAGGTCGCGCGGCCCGAGCCGCCCGCGAACGAGGCGCTGTCGGCCGGGGCGAGGGAGGAGCGAGGCGAGCCCTCGGACGGCGGCGGCGAGCACCCCGCACGACGCGAACGGTTTTGACCCCCGCCACGCTACCGTGGCCCGAATGGAGTTCACGTCGGTCCCGGGCGTCGGCGAGAAGACCGCCGAGACGCTCTCGAAACTCGACGGCGCCGAGGACGCGCTCCGCCGCGGCGACGTGGCGGCGCTGGCGCGGGCGCCGGGGCTCACCGAGGGGCGGGCGGCCGCCATCGCTCGCGGTGCGATCCGCCGCCGCCACGACGACCCCGGCGGCTGGCTGGCGACCGACCGCGCCCGCGAGGTGTACGAAGACGCCCTCGGCCTCCTGCAGGAGCGCGCCGTCACTGGATACGCCGAGAAGCGCCTGCGGACGTTGTACCCCTCGGCGACCGAGTCGCGCATCGAGGAGGTGCGCGCGTGGGCCGCCGAGGCGGTCGAGCGCGAGCCGAACGAGGCCGTCGTCGAGGCGCTGGAAGGGGTCCAACAGCCGACCGAACCGCGCGGCCTGCGGGTGCGCGAACGGGCGCTCGCGACCGCCGACGCCGAGCGCTACGCCGAGGCGAAAGACGCCTTCCCGGAGCTGTCGGTCGAAGTCGTCGAAGACGCCCGCGACCTGGCCGAACTCGCGCGGTCGTACAGCACCGTCGTCGCGCTCGACGAGTCGTTCGCCGGCGTCGACGTCGACGGCGACGTGCGGGTGATCCCCGACCCCGAGGAGCACCACGAGGAGGTCGTCCCCGAGCGCCTGCTCGCGTTCTTCGCCGAGAACCGCGCCGAGTTGCTGGCGGCGGTCGACGTCCACGAGGCCGCCGGCATCGACCCCGCGCTCGACCCGGCGGCGCTCCGGGACGCCCTCTCGCGGCTCGACGACGACGGCACCCCCCGCGGCGACGACGAGTTACGGCGGCTGACGAACGCCGTCGACGACCTCGACGCCGCCGCCAGCACCGCCGCGAGCGTCGCCAACGACCACCTCCGCGACGCCATCCGCGAGCAGGACGTCACCATCGAGGGCACCGACTTCCTCTCGCTAGTCGAGCAGGGCGCCCGTGTCGACAGCCTGCTCTCGCGGGAGTTGGCCGACGAGTACGACGCGGCGATCCGGAAGGCGCGCGAGCACTTCGTCGACGCGCTCCAGTTACAGCCGGGCGAGGACGACTTCGCCGAGCGCGTGTTCGCCGGCGAGCCGACGTTCCCGACCGAGCACAACGAGGAGCCGCTGAACCGGCTGCGAACCGAGCTGAAGGCGGCCCGCGACCGCCGCGCGGCGAAGTTGAAGTCCGGGCTGGCGTCCGACCTCGCCGACCTCCGGGAGCCCGCAGACGACCTGATCGCCGACGCGCTCGAACTCGACGTGGAACTCGCGGTCGCGCGCTTCGCCCGCGACTTCGACTGCGTCGTCCCCGAAATCGACGAGGCGGGATCCGGCTTCAGTATCGAGGGCGGTCGCTCGCCCCTGCTCGACGTGCCGTTCGCGGAGGCCGAACCCGTCGACTACGGCGTCGAGGGCGTCACGCTCCTGTCGGGCGTCAACTCCGGTGGGAAGACCTCCACCCTGGATCTGGTCGCGCTGATCGTCACGCTCGCGCACATGGGCCTCCCCGTCCCCGCCGCGTCGGCGCGGGTGGGGCGCGTCTCCGAGTTGCACTACTACGCGAAGTCGCAGGGGACGCTCGACGCCGGCGCGTTCGAGTCGACGCTGCGCGACTTCGGGGAACTGGTGTCGGGCGCGGCGGGACGGCTCGTCCTCGTCGACGAACTGGAGTCGATCACCGAACCGGGCGCCTCGGCGAAGATCATCGCCGGCATCCTCGAAGCGCTCGACGAACAGGGGGCGACGGGCGTGTTCGTCTCACACCTCGCCCGACAGATCCGGGAGGCCGCCGACGTGGACGTGGCCGTCGACGGCATCGAGGCGGTCGGACTCGACGACGGCGAGTTGGTGGTGAACCGCTCGCCGAAGAAAGACCACCTCGCGCGGTCGACGCCGGAGCTGATCGTCGAGAAACTCGCCACGGAGTCGTCGGATCCGGGGTTCTACGAGGGGCTGTTGGAGAAGTTCTGAGCGGCTGGGTCGCGTGTCGCGAGCGGACGGTGAGCGTCGTGGCGACGGACCGCCTCAGGCGTACAGGTCGGAGGGGGACTCGTGGTCGGGGTCGTCGGAGCCGTCGAGCCCCCTGAACAGCAGGTCGTAGTCGGCGCCGTCGAGGCTGTCGCGCAGGTCGTCGATGCCCCGTTCGAGCGTCTCACAGCGGCGAACCAACTCGCGGTACGCCGGGTCGGCCGGCGAGACCGTGAGGGCGTCGTCGAGGGCGGCCCGCTTCTGTGTGGCGGCGTAGTAGTGGCGCACCCGGTCGTCGTAGCGGGAGACGCGCACGAGGCGGTCGACCGTCTCGCGGAGTTCGCCCTGCGCGACCGGCTTCTCGAGGTAGGCGTCCAGCGGGAGGCCGACCACGTCGAGGCTGGCGTCGACGGCGGTGACGGCTGCGACGCGGACGTCGACCCCGGACTCGCGGATCAGTTCGAGCGCGTCGTCGCCGTGGAGCCCCGGCATCCGCCGGTCGAGCAACACCACGTCGATGGAGTCGTCGAGCATAGCGAGCGTCTCCTCGCCGTCGGCCGCCGTCACGACGTCGTACTCGTCGGCGAGGCGGTCGACGTACAGCTCGCGCACGTCGGCCTCGTCCTCTGCCACGAGGACGCGGGGGCGGTCCCCCTCCGTCCGTCGCTCGGTCCCCCCGTCGTCGTCGGTCCCCTCTGTCATCACTCTCACCAGTCACCACTCGTACCTCAATCCGACCGACGCGTTCCCCGGATTAAGCCGAATTCACCCCGTCGCTGCGGCAACATCGTCCTCGAATCACCGTCCGTCCGCGCCTGCGGGGGTGCCGTCCGCCCGGTTCGGGCCGTTCACTCCCACCGCGAGTCACGTCGTCGACCGGGGCGATACTGAAGCGCTATCGGGCACGAGCGGGCCGAAACTGCGGTCTCTCGGTCACGTTCACTTTCACCCCGCCACCGGGGAACGATTAAGTGGTCGGACGCGCGAGGGTTCGGTATCATGGCCGGGGACCCCGAGGACATGCTGTCGTGGGACGAGTCCGTCTTCCGCGACGAACACGTCTTCGAGATCGACTACGTCCCCGAGACGTTCCGCCACCGCGAGAGCCAACTGGAGTCGCTGAAGTACGCGCTCCGACCGGCCGCTCGCGGGTCACGCCCGCTCAACACCGTCGTCCGCGGGCCGCCCGGGACGGGCAAGACCACCTCGGTGCAGAAACTGTTCTCGGAGTTGCGCACGCAGACGGACGTGCGCACCGTCCGCGTGAACTGTCAGGTGGACTCGACGCGCTATGCGGTGTTCTCGCGCGTGTTCGAGGGGATCTTCGACTACGAACCGCCGTCCTCGGGCATCTCGTTCAAGAAGCTGTTCGGCCAGATCGCCGACCGACTCGTCGAGGAGGACGAGGTGCTCGTCGTCGCGCTCGACGACGTGAACTACCTGTTCTACGAGAACGAGGCGTCGGACGCGCTGTACTCGCTCCTGCGCGCCCACGAGGCGCACTCCGGTGCGAAGGTGGGCGTCATCTGCGTCTCGTCGGACCTCTCGCTGTCGGTGATCGAGGAACTCGACACGCGCGTCCAGTCGGTGTTCCGGCCCGAGGAGGTGTACTTCCCGACGTACGACGTCGACGAGATCGTCGACATCCTCCGCGAGCGCGCCAAGCGCGGCTTCCACGAGGGCGTCATCGACGCCCCCGAGTTGGACCGCGTCGCCGAGTTGACCGCCGAGTCCGGCGACCTCCGCGTCGGGATCGACCTACTCCGGCGGGCGGGGCTCAACGCCGAGATGCGCGCCTCGCGGACGATCAACGTCGAGGACGTCGAGAAGGCGTACGACAAGTCGAAGTACGTCCACCTGTCGCGCAGTCTCCGCGGGCTCTCCGACTCGGAGTTGTCGCTCGTCGAGGTGCTCGCCGAACACGACGGGGAGCAGGCCGGATCGGTGTACGAAGCGTTCCACGACCGGACGGACCTGGGGTACACTCGCTACTCGGAGATCGTCAACAAACTCGACCAACTCGGCCTCGTGGAGACGGAGTACGCGGAGGTCGAGGGGCGCGGCCGCTCGCGGTCGATCTCGCTTGCGTACGACCCCGAGGCGGTGCTGGAGCGGATCGAGCGGTAGTCGTGGTCGGGAGCCGCGCCGGCCACTCCGGCGGCGACTACCGCTCGATCCGCGACTCCTCGGGTGCGACCTCGGCGTCTCCGCCGGTGTCGTCGTCGCCGCCGTCCGTGTAGGCGTTGTTCTCGACCCGCTCCAGCGCGTAGCTCCGCCCGAAGTACAGCGCGACCACGTTCGCCGAGACGAGGACGAGGAGGACGAGGAAGTCGACGCGCGTGACCGCGCCGCCGAACAGCACGACGAGCGACGCGAACGGGAGGGTGACGGCGCTCCAGAAGGCGACCGCGCGTCCGGTCATCGTCGCGCGACGGGCGACGGGACCGAGGTCGCTACGGACACTCGGGAGGCCGCGCCGTCGGGGAGGGTACTCGGTGTCTGCACTCGCAGAGGGCATGGCACGATCGATCGGACGTCCCTCCGCGGGTTAGGTACTCGCTGGGTAATCGGCGCGGCGACGTCACTAGAGGCGTGCTACCGAGCGACACGGAGAGAGTACCGACGGCTGGCACACATCCGAAAGACATACTCGGCGGACGCGACACCCTCGCGTATGGACGCCTACGATCTGATCACCCGGAACGCGACCGAGGTGGTCACCGAGGACGAAGTACGCGCGCTAGCCGAAGAGCCCGAGGGCAAGCGGGTGTACGTCGGCTACGAGCCGTCGGGCGTCCTCCACATCGGGCACATGCTGACGGCGACGAAGCTCATCGACCTCCAGGAGGCGGGCTTCGAGGTCGTCGTCCTGCTGGCGGACGTCCACGCGTACCTCAACGACAAGGGCACGTTCGCGGAGATTCGCGAGACGGCCGAGCGCATGCGCGACCAGTTCCTCGCGTACGGGCTCGACGCCGAGTCGACGGAGTTCGTCTACGGCTCGGAGTTCCAACTCGACGAGGAGTACGTCCTCGACACCCACGAGTTGGAGCTGTCGACGACGCTCAACCGCGCCCAGCGCGCGATGGCGGAGATCCAAGGCGGCGACACGGCGAAGGTGAGCCACCTGGTGTACCCGCTGATGCAGGCGCTCGACATCGTCTACCTCGACCTCGACCTCGCGGTCGGCGGCCTCGACCAGCGGAAGGTCCACATGCTCCACCGCGAGCAGGTGCCCGCGATGGCCGGCGAGAGCGACCACACTTACGAGGCCCGGCCGTGCATCCACACGCCGATCCTCGCGGACCTCGACACTGGCGTCGGCAAGATGTCCTCCTCGTCGGGGACGACCATCTCGATGGAGGACACCGCCGAGGACATCGACGACAAGATCAACGGCGCGTTCTGCCCGCCGACGCGCGACCCGGAGCCGGACGACGACGGCAACGAGCGCGAGAACCCCGTGCTCGAGATCTTCGAGTACTCCGTGTTCCCGCGGTTCGACACGGTCGTGGTCGAGCGGCCGGAGCAGTACGGTGGCGACCTCACGTACGACGACTACGAGTCGCTCGCGGCGGACCTGGAGTCGGGCGAACTCCACCCGGCGGACGCGAAGGGCGCGCTCGCCGACTACCTGAACGAGTTGATCGCGCCGGGTCGCGAAGTGCTCGCGGCGCTCGACGACGAGTAACGACGCGACTTACGCGAAGCCGAACTGCTGCATCAGGCTGGTCGCCAACCCCTTCACGACGAGGCCAGTGCCGGCCAGCACCAGCGCGATGCCGACGGCGACGATCGGCGACGACCACGCGACCAGCACGAGTCCCGCGAGCAGCAGCAGCGCGCCGACGATGCCCGCCGTCCCGAGTTTGTCGATCATACTCCGTCGTTCCCGTTCGGCGTGAAAAACGCGGCGAGTTCGTCGTCGGTCGCGCGTTCCGACTGGGCTGCTCGCTCCCCGCGCACATCGTGAGCTCGCATTCTGATGGGCGGCTCGGCCCGTCGGACCTCGCCGCCGTTACTCGCGGTCTCCCTGCGGTCGACCGCGCACTGCTCGCTCACTCCGTTCGCCCGACCGCACACTGCTCGCGGGTCGTTCCTCCCCGCTCGCGTCGAGGCCTCGCTCACTCCGTTCGCTCGGCCTCGCACTCCGCGCCCGTCGAACTTAACTGTCGGACGGCAGAACACAAGAGTATGAGCGACGGCGACGCGCAGGGTCGCACCGACCTCAGAATGCCCGACGACGACGAGGTGTTCGCCGAGGTGACGGAGATGCTCGGCGCCAACCGCGTGAAGGTGCGCTGTGCCGACGGCACCCGCCGCACCGCGCGCATCCCCGGCCGGATGCAGAAGCGCACGTGGATCCGCGAGGGCGACATCGTCCTCGTCAGCCCGTGGGACTGGCAAGACGAGAAGGCCGACATCGAACACCGCTACGAGGGGCAGGCCGCCGACCAACTCCGCGACGAGGGACACATCGTCTGATCGGGTCGACCGTCGCGGTGGTCGGCGACAGCGGGCACGACGACGGCCAGCGGCGGCGACGCCGTGCGGCGCGGCGCCGTCGCCCGCGGGTGCCGGTGCTTTTCACGCCCGAGCGCGTACGACGCCGTAGATGACCGGAGAGTTCGGGTTCGTCGAACCCGACGAGGCGGAGACGCCAGGCGACGAGTGGGAGGACCTCGACCTCGAGGAAATCGCACAGACCGAGGCCGACCGCATCGCGCGTCGGCAGGACGACGAGTTCGACGAGTTCCGCAAGCGCGTCAAGAACACCGAGCAGTTCAAAGTCGAGGCGTCGGTGTTCGACGACGCCACGCTCGCGGCGCTGTACAAACTCACGCGCGACGGCCACATCGTCGCCTTCGGCGGCCCCATCTCGACGGGGAAGGAGGCGAACGTGTACGAGGCGCTCGGCGCCGACGACACCGAGGTGGCGACGAAGGTGTACCGGATCAACACCTCGAACTTCCGGCACATGCGCGACTACCTCGAGGGCGACCCCCGCTTCGAGGGCATCGGCTCTGACAAGAAGCAGGTCGTCCTCGCGTGGGTGCGCAAGGAGTTCGCGAACCTCTCGCGCGCCCGGAAGGCGGGCGTCCGCGTCCCCGAGCCGATAGCCGTCCAGCGCAACGTCCTCGTGATGGAGTTGGTCGGCCACGCCGACGACCGCGCCCGCCGACTCGCGGAGGTGAGCGTCGAGAACCCACAGACCGCCTACGAGGTGGTCCGCGAGTACATGCGCCGGCTGTACTCCGCCGGCCTGATCCACGGCGACCTCTCGGAGTACAACATGATCATCCACGAGGGCGAGTTGGTGATCATCGACCTCGGGCAGGCGGTGACGGTCCACCACCCGAACGCCGAGGAGTTCCTCGAACGAGACTGCCACAACGTGGCGAGTTTCTTCTCGCGGCAGGGGCTGGAGGTGACCGGCGACGACCTCCACGAGTACGTGACGACGCCGGAACCGGAGCCGAGCGCGGAGCCGGACCCCGCGACGGACCCGAATCCGACGAGCGACGAGTAGGCGCCGCCCACGCGACCGACACGGCCAAGCCACCTGCCGCTCATCCGCCCGACATGAGCGACAGCGACGAACCGGTCGACGCCCCCGTCGACACCGCGTTCGACCCCGCGGCGGCGTTCGCGCTCCTCGGCGACGACACCCGCCTCCGGATCCTCCGGGCGCTGTGGGAGGCCCAGCGCGACGACGACACCAGAGGGACGACGCCGACCGCCGTGCCCTTCGAGCGGCTCCGCGAGCGCGCCGGCGTCGACGACTCCGGGCGGTTCAACTACCACCTCGGGAAGCTGACCGACCGCTTCGTCGAGCGCGTCGACGAGGGGTACCGCCTGCGCTTCGCCGGTACCCGCGTCGTCGGCGCACTGCTGGAGGGGACGTACGCGCCGGGAGCGGACCTCGACGTGCCGGCGGGCGGCACCTGTCACGACTGCGGCGGCCCGCTCGACCTCACCTACGCCGACGAGCGCGCCCGCGTCGCCTGCCGGGACTGCGACCACCCAACCTCGGAGTTCGGCTGCCCGCCGGGCGTGCTGGCCGGACGCGACCCCGACGACCTCCCGGCCGTCGTCGACACGCATCTGCGGACGCTCCTCGCGCGGGCGCGACGGGGGATCTGTCCGACCTGTTCGGGACCGACGGCGATCCGCGTCCATTCGACGACGAGAGACCCCTTCGGGTCGGACGAGGAGGAGCCGACGGCTCGACCGATAGCGACCGTCGCCTGCCAGCGGTGTGGCGAGCAGATCGACACCGGACTGGTGACACTGTTGGTCGACCGACCCGTCGTCGTCGCGTTCCTCCACGAGCGGGGGGTCGACCCGGAGGCGCGCTCGCTGTGGGTGCTGCTCGACGACGTCACCGAGGACGCCGAGACCGTGAGTGCAGAGCCGTACCGCGCGACAGCGACGTACCGCGTCGGCGACGACACCCTCACCGTGACCGTCGACGCCGAGGGGGCGGTGGTGGGGGTCGAGGAGGAGACAGCGTAACGACGCCCGCCGGTCGCGGGTACCGACGGTCACCGATCGGCGAGCCGCGGGCGACAGGCGAGGAGCGACCGTGTGGACGGCTGTCGCGGCGCTTCGGCGAGGGAACCCTTATCCGCGTGCGGGGGAAAGTCCGGGTGTAATGCAGCACGTGAAGGTTCCGCAGGACCGCATCGGCGTGCTCATCGGTGCGGGCGGTGAGACGATGCGGGAGATCGAAGACCGCGCCGAGGTGCGCCTCGACATCGACTCGGAGTCGGGGTCGGTCGGCATCGACAGCGTCGGCGACCCCGTCGCCGGCATGATCGCGCCCGACATCGTCCGCGCCATCGGCCGGGGGTTCACTCCCGAGGCGGCGCTGTCGCTGTTGGACCACGACCTCCGCCGGTTCGAGTTGGTCGACCTCGCCGCCGAGACGCGCAACAAGAACGACCTCCAGCGCCAGAAGGGCCGCCTCATCGGCGAGAACGGCCGCACCCGTGAGCTGATGGAGGACCTCTCGGGCGCGGAGGTCGTCATCAAGGGCACCACCCTCGGCATCATCGGTCAGCCCGAGGAGGTGAAGGCCGTCCGCCGCGCCGCGGGGATGATCCTCGACGGCGCGCCCCACGGCGCCGTCTACTCGTTCCTCGAACGCAAGCACAACGAACTCCACGGCGCACCCGACCTCTCGCCGCCCACCGGCGGCGCCGAGGAGTCGCGGTAGCGTCGTCGACACCCGCGAAACGCCGTCGACCTGCGGCCCCATTCTCGACTCGACCTCACACCGCCTGTAGCCGCGGCGCGACGAACGCCTCGACGCGCCCGCCGCCGTCGGCGACTTCGTAGGCGACGCCCAGCGGTGCTTCCTCGCCCAGCGTGACACGCACGTCCGTCCCCGAGGGGACCGGCCGCTCGACACACTCCAGGTACGACAGCGAGAACAGCGACTGCGCCTCGCCGGCGTCGAACGCGGCCGTGTCCTCGCGCGGGACGACGAAGCGCACGTCGTCGGTGTCGCCGTCGGCCGCCGCGACGAACGCCTCCTCGGCGGGGTCGACCGCGAGCGTGAGGTGGTCGGCGACCATCCCCGCGGCGCGGACGAACCGCCCGACCGTCTCGCCCGGGAGCGTCAGCGCCGCGGTGGACTCGAAGCCGAGCGCCTCGATGTCGCCCGGGCCGCGCACACTCTCGGGGTCGAACAGGCCGAGCGCGTACTCCAGTTCGCCGACGCGGACGTGGAGGCGGTACGCCTCCGGGTCGAGCGCGAGCGTCACCAGGTCGTCGCCGTCGCCCATCGCGAGTACGTCCGCCAGGCGGTCGACGTCGACGCCGACGGTGGTGCCGTCGGCCGTGTACGACTGGGTCGCGTCCGCGTCCAACTCGACCTCGACGGCAGCCACGGTGGCGGGGTCCATCGCCGCCGCCCGCAGGCCGTCGGCGGCGAACGTCAGCCGACACTCGTCGACGAGTGCTCCGACGGCCGAGAGGAGGGGACTGAGGGCGTCCGTGCGGACAGTGACACGGACTGGGGCGTCCGTGACGCCGCCGTGGTGGGAGTCGAGCGAGTCGTCGCCCGGGACCGATTCGGTCGCGGAGGTGTCGTCGACCATGACGGACCGCGGACCTATTTCCAAATAAGTATTTTTGTGGTGGTTCTAGTAGATACCCGGATTCGGAGTATGAATCTATATGTGTTTCTGAGACATACCCCGATACAGAGTATGGACGACGACCGCGAACGGGGGATATTGACCGAAGCCGACCGGCGGTACCTGCGCGGCGAGACGGCGTACGCGAGCGTGCAGTCCGAGCGCAACGCACGGGCGCGCATCCGCGACAGACTCCACGCCGCGTTGTACGACTTCGAGGTGTTGGTGGAGGGACTGAGCGAACGCGACCGAGAACTGGTGTTCACAGAGCGCCTCGACCGGGAGGGGACCGAGGCGTTCGACGCGCTCGTGTCGACGCTGGCGTTCCTGTACCGCGGCGTCGACGACACCGAGATCGACTTCGAGACGGTGGTGTCCGAGGGGATCAACCTCGCTGAGGCGAGCGAGGAGCGCGCCGCGACCGTCGACCTCGACGTGACGTTCCACGCGCTGAGCGTCGCGGAGGTGCGCCGGAAGATGCGCGCGGGCGACCCGCTGTCGCTGACGGAGTTGGCGTTCGCGGACGCTCGCACGGAGATCGCACCCGACGAGTTCGCCGAGTACCTCCGGGGTGACGACGCCGACGGCGTCGACGACGGTCGGATCCAGTCGCGAGTCACCGACTTCTGATCGACGATCCGTCGGAGTGCCGCGCAGTCTGCCGATTCCCGCTCCGGCACGCGACCAGTCTGGCCGCAGACCGCCGGGAACGGGGCGGCGAAGACGTAGTATATAAACTCGATGTGGCAACCTCTCACACACGCCCCCAGCGGGGTCGTGCGAGCGTATGACGGTGTGTCGCCACAACGTTTTTATAGAATCGGAAACAATCACGGAGTGACTCATGTCTCAGCGCCAGCGGATGGGCAACCAGCCCATGATCGTACTCTCGGAGGACAGCCAGCGAACGTCCGGAAAGGACGCGCAGTCGATGAACATCACGGCCGGCAAGGCCGTCGCCGAGTCCGTTCGGACCACACTCGGTCCGAAAGGGATGGACAAGATGCTCGTGGACTCCTCGGGCGGCGTCGTCGTCACGAACGACGGCGTGACCATCCTGAAGGAGATGGACATCGACCACCCCGCGGCGAACATGATCGTCGAGGTCTCCGAGACGCAGGAGGACGAGGTCGGCGACGGCACGACGACCGCCGTCGTCATCGCCGGTGAGCTGCTCGACCAGGCCGAGGAGCTCATCGACTCGGAGGTCCACCCGACGACCATCGCGCAGGGGTACCGCCAGGCCGCCGAGAAGGCCAAGGAGGTCCTCTCGGAGAACGCCATCGAGGTCACCGCGGACGACCGCGACACCCTCGAGAAGATCGCCGCGACCGCGATGACGGGCAAGGGCGCCGAGTCCGCCCGCGAGACGCTCGCGAAGCTGGTCGTCGACGCCGTGCTGGCCGTGCGTGACGACGACGGTGCCATCGACACCGACAACGTCTCCGTGGAGACGGTCGTCGGCGGCTCCATCGGCAACTCCGAGCTCATCGAGGGCGTCATCGTCGACAAGGAGCGCGTCGACGAGAACATGCCCTACGCCGTCGAGGACGCCAACGTCGCGCTGTTCGACGGCGCCATCGAGGTGAAGGAGACGGAGATCGACGCCGAGGTCAACGTCACCGACCCCGACCAGCTCCAGCAGTTCCTCGACCAGGAGGAGAAGCAGCTCAAGGAGATGGTCGACAAGCTGACCGCCGTCGGGACGGACGTCGTCTTCGTCGGCGACGGCATCGACGACATGGCCCAGCACTACCTCGCGCAGGAGGGCATCCTCGCCGTCCGCCGCGCGAAGGACTCCGACCTCAAGCGCCTCGCCCGCTCGACGGGCGGTCGCGTCGTCGCCAACCTCGACGACATCACCGAGGAGGACCTCGGCTTCGCCGGCTCCGTCGCCCAGAAGGACATCGGCGGCGACGAGCGCATCTTCGTCGAGGACGTCGAGGACGCCCGCTCGGTCACGCTCGTCCTCCGCGGCGGCACCGAGCACGTCGTCGACGAGGTCGAGCGCGCCATCGACGACTCGCTCGGCGTCGTCCGCACGACGCTGCAGGACGGTGAGGTGCTGCCCGGCGGCGGCGCCCCCGAGACCGAGCTGGCGCTCCAGCTTCGCGACTTCGCCGACTCCGTCGGCGGCCGCGAGCAGCTGGCCGTCGAGGCGTTCGCCGACGCGCTGGAGGTCATCCCGCGCACGCTCGCCGAGAACGCCGGCCTCGACCCGATCGACTCGCTGGTCGACCTGCGCGCCCGCCACGACGGCGGTGAGTTCGGTGCCGGCCTCGACGCCTACACGGGCGACGTGATCGACATGGAAGCCGAGGGCGTCGTCGAGCCGCGTCGCGTCAAGACGCAGGCCATCGAGTCCGCCACCGAGGCGGCGACGATGATCCTCCGCATCGACGACGTCATCGCGGCCGGCGACCTCAAGGGCGGCGGCTCCGACTCGGGCGGCGACGACGAGATGCCTCCGGGCGGCGGTGGCATGGGCGGCATGGGCGGTATGGGCGGCATGGGCGGCGCGATGTGAAGTAGGCCCCCAGCCACACCCACCCCACCCACGACGCCGACACGCACCGCTTCCCGACCGATCTTCGATTTGTTCGACGACCGCGATCCGACAGCGACGGCCATCCCGACGTTCGTCGCGGTGTGGCGCGGCCCGACCGACCGCTGCCGCACCCGCGGTGGCTTTTCCTTCCCACGGCCCTAACCAAGTGGTATGAACCAGGAATCGCCGGACACGACCACCGGCGACGACCCGTTCGGGCGCGCGGACGCCGCCGCGGTCGCTCGCGACCACGCCGAGGCGCTCGCGGCGCTGGCCGACGCGCTCGACGGCGATGGGACACCGGTGGACCGCGAGGCGACGGGCGAGTGGCGGACGCTGTTCCCCGGCGACGTGGTGACCCCCGACGACGACCGCTACGACGAGGCCCGTCGCGTGTGGAACGGGCTGTGCGAGGCGGCTCCAGCGGCGGTCGCGTACCCGACGACAGCGGCGGGCGTCGCCCGCGTGGTCGAGGCGGCGCGCGAGACGGGCCTCGGGGTCGCGACCCGCTCGGGCGGCCACTCCTCAGTCGGCACCTCGTCGGGCGACGGCGTGCTCGTCTGCGACGTGGGTACGATGCAGGAGGTGGCCGTCGACCCCGACGCCCGCACCGCGACGGTCGACCCGGGCGTCACCATCGGCGAGTTGGACGCCGCGACGACCGCCCACGGCCTCGCGACGCCGCAGGGGGTCGCCCCCGAGGTCGGCGTGACCGGGCTCACGCTCGGCGGCGGGACGGGGTACCTCTCACGGGCGCACGGGCTGGCGTGTGACCGACTCGCCCAGGTCGACCTGATCACCGCCGCCGGCGAACGCGTGACGGCGACCGCCGACACGAATCCGGACCTGTTCCGCGCGGTGCGGGGCGCCGGCGGCGCGTTCGGCGTCGCGGTCGAACTCGAGTTCGACCTCGTGTCTGTCCCCGGGGAACTGGCGATGTGCGACACGTGGTTCCCCGTCGACGGCACCGACGACGTCGCGGCGCTGCTCCGGGAGTACCGCGACCTGCTCCGCGAGGCGCCGCGGACGACGAACGTCTCGCCGTACGTCACGCGCGTCCCCGACGAGGCGGGGTTCCCCGACGACCGCGCCGGCGACCTGGCGCTGTGCGTGCTCGGCGTCCACGGCGGCGATCCGGACGAGGGTGAACGGGCGCTGGCGCCGTTCCGCAACCTCGGCGCCGACGGCGTCGACCCGCTGTTCGAGTACGCCGACCGGCGACCGTACGTCGACGTGCAGGCGTACCTCGGAGGCGGGTCGCCCGCGGACGACCACTACTACTGGAAGTCCGTCGCCGTCGAGACGTTCACCGACGCCCTCGTCGACCACACCGCCGAGCGGATGGCCGCGCTCCCCGGCGACGAGGACACCGTGGTGGTGTGGCCGATGGGTGGCGCGGTCGCCGACCTCGACGCCGGAGCCACCGCGGTCCCCGAGCGCGACGCCGAGGTGGTGCTCAACTTCGAGGCGTGTTGGTCGGAGCCGACCGACGACGACGCACATCGCGAGTGGGCCCGCGAGTCGGCCGACCGCGCTCGCGACGTGGGGACGGTGACGGGTGAACTCCCCAACTTCTCGGGCACCGAACGCGGCGACGAGGCCGCCCGCGACGTGTACGCCGCCAACTACGAGTGGCTCCGCGAGACGAAGCGCCGCTGGGACCCCGACGGGGTGTTCACCCCGAGCGGCCGCCTGTGACGCGGTGACGGTCTGGCGGCTCCCGAGTCCTCCGGAGCGGTGTTTAAGGTCCGCGACAGCCTGAAGGAGGCATGACCACTACGCAGACGACACGTCCGCCGCCGAAAGCCCTCCTCTACTGTCCCGACTGCTGGCACGCCGCGCTACCGACCGGCGACTGGCTCGTCCAGTCGAGCCCCGTCGGCGAGGCCGTGGTGTGTCCCGACTGCGGCACGGTCGTCACGGTTCGGCGGGCCGGTCCGGTTCCGGCCTGAGCGGCCCCGTGACCGACGACCGACGGCGACCGTAGCGATCAGTCGTCGTCCTCCTCTTCCTCGTCGTCGTCATCGTCGTCGTCGTCTTCCTCTTCCTCATCGTCGTCATCGTCGTCGTCGTCTTCCTCTTCCTCATCGTCGTCATCGTCGTCGTCGTCTTCCTCTTCCTCATCGTCGTCATCGTCGTCATCGTCGTCATCGTCGTCGTCGCGGTCCTTCCGCTCCTTCTCTCGCTCCTTCTCCCGCTCTTTGCGGCGCTTCTCGCGTTCCTTGCGCCGCTTCTCCCGCTCTTTCTCCCGCTCCTTGCGACGCTTCTCCCGTTCCTTTTCGCGCTCCGTCGATCGCTCCTCCTCGTCTCGGTCGGCCTCGTCCTCGCCCTCGTCGAGAGCGTCGGGAGCCTCCTCGTCGGAGACGGTGTCCTCGGCGGGCGATCCACCGTCCACCGACGCTTCGTCGGCGGGGGTCGGTGGGTCCTCGTCCACCACGTCGGTGGGAGCGTCGGGAGTGTCGTCGCCCTCACTCGTCTGGTCGCTCGACGCCTTCGGTTTGGTGTTCGAACTCGGACCACCGGTGCGCTCGATGGTGACGGTCGCCGCGTCCGCCACGGCCTCGCCGCCGTCGCCCGTCGCGTCGGCCCCGGCCACGTAGGGGTCTGCGGCGGTGGCGTCGCGGTGGGCGACCGCGACGAGTCGAGCCGTGCCCTCGGCGCGACCGTCGAGCGCCGCGACCGCCGCGACCGGAACGTCGACGGTCGTGTGACGCCCCGGGTCGAGCGGTGCGGAGACGCCGAGCACCGTCCCCGCCGCCGGGCGACGAGCGCCCCCGGCGTGGACGGCGACGACCCCGCCCGCCGAGAGCGTGGCGCGGTCCACGGTCACCGTGACCTCGTCGTCGCCGTAGTCGTAGGCGACCCGCTGGTCGTCGAGGGCCACCGTCGCCGGCGGGGGCGACGCGTCGCTCGACACCGGCAGCGACAGCGGGACGGGGACCGACCGCCGGGTGGGGGCCCGATAGCCGACCGCGATGAGCGTGTACACCACGCCCGGCGAGAGCCGAAGCGGTCGGACGAGGAGCACGTCCTCGCCGTCGCTCGGGCGCAGCGTCACCTCGTAGCGTGCCGCCGGGACCTCCGCGTAGCCACTGGCCTCGCCGAAGCCGACGCCGGCGAACAGCGTCCGCGTCCCGACCGTCCGGGTGACCGACCGGAGGGCGACCGACCCGGTCGGCGAGCGGAGCGTCGCCTCGTTCGCCCGCGACCACCCCGGGGAGTTCGTCGGCGGCGACCGCTCGAAGCGGCCCGCGGTCGCGTCGAGCGAGGGCGCGTCCGGCGAGGCGTTGACCAGTCGCAGGCGGGCCGCCGCGTCGTCGAGGACGCTGGCGTCGTCCGGGAACACCGCGAGGTCGAGGGGCGTCTCGCCGTCGACCTCCCCGAGGACGACGCCGGTGTAGTCCTCGCCGGCGTCGAGGACGACCGGGTCGGTGACGATCGCCGCTCCCGTGGCGGCATCCGTAGGAGCAATCCGTGCGACCACCGCCCCGGCGGAGACCGGTCGGTACTCGCCCACGTCGCCGAACGGCAGCGCCGCGGCGACGCGCGTGGTGTCGGCGGCGCCGTCGCGCGGCTGGACGTCGACGTCGACCCGTGGGGCGTCCGGCGAGGCGTGGATCAGTCTGAGTCGGGCCTCCTCGCTCTCGCCGTGGTGGTCCCGAGCGCTCGTGCGGTCGGTCGCCGCGAGGGCGACGGTGCCGCCGATACCGCCGAGGAGGGCCCGTCGAGTGAGCGTGAGCATCGAGAGTGTCGCCGACCGGACGTGTCGTCGACACTATGGTACTCGTGCAGGATACACCCCGGATGGATCCCGATAACGTCACTGCGGCGGTGACGGGCGGGGGCTGACGGGGACCCAGTGGGGAGTGGTCCCCGGAGAGAACGGATGGGCCGCGCCGACGATTCCGGCGGCGACCGCTCGCCGCCGTGACTACTCCTCGCGCTCCAGTCGGTCGCGCCTCGTCTCGAACTCCTCGTCGGTGAGGTCGCCGCGCGCGTACGCCCGACGGAGTTCTTCGAGCGCGGCGTCGTCGCCCGAGTCGCCGTCGCGAGTCCGAGTGACGAGCAGGTAGCCACCCCCGAGGATGGCGGCCAGCACCGCGACCTGCACCGCGAGTCCGACGAGCGACCACCCCCCGCCGGTCGTCCCGTCCATCATCCCGTAGCCCATCGCGCCGCCGAACCCCATCATCCCGCCGAAGCCCATCGTGAGCAGCGGGAGCGCCACGAGCGCGGCCACGATCAGGATCACGGCCGTCGTCGCGTCGATTCGGGTCTCGGCGGACACGGCTCAGGCCTCCGTCGACTGGACGGCGTCGTCCGCGAGCGAGTCGAGCACGCGTTCGAACCGCTCGCGCACCTCGGCGGCGACGTCGTCGAGCGCGGGGTTGTCGGTCACGCCGATGAGTCGCTCGGGGTCGACCGCGCTCACCGTCACCCCGCCGTCGTCACGCTCGTACACCACGACGTTGCACGGGAGGAGCGCGCCGAGTTCGATCTCCTCGGCCAGCGCGTCGTGTGCCAGCGGCGGGTTACACGCGCCGAGGATCCGGTAGTTTCGGAACTCCTCGTCCAGTTTCTCGGCGAACGTCGCCCGGATGTCGATGTCGCACAGCACGCCGAATCCTTCCGCTCCCAGTGCCTCGATCGTCTCGTCGACGACGGCGTCGAACTCGCCGTCGACGGACCTCTTGAGTGTGTACATTGCACAATACAGTACAATACCGAGGGCGTTAAGACTTGTTGCCAATTCCTCGACGGTGTAGGTGCGCAAGCCGCTGTCCGGCCCGGCACCCGCGGACGCTCCCGTACCGAGTCGCGAGAGACGTGCCACAATTCCGATCAGTCCGATCCGAACCGCAGTGAACGCCTCCGGGCGGAGCGGCGACGGTAGCCTTTTGATCGTTGCTCGCTCGGGGTACGGGTGTGCGCCCCACCGTCCTCTCGGTCCTGCTCGCGCTTGACATAGTGTTGCTCGTGTTGCTCGCGATTGGCTTCCGGTTCGTCGAACCGGGAACGGCCGCACACGCCATCTCGCAGGTGTCGCTGGGCGTTATCGTCCTCACCATTATCGCGCTCGTGGTGGCGATCCGACGCGACGTGCGGGTGTTCGAACCCTGATCGTCGACGCCACGCCGAGGCGAGGATCAGACTCGCGGTCGACCGAGAGAGATCGTGAACGTTCATGTCGGATAAAGTATTCATTGGGTGACTACATCAAAAGTATCATCAAAAATACATACATACCGATGGTCGAATGGGGGGAGTATGTCCGATGGACACACGGGCGAGAGTGGACGAAGGCTACGAGAGACGCGGCGGCGGTTCCTGCGAGCGGCGGGCGCTGTCGGAGTCGGTGGGGCGGCCGGCCTCGCCGGCTGTGCGGGGTCGAACGTCGAGTCGACGCCCGAGTCGACCGGTGACACTGGCGGTGACACCGGCGGCGACGGGACCGAGTCGAGCGAGACGGAGTCGACGCCGATGACCGACCAGACGTTCGTCACTCCGACGACGGACGTCCCGAAGGACATGCAGTTCAACCCCTACGGACAGCAGTATCCCGAGCGCGTCGCGTTCGCGCTGTTCGAGAACCTCCTCTACGTGAACGAGGCGACCAGCCAGTTCATGCCCGGCGTGCTGGAGTCGTGGGACATCGGCGACGACGCCGTGACCCTGTCAGTCCGTGACGGCTACACCTGGCACAGCGGCGACGCGGTCACCGCCGAGGACGTCGCGTTCAAACTGGAACTCGAGATCCACGACGGCGCCGCACTCAGCAACATCGTCGCGGCCGAAGACGTCTCCGTCGTCGACGAGTCGACGGTCGAACTCGGCCTCAAGCGATCGGTCGCCGACGAGGTGTTCCTCTACTCGCTGAAGCCGATTGCACTCGACACGCCGCGTGACACCTTCGGCGAGTTCCTCGAGGCGTACCGCGACGACGGCGAGGCGCCGGGACTGACGGAGCTCACCATCGACGAGCCGAACGGCACCGGGCCGTTCCGCTACGTCCACGCGCGCAACCAGGAGATGGTCGCCGACCGCTTCGCGGACCACCCGGACGCCGACCAGATCAACTTCAAGCGCTTCCGCTGGGACTACCTCCAGTCCAACCAGAAGCAGTGGCAGGCGCTACGCACCGACTCGGTCGACGGCATCGACAACGTGTTCACGCCCACGAACATCGCGGAGTCGTACGGCGATCACGTCCGCGAGATCCAGATGCCCGCCAACTGGGGCATGGGCGTGATGTTCAACCACGAGCACAAACACTACGGCCAGCAGAACGTCAAGCGGGCGATCCAGTACGTCATCGACCGCGAGAAGCTGGCCCAAACCGCCGGCGGCAAGATGCACGTCCCCGTCGAGGTCCCCTCGGGGCTGCCCGGCAACTTCGACGGTAGCTACAAGGACTGGCTCGGAGACTCGCTGTCCGACTTCGACCCGTACGAGCCGAGCACCGACAAGGCCGCGCGCCTGCTGCGCGAGGCCGGCTTTTCGAAGCAGGACGGCACGTGGGTCGACGCCGACGGCGAGACGCTGTCGTTCCCGTACAAGATCCCCGCGGGCTGGAACGACTGGACCGCGGGCGGCCAGTCCATCGTGCAGGACCTCAACGACTTCGGCATCGAGGCGTCGCTCAACCCCTCGCAGTCGTACTGGGGCGACATCTACGGCAACCAAGACTACGTCGTCGCCGGCCTCGGGTGGCCGGACGGCAAGCTGTACCCGTACTTCTCGCTCAACAAACTGCTCAACGGCTTCCGCTCGCGGACGATCTTGAAGTTCCCGCGCGAGGTCGAGGTGGCGCCGCTGGGCGAGCCGAACGGCGAGAAGCGCACCGTCGAGTTCGAGTCCGAACTGGAGGAGTTGGCGGGGCTCACCGGTGAGGCAGCCAAGAAGAAGACCCAAGAACTGGCGTGGGTCGTCAACCGCCACCTCCCGATGGCGCCGCTGATGGAGAAGCTCGACCAGGCGTGGCTCACGACCGACGACTGGAACACGGTGACCCAGGACGACGAGGACGCCATCGTCGACTGGCCGCAGTACTACCTCCCCCGCGAGGGCAAACTGACCGCCAAGCCCGAGTAAGCGAGGATGTACGAGTACTTCGTCAAGCGAACCGGGCAGGCGATCTTCACGGCGTTCGTCGTGATCACGCTGTCGTTCGGGCTCGTCCGGCTCATGCCGGGCAACCCGGCCGACCAGCTTCGCGGCCAGCTCATCCGGAACAACCCGGACCTGTCCCAACAGGAGATCAACCGCCGCGTCGAGAACTACATCAACATCGACTACTCGGCGCCGCTGCACGAGCAGTACCTCGACTACGTCGCCGGCATCCTCCGCGGCGACCTGGGGCGCTCGATCAGTCAGAACGCGCCCGTCTCGGAGATCCTCGGGCAGGCGCTTCCGTGGACGGTGTTCGCGTTCTCGGTCGCCATCCTCCTCATGTTCGCCGTCGGCATCGCGCTGGGCGCGATCATGGCGTACCAAGAGGGAACCCGCTTCGACGTGAGCACGACGGGCATCGGCATCGTACTCAACTCGACGCCGAACTACGTGACGGCGCTGCTGTTCCTCTACGTGTTCGGCTTCACGCTCGGCTGGTTCCCGACGAGCGGGCACATCTCCTCGCAGGTCGTGCCCGTGGTGAACCCGCTGCGCCCGGTCGCGACGTTCCAGTTCGTCGCCGACGCCGTCTACCACGCCAGCCTGCTCATCGCGGCGGTCGTCATCACCGGCTTCGGTGGCGTCGCGCTCGCGATGCGCGGCAACAGTATCCAGGTGCTCGGCGAGGACTACCTCCGCGTCGCGCGGCTTCGGGGGCTGTCGGACACGCGGATCGCGCTGCGGTACGTCGCTCGCAACGCCATCCTGCCGATGTACACCGGCCTACTGCTGGCCTTCGGCGGCGTCATCGGCGGCTCTGCGATCCTCGAACAGGTGTTCACCTACCCGGGACTCGGCTACTACATCGTCGCCGCCGTCGAGGGGCGCGACTACCCGCTGATGATGGGCGGGTTCGTCCTCATCACGCTCGCGGTCGTCGTCGGCGCGTTCATCGCCGACCTGACGTACGGGCTCGTCGACCCCCGCGTCACCACCGGAGGTGACGGCTCGTGAGCCGCGAGAACTCCAACTCCGTCGGCGCGTTCGCCGACGACCGCGGCGGCTTCGGCACGGTGTCAGAGTCGTCGCTCAGCCGACTCGACCGCGTCCGACGGCTGCTCGACCTGTGGATCGCCGCGCCGCTGCGCGTCATCTGGAACGACGCGCGCGCTCGCATCGGCACGTTCCTCGTCGTCACGTTCGTCCTCGTCGGAGTGGTCGGCCCGTGGCTCGTGGCCGAACCCCGCGTCGGACAGGCTGGACTGTTGGTCGGTCCGTTCCAAGGCGGCATCGTCGGCGGAAGCTGGTACGAACTGTCGAGCGCGACCGTCGCCGGCGTCTCGGTGCCGTGGGTCGCGCTGAACTGGCCCCTCGGCACCGACAACGTCGGTCGCGGCATCCTCGAACAGGTCGTCCACGCGACCCCGCGGATGCTCACGATGATCGCCAGCGCCGGCCTGTTCGTCACGGTGCTCGGGACGACCGTCGGCGCCGTGTCGGGCTACGTCGGCGGCAACGTCGACCAGGGGCTGTCCACCGTCGTCGACATCGTGTTGACGCTGCCGGGACTGCCGCTGCTGCTCATCTTGGTGGCGCTACTCCAGCCGGAGAACCCGATCGTGCTCGGGATCATCCTCTCGCTGCAGGGGTGGGCCGGCATGGCGCGGGCGATCCGCTCGCAGGTGTTGACGCTCCGGTCGACCTCATACGTGGAGGCGGCGCGGGCGATGGGGCTGTCCACGCCCGCCATCGTCGCGAAGGAGATCGTCCCCAACATCATGCCGTTCGTCATGATCAACATGGTCAACGCGATGCGGAACGTGATCTTCGCGTCCGTCGGCCTCTACTTCCTCGGTCTGTTGCCGTTCAACAAGGTCGTCAACTGGGGCGTCATGCTCCAGCTCGCCTACTCGAACGGCGGGATGCTGACGCTGGACGCCGCCCACTGGCTGATCGTCCCGATGGTCTCCATCGTGCTGCTGTCGATGGGGCTCATCCTGTTCGCGCAGGGGATGGACCGCGTGTTCAACCCCCGCGTCCGGGCGCGTCACTCCTCGACCGCCGGTGACGACGACGAGGCGGAGGACGCCGAGTTCAACACGCCCACCACCAGCGTCGGAGGTGGCCTGTGAGCAGCGACCACGCCGCCGCGGAGTCGACGGCCACCGCCGCGGCGACCGACGCCGACGGCGTCGACGACGTGGTGCTGGAGTGTCGCGACCTCTCGGTCGCCTTCGAGATGGACCGCGGCACGAGCCGCGTGCTCAACGGCGTCGACATGGACATCCGGCGCGGCGAGATCCTCGGCATCGTCGGCGAGTCCGGCTCCGGGAAGTCGATGTTCGCGTCGGCGCTGTTGAACGCCGTCGTCGACCCCGGCACGACTGAAGGGTCGATCACTTACCGCCCGCGCGAGGGCGACGCCGTCGACGTGCTCGGCCTCGAGAAGGGACCACTCCGGAGCCTCCGCTGGGAGGACATCTCCATGGTGTTCCAGGGGGCGATGAGCTCGTTCAACCCGACGATGGACTTCCGCGAGCACTTCGTGGAGACGCTGGAGGCCCACGACTACGACGTGGGCGCCGGCATAGAGCGGGCCGAGGAACTGCTCGCCGACCTGTACCTCGACCCCGACCGCGTGCTCGACTCGTACCCCCACGAGCTGTCCGGGGGGATGAAACAGCGCGCGCTCATCGCGCTCGCGCTCGTGCTGGAGCCAGAGGTGCTCGTGATGGACGAGCCGACCGCCGCGCTCGACCTCCTCATGCAGCGGTCGATCATCAGCCTGCTCGGCGACCTGCGCGACAAGTACGACCTCACGATGGTGTTCATCACCCACGACCTCCCGTTGGTCACGAAGCTGGCCGACCGGATCGGTGTGCTGTACGCCTTCGAGTTCGCCGAGGTCGGCGACACCGAGTCGATCGTCCACGACCCCAAACACCCGTACACGCGGGCGCTGCTCAACGCGACGCCGAACCTCGACGCGCCGCTCGAAGAGATGCGGCCGATCGAAGGGTCGGCGCCCGACCCGGTGAACGTCCCGGCGGGCTGTCCGTACCACGAGCGGTGTCCGATGGCGACCGACGAGTGCGCCGACGTGAAGCCGCCGATGGAGGCCGTGTCGGGCACCCACGAGGTCGCCTGCCACCACTGGCCCGACGTCGACGACGAAATCGCCCTCTCGACGGAGGTGCAGCGATGAGCGTCGACGAGCCCGTCGTCTCGCTGTCGGATCTGGAGGTCCACTTCGAGAAGTCCGGCGGCGGCCTCAACCCGTTCGCCGACCAGCCGACGGTCCGCGCGGTCGACGGCGTCGACCTCGACATCGGCGAGAACGACGTGGTCGCCATCGTCGGCGAGTCCGGCTCCGGCAAGACGACGCTGGGCAAGACCGCCGTCGGCCTGCAAAAGCCCACTGGCGGGAGCGTCAGCTTCCGCGGCCAGGACGTGTGGGCGGCGAAGAAGTGGCGGTCGAACCCCTCGATCCCGTTCGAGGAGATCCGCCGCTCGCTGCAGATCATCCACCAGGACCCCGGCGCGGCGCTGAACCCCAACCGGACGGTGGTGTCGTCGCTGGCGGCGCCGCTGAAGCGCTGGCAGTCGGACTTGGGGCCGGAGGACCGCGAGGCCCGCGTCTACCACTTCCTCAAGCGCGTCGGCATGTCGCCGCCCGAGGACTACGCGCACCGCTACCCCCACCAGCTGTCTGGTGGGGAGAAACAGCGCGTCGCCCTCGTCCGGGCGCTGCTGATGAACCCCGACCTCATCCTCGCGGACGAGGCGGTCAGCGCGCTCGACGTGAGCCTCCGGGTCGAGATGATGGACCTGATGCTCGACCTGCAAGAGGAGTTCGACACCTCGTTCCTGTTCATCAGCCACGACCTCTCGAACGCCCGCTACATCGCCGAACACGCGGGCGGGCGACTCGGCGTGATGTACCTCGGCGAACTCGTCGAGATCGGGCCCGTCGAGGAGGTGCTGCGCAACCCGCAACACCCCTACACGAAGGTACTGACGTGGGCGACCCCGGAACTGGGCGTCGACGAGGACGCCGGCGGCCCACCGGTCCGCGAGATCGACATTCCGGACCCGGTGAACCCGCCCGCCGGCTGCCGGTTCCACACCCGCTGTCCGAAGGCCACCGAGCAGTGCCGCACCGCCGCGCCGCCGGTCACCGCGGTCGACGGCGCGGACGGCGCAGACGACGGCGCGATGGGCGACGGCGACGGCACTCACCGCGTCGCGTGTTACCGCGCGACGGACGACGAGGTGTACTGGGAGAGCGACCCACTCGACGGAGCGGATCTGTCATGAGCGGAACGCCCGACGACTCCGACCACGGCCACGACGACGAGTCGAACGCCGACACCGACCGCGTCGACCTCTCCCGGCGGGGCTACCTCGCCGGCGTGTCGACGCTCGGAGCGGCCGGTATCGCCGGCTGTGCCGGAGCGAGCGAGGCGACCGCGACCGGCGCCCCCGCGACCACCACCGCTACGGCCGAGGCGACGACCGCCGCCGCGGGCGACCCGACGGTCTCGGTCGGCGCCGGGAGCTACACGACGAGGCTCCCGTCCGGGGAGGAGGCGCCCCCAGAGCAGGTGTACGCCACGAGCGACCTGTTGGCGCCGTTCCCGACGAACGAGTGGTGGAGCAACCTCCTGCGCTCCCAGTACGGCGCCCCGATGTGGGCGCACCCGCTCGTCGCCGAGCCGACCGGCGCGGGGCTGGACCTGTCGTACCCGACCGAGTGGACGTTCTCGACCGTCGCCGGC
This sequence comes from Halobaculum marinum, assembly GCF_029338555.1. GTDB lineage: Archaea > Halobacteriota > Halobacteria > Halobacteriales > Haloferacaceae > Halobaculum > Halobaculum marinum. The sequence goes on along the minus strand of NZ_CP119989.1, from coordinate 504,540 downwards.
GACACGAACCGGAACAACGTCGCCGAGATGGACGACACGACCGACCTCACGCTGTCGACGACCGGCGCCGACTTCGCCGACGCCCGCTGTGCGGGCTACGGCGACTGGCACGTCGACGTTCACTGGGGCGCCGGCGACACGACGACGCCGACGCTCGACGCGACGGTGACGCAGGGGTCGCCGTTCGTGTTCGCGGAAGTGACCGGCGCCGACGCCGAGTTGTCGTTCGCCGCGACGCCCGACGTGTGGGCCGACCAGGGGAACGTCCTCGGCGTCACGGTGAACGGCCACCACTACGGCCTGTTCGCGCCCGCCGGCGCGACGTGGTCGGGCGTCGGGTCGGCGACGCTGACCAGCGCCCTCGCGGGGGACGGCTACCTCGCGGTCGCGGTGTTGCCCGAGGCGACGACGACGGCGCTGTCGCGCTACGAGTCGTACGCCTACAACCCGATCACGGGCACGACCGTCTCGTGGACGTACGACGAGACGGCGGCGACCGTGGAGACGACTCACGCGTTCGACACCGCGCCGCGCGGGGAGTCGTCGACGACGGGGACGATCGCCGCGCTGTACCCGCACCAGTACAAGCACACCGCCGCGACGCTCGACGGCGACACGTTCGTCTCGCCGCGCGGGACGATGGAGACGACGACGGGTGCGTCGTTCACGACGACGCTCGACCTGCCGCCGACCCTCCCGTACCTCCCGGCCACCGAGAGTGCAGACCAGAGCCGACTGGCGGGCTACGTCGACGACGCCGAGGCGGAGTCGCCGCTGGTCCGTTCGGGCCCCGAACAGCCCGGCGACGGGACGTACTGGACGGGGAAGAACTACGAGCGACTCCTCCAACTGCGACCGATCGCCGAGCAGGTCGGCGACGCGACCGCCGCCGACGCGTTCGACGCCGCCTTGCGCGACGACCTGGAGACGTGGCTCGACGCGACGGTGTCGGGTGACTCCACCTCCGAGGACGTGTTCTACTACGACGGCACGTGGGGCACGCTCATCGGCTACAACGACTCGTTCGGCTCCGGGCCGGAGCTGAACGACCACCACTTCCACTACGGCTACTTCGTGAAGGGGGCCGCCGAGGTCGCGCGCACCGACCCGACGTGGGCCGACGACGCGAACTGGGGCGGGATGGTCGAGTTGCTGATCCGCGACTACGCCTCGCCGGACCGCGACGACCCGCTGTTCCCGTTCCTGCGGAACTTCTCGCCGTACGCGGGCCACTCGTGGGCCGCCGGCAACCCGGACTTCGACCTGGGCAACAACCAGGAGTCGTCCTCGGAGGCGGTCAACGCCTACGCGGCGATCCTCCAGTACGGCGCGTTCACCGGCGACACGCGACTGCGTGACCTCGGCGCGTACCTGCTGGCCCACGAGACGGCCGCCGTCGAGGAGTACTGGTACGACGTCGACGAGGAGAACCACCCCGCAGACTGGGACTACAGCTACGCCGCGATGGTGTGGGGTGCCGGCTACAAGTACGACACCTGGTGGACCGACGACGTGGAGGCGATCCACGGGATCAACGTCCTCCCGGTCGGCGGCCACTCGCTGTACCTCGGCCGCGACCGCGCGGCCGCGCAGGCGACGTACGACGAACTCGTCGCCGCCAACGGCGGCGACACGTTCGGCTACTGGCCGGACGTCCTGTGGTCGTACCGCGCGTTCAGCGACCCCGCCGACGCCGTGTCGCTGTTCGAGACGAAGCCCGAGTCGTACGCCGTCGAGTTCGGCGAGTCGCGGGCACACACCTACCGCTGGCTCACCGCGCTGTCGGACCTGGGCGCCGTCGACGCGAGCGTCACCGCCGACGCCCCGCTGGCGGCCGCCTTCGACGACGGCACGACGCGGACCTACGTCGCCTATAATGCCGGCGACGCGGAGACGACCGTCACCTTCTCCGACGGCACCTCGCTGTCGGTGCCCGCGAACGACCTCGCCACGACCACCGCCAGCAGCGGCTCCGGCGGCGGCGACGGCGACACGGAGCGCGCCCCGACCGTCGAGTCGGTGTCGACCGCGACCCGGACGACCGGGCCGTGGACGAACGTCACCGTCGACTGGTCGGTGGCGGACGCCGACGGCGACCTCGCGTCGGTGACGGTCGAACTCCGCGACGCCGCGGGGGCGACGCTCGAGTCGGCGACCACGAGCGTCGCCGGCGGGAGTGCGTCGGGCACGACCGAGTTGCGGACGAAAGCGACCCCCGAGACCGTCGCGGTCACCGTGGCCGACGGGGCGACGAACGAGACGACGACCACCACCACCCTATGACGACACGAGACCCACAGATCGGCCGCGACCCGGCCGTCGACACCGACACGCGAATCGAGCAGTTGATCGAGGAGATGACCGTCCGCGAGAAGGCCGCCCAGCTCGCCGGCACCTACGTCGGCACGATGGGCGAGACGATGACCGTCGACGACGCCGCCGAGCTCGTCCGCGAGTACGGCATCGGCTTCGTCACGCCGTTCGGCTACGGGGCGTCGCCCCACCGCGACGCCGAGGAGGTCGTCGAGATCGCGAACGAACTCCAGCGCGTCGCCACCGAGGAGTCGCGCCTCGGCGTCCCGATTCTCATCCCCGTGGACGCGATCCACGGCCACGCGTACGTCGAGGAGACCACCGTGTTCCCGCACAACCTCGGCGTCGCCGCCGCGCGCGACCCGGATCTGGCCGAGCGCATCGGCGCGGTCACGGCGACGGAGGTCGCCGCGACGGGGTCGAGCCTGACGTACGGGCCGACCTGCGACGTGGCGCGCGACCCGCGATGGGGGCGCACGTTCGAGACGTTCGGCGAGTCGCCGTACCTCGTCGGCGAGTTGGCAGCCGCGAAGGTCCGCGGTATCCACGACGCCCCGGTCGACGTGGCGGCGATGGCGAAGCACTTCCCCGCCTACGGCGAACCCGAGCGCGGCGAGGACACGGGGCCGGTCGACCGGTCGCTGTCGTCGCTGTACCGCGACTTCGTCCCCTCGTTCGAACGTGTCCTGGCGGAGGGTGTCGAGGGGATCATGCCCAGCTACAACTCCATCAACGGGGAGCCGTCGCACGGCTCGCGCTACTGGCTGCGCGACGTGCTCCGCGAGGAGTTCGGCTTCGACGGCTACGTCGCCTCCGACTGGAACGGCATCAACATGCTCCACGAGGACCACCACGTCGAGGCGAGCGCCCGCGACTCGATCCGCCGGGCGTTCGACGCCGGCGTCGACGTCCACTCGCTGGGCGCCGCCGAGCACGTCGAACACCTCGCAGACCTCGTCGAGTCCGGCGAGGTGGCGGAGGCCGCCGTCGACGAGTCCGTCCGGCGCGTGCTCCGCCTCAAGGCCGCGGTCGGGCTGTTCGACGACCCGTTCGTCGACCCCGACGAGTCGAGCGACGCGCTCGGGGTGGCCGCCAACCGTGACGTGACGCTTGAGGCGGCGCGGGAGTCGATGACGCTGCTGCAGAACGACGGCGACCTGCTCCCGTTCGACCCCGAGGCCGACGAGGTGCTCGTCACGGGGCCGAACGCCGACTCGCTGGTGAACCAGGTCGGCGGCTGGAGCCTCAAGGAGGAGCACGAACTCGACGGCACGACGGTCCGCGAGGGTGTCGAGGCCGTCACCGGCGCCGACACGACCGTCCGCTACGAGCGCGGCGCTGGCATCGACGAACCTGACGACGTGGCCGCCGCGGCGGACGCCGCCGCCGCCGCCGCCGCCGCCGTCGTCGTCCTCGGCGAGAACTGGTACATCCACGAGTTCGGCCCGCAGGACGTCACCGGGCCGACTGACCAGTTCCCGAACCGGGCGGAGATCGACCTGCCCGACCCCCAGCGCGAGTTGCTGGAGGCCGTCGTCGACACCGGCACGCCCACGGCGCTCGTGCTCGTGACCGGTCGCCCGCTGGCGATCTCGTGGGCGGCAGACACCGTCGACGCGATCCTGCAGGCGTACTTCCCTGGTGCCGAGGGCGGCCGCGCCGTCGCCGAGACGCTGTTCGGCGAGGTGAACCCGAGCGGGAAGCTCCCGATGTCGGTGGCGCGCTCGGCGGGCCACCTGCCCGTGCGGCACAACCGCCTGCCGAACCCGCACCCAATCGGCGAGGACGAACACTTGTCGTCGTACGACCCGCTGTGGCCGTTCGGCCACGGCCTGTCGTACACCGAGTTCGAGTACCGCGACCTCTCGGTCGACGCCGAGTCGCTCGCGGCCGACGGCTCGGTGACGGCGTCGGTGACGGTCGCCAACACCGGCGAGCGCGCCGGCGACGAGGTCGTCGAACTGTTCGGCGGGCGCGACCACGCGACGGTCGTGACGCCCGTCGAGGAACTGGTCGGCTTCGAACGCGTCTCGCTGGACCCGGGCGAGGAGACGACAGTCGATCTGTCGGTGTCGGCCGACGCCTTCGGCGTGGTTCAGCCCGACGGCTCGCGGCGCTTCGAGAGCGGCCCGATCACGCTTCGGTGTGACGAGTTGGCGGCGACGGTCGACGCCGTCGACGAGTAGCACAGCCCCCCACGGGCGCGTCGGTCCGAGCGAACCGCGCGCCCCCACTCTGATCAGCCACCTTCATCATCGGCCGGGGGACTGAGCCACCCCCGGCCCTCCGAACCGCACAGCAGCGTCCCGTACTGCACCGCACCTCAGCCCCCATCACCTGCTGGGCAACGGCAGCGACCCCGCGTCGAGGCCAACCAGCGAGATGGTCCGCATCTCCACGTCCTCGAAGACGGCGCCCCAGCCGCCGACCTCGACGGTGCCCTCGTCAGTGACGAGGACGAAGCTCTTGTGCGCGCCCATGTCCGACAGCGCCAGTCGCGACAGGTCGAGGCCGTCGCGGAGGTGTGACAGGTCGACGACGAGTCCCCGGAGGGTGCGCCGCTCGTCGGTGGCGATGTCGACGCCGTCGACGACAACCTCCAATTCGTACCCCTCGTTCCACAGCGAGTGGCAGTCGCAGACGAACTCCTCCATCGTGACGTACGTGACGCGGTCGGTCTCGTCGGCGTACAGCGTGGGGTAGAGGTTCCACAGACAGGTGAGGTAGTACCAGTGGAACACGAACGGGAGGATGCGGTCGTAGATGACGACGCCGTAGTCCTCGTCCGACCGGGTGTTCGGCGCGAAGCAGGTGCGGTGGCGGTCGACGATGACGAGGAACGGGCCGGGGATGGAACAGCCGCGCAGTTCCGACAGCGCGCCGCTCGGGTCGAACCCCTCGGGCGGCGTCTGCCCGTCGTCGACGTAGACGGACGCGCGGACGACGACGCCCTGCTCGCGCGCCTCGCGGATCGCCGGGAGCAGTTGCGCCAGTTGCTCGTACGTGCCGGCCAACTCGACGACGGTGTCGGCGTCGCCGATGAGGTCGCGTGCGTTCGCGACCGCCGTCTCCCCGCGCTTGGTGACGCCGACTCGCGCGTCCATGCGGTCGGGTTGGCGGTAGCGCTCGCGGATCTCCTCGGCGGCGTCGTGGAGCAACTCGCCGCGCGACTCCAGTTCGTCCATCGAGACGCCGGGGTCGCACGGGCGCACGTACAGCTTCTCGCGGTCGATCGTCTCGACGTACCCCTTCGACTCCAGACTCCGGAGCACGTCGTACACCTGCGACACCGGCACGTCGCTCTCGCGGCCGACCTCGACGGCGGGCGAGACGCCCATGTCGAGCAGGGTGAGGTACGCCTCCGACTGGTACTCCGTCAGGTCGGCGTAGTTCAACGCCTGCGCCAGCGTCTCGCGGTCCATGTACGCCGGATCGGGTAGCGGTACATCAAGGTTCTGTGGGCCGCGATGGTTGCGAGACGTGGGCGTCGCTGTGGGCGACGAAATCGAGAGAACACGGGCGACGAGGGATTTGAACCCCCGACCTCTTGGTCCGGAACCAAGCGTTCTGTCCGCTGAACTAGCCGCCCTCACTCCACCGTTCCGCGGCGCGGCGAATAAGCCTTCGGAACCGCTCCGCGCCGGTCCGACGCAGTCGCTCGCCGTGCCGTCGAGTGGACCGAGAAACCGTGGCTGTCGGCGCGCGCCGGGTTACGGCGCCTCGCCCGTCTCGATCGTGAAGTCCGCGCGCGGGTACGCGACGCAGGTGAGCGTGTAGCCGTCGTCGAGTTCGGCGTCGTCGAGCATCTGCTGGTTGTCGTGCTCGACGTACTCCTCGGAGTTGCCGCCGGAGGTGATCTGGCCGGCACACGAGACGCACTGCCCCTGCCGACAGGCGTACGGCAGGTCCCAGCCCTCGTCTTCACCGGCGTCGAGGACGGTCTCGTTGTTGGCGACCTCGATGGTGTCGCCCTCCTTCACGTACTCGACCTCGAAGTACTCGATCTCGTCTTCCGGGATGTCGGCCGGGCTCGTCGACTCCTCGGCGGCTGCGCCGCCCTCGAGCTCACCGTCCTCGCCGCCGCCGATCGCGCCGGCAGGGGCGCTGCCGCCGCCGATCGCTCGGCTCCCCGGCTCGGGGAACTCCGTCTCGGGGACGGTGGCGGCGCGCCGCTCGATGACCTCCTCGGAGATGTCCGCGGTGGCCTCCCAGCCCGTGCCGCGCGCGAAGTGCAGGGCGACGAAGACCAACACGAGGCCCGCGCCGAACCCGATTGCCACGGGGTCTACCATGCTCGCGGCTATGGAGCGGGGGGTAACAAGGGTTGTGATTATCGAGCGACGCCGGGAACGTCGATCCGACGACGGGACGGGGAACAGCCCGTCAGTTCGCGGTCGCGTTCGCCCACACCCGTGGATGGTCTCGATCACCGGGACACCGGGTGTCGAGGCCGCCGGTCGCGCTCACAGAACAGACGGTGAACGCGCCGTTCTCCATCCACTGAATCTGCGTTCCGTGGTCGTCGGCGAGGAACCCCGCGGGCGCGCCGCCGCTCGTCTCGACGGAGATCCGATAGAGGACGCCCGTCTCGCACGTCGTGTTCGCGGGGCCGGCGTCGTGTGACTCGACGTGGACACGGAAGGTGCTCAGGTCGGCCCCATCGGGCGAGGTCCGTTCGGTCCACACCGAGAGGTTCGCGCCCGTGCTGGCCGTCTCGATGAACGTGACCTTCGTGAACGTGTCGCCGCTCACCGAGCCACGTGAGTACGTCGCGACCGCCGACGCACAGCCAGCGTCGAGTCGCTCGAACTCTGTGACGGCGATGTCGGTCGGACCGGTGCGATCCGAGAAGCCGGGGAGCGCGTTCACCGAGGGGCCGAGGACCGCACCGACCGCGAGGGCGACGAGGGCGACGGCGATCAGTCGTCGTGTCGATGGAGGGACCATACGAACCGCTCCGAGGCCGGGTCAATAGCCGTGGCGGATGTCGGCTGCTCGCGCGGTCGGCTACTCGTCTTTGCGGGGCACTTCGTGGCGCCCGAAGCCGTACCGCAGGCGACTCGCGAGGCGACGGCCGAACCGCTCCCGGCGCGAGTCGAACCGCTCGGCGAGCGCCTGGTAGATGAGCGGCACGGGCACCTCCTGTTCGAGCGCCTCCTGCACCGTCCACGTGCCCGTCGACCCGCCCTCGACGCGGTCGGCCACGTCGCCGAGGTCGTTCCCCTCCTCGCGGAACGCCTCCTCACACAGTTCCAGCAGCCACGAGCGGATCACCGCGCCGTTGTTCCACGTCCGCGCGACCGCCTCCAGGTCGAGGTCGTAGCGCCCCTCGTGGAGCAGTTCGAACCCCTCGCCGTACGCCTGCATCAGCGCGTACTCCACGCCGTTGTGGACCATCTTCACGTAGTGACCCGACCCGGCCTCACCCATCCGGTCGTGGCCCGCGGGGCCGGTCGCGACGGCGTCGAACACCGGCGTCAACTCCTCGTAGGCCCACTCGGGACCGCCGACCATCAGCGAGAAGCCCAGGTCTGCGCCGGCGGGCCCGCCGGAGGTGCCGCAGTCGAGGTAGGCGGCGTCGGTCGCCTCCGCGCGGCGCACGGAGTCCTCGAAGTAGGAGTTCCCGCCGTCGACGACGACGTCGTCGCTCGTGAGGTGCGGTTCGAGGTCGTCGAGCGTGGCGTCGACGGCGTCGCCCGCGGGCACCATCAGCCAGATGCGGACGCCATCGTCGCCCTCGTCGGCACCCGCGTCCAGTCGTTCGTACAGGTCCGCGACGGAGTCGGCCGGTTCGGCACCGGCCTCCGCGGCGGCGGCGGTCGCCTCCGCCGAGAGGTCGAACGCGACCACGTCGTGGCCGGCGTCGAGGACGCGGTCGACGACGATCTGCCCCATCCGACCGAGTCCGATCACGCCGAGTTGGATGCTCATACCGGCGGGTCGGCCACGCGGGGCGTATGCGTTGCGGTGTGCGGTGTCGGCTCCACGGCGGGGACAGTCGGTGGCCGGATTCCGGCGACGCGGACGGGGAAGCGCCGCACTTACGCGCCCCGCAGTCGGACGCCCGGTATGGACGACAGAGTGCGCGAGCACGCCGAGGTACTCGTCGACTGGAGCGCCCGCGTCGAGGCGGGCGACCAGGTGGTGCTGGACGTCGCGGAGGGCGCCCACGACTTGGCGGTCGCGGTGGCCGAGGAGTTGGGGAAACGCGACGCGACCCTCCTCACGACGTACGGCTCGAGCGAGGTGGGCCGTGCGTTCCTCCGCGCTGGCGACGACGACCGCGAGTTCGCCCACAGCGAGCCGAAACTGGCGATGCTAGAGGCCGCGGACGTGTACCTCCGCGTCGGCGGCGGGCGCAACACGGCCGCCCTCGCCGACGTCGACGGTGAGCGCCGAATGGCCGCGCGGAAGGCGACCACGGCGACCCGCGAGGCGCGGATGGACACCGACTGGGTGTCGACGGTCCACCCGACGCGCTCGCTGGCCCAGCAAGCAGGGATGGCGTACGAGGAGTACCAGGACTTCGTGTACGACGCCGTGCTCCGCGACTGGGAGGCGCTCGCCGACGAGATGGCGAACATGAAGGAGATCCTCGACGCGGGCAGCGAGGTCCGCATCGAGAAGGAGCGCACCGACCTCACGATGTCCATCGAGGGCCGGACGGCGGTCAACTCCGCGGCGTCGGTGGCGTACGACTCCCACAACCTCCCCTCCGGCGAGGTGTTCACCGCACCGCACGCGACCGAGGGCGAGGTGTTCTTCGACGTGCCGATGACCATCGACGCCCAGCGCGTGCAGGACGTGTCGCTCACGTTCGAGGGCGGCGAGGTCGTCGACTTCTCGGCGGCACAGGGGGAGGACGCCATCGCGGACGTGCTCGACACCGACGAGGGTGCCCGGCGACTGGGCGAACTGGGGATCGGGATGAACCGCGGCATCGACCGCTTCACCGACTCCATCCTGTTCGACGAGAAGATGGGCGACACGGTCCACCTCGCGGTGGGGCGCGCGTACGACTCGTGCCTCCCCGAGGGCGAGTCGGGTAACGACTCCGCGGTCCACGTCGACATGATCACGGACATGTCCGAGGACTCGCGGATGCTCGTGGACGGTGAGGTCGTCCAGCGAAACGGGACGTTCCGCTGGGAAGACGGCTTTAGCGAATAAGTCGGGTCGTTGTCGGCGATTTCTGTGTTTTCCTGGCGCCGACGACTTCGTAGAGACTAACCGCGAAAGCCCCCGCGGCTGTGCGGGACGGCGGCCGAAGCAAGCACGCGAGCGGAGCGAGCGCGCGCAGCGAGGCCCCCGACCGCACAGCCGCGGCCCCTTTCAGTCCCACCCTGCGGATGGTCGGGCCGAGCGTCGCAGCCCTCCGCACGGTGTGGACGAACTGCGGCCGCGGTGGCGCGCGCCGCGCCCGCTCCGCCGGGCGCGGAAGCGCGCGAGGGACGAAACGACCGAGCGAAGCGAGGGAGTGAGTCGGCTGGGGAGGCCGTGGCTGCGGTGGTGTGGGCGGGACTTTCGTGTGCCATCGGTCCGTAGACGCTGTCCACCCCACTCGTCGGCAACAGGAACACTCCGATACCAACACGAACCGATCGACGCGGAGGGAAAGGTTCATCCGCGGAAGCGCCCCGACCTACTCCTAGTCGCCGGCGCGGTCCCGGCCGACCCGACAACGGGACCGACGGACCGCGCCACCGGACACCCACCACCCCCATCCCCACCCCTACCCCACTCTCATGAAAGTCGCAGACGCCGTGCCGGAGTTCGCCGACGCGTTCGGGTTCGAGGAGTTCAACCGCATGCAACGGGAGGCGCTGCCCGCCATCCTCGACCGCGACGAGAACGTCGTCGCGGCCGCCCCCACCGCCTCCGGCAAGACCGCGCTCGCGGAACTGGCGATCTGTGAGACGCTTCGGGAGGACGGCACCGCCCTGTTCATCGCGCCCCTCCGCGCCCTGACGAACGAGAAGGAGGCCGAGTGGGAGCGCTTCGAGGACATGGGCTACTCCGTGTACGTCGTCACCGGCGAGCGCGACCTCAACCCCCGCCGCGCCGAGCGCGCCGACATCCTCGTGATGACGCCCGAGAAGACCGACTCCGCGACGCGGAAACACGAGTCCGCCCGCTACGACTTCATCAACGACGTCGACTGCTGTGTCATCGACGAGGTCCACCTGCTCGACTCCGACAAACGCGGCGCCGTCCTCGAAGTCACCGTCTCGCGCCTGCGCCGCATCTGCGACCCGCGCGTCGTCGCCCTCTCCGCGACGATGCCGAACGTCGACGACGTGGCCGAGTGGCTCGACGCGCCGCCGGAGACGACCTTCGAGTTCGGCGACGAGTACCGCCCCGTCGACTTGGAGACCGGCGTGAAGACGTACACCCACGGCGACAACTCCTTCGCCGACAAGTACCGTCGCCTCTACCGCGCGCTCGACCTCGCAGAGCCACACATCCGCGAGGAGGGGCAGGCGCTCGTGTTCGTCACCTCTCGCCAGGACACCGTGATGGCCGCCAAGAAGGCGCGCGACGAGATCGGCGAGCGCGACCTGGAGATGGGCGCCCGCGGCGACTACGACTTCCACAACGCCGCCAAGGAGTTGGACAACGACACGCTCCGCCACTCCGTCGTCGACGGCGTCGCGTTCCACCACGCCGGCCTCTCGAAGAACGACAAAGACCGCGTCGAGCAGTGGTTCAAGGAGGGGAAGATCCAACTCCTCTTCTCCACCTCGACGCTCGCGTGGGGCGTGAACCTCCCCGCCCGCTGTGTCGTCATCCGCGACACGAAACACCACGACCCGCTGGAGGGCGAGGTCGACATCAGCCCGCTGGACGTGCTCCAGATGCTCGGCCGGGCGGGCCGCCCGGGGTACGACGACGTGGGGTACGGCTGGGTCGTCTGCGACCGCTCGGACGCCGACAAGTACCGGAAGCTGCTCCGGGAGGGCAAAGAGATCGAGTCGCGACTCGCCGAGGACATCGACTCCCACCTCAACGCCGAGATCGCGCTCGGCACCATCTCCGGCCTCGACGACGTGATGGACTGGCTGGAGACGACGTTCTACTACGTGCGCGCCGGCACCAAGCCCGAGCAGTACGACTTCGAGGGCGTCCGCGACCGCGTGCGCGAGACGCTGAACTCGCTGGTGGACCGCGGGTTCGTCGAGACCGACGACCGCCTCGGCATCGAGGCGACGACGCTCGGGCGCCTCGCCTCGAAGTACTACCTGCGCATGGAGACGGCCGAGCGGTTCGCGCAATTGGGCGAGCGCCAGTCCATCGACGAGAACGGCGTCCTCCACACGGTCGCGGCGGCCGCCGAGTTCGACTCCGCCTCCGCGCGCTCGGCGGAGTCGGACGCCGTCGACCGCGTGCTCGACGGGATCGACACGAGTCTGGAGGGCGGCAACCGGAAGGTGCTCGCGATCCTCCACGCCGCCGTCCGCGGGTCGACGCCGTCTGACCTGCGCTCGGACGCGTGGATCATCAAGCAGAACGCCCTGCGCCTGCTCGCGGCGATGCGGGAGTTCGCCGACGCCTTCGCCGGCCCGCGCGCCGCCAACCTCGTGCGCCGCGTCGAGGCCCGCGTCGAACACGGCGTCAAACGCGAGGCGGTCGGCCTCACCGCCATCGAGGGCGTCGGGTCGGGGCGCGCGGAGAGCCTCTCGTCTGGCGGCCTCACCACCCCCGCCGACGTGGTGTCGGCTGGCGTCGACCGCCTGACGCGGGCAGGGCTCTCGGAGGGCGTCGCCGAGCGGGTGGTCCGACAGGCGGAGGACCTCCCGAACGCCGTCGTCGAGTGGGGCGAGTTCCCCGAGCGCATCGGCACCGCCGAGAACGAGATGCTGGAGGTGACGGTGCGCAACGTCGGCGGGAGCGCCCGCGCGGGGCTCCGCGTGACCGCCAACGGCGTGGAGATGACCCAGAAGACGCTGTACCTCAGCGACGAGACGACGGTGCCGGTCGGCGTGTTCGGCGCGCCCGGCGAAGACGAGATGCGCTACGAGGTGGAGGTCGTCTACCCCGAACTCCCGTTGCTCCCCGAGACGGACTCGCGCATCGTCCGCGTCGACTGACGCACGGCGTCGTACAGCGCGTCGGGGTTGCTCCGGTCGACCACCTCGTCGGCCGCCGAGAGGTCGGTGTCGGCGTTGTGCTCGTCGCGGACGGCGATGGTGTACGCACCCGAGCGCGCCGCCGCGAGCACGCCGTTCTCGGAGTCCTCGACGACGACCGTGCGTTCGGGCACGCCGCCCAGGTCCGCGATTGCCGACTCGAACAGGCCGGGGTCGGGCTTGCCGGGGCCGTCGAACTCCTCGGCGGGCGCGACCAGGTCGAACGCGAGACCGAAGCGCTCCAGCACCACGTCGATCCAGTCGCGCGGCGACGAGGAGACGAGCGCGACCGGCACCCCCTCCGCGCGGAGGGTGGCGACGAACTCTCGGGCGCCGTCGAGCAGGGCGACCCGCTCGCCGTAGATGGTCGTCGCCGTCTCGTCGTACAGCCGCATGAACTCGCGTTTGTCGACCGTGGTGTCGTACTCGGCGTCCAGGTAGTCGTAGATTTCGCCGTAGTACATCCCCGTCACCTCGTCGAGTGCGGGGTGGTCGCCCGCGAGGACGCTCGGGAGGATCTCCTCGCGCTCGGCGGCGTGCCAGTAGTCCTCGGAGTCGACGAGGACGCCGTCCATGTCGAAGCAGACGACGACGGGCGCGGCCCCGCTGGCGCCGGCCTGTTCGGTGCCGGGCGCGGAGTCGGGGCTGTCGCCGGGGTCGTCGGTGGTGTCGGCGCCCGTGGCGCCCTCGGGCGCGTCGGTGCCGCTGGAGGAGGCGTCGTCGCCGCCGGATGACTCGGACATACCGGACGATTTCCCCCCGGCGGGATGGGCGTTCCGGCCACGCGAGACTCCAAGTAGGAGACCGGCACCACCCACCCCATGCCAGCGACCTGTACCCTCCTCGCGGGCGACTGCACGACGCGTTTCGAGACGACCACCGGCGACGAGCGGACCCAGCGCGGCCGGGTCGTCGCCCTCGCCAAACCCGACCGCACGCTGCTCGTCCACGACCGGTCGGGCTACCAACCGGTCGCGTGGCTCACCCGCGCGGACTCGTTGACCGTCGAGGCGGACGGCGACGGCTTCGCCGTCACCGCCCACGACGCCGGGCGCACCCTCTCGGTCCGCTCGCACGACGACGGCCAGGTCGTGGAGTTCCCCGTCAGCGACGCCGGGGTCCCGGTCGGCGAGTGTCCCGCTCCCGACTGCGGGGCGGCGCTCGTGCGCACCGGCGGCGACGTGGTGTGTCTCGGCTGCGGCGACTCGTACGGTCTGCCGTCGGGCGCGACGGTCCACGACGACGCCACCTGCGACGACTGCGGCCTCCCGACGATGACCGTCGAGCGCGGCGAGTCGCTCGACCTGTGCGTCGACTACGCGTGCGACTCGCTGACGGACGCCGTCCGCGAGGTGCTGGACCGCCGCTTCGACTGCCCGGACTGCGGGCGCGACCTGCGCGTCAGAGAGCACCGCGGGCGGGCGTTCCTCGGCTGCGACGGTTACCCCGACTGCGAGACGGCGTTCTCGGTCCCGGCGGGCGTGTTCGCCGGCGAGTGTGCCTGCGGCCTCCCACGCTTCGAGACGGCGACTGGGGTGCGCTGTCTGGACGGGACGTGCGAACGCGACCGGCCCGCCGACCCGGAACGGGGGCCGTGACCTCCGCCGGCGACGACGACGACTGCCGCCGGACACCCGCCGCGGCCTCGTGTGAGCGGTGTCCCGAGAGCGTCGGCGCCGACCAGCCGCCGGCAACACTCGGCCAGGGAACCGCCGGGTGGGACTGAAAGGGGCCGGGCGGCTCGCGGGAGACTCCGACGCAAGCACCGCAGGCGAGTGACCGGAGGGAACGAGCCGAGGAGCGCAGCGAGGACTCGACCGCGAGCCGCCCGGGGGCTTTCGCGGTCGTCGTCAGGCGGTTCGCGACGGTCGTCTCGACACCAACGCAGTGGACAGCGAATCACAGGACCACAGCCCCTATACCCGAACCGAACCCCGACACACAGTATGAACGCGACACTCGACGGCGACGTCGTCCGCGCGCACGGCGACGCCCGTCAGCGCTTCTACGACGCCCGGGGGTACGGTCGGGCCGACGGCGCGGACGTGACCCTCGCGCGCGTCGAGGCGGCGCACCTCCTGTACCGCGGCGACCTGGAGTCGGTGTCCGGGATGGACTTCCGGGCGTTCTTCCGCGACAGTGTCGCGAGCGAACCCGGCTTCGCCGCGCGCTTCCTCGTGTACACCGACCTCCGCGAGCGGGGGTTCTACCTCGCACCCGCGCGGGAGGGGTGGCCCGGGAGCGACGGCGCCGGCGACGACCGCGACGACACCGAGGACGGCGCCGACATCCTCGTGTTCGAGCGCGGCGAGAAGCCCGGCGGCCCCGTCGCCCACCGCGTGCGCGTCGTCGGCGAGCGCGAGGAGTTGGCGGCGACGGCGCTGGCGGGCGTGACGCTCGCCGTCGTCGACGAGGAGAGCGAGGTGTCGTACTTCGGCTGTTCCGCCGGCGGCGGCTTCGACGGGCAGACCGCCTACGACCTCCCGACCGGCCTCGACGCGGACCTGCTCGACGACCGCGTCGTCTGCTGGAGCCCGCCCGCCGCTCTGTACGAGTCGGCGTTCTACGGCCAGCCGGTCTCGGGCCGCGACGACGCCGACGTGGACGCGCTCCAGTTGTCGCTGCTGGAGGCCGCCGACCTCGCCGAGCGCGGGGCCGTCGACCTCGACGCCGCGGCGGTCGTCGAACGCGGGCGCGAGGTCGAGGGCGACCGCTTCGACCGCCGACTCACCGTCTACCGCGAGTTGCGCGACGCCGGCGTCGTCCCGAAGACCGGCTACAAGTTCGGCGCCGACTTCCGCACGTACGACGCCGTCGAGTCCGTCGCCGAACTGCCCCACTCCGAACGGCTGGTTCGCGTCGTCACCCCCGAGCACCGGTTCCACCCGCGGGACCTCGCCCTCGACGTGCGCCTCGCCGGCGGCGTCCGCAAGTCGATGGTGTTCGCGCTCGCAGGAGCCGAGTCGGTCGCGTACCTCACTGTCGAACGGCTCACGCCCTGAGCGGGGCGCCGGCGTCTCACTCGTCGTTCGACCGAAAGATGTATTGATACGACCAGTGAGTCACGTGTAAGATGGAGTACGCGTTCGAGTGCGCATGCGGCGAGGAGGTGTCCGACTTCACGCGGGGCGGCGACGTCGAAGTCAACACCGTCGCCGTCTGTGACGACTGTGGTGCCGCCTACGGGCTGACGATCAGCTCACTGCAGCGGTCCGACGAGTAGTCGCCGCGAGGTGGGTCGCCGCCAGAGAGGCGAGGAGCCGCCGGGCGGCACCCGCGCACGACCGGCTCAGAAGCCGATTTCGACTCCGGCGTCGGCGGTACCCGCCTCCGCGGCGCGCCACAGGTGATTCGCGGTCGCCGTGTCCAACACCGCCGAGCCGACGCTGTCGACGACGACCACCTCCTCGTCGTCGCCGCGCCCGGCGTCGCCCTCGAACACCGCCGACAGCGGCGTGAGTCGCTCGGGGTCGACGCCGTTGTCGACGATGTCGCCGATCCCCGCGACTTCCTCGGGCACGTCGGCGAACACCCGCGCGGCGCGGTCGAAGGTGGCCGCGTCCAGTTCGCACATCCGTGCCTCGTAGGCACCGACGGCGACGACGAGCGCGCCGTCCGCCAGCGTCTCGCCGTCGAGCACCGGCGCCTCGCTCGTCGTCGCGGTGACGACCACGTCGGCGTCGCCGACGGCCGCCGACGCGGACGCGACCGCCTCGGCGTCGAGCCCCTCCTCGCGGAGGTCCGCGGCACACTCCTCGCGCGAGTCGGGGGTCGGCGAGAAGACGCGAACGCGGGCGACGCCGCGAGCCGCCGCGATCGCGCGGGTCTGCCAGCGCGCCTGTTGGCCCGCGCCGATCACCGCCAGGTCGACTGGGCCCGACCCGGCGGCGAGGTGTCGAGCCGCGAGGCCACCGATACAGCCCGTTCGGGCGTTGGTGATGCGCTCGCCGGCGAACAGCGCCAGCGGCGCCCCGTTCGCCGCGTCGGTGAGCACCACCTGCGCCTGCACCGTCGGGCGGGCCGTCTCGGCGTTGCCGGGGAACACCGACGCGAGTTTCGTCGCGTACGCCGGGTCGCCGTGAACGTACGCGGGCATCGCCAAGCCGGTCCCCGGCGGGTCCTCGCGGCCGTCGAGTCCCTCGCCGACCGGGAAGTGGGGGCGCTCGGGGCGCTCGACCTCGCCGCGTCCCTGCTTCACGAACGCCGTCTCGATCACGGGGAGGAGGTCGTCGAGTGAGAGGAGGTCTGCGACCGCGTCGTCGTCGAAGATGTGCATGGGCGGTGGTCGAGGGCGACCGACTTGTGTCATGCGGCGCCCGGGGTGGATCGCCGCAACACCCATTGCCCACGTTCACACACCACGAGACATGAACGTCGTCGTGGTCGGGGGAGGAATCGTCGGCGTCGCGAGCGCGTACGAACTCGCGACGCGGGGCGCCGATGTGACGCTCCTCGAACGGGGCAGTCTCGGCGCCGGCAGCACCGACCGCGCACTCGGCGGCATCCGCGGGCAGTTCTCCACCCGGATCAACGTCGAGTTGTCGGTCGCCTCCATCGCCGTCTGGGACGCGTTCGCCGAGCGCTTCGGCGTCGACATCGACCGTCGCCGGACTGGCTACCTGTTTTGCACGCGCGAGCAGGCCACCGCCGACGCGTTCGCCGACCAGGTCGCCATGCAGCAGGAGTACGGCGTCGACAGCCGGCTCGTCGACCCCGCGGAGATGACAGCCGTGTGCCCCGGCCTCCAGCCCGAGAGGTTCGTCGCCGCGACGTACTGCCCGACGGACAGTTTCTCGGACCCGCACCTCGCGCTGCAGGGGTACGCCGCCGCGGCCCGCAAGGCGGGGGTCGAGATTCGGACGAACACGCCCGTGGCGAGCCTCGACCCGCGCGAGTCCGGCGTCCGGGTCGCGCTCGCGGACGGGGAAGTCCTGACGGTCGACGCCGCAGTCAACGCGGCGGGGGCGTGGGCGCCACACCTCGCCGACAGCGCCGGCTACGACCTGCCGATCGTCGCCCACCGTCGCCAGACGGCGGTGATCGAACCGGAACGGCCCGTCCCCGAGTCCGACCCGCTCGTCATCGACGCCGACACGACCGCGCACTTCCGCCCCGAGCGCGACGGGCGCGCGCTCGTCGGCGGCCACTTCGCCGAGGCGGACCCGGTCGTGACCGACCCCGACCGCTTCTCCGAGAAGCCCGACACCGACTGGGCGGTCGAGGCCGTCGAGCGCGTCGGCGAACTCGCCGACTACTTCGGCCCCGACAGCCTCCTCGCGGGCGGGTGGGCCGGACTGTACGCGGTGACGCCCGACCACCACGCCATCGTCGAGGAGTCGGTCCCGGGCGTCGTCACCGCGGCGGGGTTCTCCGGCCACGGCTTCCAACACGCGCCGGCGACGGGGACGGCGGTCGCGGAGTTGGTGCTCGACGGCGCGTCGTCGTCGGTCGACGTGTCGCCGCTGTCGCGCGAGCGGTTCGCTGACGGGGAGCTACTGGTGGAGCAGAACGTGGCGTAACGCGGGGACCCTGGGAGGCGAGTGCGGCGGTCAGGCGCGGGCGGTGTCGTCGACTGACTCGTCGAACTCGGTCAACTCCGAGTGGATGTCGCGGTCGTCGCGGTCGTCGTCCGTGCGGAGTTCCGCGGGGTCGACGCGGTCGGGGTCGGCGAACTCCTCGTGGAGGTACGCGCCCACAAAGCCGCCGACGGCGCCGAGAGCACCGCCGTACAACGCCGCGATCAGCAGCGCGACGAAGAACACGCCGAACGCGACGAGCAGCCCCGAACGCTGCCCCGGGCCGACGATGACGAAGATCGACGCGATCAGCGTCGCCAGCACCGCGCCGGGAATCGCCGCGAGCAGGCCCGAGAGCCCGCCGACCTTCGCCCCCGCCGTCCGGTCGGAGCCGTGGAGGTAGCCGGCGACGCCCCCGCCGATCACCGGCGAGAACGGCAGGAAGAACGTCACGAGCGAGACGACCGCCCCGATAGCGGCGTGTTTGAGGGTCTCGGAGGAGGATGTAGCCATACGAACAGTATCGCACGGTGAGGGGATAAACACCACCGGGCCGGGAGCGAGCAGGTCGCACGCGTCGCCGCGGGGGCACGGGTCGCGCCGCCGCGAGCCGGAACGACACGACTAACCACCGACCGGACGGACACGCACACAATCGAATGCGACTCCCACAGGCGCAGGTCGCGTTGCTGGAGGCCGCCAGCGCGACCGATGCGAAGCCGATCGAACAGCTCGCCGAGGAGACGGACCTGAAGCCCGAGGCGGTCACCCGGGCGGCCTTCGACCTCCGCGACGAGGGCCTCGTCGCCGTCGACGAGCGCGTCGAGGAGTCGGCGACGCTCACCGACGAAGGCGAGACGTACCGCGAGGCTGGGCTCCCCGAGGTCCGCCTGTTCCGTGCCGCCCGCGACGCCGGCGGCGAAGTCGGGATGGGCGAGGCAATCGGCGCCAGCGGGCTTGAGGGCCCCGAGGTCGACATCGCGCTCGCCAACTACGCCCGCAAGGGGTACGGCGTCGTCGACTCCGGCGAGGTCAGCGCCAGCGAGGACGCCGACCCCGACGCCGACGAGGAGGCCGCCGCACTCGACGCGCTCGCCGCCGGCGAGGCCGTCGACGACGCAGACCTGCTCGACCGACTGGAGAGCCGCGGGCTGGTGGAACTGGACGAGACGACCGTCCGCTCGGTCACGCTCACCGACGAGGGCGTCACCGCCCTGATGGAGGGTGTCGAGGCCGCCGAGACCGTCGACCGCCTCACCCCCGAACTGCTGACGAGCGGGGAGTGGGAAGACGTCGAGTTCACCGAGTACAACGTCGAGGCCGACGCGCCCGCCGTCGAGGGTGGCCGCGAACACGTGCTCCGCAGCGCCGCCGAGCGCGTCAAGGACGTGCTCGTGGGGATGGGGTTCCAGGAGATGGACGGCCCGCACGCCGACGCCGACTTCTGGATCAACGACTGCCTGTTCATGCCGCAGGACCACCCGGCGCGCACCCACTGGGACCGCTTCGCGCTGGACGTGCCGCCGGTGGCCGACATCCCCGAGGGACTGGTCGACCGCGTCGAACACGCCCACCGTGAGGGCGTCGGCGAGGACGGCGACGGCTACCACTCGCCGTGGTCGGAGGACTTCGCGCGCGCCATCGCCCTGCGCGGCCACACCACGTCGCTGTCGATGCGCTACCTCTCGGGGTACGCCGACGCCGACTTAGAGCCGCCACAGCGCTACTTCTCCGTGCAGAAGGCGTACCGCAACGACACGCTCGACGCGACCCACCTGCTGGAGTTCTACCAGATCGAAGGGTGGGTGATGGCCGAGGACCTGTCGGTGCGCGACCTGATGGGGACGTTCGAGGAGTTCTACCGCCAGTTCGGCATCGAGGAGATCCGGTTCAAGCCGCACTACAACCCCTACACGGAGCCGAGCTTCGAGCTGTTCGGCGAGCACCCCGAGACGGGCGAAGAGATCGAGATCGGCAACTCGGGGATGTTCCGCGACGAGGTGCTCGAACCGCTGGGCATCGAGTGCGACGTGATGGCGTGGGGGCTCGCCTTAGAGCGCCTCGCCATGCTCACGACCGGCGCGGAGGACATCCGCGACCTGCACGGCACGCTGGCCGACCTTGAGTTCCTGCGGAACGCGGAGGTGACCTACTGATGCCAGTCGTCGACATCGACACGGACGAGCTACGCGGACTGACCGGCGAGGACAAGACGGACGACGAGTTCAAGGAGGACCTGTTCGCGCTCGGGCTGGAGTACGAGGGCGACACCGACGACGGCCTCCTCCAGTTCGAGTTCGGACCGGACCGGCTCGACCGCCTGTCGGTCGAGGGGGTCGCGCGCTCGCTGCGCTACCAGTACGGCGCCGACCGCGGCGTGTACGTCCCGAAGACGAACGACGCCGACTGGACCATCGAGGTCGACCCGTCGGTGCCCGACGAGCGCCCGTTCGTCACCGGCGCCGTCGTGCGCGGGGTGAACCTCGACGAGTCGGGGCTCGACTCGCTCATCCAACTGCAGGAGAAGCTCCACGCGACGATGGGGCGCGGCCGCGCCAAGGGCGCCATCGGTGTCCACGACCTCACGATGCTGAAGGGGCAGGCACTCACCGAGGAGTCCGAGCCGTCGGGCACCATCAACGCCGCCTCCTCGGATCTGGGCGCGACCGAGAAGACCGTCACCTACCGCGGCGTCGAACCCGACGGCGACCGGTTCGTTCCGCTGGACTCGAACGCGGAGATGACGCCCGCGCAGGTGCTCACGGACCACCCCACCGGCGACAAGTACGCGGACCTGGTCGAGGACCTGGAGCGCTACCCCGCCATCTACGACGAGTTGGGGCTGTTCTCGTTCCCGCCGGTCATCAACGGCTCGCGCACGGAGGTCGACACCGGCTCCCGGGACCTGTTCATCGAGTTGACCGGCACCGACCAGTGGACCATCGACAAGATGTGCGTCATCATCTGCTACGCCCTCTCCGCGCGCGGCGGGACGGTCGAGGAGGTGCAGGTGGACTACCAGGACGGCGCGACGTACCCCGACGAGTACGGGCCCGAACTGCTCCGCCCGGACCTCGACACCGACGAGAAGTCCGTCAGCCACGACCGCATCGAGACGATGCTGGGCGTGGAGTTGGAGCGCGAGGAGGTCGTCGACCTGTTCGAACGCTCGGGGATGGACGCCGCCTACTCGCTCGGCGAGGAGGAGACGGTGTACGACGTGACGGTGCCGCCGTACCGCGTCGACGTGCTCCACCCGCTGGATCTGGTCGACGACGTGGGGCGCGCGTACGGCTTCAACGAGTTGGAGCCGACGTACCCCGACATCGGCACCATCGGCGGGCGCCACGAGCGCTCGCGGCTGGAACGGGCGGTGCGCACGAGCCTCATCGGCCTCGGCTTCGAGGACATGCTCAACTTCCACATGACCTCGGGGACGGAGAACTACGACCGGATGCGCCTCGACGAGCGCGACCCCGGCGCCGACCTGGCGGACGCGCCGCTCGGGGCGGAGCCGGCCGCCGTGATCACCAGCCCGTACAGCGAGGACTACACCCAACTGCGGACGTGGGCGCTCCCCTCGCTGGTGCAGGTGCTGGAGAACAACACCCACCGGACGTACCCGCAGGACCTCGCGGAGGTCGGCTTCGTCGCCCACCGCGACGACGACGTGAACACCCGCGTCGCCGAGGACTACCGCGTGGCGGGCGTGCTCGCGCGGACGGACGCGACGTACGAGGACGCGAAAGCGCGCCTGCAGGCCGTCTGTGACGACTTCGACGCCGACGTGGAGACGCCCGCGAGCGAGCACCCGAGCTTCCTCGACGGTCGGGTCGCCGAGGTCGTCGTCGACGGCGAGTCCGTCGGCGTCGTCGGCGAACTCCACCCCGCGGTGCTGGTCGACCGCGACATGGAGGTGCCCGTGGCCGCCTTCGAGTTCTCGCTGTCGGCGCTGGCGTAGGGCGGCCCCACGGCGGGTGCCCGCTCTCGGCGCGACCGGCGGCGACGGTGCCGCCGCGGTCGCCGACGCCAGATCGTGGCGCTGTGGCGACGAGACCCCCGATACTCCTAAGTACGAAGTCGGGGTTCCACCGGAAGCAGGGGGGTAGCAGATCCGGGCTCGGAGCGAGCGGAGACGGCCGGGAACCGTGCGATGGCGGGGCGAGCGCGAGGCTCTCGCGAGGGGAACACCTTTCACGCCCTCCGACGGAGGCACGCGTATGAGCCTGACCGTCGAACGCGTGCTGGTCCCCGTAGACGGGAGCGACGAGTCACTGGAGGCGGTCGAGTACGCCGTCGCCGTCGCCGAGCGCTACGACGCCGCCGTCCACGCGGTGTACGTGCTCGGCGAGGAGGTCGTCCGCGCCATCGAGGAGGCCGCCGTCGACGAGTCCGAAGTCGCCGAGGACACCGAGGCGTTCACCGACACGGTCCGAGAGATCGCCGAGGCCGAGGGCGTCCCGGTCTCCACCTCCATCGCCTACGGCTTCTCGACGAAGCGCAAGACGACCCACCCAGGGTCGGTCGTCCTCGACACCGCCGAGGACGTCGACGCCGACTTCATCGTCATCCCCCGCGAACCGCTCACGGGCGAACCCGGCGAAGTCCTGGAGAAGGCGGCGGAGTACGTGTTGCTGTACGCGAGTCAGCCGGTCTTGTCGGTCTGAGCCCCGAGACGAGACTGAGACTGGTGGGACGGGACCCCTACTCGGGGTCCGCCAACCGCGCGGTCATCTCCAACTCGAACGACTCTGCGTCGCTCGTCTCGAACCCGACCTTCTTGTACAGGCCGACCGCCGCGCGGTTCCACCGCTCGACGGTGAGCCACACCTTCTCGACGCCGTTGGCGGCGCCGTGGCCCAACAGCGCCTTGATGAGGTGCGTGCCGATGCCCGCGCCCTGGTACGCCTGCAGGACGAAGATGGCGAGTTCGTAGGCGTCGCCGTCCTGGACGAGCGTCGCGTGGCCGGCGACCGCGTCGCCGTCCCACGCGATGACGTTGAACCCATCGCCCCCGAGGATCGTCTCCAGCCACGAGCGCACGTCGGCCTCGCGACTCGGTGGGATCCCCTGTGCGCGGTCGGCGGGGTCGAAGTCGGTGTACATCCGCACGAGCGCCTCGAACTCGGCTTCGCCCTCCTCGCCCTCGGCGCTGGGCGGGTACGGGCGGACCTCGATGTCGCGCCCCTCGCGGTCCTCGAAGGTGAGTGGGGGCGGCGCGAACGGGCCGGCGCGTTCGTCCGGGTAGATGCGGTCGCCGCTCATCTGACCAACTTCACCGAGACGTGGGAGTTCAAGAGGACGAACTGGGCGATGCTGCCGAGGTTGATCTTGCCCATCGGGCTGGTCTCGCCGCCGCCGAGGGCGATCATGTCGAAGCTCTCGTCCTCTGCGATAGCGACGATCTGGCTGCCCGCGTCGCCGTCGACCCGCCTGATGTCGGCGTCGAGTCCGGCGCCCGACAGCACGTCGCGGACGCGCGATTCCACCTCGTCCGGAGTCCGATCGGAGCGAGGGTTCTCGACGACCGCGACCGTGAGGTCGTCGCCGGCGACCCGGGCCCGCTCGACGGTGTCCTCCAGCGCCCGAAGGGAGTCGTCGCTCCCGCCGATGCCCAGCAGTACCTTCATGCGCCGACGGTCGGCAGGCCCGGACAAAAGCGTGCCGCCGCCGACACCTCGACGGCGCGGGCGCGTCCGCCGCGCGTCCGACGACGGGGACGGGTTTTTAGCGGTCGCTCGGCTACGGGCGCGCATGAGCGACGACGCGGCGACCGACGGCGGCGAAGAACTCGTCGACGCGGCGGGGGGCGAGTCCGGCGAGGAGCGCGCGGACGCCGGGACCGACACCACCGCCGTGGACGCGGCGAGCGACGACGCCGAGGGCGTCGAGGCGACCGAGCACGGCGAGGAGGACGCTGCCGACGCCGCTGTCGACGACGCTGCTACGGACGCTAGTGCCGCCGAGGCCGGTGCCCCCGACACCGACGAAGACGACGCCGCAGACGCCGACGGGTCGGTGCCTGGGCCTGACGTCGGCGCGGACGTACCGGGGGCAGCCGAGGACGTCCCGGCGGACGTGCAGAAGTACGACCGCTTCCAGAAGATGGAGCGGGCGGAGTACGACCGCGTCAACGAGTTCCTGCGCGACCGCACGTACGTGACGGCGCGCGAGTGGGCTATCGCGCGGCTGTGTGCGGACTTCCGCACGGAGACGGGCGTCGAGATGACGAAGATCGGTGAGAACCTCCCGCGGCTCGTCCCGTTCATGACGGACACCTACACCCCGCAGGCGGTGAACCAGGCGCGCGCGGCGTTCGAGGAGAAGGTGCGCAAGGCGGGCGCGACGTTCCTCTACGGCGCGATGTCGGGGTTCTTCACCGCCGAGGACCTGGACGACGTGATGTACGAGTCGACGGAGGTCGCGAAGTTCCTCCTGGAGGTTGAGGGCGCGGACCTCGCCGTCGAGGAGGAGTTGGCCGCCGAGGACAAGATCTCGTCGGTGATGCGCGACGTGCGCGAGGCCAGCGCGGAGGTGCGCGGCGAGGAGGTCAAGTGCCCCGAGTGCGGGCACGTCCACGAGTCGTAGTCCGATCCAAGGCGTCTGCGCCGACCGCAGCAGGCCGGGTCAGAGCCCGAACAGCGGCACGAAACGGAACGTGAGGTAAGAGCCGACCGTCGCGATAGCCGGGACGACGTTCTGCATCAGCACGACCCGGGCGGTCGTGACCGGATTGAACAGCGACCCCGGCTCGGGGATGTCGTCGGCGTCCTCCGTGCCGATGGGCGGCAGGTCCTCACCTTCTTCGTCGGCCGCCAGTGCGTCGACCGAGACCGGCGCGCCACCGTCGCCGGCGGCCACGTCGCGGACGGTCATCGGTCGGGTGGCTCGCCCCCAGCCCAACCCGACGATCGACATCGTCGCGATGATGACGAAGCTCGCGGGGATGCCGAGCGCCGACAGGAACACGACCAGCGTCGAGGAGACCGACGCGACGACGATCGCCGCGGTGAGGGGGAGCTCGGTGATGTCGCTGCCCATCGTCTCCAAGGTCCGCCGAGCGATCGTGAACGCCCCGACGGTGACGGCGACGCCGCCGAAGACGATGGCCGGGTTCATCGCCAGCGCACCGCTGCCGACCAGCGGTGCGACGGCGTTGGCGATGTTCGAGGTGCCCGAGGAGAACGCCATCAGACAGCCGATGGCGACGACGGTGACCGTCCCGCCCAGTTCCCGGCGGTTGGTCGTCCGGTGGACTCGTGGAATGGGGACGATGCCCGACCGGTCGACGTCGAACAGCGGCCCCGAACTGCGCTCCATCGCGACCATCCCGTTCAGCCGGGCGTAGAAGTACCGGCCGATGATCAGCGACACCCAGAAGCCGACGATTGGCGAGACGACCCACCAGATGACGATCTCACCCATCACGGCGAGGTCCAACACGCCGCCAGCCAGCCCGAGCCCGGCGATCGCACCCACGGCGGTCATCGACGTCGAGGCCGGCACGCCGAACACGTTGCCGACTAAGAGCGCGACGCCGATGAAGAACAGCACCGCGATGGAGGCTTCGAGCGTGAACACGCCCGTGTCGGTGACGAGTTCGGTCCCGAGTTTCGTCACGACGTTGCGGCCGAGCGTCCACGCGCCGACGAAGAAGCACACGCCCATCAGCGCCGCGGCGACGGGTTTCGAGATGGCGTCGGCGCCGACGGCCGGCCCGAACGCCGGCCCGGTGGTCGACCCGCCGATGTTGTAAGCGACGAACATCGACACGAGGACGCCGGCGACGAGGAGGACGCTGATCATCGGTCGTCGTCCTCGTCCGCGTCGTGCTCGTCGTCTGCCTCGGCTTCCTCGTCTTCGTGGTCTTCTTCGTCTTCCTCGTCTTCCTCGGCTGCCAGCCGCTCTTCCAACGTCTTCTCGACCGTCTCGTCCACCGTCTCCTCGACCGTCTTCTCCACTGTCTCACCGACGGTCTTCTCCACGGTCTCACCGACGGTCTTCTCCACGGTCTCGCCGACCTTCTCGTCTACCGTCTCCTCGACCGTTTCCTCGACCGTCTTCTCCACTGTGTCCCCGACGGTCTTCTCTACGGTCTCTCCGACCTTCTCGTCTACCGTCTCCTCGACCGTCTTCTCTACCGTCTCCCCGACGGTCTTCTCCACGGTCTCGCCCACCTTCTCGTCTACCGTCTCTTCGACCGTCTTCTCCACTGTCTCACCAACCGTCTTCTCTACGGTCTCTCCGACCTTCTCGTCTACTGTCTCTTCGACCGTCTTCTCTACCGTCTCACCCACGGTCTTTTCGACAGTCTCTCCGACCTTCTCGTCTACCGTCTCTTCGACCGTCTTCTCCACTGTCTCCCCGACGGTCTTCTCCACTGTCTCCCCGACCGTCTTCTCGACAGTCTCGTCGACGGTCTCCTCGACAGTCTTCTCCACTGTCTCGCCGACCGTCTCGTCTACTGTCTCCTCGACCGTCTTCTCCACCGTCTCCCCGACCGTCTCGTCGACGGTCTCTTTGACGGCGGTCGACATCCAGTTCGGGTCGAACCGAGCCATCTTCCAGACGACGTGGAGGACGTACGAGATCAGGACGCCGAAGCCGAAGGCCAGCCCGACGCCGGTCCCGGCGACGACGATCAGGCCGACCGAGAGCGCGATCAACAGCCCGTACGTCAGGTCGACGATGGAGTCGACGCGGCTCGGATTCACGGCGCACCCGGAGCTGATACTGCCCGTCCCGGGAGAACGAACCGAGACTCGTTAGCTGTGAAAAAACACATACCTTAGTTAGTCCGCGCTCGCGCAAGTACCTTGGCAACGAGTGGGCTCGTGCCGGGTCAGTCCAACAGCAGCAGCGACGGGTTCTCCAGCCGCTCCATCACGTAGTTGGTGAACTGACCGGCCTCGGCGCCGTCGATGACGCGGTGGTCGATCGACAGCGACAGCGGGAGCGTGCTCGCCGCGCGCACTTCGCCGTCCTCGGCGACCGGACGCTCGTCGATGGCGCCCAGCCCCATGATCGCCGTCTCGGGGTAGTTGATGATCGGCGTGGCGTACTCGCCGCCGATGGCGCCGAAGTTGGTGATCGTGAACGTGCCGCCCTGCATCTCCTCGCGCGTGACCTTGCGGTCGCGGGCGCGGGTCGCGAGGTCGTTCACCTCGTTGGCGAGTTCGAGGATGGACTTCTCGTCGACGTTCTTCACGACCGGGACCATCAGGCCCGCGTCGGTGGCGACCGCGATGCCGAGGTTGTACTCCTTCTTCAGGAGGATCTCTTCCTCCTCTTCGCGGAGTTCGGAGTTGAGCGTGGGGAACTCCTTCAACCCGGCCACGAGCGCCTTCATCACGAACGGCATGTAGCTGAGCTTCACGTCGCGCTCCTCGGCGTGGGCCTTCAGTTCGGCGCGCGTGTCGACCAACTCGTCGACGACGGCGGTGTCGTGGTGGGTGACGTGCGGCGCCGTGTACTTCGAGCGCGACATCTGGTCACCGATGGTCCGACGGACGCCGCGGTACGGCACCGACTCCGGTTCGCGCGAGGCGGCGGCGCCGTTGCCCGCCGCGGCGGCGGGCGTGGGCGCGCCGGTACCCTCGGCCTCGGCGGCCTTCGCCTCTTTCACGGCCTGCGCGTACTGCTGGACCTGTTCGGTCGAGACGAACGCCTCGCCGTCGCGGGTCTCGTCGGTCGGCACGTCGTTCAGGTCGACGCCCGCGTCTTGGGCGGCCTTCCGAGTCGCCGGGACGGCGAGAGTCCGGTCGCGACCGGCGGCCTCGACGGACGAGGGGGCCGCACCGGCGGCGGCGGACTCGCCCTTCTTCGAGACGGCCGACTTCTTCGAACCGACGTCCACCTGCTTGGGTCCGGTCGACTCCTCGGCGTCTCCGTCGTCAGCGCCCGACTCGGCGTGGGCGCGCACGTCACCCTCGGTGACGCGACCGCCGGGGCCGCTCCCCTCGACGGCGCCGATGTCGACGCCGAGTTCGCGGGCGAGGCGGCGTGCCGACGGCGGCGCGAACACGCGACCGCTCGACGGGGCGGGCGCCTCCTCGGGCGTCTCCGCCTCGGCTTCTGCCTCGGGTTCCGACTCCGATTCGGGGGCCGACTCCGTCTCGGCTGGCGACTCCGTCGCCGCCTCGTCCCCGTCGTCGCCGTCGACGTTGTACGTGATGATCACGTCGCCGACGGGCACCATCTGGCCCTCCTCGGCGTGCAGTTCCTTCACCGTCCCGTTGTACGGCGAGGGCACCTCGACGAGCGCCTTGTCTGTCTCGACCTCCGCGACCGGCTGGTCCTCGGTGACCGTGTCGCCGGGTCCGACCAGCCAGTTGACGAGTTCCCCTTCGGCGACGCCCTCGCCGACGTCGGGGAGTTTGAACTCCTTCTCAGCCATGGTCAGAACTCGACCGCCTCTTTGATACCGTCGGCGACTCGCGCCGCGTTCGGCATGTAGTAGTCCTCCATCGCGTACAGCGGGTACGGCACGTCGTAGCCCGTGACGCGCTTGACCGGCGCCTCCTGGTACAGCAGCGCCTCCTCTTGGAGGGTCGCGGTGATCTCACCCGCGAGGCCACCCGTCTTGGGCGCCTCGTGGACGACGCACGCGCGACCGGTCTTCTTGAACGACTCGACGATGGACTCGCGATCCAGCGGCGAGACGGTGCGCAGGTCGACGACCTCCGCGTCGATGCCCTCCTCGGCCAACTCCTCGGCGGCTTCGAGGCTCGGGCGCGTCATCGCGCCGTAGGTGAACACGGAGATGTCCGACCCCTCGCGGCGGGTGACGGCCTCGCCGATTGGGACCTCGTAGTCGCCCTCGGGCACCTCGCCGCGGAACGCGCGGTAGATGAGCTTCGGCTCCATGAACACGACCGGGTCCGGGTCGCGGATGGCCGAGATGAGCAGCCCCTTCGTGTCGTACGGGGTGCTCGGGATGACGACCTTCAGGCCGGCCTCGTGAGCGTAGAACGCCTCCTTCGACTCGGAGTGGTGCTCGGGCGCGCGGATGCCGCCGCCGTACGGCATTCGGAGCACCATCGGGAGCGTGTAGCGACTGCGCGAACGGGTGCGCAGGCGGGCCATGTGGCTCACGATCTGGTCGAAGCCAGGGTAGGCGAACCCGGAGAACTGAATCTCGGGGACGGGCTTGAGCCCCATCGCGGCCATCCCGACGGCGGTGCCGATGATGCCGGACTCGGCCAGCGGCGTGTCGACGACGCGGTGTTCGCCGAACTCGTCGTACAGGCCCTCGGTGGCCCGGAACACGCCGCCGTTCTTGCCGACGTCCTCGCCCATGACGAGCACGTCGTCGTCGAGGTCCATCTCGGTGGCGAGCGCGTCGCGCACCGACTGTACGAGCGTCAGGTTCTGCGTGGCTTGGTCTTGTTGTTGACTGCTCATGGTATCACTCCTCTAAGAACGCCTCGTCGCCGTACTCCTCGCGCAGTCGCGCGAACTCCTCGGCCTGCCGCTGGATCTCCGGCGTCTTCTCGGCGAACACGTGGTCGAACATCGTCGAGGGGTCGGGCCGCACCGTCGACTCCGCGGCGTCGATGGCCTCGGCCACCTCCTCGCGGACGGACTCCTCGATGGTCTCGACGCGGTCGTCGTCGAGGATGCCCTGGTTGCGGAGGAACTTCTCCAAGCGTGGGATCGGGTCTTTGCGCTTCCACTCCTCGACCTCCTCGTCCTCGCGGTAGACGGTCGGGTCGTCGGCGGTCGTGTGTGCGCCGAAGCGGTACTGGACCGCCTCGATCAGCGTCGGGCGGAGTTCGCCCTCGCCGGGGTTCTTCGCCTTCTCCAGCGCCTCGGTCGTCGCCTTGTAGACGGCCAGCGGGTCCATGCCGTCGACCTGGACGCCCTCGAAGCCGTAGGCGACCGCCTTCTGCGCCAGCGTCTCGCTGGCGGTCTGGCGCTCGCGCGGCACCGAGATGGCCCACTGGTTGTTGTTACAGAAGAAGACGGTCGGCGTGTCGAACACGCCCGCGAAGTTCAGCCCCTCGTGGAAGTCGCCCTCCGAGGTCGCGCCGTCGCCGAAGTAGCAGATGAACGCCTTGTCGGTCTCGCCGCCGTTCTTCAGTTTGTCCGCCCACGCCATCCCCGTCGCGTGGGGCACCTGGCTGGCGATGGGGACCGCCGGGGTGAACACGTTCGCGTCCTCGGGGATGAGGCTCCCGCGCTCGTCGCCCATCCAGTACAGCAGGGTGTCGCGAAGCGGCAGGCCGCGCACCAGCGCGGCGCCGTGTTCGCGGTAGGAGGGGATCAGCCAGTCGTCCTCGGCGAGTGCGAACGCCGAGCCGACCTGTGCACCCTCCTGTCCGGACAGCGGCGGGTACGTCCCCATCCGCCCCTGTCGCTGGAGGGACACCGCCCGCTCGTCGAAGTGGCGGGCGAGTTTCATGTGGCGGTACATCGCGACGAACTCCTCGTCCGAGAGGTCTGGGACGTCGCCGACGACGCCGCCCTCCTCGTCGAGGACCTGCACCATCCCGTCGCGGGGGTCGGGTTCGAGCGTACTCACAGTACCCACCTTCGCATACCAGAGTGCTGTTCGCCCCGCGTGATAGTGTTTTCGTAAATAGTTTACTGTGCACAGAAATACTGCCAAGAACTGCCAAGGCGTCGATTGTCACCCCTCCGAACTACAAATTCATCCAATCAACGGGTCGCGTGAGGCAGATTGATCGGTGAACGGACAGAAAGCCGCACGTATTCTTGACAATCGTTGATGTAGGCGCCGCGGCGGCGGTCAGTCTGCGGCGTTGGCGGCCGCCCGTGCCTCCTCGACGCTCGCGCCCTCGCGGAGGAGCGCCTCGACGAAGAACTCGCCCGCCTTGTACGACGAGCGGACCATCGGGCCGGAGGCGCAGTAGAGGAAGCCCAACTCCTCCTCGGCGACCCGCTCCCACGTGTCGAACGCGTCCGGGTGGACGTACTCGAACACGTCGAGGTGCGAGCGCGACGGCTGGAGGTACTGGCCGAGCGTGACGATGTCGACGCCGACGTTGCGGAGGTCCCGCAGGGTGCGGTACACCTCGTGGTCGTACTCGCCGAGACCGAGCATGACGCTCGTCTTCGTGTGGATGTCCGACTCCTCGTGCACGCGTTCGAGCACGTCGAGCGTCTGTTCGTAGTTCGCGCGGCGGTCGCGCACGGGCCACTGGAGGCGCTCGACCGTCTCGATGTTGTGGGCGATGACGTCCGGCCCGGCGTCGACGATGCGGTCGACGGCGTCGGGGTCGCCCCCGAAGTCAGGGATCAGCACCTCGACGAGCGTCTCCGGGTCGCGGCGTTTGATCTCGCGGATCGTCTCGGCGAAGTGGCGCGACCCGCCGTCGGCGAGGTCGTCGCGGTCGACTGAGGTGAGCACGACGTACTCCAGTCCGATCTCCGTCACCGCCTCGGCGACGTTGGCGGGTTCGTCGGGGTCCAGCGGCTCCATGCCGCCGGTCTCCACGTCACAGAAGTTGCACCCGCGCGAGCAGCGGTCGCCCATGAGCATGAACGTCGCCGTCCCGGGGCCGTCGCGCCCGGACCAACACTCCCCGAGGTTGGGGCAGTTCGCCTCCTCACAGACGGTGTGGAGGTCGTGGTCCCGGAGGGTCGACTTGATCTCCGTGAAGCGCCGACCGGACGGCGGGCGCATCTTCAGCCAGTCCGGCTTCCGCCGCCGACTACTCATACCTCTCCCTTCGGCGCGGGGGGCAAAAACGTGCGGTCCCACGTCGCTCCCGCGGACCTGCCGACTGCGACCGTCTCGGGTACCGTTGGAACCGATAGAGATTTAATCAACGATTTAGATGATAAATTCATATCAGGATGCTTGACGTGTCGTCCGAGGAGATCACGGACGGGCCGCTGGGGCGTGCCCTCGCGTTCCTGTCGCTGCCGATCGTCGCCCAGCAGCTCGCCGTGACCGCCCAGAGCATCGTCGACGTGCTCTGGCTCGGCCGACTCAGCGGGGAGGCCGTCGCCGCCGTCGGGCTCGTCGCACCGCTCATCGGGCTGATGATGGCCCTCGTGGGTGGCGTGTTCACCGGCGAGCACGTCCTCGTCTCCCAGCGCGTCGGCAACGACGACGAACGGGGCGCCAGCCGCGCGGTGTTCCACGCGCTGGTCGCCGGCGTGGCGGTCATGCTGGTCATGGTCGCGGTCACGACCGCCTTCGGTCGACCACTCGCCGGCCTGTTCGACCCCGGTCGAGAGGTCGTCGGGCTGGCGGCGACGTACCTCGCGGCGATGGCCGGCGCCTACACGATATCGACCGTCAGCGACGTGTTCGAGTACGGTTTCATCGGCGCGGGCGACTCGCGCACCCCGCTGTTCGTCAACCTCCTCTCCATCGCGATCAGCATCGGGCTCGACCCCGTGCTCATCTTCGGCTACGGCCCGATCCCCGGGTTCGGCATCGCCGGCGCCGCGTACGCGACGGCCATCGGCTTCGGCGTCGGTGCGGTCGTCATGGTCGCCGCCGCAGTGTGGGCCGACCGTGGGTTCACGTTCCACCTCGACGCCGTCTCCCTCGACATCGCGGAGTTCCGCGAACTCGTCGGCGTCGGCGCCCCGAAGGTCGGGCAGGGGGTCGCCCGCCAAGTGGCCCGCCTCGTCGTCGTCGCCATCGTCTCGGTCACCGGCGGCGCGGCGGCGCTGACGGCGTATACGATCGGCGCCCGGGTCGCCACGGTGGTGTTCGTCCCCGCCGCCGCCATCGGCTCGGCGGGAACGACGCTCGTCGGCCAGAACCTCGGTGCGGACAAGCCCGCCCGGGCGACGCGGGCGACGTGGCTGGGCGTCGGCGTCGGTGCGGTCGGCCTCGGTGCGATCGGGATCGTCCAGTACCTGTTCCCGACGGCGGTCGCGACGCTGTTCGTCCCCGGCATCGAGGGGCAGGCGCTCGCGCTGTCGGTGGCGTACCTCCAGATCCTCGCGTTCGGCTACTGGGCGCTCGGCACCATCTGGACGGTCGAGGCGGGCTTCAACGGCGCCGGGCGGACGGACGTGAGCATGTACGCGACGATGCTGCAGTACTGGGCGGTCCGGGTGCCCGTCGCCGCCGTCGGCGCGTTCGTCCTCGGGTGGGGTGCCCTCGGGCCGTTCTGGGCGGTGACCATCTCGAACGTGGTCGCCGCCGTCGGGTTGGTCGGCTACTTCCACTACTCGACGGGCGACGGCCTCCACGAGCGCGCCGCCGAGTCCGCGGGCGAGGCGGCGTCGGCGGACTGACCGAGGTCGGGGGCGCGTCGTTCGTGGACTGTTCGGCCCACCGGACCTCGCCACCGCTCTCCGTGGCCTCCCGTCGGTCGGCCTCGCTTTGTTCTTGGGCCGCGGGCCCGCGAGCGCGCCGTCGTTCGTCGAAGGCCTCCCTGCGGTCGGCCTCGCTCAGAACGCGTCGTCGCCGGGGTCGATCCCTTCGGTGTCCTCGGCGGGCGGTTCGATACCGACCGCCTCCGGGTCGACGTCGAACTCCCGACGGAGGTCCTGCATACGGTCACGGATGTCCGCGGCCAACTCGAACTCCAAGTTGCTCGCGGCCTCCTCCATGCGCTCTTCCAGCGCCTGGATCCGGGCCTGGGCCTCCTCCTCGTCGGCCACGTCGGTGCCGGCGAGGCCAGAGGTGTCGGTCTTCGACCCGGGGAGGTTCGTCTCGCCAATCTCCTTCTCGATGGTCTGTGGCTCGTAGCCGTGCTCTTCGTTGAACTCGCGCTGGATCTCGCGGCGGCGCTGGGTCTCCTCGATGGCCGACTCCATCGCGTTCGTCGTCTTGTCGGCGTACAGGATCACCTCGCCCTCGACGTTGCGGGCCGCCCGGCCCATCGTCTGCACGAGCGTCGTCTCCGAGCGGAGGAACCCCTCCTGGTCGGCGTCAAGGATGGCGACGAGGCTCACCTCGGGGATGTCGAGCCCCTCGCGCAGGAGGTTGATGCCGACGAGCACGTCGATTTCGCCGAGCCGCAGCGAGCGAATGATCTCGTGGCGCTCCAGCGTGTCCGTCTCGTCGTGCATGTACGCCACCTCCACGCCGGCCTCTTCGAGGTACTCGGTGAGGTCCTCGGCCATCCGCTTCGTCAAGGTGGTGACGAGGGTGCGCTCGCCGCGCTCGATACGGTCGTCGATGCGGTCCATCAGGTCGTCCACCTGCCCCTGTGCGGGTTCGACGGTGACCTCGGGGTCGACGAGGTGGGTGGGACGAACGATCTGCTCGACGATCTGTTCGGAGCGCTCGCGCTCGTAGTCGGCGGGGGTGGCGGAGACGTACAGCCGGCGGTCGGTCTTCTCCTCGAACTCCTCGAACGTGAGCGGGCGGTTGTCGTAGGCGGTGGGCAGGCGGAAGCCGTTGCCGACCAGCGAGTCCTTCCGCGACTTGTCGCCCTCGAACTGCCCTTTGATCTGCGGGAGCGTCTGGTGGGACTCGTCGATCACCGTCAGGAAGTCGTCGGGGAAGTAGTCGAGCAGCGTGTACGGCGCGTCGCCGGACTCGCGGTCCGACAGGTGGACGGAGTAGTTCTCGATGCCCGAGCAGTAGCCCGTCTCCTGGAGCATCTCGATGTCGAAGGTGGTGCGCTCCTCGATGCGCTGGGCGGCGACGAGGTCGCCCTGCCGCTCGAAGTACGCGACGCGTTGCTCCATCAGCTCCTCAATCTCCGAGACGGCCTGATCGATCTGCTCCTCGGGGAGCGAGTAGTGCTCCGCCGGGTGGATGAGCGCGGCCGGCTCCTCGCTGACGACCTCGCCGTTCACCACGTCGACCTTGCGCATGCGGTCGACTTCGTCGCCCCACAGCTCGATCCGGACGGCGTGGCGGCCGTACATCGGGAACACCTCGACGGTGTCGCCGCGCACGCGGAACGTCCCCTGCTGGAAGTCGACGTCGTTGCGCTCGTAGTTCAGGTCGACCAGCTTCTTCAACAACTCGTCGCGACCGATCTCTTGGCCGACCTCTACCTCCAGCGCCATCCCGCGGTAGTTGTTCGGGTCACCGAGGCCGTAGATGGCCGACACCGAGGCGACGACGATGACGTCGTCGCGGGTAAGCAGCGACCGCGTCGCAGAGTGGCGCAGGCGGTCGATCTCGTCGTTGATGGACATCTCCTTGTCGATGTAGGTGTCCGTCTGCTCGACGTACGCCTCGGGCTGGTAGTAGTTGTAGTAGGAGACGAAGTACTCGACCGCGTTGTCGGGGAACAGGTTGCGGAACTCCTCGTACAACTGCGCGGCGAGCGTCTTGTTGTGGGCGATGACGAGCGTCGGCGTGTCCAACTCCTCGACGACCCACGAGACGGTGTTCGTCTTGCCGGAGCCCGTGACGCCGAGGAGGGTCTGTTCGGTCATCCCCGACTCGTAGCCGTCGACGAGTTGGCGGATGGCCTCGGGTTGGTCGCCCGCGGGGTCGAACGGGGCGTCCACGCGCAGGGGCTTCTCGGCCTCGGGACGGTCTGGCGAGAGCGGTCCCTCGGATTCGCTCATTGACGGTGTGTGGGGTGGGAAGCACTTGACGAGCGCGGTCGAACGAGCGAACGGAGTGAGCGAGAGAGACCGCGAAGGACGGCGGCGAGGTGTGCGTGGTCGACCGAAGGGAGACCACGCCGCCCGAGCCGCCCAGGACCTGCGCGGCCAGACAGACGTTCTTAGCGAGGCAAACGAACGAGACCACGAGAGCCGAGCCGCCCCTCGAAGGGGACGCACTCCTCGTCTCGGAGGGGGTCGACGCGTCACCGACGGCGGCGACGTTCGCGAACGCCGAAACGCCTACCTCCCGAAGTAGAGAACCACACGGTATGACACGACAACTGCTGACGGACGCGAGCGAGCACCTCCGACGGGCCGCCGACGCGACCGACGGCGACACAGCAGCGCGGTTCGAGCGCGTCGCCGACGCGCTGGCGAACGCGGCCGAGGCCGACGCCGGCCCCGACCACGGCTGGATGGCCAAGCGCATCCACACGATCCGCGACGCCGCGAGCGACGCCGGCACGGAGGCGGCCGACCACGCCGAGGCCGCCGTCGAGTGCATCAGCGAGTACCGCGAGGGCGTCCCCGGCGTCTGAGGGCCGACTGGTACCCCGATTTATGTCGAGTGGGTCCCATCCTCGGCCATGAGAATCGCCGTCGTCGCCGTCGGACAGGCTGGCGGAAAGATCGCTGACGCGCTCCTCCGGTACGAACGCGACAGCGAGGTCGACTTCGTCGTCGACGCCGTCGCCGTCAACACCGCCCGCGCGGACCTCCTCGGACTGCGCGAGGTGCCGCCCGGTAACCGCGTGCTGATCGGCGGCGACCGCGTGAAGGGCCACGGCGCCGGCGCCGACAACGAACTCGGCGCCGAACTCGCGCGCGACGACATCGGCGAGGTGCGCGACGCCGTCGACGCGATCCCGACGAGCGACGTGGACGCGTTCCTCGTCGTCGCGGGACTCGGCGGCGGCACCGGGTCTGGCGGCGCACCCGTGATCGCCAGCGAGATCCGGCGGATCTACGAGGAACCCGTCTTCGCGCTGGGCGTGCTCCCCGCCCGCGACGAGGGGGGCATCTACACGCTCAACGCCGCGCGGTCGCTCAAGACCGTCGTCGACCACGCCGACGCCACCCTGTTGTTCGACAACGGCGCCCACCGCGAGACGGGCGAGAGTCTGGCTGGCGGCTACAGCCGCGTCAACGAGACGATCGCCCGCCGGATCGGCGTGCTGTGTTCGGCGGGAGAGGCGACCGATCCGACGCCGGAGAAGGTCGTCGACGCCAGCGAGATCATCAACACGCTCGGGCGAAGCGGCGGCGTGGCCTCAATCGGCTACGCGTCGACGCCGCTCGACCGCAAGCGAGGGTTGTTCGGCGGATTCAAGCCCGTCTCGGAGGACGCGCTGGAGTCGACGACGCGCGTGACCGCGACCGTCCGGCGGGCGGCGCTCGGAAACCTCACTCTGCCGTGTGAACTCCGCGACGTGGAGCGGGCACTCGTGGTCGTGAGCGGGCCACCGGAGACGCTCTCGCGCAAGGGGGTCGAAGACGGCCGCGCGTGGTTGGAGGAGGCGACCGGGACGCCCGAGGTTCGCGACGGCGACTACCCCCTGCGCGACACCGACCACCTTGCGGCGCTCGTGCTGCTCGGCGGAGTGACCGAGGCGCCGCGCCTGCGAGAACTCCGTGCCGCCGCCGTCGAGGCGC
The DNA here is from genome assembly GCF_029338555.1 of Halobaculum marinum. GTDB lineage: Archaea > Halobacteriota > Halobacteria > Halobacteriales > Haloferacaceae > Halobaculum > Halobaculum marinum. Next base: position 467,423 of record NZ_CP119989.1, on the reverse strand, counting down.
AACGCAACGTCGCCGCCATCGCCGAGCGTGCCAACCTCTCGGCGGGCGTGTGGGACACCGAGGGGCTGGACCCGCTGTTTTGACCGCCCGTCGGGGGCGGCGTCGTGGCCTCAGCAGACGTTCTTCGGCTTGACGCCCATCGACTCCAGCGTCGTGACGTAGTCGTCGTACGCCGCCTCGACCACCGCGTCGGCCGCCTCGCGGGCCGCCGTCCAGTCGTCGTCGCCGTCGCAGACGGTCGCGAGCAGGTCGAGCGCGTCGTCGAGACGTTCGGAGAGGTCGTCGCGGACGCCGCGGAAGTCGTTCGAGGAGGCGGGGTCGGCGTCGCCGACGAAGAAGCCGACCGTCTGCTCGGCGCGGGTGTGGGTGACGACGAGTCGGGCGTACAGGCCGCCTGCGCGTTCGACCGTCTCGTCGAGGTCGTCCAGCAGGTCGTACTCGGGGTAGTCGTGCACGTCGTCGGCCTCGGGGTCGACGCCCGCGTCAGCCACGTCACGGTGGCCACGGGCGTCCTCGGCCACGTCGCCGAACAGCGCCGCCGCGTCGCCGTTGGCCTCCCCGGCGCTCCACGCCTCGAACGTCCGGCCCGCGAGGGCGAACTCCGCGGCGACCGCCGCGCGGACGGCGTCGGCGTCCATCTCGCCGCCGGTGAGCGCGTACAGCGACTTCGAGGAGCCGAGTCGCGACAGCGGCGTCTCGTTGTCGTCGCGGAACTCGTCGGAGAAGGTGGCTGCGTCCATACCCAGACGTACAGCGGTGTGGCGCTTCAATCCCGCGACGCCGGCGACACCCTTACCTCACACCCCTCGGTGGTCAGTGCTATGTCACGTCCCTCCGACGGGTCGCGGTCGGTCTCCGGCGCGCTGAGCGCCGCGGGTCGACTCCTCCGCGACCGTCCCGCCGTCGTCCTCCCCGCGTACCTGCTCGCCGTCGGCCTCACGGGCGCCGCACGCGTCCCGGTGCTCGTCGGCCTCGCCGTCGCCGTCGGGTCGCTGGCCGTCACCGGACGACTCGAACGACTCGTCCGCGCCGGCGTCGAACTCCAGGAGGCGGTCCGCGAGACCGACGCGACGGGGGCGGGTGGCCTCGGCGGGGCGGGCGGTGGACAGGGCGTCCCCGACCCCGCGGTGGACGCCTTCGGCGACGCCGTCGCCAACGCCGTCACGCCGACGGTCGTCGCGGCGGTCGGCCTCGGCGTCGTCGGTGCCTTCGTCGTCGGCTACCTCGCGCGAGCGGTCGCGGCGGCGGTGACGTACGGCACCGTCTGGGCCGGCCTTGACGGTCGCCGACCCCTCGTCTCGGGCGTCCGCGCGGCGGGCCGGTGGCGGACGTTCCTCGGCATCGCGCTCGTGCGGAGCGTCGTCACGCTCGTCGCGCTTGGACTACCGCTGTTCGTCGGCCTGAACCTCGCCGTCTCGCCCGTCGTGCTGGCCCAGCAGGACGCCTCGGCGGCGGCCGCCCTCGCGGTTCTGCTGGTCGTCGCGTTGACCGGTCTCGGCGTCGTGGTCGTGCTCGTCGCGGCGTTCCTGCTCGTGTTCGCCGAGTCCGCCGCCGTGGTCGACGACCGCGGCGCGTGGGGGTCGATCCGGGCGAGCCTCGGGTTCGTCCGCCGTCAGCCGGGCCAGTCGGTCGGGTTCGCGCTCGTCGCGGTCGGCGCGTACGTCGCCGTCGCGGTCGGCGTCGGCGTCGCCAACGCCGCCGGCGCCGGCAGTCTCGGCGGCATCGTGCTCCCGCTGCTCGTCGCGCCGTTCCTCGACGCGGGGGCGACCGCGCTGTACGCCGGCGTCGACGACGCGGACGGAGCAGCTGCGACCGACGCGACCGACGACGACCGACCCGGGGTCGCGGACCGACTCCGGCGTGGCCTCGCGCTCGGGTGGGCTGAGTTACGCGGCTTCCTGCGGAGCCACCCGCTGTCGGTCATGGCGGCGCTCGGTCTCCTCACCGGAGGGATCGCAGCGGGGTACGCACTCACCGCGCCGTACGGTCTGGCCGCCGCCGGCCCCACCGACGTGGCCGGCGTGTTCGGCGCCGTCGCGGTCGGCCCGTTCGTCACCATCGCGGCGAACAACTGGCTCGTGAGCGTCGGCCTCGCCTACGGCGGCGTCGCGTTCGGCCTCCCCGCCGTCTCGGGGTTGGTGTTCAACGGCGTGCTCGTCGGCGCGCTCGCCGGCGTGTTCGACCGGACGGCGTTCCTCGCGCTCGTCGCCCCACATGGCGTGCTCGAACTGCCGGTCATCGCCGTCGCAGGCGGACTGGGCCTCCACCTCGGGGGCGTCGGCTGGCGAGCGGTCCGGGGACGGGCGGACGCCGAGACGGTCGCCGGCGAACTGGAGCGGGCGGCGTGGGTGCTCGTCGGGATCGGGATCTTGCTGGTCGTCGCGTCAGCCATCGAGGCGTTCCTCACGCCGCGGATCGCAGCGGCGGTGCTGGGCGGGTGAGCGCCGAAACTCGGCGCTGTGAACTCATCGGCAGCAGCAGCTCGTGGTAGCGCCGCGACTGCGGCGCTCGCGCATGTCCGTTCAGACAGTTTGTTCGTCGATAACCCAATCCAACAGAAGAACGAGAGCGGGCGCTGCGACGAGAAAGATTCCGTACGTGACAATCGAAGATTCGGTAGCACCAACCCAGAGTTGGTGGAGAGAGGTGACCGTTCGCGGGTGACGACCAGTATCGACGATGATGAGCCCGAGATTCAACGTGACAAATAACAGGCAAAGAACCGAGTAACGGACTGAAAGGGCGTACAGCGACGCGAGCGAAGGCATCGTGTACACAGCACTGCGGCGTTCGAGTAGTAATGCGGCTGGTAACGGACCGAAGACAACGATTCGAGTCAGACGCGAAAGTGTTCGTTCGTAGTTGGCTCGATAGTCGACGAGTTCCGCGACGTATTCCTCTACCGCTAGACGTACTCGCGGATCTGATCGGCGAACTTCGTCGACTGCTCCATGTTTCGCATGACGATCTTAAGCGAGCCGCCTCCCCCACCGCTTGCCACCTTCACATTTCCAAGGCCGACGAGCGCCTCGGTCACTGATTTGCGTTCCTCGACGCCGCGCACTTTATCCAGCGGTAGTTCCTGACGAATGAGAGAGATAAGACGGTACTCACGAATCATCCGTCGATTGGTCAGGTAGTAAGTGGTGAGGCTGTTCGACCAGTACACCTCCAGGCCTTTGGAGAAGAAATACAGGCCGACGAGCAGGGTCACTGTCGGGTAGACGTATGGGACTTGCGAGAAGAACATGAGGTACACGGTCGCCGCGAGCAGTGGAAGACCGAGGCAGATCTTCACCAACGCAACTCGTTGTGTCGGATGACGCTTGTCGACGATGTGCTCATCGTCCCGCATCGTCGGCGACTCTGGTGCTGCTACGAAGTGGATATAGAACCCCATGACGACGATGAAGCCTCCAAATACGGCGAACGGAAGGCCAACAAGCGGCGGCACCTCAAGTCCACCCACATAGACGTAGACTCCAGCGACGATGAACGGTAAGCCGAGGATCGTACTCCAGACAGCTGGTTTCCCTCGGGCCATTTTACTGACCTCCGATCATTGAGTGAAGGACGCCAGCGACGGAGAGCGCGAACCCACCGATCGTCAGTACGTAGGGGTCGCTCAGTGCGTCGAGTTGTCCCTCCTCACCGTTCGTGATGAATCCACGGTTGACTGGCTCCTCCGTCGTGGTCCCAGTTGCTTCGATTGGAGTCTGTTCTGTTTGCATATCGTTTTGGTTCGTGGACGTACTGGTCTCGTCTGAGACCGCAGTCTCTGTCTCGGTCGCAGTAACCGTCTCTGTATCAGTAGCAGTGGGTGTCTTCGGTTCGAATGTATCGCTGGAGATAGCGTACAAGCTGTGATCCCAATTACCGACGACAATTACACCATCCACGATGGCGGGCGGTGAGCTGATAAAATCACCACGCGGATATCGCCAGAGGTCTTCACCCGTCTCGGCGTCTATCGCCCGCAGGTCACCGTGCGTAATGAACACCACCCCATCAGCTACGGCCGGTGACGCTCGCACACTCGCTTCCTCTTCAGAGATGAAGGCTGTCCACTCGACCGACCCGCTCGCACGGTCGAGCGCATAGAAGTCGGACTGGCCTTCCCCCCCGATAAACACCCGCTCGTCTGACACTGCGGGCGACGTGATGACGTCCTGGTTCAGTTCGGTCGTCCATTCGGGAGCGCCGTCTGCACGGGAGAGCGCGAAGAAGTTCCCGTTTTCAGTACCCACGTAGACCGCCTCGTCGGTGACTGCTGGTGGGGCCCGAACTTCGCCGCCGAGATCAGTAGTCCAGACGACAGAACCGTCAGCCCCGTCTAGGGCGTACATGGTTCCCCCGCTACTCCCAGCATAGACCGTCCCATCGACGATTCCAAGCCCAGATTCGAAAAAGAACTCGTCGTCGAAGCGCCACAGTTCATCACCGGATTCGGCATCAACTGCGTTGACTCCGTCGTCTATGAAATACACCCGACCGTTCGATTCGCCAACCGGTGTGGTAATTTCACTACTGGTGGAGATGCTCCAGTTTCTGTTGCCTGTCACGGCGTTGAGGGAGTAGAGCTTCCCGTTTTTTGATCCGACAAAGACTGACCCAGAGGCGACACACGGTGTCGGTATGTCATCGGGGATATCACCCAGCGGCTCATCAAGGCTGGTCCGCCACTTCCGTTCGCCAGTCGCCACCTCAACAGCGAACACCTCTCCCTGTGCAGAAGTGAAATATACCGTTCCATCAACGACTGCTGGGCCCGACGGGAACCCAGGTAGCATATCGTATCGCCAGCGTGCGCCGACGTTCTGCTTTGGTACACGAGCTTCTGGATTGTAGCCCGTGTTTCCACCGTTTCCGCCAAACGACGTCCAGTCGGTGTGTGAGTGGCCGTCCGCCGTCGCCAGCGTAGGATGTACAGCCGCCGAAAAAAGAAGGGCACCGGTAGCTTGTAGCGCCGTTCTACGACTAATTTGACTCATTGGCGAAGCGAGAGGGTCAATTATCAAAAGTGTTCCGTGGATTTGAGCTTTGATAGTTAAATGAGTGTTACATATTTGTCGGAGAGTCACACGGTAGAGTCGCCCATCGAATCGCTCTGGAGTAGCGACCGCGGTACTCCTACTCTCGGCCGATTCGAGGAAGTCAGGTGTGAAAGACTGCGTCACGACGCAGGTAGTTCACATCCCGTCGACGACACGAGAGCCGAGCGGTACCACCGCTCGAGAAGTCACCTATCCAGACCGAGACGACGAGCAAATCCCGAGACGGTCGCCGGCGAACTGGAGCGGGCGGCGTGGGTGCTCGTCGGGATCGGACTCTTGCTGGTCGTCGCGGCGGCCATCGAGGCGTTCCTCACGCCGCGGATCGCGGCGGCCGTGCTGGGCGGGTAACGAGGTCGAAAACCGGGAGTCTCGGCGTGGTCGGTCCGGCACCGGTCGAGTCCTCGCCCCGCGCTGACTCGCCTTACTCGCCGCCGGGTTCGCTCCCCTTCACGATCGGCGCGCGGACGAGGTTGCCCCACTCGGTCCACGAGCCGTCGTAGTTGACGGTCTGGTCGGCGCCGACGAGTTCGTGGAGCGCGAACCACGCGACCGAGGAGCGCTCGCCGATGCGGCAGTAGGCGACGATCTCGTCGTCGCCCGCCGCGAGCACGTCGCTGTAGAGGTCTTCGAGCTCGTCTTTCGTCTTGAACGTCCCGTCGTCGTTGGTGACCGATGCCCACGAGATGTTGCGGGCGCCGGGGATGTGGCCGCCGCGCTGGGCGGTCTCCTGCAGGCCCGGCGGGGCGAGAATCTCGCCGCTGTACTCCTCGGGCGAGCGCACGTCGACGAGCGGGACGCCCGCGTCGATGGCGTCCTCGACGTCGCCGCGGTACGCGCGGATGGACTCGTCGGGGTCGGACGCCGTGTACTCGGTCGCGGGGAACGAGGGCTCCTCCTCGGTGGTCGGGTAGTCGTTCTCGATCCAGTACTCGCGACCGCCGTCGAGCAGTTTCACGTCGTCGTGGCCGTAGTACTTGTACTGCCAGTAGGTGTACGCCGCGAACCAGTTCGAGTTGTCGCCGTAGAGGACGACCGTCGAGTCGTTCGCGATGCCGTGCTCGGCGTTGAGCGCTTCGAAGTCCGCCTTCGTGAGCACGTCGCGCTGCGTCTGGTCCTGGAGGTCGGTCTCCCAGTTGAAGCCGATGGCGCCGGGCGCGTGGCCGGAGTCGTACGCCTCGGTGTCCACGTCGACTTCGACCAGTCGGTACGCCGGGTCGTCGGACTGGAACTCGTCGAGGTGGGCTTCCACCCAGTCGGCGTCGACGAGCACGTCCTTCGCGTAGTCTGTCATTGCGGAAGACTGTACGTGCGCTCGCCGTATAACTCCGCCAGCCGCGGCAGAGCCGGCCGTTCGTCCCCCGAAGCGGATCATGTTGCCACCGGTTTGGGTCGCCCGAGCGCCGCGGCTCTCCCGGCGGCGACACGTCGGCGAGGGGGCGAGGCACCGACGGCCCGGATCCGGATCATGTTGCCACGTTCGCGGACGCGCCGCCGTCCTCGCCGGCTCGACCGGGCTTTTCCCCGCTCCCCTCGAACCGGAGGTATGAGCGACACGTTCGTCTCGGCCGGGTGGGTGGCCGAGCGCCTCGACGACTCCGACGTCCGCGTCGTCGACGTCCGCGACGCGTGGGAGTACGACGGCATTGGCCACCTCCCGGGCGCCGTCTCGGTGCCGTTCGACGAGTTCCGCTCGGACGCGGGCGACGAGGGGATGCTCCCCGGCGTCGACCGCTGGCGCGACCTGCTGTCGACCGCGGGCGTCGGCACCGACGACGAACTCGTCGCCTACGACGACGAACACGGCGTGTTCGCCGCGCGCTTCCTCGTCACCGCCGAGTTGTACGGGCACGACCCCGCGAAGCTGCACGTGCTCGACGGCGACTACAGCGCGTGGAGTCGCGAGCGCCCGACCGAGCGCGGCGCGCCCGACACCGAGCCGACGACGTACGAACCGGGCGAGCCGCGGCGCTCGCCACTCGTGGACTTCGCCGGCGTCGAAGAGCGGCTCCACAGTGACACCGTGATCGTCGACACGCGCGACCCCGAGGAATACGCCGCGGGCCACCTCCCCGGCGCGGTCCAGGTGGACTGGCTGGAACTGGTCGACGCCGACACCCGCGGGCTGAAACCCCGCGAGGAGGTTGCGTCGATCCTCGCGGACGCGGGGATCACCCCCGACCGGGAGGTGCTGTTGTACTGCAACACCGCGCGTCGGATCAGCCACACGTACCTCGTGCTCCGACACCTCGGCTACGAGGACGTGCTGTTCTACGAGGGGAGCCTCACCGAGTGGGAGGCACGCGACGGGGCGACCGTCAGCGAGTAGGGTCGTCCGCCGTCCCCGACCCGGCGCCGCCACCCGCGTCACCGTCGTCTTCGTCGCCGTCGGTGCCGGCGCCGTCGTCGTCGCCCGTCTCGGCCGAATCACCCGCGCCACCCCCGTCACCCCCGTCACCCGCACCGCCCGCCGAGGCTCCGCCGTCGACGACGTGGTCGGCGTCGCCACCGCTCGGGAACCCGCCGGCACCGTCGCCGCCGCCGGACCGCGACCCCCGAGTCGCGGTGGAGACCGAGCCGAGCAACTGCTGTTGGGTGGTGACGCCGTTCTGTGAGAGGAGGCTCACTGTCTCCGCGAGCAGCGCGACGACGAGCGGCCCGACGACGAAGCCGATGGCCCCGAGCGTGAGCAGGCCGCCGACGAAGCCGACGAAGTACACCGAGACGGGGAGGTCGGTCGCGCCGCCGGCGAGGCGCGGCCTGATCACCGCGTCCGGGACGAAGCCGATGAGGATCAGGCCGACGACGAAGACGATCATCGCCCGGAAGGTGTCGCCGGCGACGAGGTCAACGACCGCCAGCACGACGACGACGACGCTCGGGCCGAGCACCGGGACGAACTGGAGGACGCCCGCGACGACCGCGAGCGCGAACGGCGACTGGTAGCCCAGCGCCGCGAAGGTGGCGAGTGCGACGACGAACGTGCCGACCGCGGTCGCCCCCTGGAGCACGTAGATCGCACGCAGCGTCGAGGCCGTCCGGCGGTGGAGCGCCAGTAGGACGTCGTGGTACTCGCCCGGGCACAGTCGCAGCAGCGCCACGCGCGGCGCCCGCGGCTTCAACAGCAGGCCGTACACGAGGATCCCGAACACGACGAGTTTCAACGCGATCACCGGCGCGGCACCCGCCAGCGAGATGGCGAGCGCCCGCAGCGTCGTCTGCGCGGTGACGAACACCGCGTCGGTCTCGACGACGTACACCATCGAGCCGAGGTCGATCACGATCTCTGCAGGGATCGTCGCGAAGAAGTCGAGCAGGTCGCGCCGCCGCCGGTAGAGGACGTACGACAGCGGCGCCGCCAGCGCGACGACGCCGAGGAAGCCCGCGACGGTCGCCGTGCCTGCGGCGACGCGGTCCGGGTAGCCGCGTGCGCTGATCCACTGCCGCAGTGGGTACAACACGTACGCGACCGTGATCGCGAACACGACCGTCGAGAGCACGCTCTCCAACACGGCCGCCGTGACGACGAGGAGGCCGGCGAGCAACGCCGCGAGTGCGGTCCGCCGGCTCGGTTGCATGCCCGTATACGGCGGCTACTGGTACAAAACGATTTACCGTGTCAGATAGCCACCGGCGACCGCCGCCGTTAACTATACCCGGGTGTGACCACCAAGTAATGACAGACACAAACGGGCGAACCAGACGGCAGTTCCTCCGGGTCGCGGGCGCCGCGGGCGTCGCCGGACTGGCGGGCTGTGCGGCCGAACCGGTCGACGACGCGACGAGTGAGCCGTCCATCGGGACGAGCGACGACGAGGTGACGACGTCCGGCACGACGACGGGCGCGCCGACGGAGTCGATGGCGGACACGCTCGTCGTGGCGACGTACCCGCCGTTCGTGAACGCCCCCTCCACCAGCCCCGGCGCGTGGCTGAAAGAGGAGTTCGAGGCCGAGTACGACGCGACCTTGGTGTACCAGACGCCCGACTCGGAACTCAACTACTACATCGAGCGCGCGGTGCAGGGCGTCGACTTCGAGGCGGACGTGTACGTCGGTCTCGACACCGGCCAACTCATCGACGCCGACTCCAAGCAGGGCGAGGGGCAGTTCACGGGGTCGCTGTTCGCCGAGGCGGGCGACGTGGCGGGGAGCGACCGCGTGAAGGAGGGGCTCCGGTTCGACCCGCAGAACCGCGCCGTCCCGTTCGACACGGGGTACGTGTCGCTGGTGTGGAACGCGACGATGGACGACGGCGAGTTCGCCGCACCCGAGACGTTCGAGGAGTTGGCGACCGGCGACTACGCGAGCGACCTCATCGCGCAGAACCCGACCACCTCGACGACGGGGGAGGCGTTCATGCTCCACACCGTCGACGCCTTCGGCGAGGACGGCTTCCTCGACTACTGGAGTCGCCTCCAGGACAACGGCGTCACCGTCCTCGGGAGTTGGTCCGACTCCTACTCGGCGTACCTCAACGAGGAGGCGCCGATGGTCGTCTCCTACTCCACCGACCAGGTGTACGCCGCCGCCGAGGGACAGGACCTCCAGAAACACCAGATCCGCTTCCTGAACGACCAGGGGTACGCCAACCCCGAGGGGATGGCCCGCTTCGCCTCCAGCGACGCCCCGCGGCTCGCCCGACGGTTCATGGAGTTCGTGCTCCGGCCCGAGATTCAGGCGGGCATCGCCCAGCGCAACGTCGCGTTCCCGGCGATCACTGACGCGCCGCTCCCCGAGGACTACGCGCAGTACGCCAAGGAACCCGCCGAACCGGTCACCTTCACGTACGACGAACTCGAAGCGAATCTCAGCACATGGACGGATCAGTGGGCGCGGCGCTTCGCCGGCGGGTGAGCGAGGCCCGAGCCGCCGCGTCGGCCCGTCCGCGCGCGACGCTCGAACGCCTCACGCTCCCCCTGCTGGCGCTGGTCACGGCCCTCCTGCTCGCGGTGCTGTTCTACTACCCCGTGGCGACGGTGTTCGTCGACGCGGTGGTGGAGGACGGGCGACTCACGTTCGGCCCCCTCCTGTCGGTGCTCGGCGACCAGTTCTACGTCGGGCGCGTGCTCGGGTTCACCGCCTACCAGGCCGCGCTCTCGACCGTCCTGAGCGTCCTCTTGGGACTGCCGGGCGCGTGGATCCTGGCGCGCTTCGAGTTTCGCGGCCGGCAGACGCTGCGCTCGGTGACGATGGTGCCGTTCGTCCTCCCGTCGGTGCTCGTCGCCGCCGGCTTCTACGCCACCTTCGGCGCGAGCGGGAGTCTCAACGCCGTGCTGTCGGCGCTGGGTCTCCCCCCGGTCGACCTGCTCCCGTCACTCGGCGCCATCCTCGTCGCACACGCCTTCTACAACGCGCCGCTCGTGACGCGGGTCGTGACCGCGGCGTGGGAGTCCGTCGACGCCGGCGCCGTCGAGACGGCCCGCTCGCTGGGGGCCTCGCGCCGCCGGGCGTTCCGCGACGTGGTGCTCCCGCAACTGCTTCCCGCCGTGCTCACGGGCGCGGCGCTGACGTTCGTGTTCACGTTCGCCTCCTTCGCCATCCCACTGGCGCTGGGCGGGTCGCAGTTCGCGACCATCGAGGTGTTCATCTACTCGGCGCGGCGGCAACTGGAGTACGGCCGGGCGGCGTCGCTGGCGGTGCTGGAGACGGGTGTGTCGCTGTCGTTGATGGCGCTGTACCTCCGGTACGAGCGGCGACAGGCGGCCCAGCGACGCGGGGTGCGGACGCTCGCCCGTCGACCGCTGGTCCCCGACTCGTGGACGCGCGAGCGGGTGGGTCGGCGACTCGCGGTCGCGGGCTACGGCGTCGTCGTCGCCCTGGTGTTCCTCGCGCCGCTCGCGAGTATGATCTACGCCAGCGTGAGCGTTGACGGGCGACTGACGCTCGACGCCTACCGCTTCCTGCTGGAGCGACAGGCAACGGGCGCCGAGTTCCAGGTGAAGCCGTTCCCCGCCATCGTCAACTCGCTCGTGTTCGCGGCGGCGACGCTCGTCGTCGCGCTCCCGATGGGCGTCGCGATGGGGGTGCTCACGACCCGCCGGTTCCGCGGGCGGTGGGCCGTCGACGCGCTGTCGATGGCGCCGCTGGCGGTGTCCGGCATCGTCGTCGGACTGGGACTCTTGCGCGGCCTCGTGTTCGGGTTCGAGGCGTTCGGCTACCGCTTCACCGTCACCGGCGCGGTCGCCATCGTCGCGGCCCACGCAGTCGCCGCCTACCCGTTCGTCGTGCGAACCGTGGCACCCCCACTCGACAGACTCGACCGCGCGCTCGTCGAGTCCGCGCGGGCGCTCGGCGCCTCGCGGGCGCGGACCATCCTCGACGTGGAACTGCCGCTTGTGTGGCCGGGCGTCGTCGCCGGCGCCGCCTTCGCCGTCGCCATCTCCATCGGGGAGTTCGACTCCACGGTCATCCTCGCGGAGGGTGGCGGCAGCTACACGATGCCGGTCGCCGTCGAGCGCTTCATCGGTCGTCGGCTCGGCCCCGCGACCGCGATGGGCACCGTCCTGCTGGCGGTGACGGCCGCGGCGTTCGTCGTCGTCGAACGCGTCGGAGGTGAGTTCCGTGGGTGACCGCGTGGGCGACGGGGACGGCGAGGCGACCCCCGCCGACGCCGAAGGGGGAGGGGTTCGAGTGGAGAACCTCCGCGTCGAGTACGGCGCCACGACGGCGCTCGACGGCGTCGACCTCCGCGTCGCCGACGGCGAGTTCTTCACGCTCGTGGGGCCCTCGGGCTGTGGGAAGACCACCACGCTCCGCTGTCTCGCCGGGTTCGAGGCGCCGACCGACGGCACAGTCGCCATCGGTGGCGCGTCGATGGCGGGAGTTCCACCCGAAGCGAGGGGGGTTGGCGTCGTGTTCCAGAGCTACGCGCTGTTCCCCCACATGAGCGTCGGCGAGAACGTCGCCTACGGCCTCCGCTTCTCGGAGCCTCCCGCGGGCACGACGCGGGACGAGCGCGTGGCGGAACTGCTGGAGTTGGTCGACCTTCCGGGGTTCGCCGACCGCGACCCCGACACCCTCTCCGGCGGGCAACAGCAGCGCGTCGCACTGGCGCGGGCGTTGGCGCCAGAACCGCGCCTGCTGTTGCTCGACGAACCGATGTCGGCGCTGGACGCCCGACTCCGCGAGCGTCTGCGGGTGCAAGTGCGCGACATCCAGCGCGAACTGGGCCTGACGACGGTGTACGTCACCCACGACCAGGAGGAGGCGCTGGCGGTGTCCGACCGGGTCGCCGTCGTCAACGACGGGCGCATCGAGCAGGTTGGCCCGCCCCGAGAACTGTACGACGCGCCCGAGACCCGCTTCGTCGCGGAGTTCCTCGGCGACAACAACGTCTTCGACGGCGTCGTCACCGACGGGACCGACCAAGTGTCCGAATCGGTCAGCGGCACCGCAACCCGACCTGACGGCGTGACGGTGGCGGACCTCGACCGCCCGACGCTCCGTGTCGACTCGAGCGACGACGGTACACTGCCGCTTCCAGTGGAAGCCGTGGGCGACGCGCGGCCGGGCGACCGACTGGTCGTCTGCGTGCGCCCCGAGCGGATCCGGGTCCGGCGCGGCGACCGCAGTGTCGGCGATGGGCACGTCGCGGTCGTCGCGACCGTCGAGAGCACGGAGTTCCTCGGCGACGCGACACGCCTCCATTGCGACTGGAACGGCGTCGCGGTCACCGCTCGAACGGGCGGCGAGCGTGCGTTCGACCCTGGCGAGCGAGTCACGTTGGGGGTCGCTCCTGACGACGTGCGCGTCGTGGAGCGTCGCTGACCGTCGGTCCGGCGCGCCGAGTCGGCGTGCGCCTCGTGAACACGGGGCGACGATCTGGTATATAGCTGGTTAGGTGGGTCTCCGGGAGAGAGAGCCACCAGTCGGGTTCCTGAGGGAGGGGGTCGTCTGCTCAATCGTAGGAGAGACACCCGATGACGACAACAACCACCGGCACGACGACTCGATTCGACCTCGGAACGTACCGCGTCGGCGACGCGGCCGCCTACTGGCTCGTCGCGCTTCGCCTGATCACCGGCTGGTGGTTCCTCCACGCGGGTGCCACCAAACTGCTCGCCGCCGAACCGTTCACCGCGGCGGGGTGGCTCGCGAACGCGACCGCCAACGGCCCGATACACGGCCTGTTCGTGTTCGTCGCGAACACCCCGTGGCTGCTGGCCGTCACCGACTTCGCCATCCCCGTGGGTGAAGCGCTCATCGGCCTGGGCCTCATCGTCGGCGCGCTCGTCCGCCTGGCCGCGTTCTTCGGCGGCCTCCTGATGGTGCTGTTCTACCTCGGGAACGCCGACTGGGCGCACGGCTACGTCAACGGTGACCTGCTCGGCCTGGCCGCGTTCGTGACCGTCGCCGTGTTCGCCGCCGGCCGCGTGTTCGGTGTCGACGCCCTGCTGGCAGAGCGGTTCGACCTCGAAGAGAACCGCCTGCTCCGCTTCCTCATCTGAGGCGGACGGCGTCCCAGCACTCCTTCTGACTCACGGCGTTTGACTCACGGCGTTCGCACGTGTCGACCGCGTCAGGGCGCGACACCGACCGTCAGGAGCGTCCCCAACTCGCGGTAGCGCTCCACCATCGCCTCGCGCGTCTCCCACGAGTCGGTCGGGAACTCGTCGGCCGGGGGGATGTCGACCTCGCGGTCGGCGACGTTGTCCTGCTCGGCGACGTGGAGGCCCGCCTCGCGGAACGCCGCGCGGTACTCGTCGGCGTCCCACCGCGTCATGTCCACGGAGATGTTGTCCTGCCACGCGTGGCTGTGGAGGTTCTCCTCGTAGTAGTTGACCGCACAGTAGAACGTCCCACCCGGCTTGAGGACGCGCGCGACCTCTTCGAGCGTCTGGTGGGGGTCGTGGCTGTAGTAGAACGCCTCCATCGTGAACGCGTGGTCCAGCGAGTCCGTCGCGAACGGGAGGTGGCCGAAGTCGCCGACGACGAAGCCGAGGTCGGCGTCGGGTTCGGCGTCGAGGGTGTACTCGCGGGCGTTGCGAGCCATCTCGGGGGCGCCGTCGAGCCCGTACCCACGGCTCATCCCCGTCGTGTCTGCGAGTGCGCGCAGGGCGTAGCCGCTGCCGGTCCCCAAGTCGAGCACGGTGTCGCCGTCCTCGACGGGCATCCGTGCGAGCACGTGCTTGGCAGTGTGCCAGTGGCGCTCCTCCATCCCCTTGTCGCGGCCGTCGGCCGCCCACGCGTCGAACTCGTCGCGTACGCTCATGTCCGGCGGTCGGCGGCGGGCGGCAAATAGCCTCCCGGTGTCCGGTCGGACCGCCAGATTCGGGGTGAGGCTTTAGGACAGATGCGGGCGAAGCAGGGGTATGCACGTCCGGGACGCGGTGGAGGCGGACGCCGAGGCGCTCGCGGCCATCGCGGACGCCCCGGCCGACGCGATGCGCGGCATCGTCCACGACCGAACGGTCCGCGTCGCCGTCGAGAAGGAGTCCGCGACCGACCCGAACGAGGACCTCGACGCCGACCCGACCGACCTACTGGGGTTCGTCAGTTTCGACGTCCGCGGCGACACCGTCCACGTCACGCAGTTCGGCGGCACCCGCGAGGCCGCCGAGCGACTGCTCGCGGAGCCGCTTCGCTTCGCGGCGACCGAGACGTTCGCGGTCGAACTGCTCGTCATCGAAGGGGAGGAAGAGCTTCGTCGTGCCGCCGAGAACGCCGGCTTCGACGAGGTCGGTCCCGGACCGCGGTTCGAGGGGAAACTGACGACGCGCTACCGGGTCGAGGAGGCGTAGCGGGGCGACCGCGCGGGCTCAGTCGTCGCTCGGGGCGGGCACTTCAGGGTCGCTGAGCGAGGCGTCGGGAGCGAACACGACGCTCGGGTCGAGGTCGTCGAGTTCCTCCCCTGCGGCGACGCGGGTCGGCCAGTCGTGGTTGGCGAGCGCACCGGTCCCCAGCGTGATGAGGTCGGCACCGTCGGCCAGCGCCGCGCGGGCGTTCTCGGGGTCGCCGAGGCTCCCGTTTGCGATCACCGCGGCGTCGTCGCCGGCGTACTCGACGGCCAACTCCGCGAGCGTGCGGTCGGTGTCGGGCACCTCCGGCGCCGTCGCGTCGCCGCCGGTCACGTGGACGTAGTCGGCGCCGGCGTCGGCGAGTGCCGTGAACAGCGCCTCGGCAGTCGCCTCGCCGTCGGGCCAGACGCGCTCCTCGTCGACGACGGCGCCCTGCGAGGCGCGGACGCCGACCACGAACTCCGCAGGCGTCGCCTCGTCGATGGCTTCGGTGACCTCCGCGGGGAACCGCGCACGGTTCTCGGGGGAGCCGCCGTACTCGTCGTCGCGGTCGTTCACTGTCGGGTCGACGAACTCGTGGAGGAGGTAGCCGTTGGCGGCGTGCACCTCGATGCCGTCGAAGCCGGCGTCGACCGCGCGCTCGGCGGCGGCGACGAACGCCTCGCGAACTTCGTCGAGGCCGTCGGCGTCCAGTTCGTCGGCCTCCGGGAACGGCCCCGAACCGCCGTACAGTTCGGACTGCTCACCCGGCGGCTGGTAGGCCGACGGCGCGACCGAATCGTAGCCGTAGCGGTTCCCCTGCGCCTGTGCGCCGGCGTGCATCAACTGCGCGACGATGGCGCTCCCCTCGTCGTGGACGGCGTCGACCACCTGCTCCCACGCGGCCGCCTGCTCGTCGGTGGCGAGGCCGGGCTGGTTGTCGTACCCCTGACTGTGGGTGGTGTCTGGGTGGGTGCCCTCGGTGACGAGGAACGAGAAGCCGCCGCGGGCGAACGAGGCGTAGTAGCGAGCCATCCGCTCGGTGGCGTGGCCCTCGTCGGTGGCGCTCGTGCGCGTCATCGGCGCGAGGCCGACGCGGTTGTCCAGTGTGGTGCCGTTCAACTCGAACGCCTCGAAGAGTGGGTCGTCGCTCATCGCCGCACCGTACCGGGGTGACGGGAATAAGGAGCGGGCGGACGTGTGCCGGTCGGCACACAACACGTGTGCTACCACACGACGGTCGGGCGGCAGAACTACGTCGGGCGGTCGACAGGTCGAGGCATGGACCTCGCGATCGTCTCCGACTCGCACATCCCGGAACGCGCCGACGAGATCCCCGACCCCTTCCGCGAACGCATCGCCGCCGCCGACCACACCCTCCACGTCGGCGACGTCGAGACGGCGGGCGTGCTCGCGGAGTTCCGCGACCTCGCGGGTGAGTTGACCGGCGTCCGCGGCAACATCGACCCGACCGACATCGGCCTCCCCACCGTCGCCGCCATCGAGGCGGAGGATGTGACCGTCGTCGCGGTCCACGGGGCCGTGAACCCCGCGACACGCGACCCGGCGATCGGTCCCGATCCGGATCACGACGACTGGATGGCCGCTTCGGGCGTCGTCGCCGACGGCCACGACTGGCTGGAGGCGGTGACCACGACGGCCCGAGTCGTCGCGGCCGAGGGGGTCACCCCGGAACTGGAACGTGCGTGTACCCCGGTCCCGGCTGATGTCGACGCCGCCGACATCGACGCCGTCGCGGCCGCCGCCGACAGCGCCCCGGACCCGGATCAGACGGTGGTCGGCGTCGGCGGCCACAGCCACCGCGTCGTCGAGGACACCCACCGCGGCGTCACGGTCCTGAACCCGGGAACCGTGACCGGTTCCTACCCCGGGCCGCGGACGACGATGATGACGCTCGAGTTGGACGACGGCGACGTCGACGTGACGGTGCACGAGTTGGACGAGTAGGGCCCGTCCCCGGTCCACTCAGGTCCGTCACTCCGCGAACGACCGCGGTTCCGGACCCTGTCGCACTGCCGTCGTCTCCCCCGTCTCGACGTTCACGAGCATCGCCTGTCCGCCGTAGCCGTGCGTCTGGTCGTGCCCGCGGACGACGACCTCGGTGACGCCCTCCGGGACCGTGACCGTCGCCGAACGAGTGAACTCGCGGGTGCCGTGAGCGTGGAGCAGGTCGCGACGCCCGAGGCGTTCGCCGTCGCGGGTCTCCACCTGCCACCAGTTCGCGTAGCCGGCTTCGCCGTCATCGTCGTGGTACAGCGTTACGTCGAACCGACAGTCCCGACCGTCGCAGTCGACGGTGACGGCGGTGACGTTCGCCTCGCGGAGGTCGAGTGGCTCGTCTACGGTGGTCGTCGGCGCCGACGACGTGGTCGCATCCCCGCGCGCTCCGGTCGTCGTGTCGCCGTCAAACGCCGGACCCGAACCGGTGCACCCAGCGAGCACGACGGACCAGCAGGTGGCCGACGTGAGTGCCGCGAGATACGACCGACGGGTGGAGCGCGAGGCCATCGCTTCGTGTGGAACGGAGGCGCTCCGTGGACAAGTAGCTTCAGCCGCGGGGCCGCCTCAGGCGAACTTCCGGACGGTCATCTCCAGGGTGTCGAGGTCGAGGATGGGCGCGAAGCCGGCGTCGGGGTCGATGTTGACGGACTTCTGGAAGTCCGTCTGGGCCTGCCAGCAGCCGGAGTTGACCGCGAGGACGTTGTGGTACTTCCCCCACCCGAGCTTGTGGACGTGGCCGGTGTGGAACACGTCGGGCACGTCGTCGATGACGAGGTAGTCGCGCTCCTCGGGCGCCACACGGGTGCGACCCCCGAACTGCGGGGCGACGTGGCGCTTCTTCAGGAGTTGGTACATCGCCTTGTGTGGCTCGTCGTAGCTGGCCTTCTCGGCGGGCAACTCCGCGATCACCTCGTCCAGCGAGACGCCGTGGTACATGAGGATGTTCACGCCCTCGACGTCGACCATCGCGGGGTTGCTCACGATCTGGGGGTCGTGGGCGTTCATGATCTCCCGGAGTTCCTCGTCGAAGCCGGGTTGGGGTTCGGCGAGGCGGACGGCGTCGTGGTTGCCGGGGATCATGACGATCTCCATGTCGCCGGGCACCTCCTTGAGGTGCTCCGCGAACGTCTCGTACTGCTCGTAGATGTCGATGATCGTCAGCTCCTCGTCCTGGTTCGGGTAGACGCCGACCCCCTCGACCATGTCGCCCGCGATGAGGAGGTGCTCGACGTGCTCGGCCTCCTCGGTGTGGAGCCAGTCGGCGAAACGCGACCACGCGTCCCCGAGGAACTCCTGGGAGCCGACGTGCACGTCGGAGATGAGCGCCGCCTGCACGTGGCGGTCGGCGGTGTTCGGGCGGTGGGTGCGGGGGACGTCCGGGAAGTGGATGGCGTCGACGAACACGATGCCCGCGTCGTCGGCGAGGGTCCCCGAGACGGCGATACACTCGTCCATGAGGAGTTCGTTGACGAGGTCCGCGATGTCGCGGTCTTTCATCACCAGACACGGGAACGTCCCCGTCGTGTCCTCCAACTCGATCAGCCAGTGGCCGGAGGCCGTCGAGCGGATGTCGTTGACGAGGCCGATCATCTCCACGTCGGCGCCGCCGCCCATCGACTCGATGGAGTCGGCGGGGCGGTGGTTCACGCGCCCGCGGAGTTGGCCGGCGAGTCGCTCGTAGCGGTCGCGGAACACGCCGACGAACTCGTCGTACGCGCCCGTCCCGGTCGACTGGCCGGTCATGTCGTTGGCGACGACCGGTGTGGGCGGCGAGCGGCTCCCGACGGTGGACCCCCCCGTTTCGTGTGGAGCGTTCCCACCCGTGTGGGGTGAGTTCGCGTCGGCGACTCCAGTCGAACCGGAGGGGTCTGCGGTGTCGTCTGTGGTCGTTGCGGCGGCTGTATCGGTCGCAGACTGGTCGGTGCTGGGTGCGTCATCCACCGCCGCGGGGTCGGCGACGGGGCCGGCGTCGAGCGCCTCGCGGACGTGCGCGACGCTGAGGACGAGCGCGTCGTCCGGGGCGGCCTCGATGGCCGCCTCCAGTGCGAGTTCGGGCGCCTCGGACTCGGCGATGAGGGTGACTGCCTCCCGCTCGGCGTTGAACCCACGGCGGGTGAGGGCTTGCACGACGCGCGAGGAGGACTCCAGCGGCACGGACCGAGGTCCGCCGGCGCCGGGCAAAAGGGTAGCGGACGGTCGTCGGCGGATGGCGAAGGGGTCGTCGAGGCAGGCCAACTGGGTCGTCGGAACGGAGCGAAGCGGTGGTCGGGGCCGAGAGAAATTCGTCGCCGGAGCCGCCTGACGAAGTGTGTGGACGGGTAACAGAAGGTTCAACACCGGCCACCGGGTTGCTTGGGGTAATGAGCGACGACGGGCGGTCGCCCGACGACCCGCTGTCTCGGTTCCTCCACGCGGACAGCGGTGCGCTGCTGTTCGTTCGCGAGGTGCTCTCCTCGGCGCTGGCGGTCGCGTTCGTCGGCCTGCTGCTGTTCGCTATCGCCGGCGTCTGGCCGCCGATGGTCGCCGTCGAGTCCGGGAGCATGGAGCCGCACATGGAGCGGGGCGACCTCGTGTTCATCACCGAACCGGACCGCTTCGCCCCCGACGCCGCCTACGGCGACACCGGCGTCGTCACTTACGAGACGGGGAGCGAGACGGGGTACTCGACGTTCGGGATGGCGGGGTCGGTCGTCGTCTACCGACCGCCCGGGGAGGGTGGCCCGCCGATCATCCACCGCGCACGGTTGCACGTGGAGCAGGGGGAGAACTGGGTCGACCGCGCGAACACCGACTACCTCCCGGCGAACTCGTGTGACCGTGTCCCCTCGTGTCCCGCCCCCTACGACGGGTTCATCACGAAGGGTGACGCCAACTCCCAGTACGACCAGGTCAGCGGCATCGCGCCCGTCGTGAAAACCGAGTGGGTCCGCGGCGTCGCGCGCGTCCGCGTCCCGTACCTCGGCTACGTCCGCCTCGTCTTCTCTGAGGCAGTGTTAGCACAGTCGAATCCGCCGGTCGGCGTGGTGAGCGGTACCGACTCGGCTGCGACGACGACCACCGACGCGGCTTCGGACCCGACACCGACTCCCGTCGTGGGCGTCCGATAGGTCGGACACCGGCGGTCCAAGGGCATCGTTTCGACTGGAACGCATGATTCGCTAGCGAAGACAGCGGGAGTCGGGGTGTCGGAGTCGAAACGAAGGGGTGGGGTGGAGCGCCTCGGTCAGTTGTCGAAGCGGGCCTGGACGAACGGCTGGACGTCCTCGATGTCGCCGAGGCGGGAGTCCGAGAGGAGGACAGCCTCGGTCTCCTCGACGGGGACCGAGAGGCTGATCTCCTTCGTCCGCCCGTAGCGACCCTTCGAGACGACGACGGCGTTGACGATGCCGAGCATGTCCAACTCGGAGATGAGGTCGGTGACGCGGCGCTGGGTGAGTACGTCGGCGTCGATCTCCTCACAGAGGCGCTTGTAGATGTTGAACACCTCGCCGGTGTTGACGTTGTGGACGCCGTTCTGCTCCAGGAGGATGATCGAGAACAGGACGATCTTACTCTGCGTCGGGAGCGTGCGGACGACCTCGACGACGCGGTCCAACTCGATTTTGTCCTGTGCTTGCCGGACGTGTGCCTCCTCGACCAGGTCAGCCTGCGAGCGCTCGGCGAGTTCGCCCGCAGTGCGAAGCAGGTCGAGCGCGCGGCGGGCGTCGCCGTGCTCCTGGGCTGCGAACGCCGCACACAGCGGGATCACGTCCTCTGTGAGCGCGTCGCCCTTGAACGCGATGTCCGAGCGGTGCTGGAGGATGTCCCGGAGTTGGTTCGCGTCGTACGGTGGGAACACGATCTCCTCTTCGCCGAGGCTCGACTTGACGCGGGGGTCGAGGAAGTCGGTGAACTTCAGGTCGTTCGAGATCCCCATGATGGAGATCCGGGAGTTGTTCAACTCCGAGTTCATCCGCGAGAGGTTGTACAGCGTGTCGTCGCCGGACTTCTCGACGAGTTTGTCGATCTCGTCGAGCATGATGACGACCACGCGCTCGTGGTAGTCGACGGCGTCGAAGAACGTCGTGTACACGCGGTCGGTCGGCCACCCGGTCATCGGCACCTCCTCGATGTCGTCGCGGTCGGCCTCGAGTTCGGCGATGCGCTCGTCGACGGCGTCGACGGAGTCGAACTCCGAGTCGGCGAGTGCGTCGGGGTGGTCGGTCGCCGCCGACCGGAGTTCGCGGAGGTCGTCGAGTTTCCCGTCGATGACCGCCTCGTTCTTCTCGATGAACTTGTTCGCGAGTTGCGCGAGCACGCGATACTGCGTGTCCGTCACCTCGCAGTTGATGTACTCGACCTCGCAGGGCACGTCGTACTTCTGGCTCGTCGACTCCAGTTCCTGGGAGACGAACTTCGCGGACGCCGTCTTCCCCGTCCCCGTCTTCCCGTAGATGAGGATGTTCGACGGCGTCTCCCCGCGCAGGGCGGACACGAGGATGGTCGCCATCTTGTTGATCTGGTCGGACCGGTGGGGGAGTTCGTGTGGCGTGTAGGACGGGCGCAGCACCTCCTTGTTCTCGAAGATCGGTTCTCCCGAGAGGAGGTCGTCGAACAGGCCGGTGCTGGCGCCGTCGTCGTCGGCCAGCACCTCGTCGACGTCGAGGTCGACGTCGGCGCGCGAGCGGGACCCCGACCCGAACTGGAAGGCGTTGCCGTCGACGTTCGGCGCGTCCGTGTCGGTCGGGTCGGTCGGGTCGGTCGAACCGGTGTCGTCGTCAGCCTCGGGGTCGGTAGAAGTGTCGTCGGCGGGGATGTCGTCGGTGGGGACATCGTCGGCGGGAACGTCGTCTGCGGGGACGTCCTCGGCGTCGGGGTCGGTGTCGGCAGTCGTGTCTGGATCGACGTCCGACTCTCTCGCCTCGGTCCGTTCCTCGCCCTGCGTAGACCCGTCGCCTACGGTGTCGGGTCCGTCGTCGTCCGCGCCGTCGGTGGTTGTCTCGTCCCGTGTCATCGATTTGTGTACCCCTTCGTTTCGACTGGAACCGTGCCGTTCACCCGCCGTATCCCGGCGTCTCTCCCGTCTTCCGTGGGGGTTGGTGGTCGCGTCGGCGACGGACGGCGTCCAGATGATGCAATCGAAACCGTTGGACAGCCTACGCAAAAGCGTTACTGTTCGATCGGGTCTGCGGGAGATGGGTACCGAAAGCGGCCGCCGAGATCTGCGGCGGAGGTGCCGTCGTCGCGACGAACTGTCGACGTGACCGATCCCAGCGTCGAGGAGGTGGTCGGAACCAGCGCCGCGGTCAGTCGCCGGCCGGCAGTCGCTGGCTGCCAGTCACCGGAGACCAGCTCAGCGTCCCGGTTTCGGTGTGACCGGTCGCGTGTCTCCGCCGGCTACGTAACCGGTTTCGACTAGAAGCCGGGGAGGTCGTCGGGGCGGTGAGCGACGGGGGAGTTCCGCCGTCGGGGGGTGGTTCCCGGACCCCCCCACCCCTTCGTTTCTGGTGGAACACGACGAGAGAGGGGGTGGGGGAGGGTGCGTCTAGACCTCGGCACCTTTATCACACATGCTAGCCAACAATATCCGCACCGCTAGCAAATAGCGTTATTTTAGGTGGTGTGGAAAGAGGAGGGAACGCCGAGCCGCGGCCCCACCCCCACCCTCACGCCCGGTTCCAGTCGAAACGGAGGGGTGGGGGTGGGGGTAACGGCCCGAGAACGGTCACTCCAGCGACAGGTGGTGCCCGAACGGTGACCGTGAAGACGGTCGAGCCACGACCCATTCTGCTCGACAGTTCACCCGTCTCTCCGCACGCGTCGTGCAACCGTCCGTCGCTAGCACGATGCTAATCGCCCGACGCATCGACGTTGCTCGTGTCGCCGCCTGTATTGTGCTGGTTGAGCCTCGTCCTTCGATGGTCGAGCGTCGAGAGCGGAATCGGTGGGAAGACGTCCCGCACGGATCGTGGGGTCGTCGATTCGACTCGTCCGCACTCTCCGGTACCGCGAGCGTTCGCGGACCGCGCTCCGCCCCCCGCTTCCGGTCGAACTGCCTCGAACGCCTGCGAAGCCCGTTCGGTGTCAACCGGTTCACTCGAGAGTCGACCTACTCCGACACCGGGTGCCGGTCTGTCGCTTCGACGCCGGAGTACGCCGTGCGATACGCGGAGAAGGCATGACGTAACCCGTCTGACGTAGTGCTTAAGTGGCGTCACTGGTTTGGAGCGATAACGCCCTCCACACGGGACGGAGGAGCACGGAGGCCAGGATGGGTCTGCTCACCAATCTCAGGGACAGCATCACACGGGTCACCGATCGGCTCTTCGCCGACGACGAACCCAAACGAATCGGGATCTACGGACCGCCGAACGCCGGGAAGACGACGCTGGCGAACCGAATCGCCCGCGACTGGACCGGCGACGCGGTGGGGCCGGAGAGTCACATCCCGCACGAGACGCGTCGCGCGCGTAGAAAGGAGAACGTAACCATCGAACGGAACGGGAAGACCGTCACCATCGACATCGTCGACACGCCCGGCGTGACGACGAAGGTCGACTACAAGGAGTTCCTCGACCACGACATGGAGAAAGACGACGCCGTCAAGCGGTCGCGCGAGGCGACCGAGGGCGTCGCCGAGGCGATGCACTGGCTCCGCGAGGACGTCGACGGCGTCATCTACGTGCTCGACTCCAGTACGGACCCGTTCACGCAGGTAAACACGATGCTCATCGGGATCATCGAGAGCCAGGACCTCCCGGTGCTCATCTTCGCGAACAAGGTCGACCTCGACGACTCCGACGTGAAGCGCATCTCCGACGCGTTCCCGCAACACGAGACGGTGCCGCTGTCGGCGCTGGAGGGGGACAACATGGAGGAAGTGTACGAGAAGATCGCGGAGTACTTCGGATAATGCCAGAAGCCACCACCCCGGACGACGGTGACTCCGGCGACGGCGTCAGGCTCGACTTGATCAGCGGCGCCCGCATGGAGGGGCTCACCTCCATGGAGAAGATCCGACTCATCCTCGACTCCGTCCGCGACGGCGACATCGTCGTCCTCGAGGCGGGCCTGTCGCCGGAGGAGGAGTCGAAGCTCATCGAGGTCACGATGACCGAGATCAGCCCGGACGACTTCTCCGGCATCGAGATCGAGACGTACCCCTCCACTCACCAGCCCAACCAGGGGCTGATGGGGCGACTCCTCGGCAAAGAGGAGTCGCCGAACAAGCTGACCGTGATCGGCCCGGCCAACCAGATCGAGACGCTGCACAAAGACGAGGACCTCATCAGCGCGCTCGTCTCCCGGAGGTAGTCGATGCCGCACCAGTGCACCAACTGCGGCCGCACGTTCGCCGACGGCTCCAAGGAGATGCTCTCGGGGTGTCCCGACTGCGGCGGCAACAAGTTCCAGTTCCGACCCGCGGGGTCGACCGACCAGTCCAGCGGCGCCGGGGCCGCCGAACAGCCGTCGACGCCGTCGCAGTCGACCGCCACGCCGGAGTCGACGCGGTCAGACGCTCCACCCGAAACGGTCGCCGACAGGGCGGGAGCACCGGATCAGTCGCCGACGCCGGACCAGCCCACCCCGACAGAGCGGTCGTCGACGCCCGCCTCGACCGGGAACGAAGACGGCGCACAGGCGAGCGCTCGCTCGGAGGTCGTCTCCGAAGACGAGATCGCCGCCGCGGCGCCGGAGCAGTCCGACACGTCGCCGACCGACGAGGTCGACGCGGGTGCGGACGCTCCCGCACCCGACGAGTCGGCGGACGAGGAGTCGGTAGACCCCAACCTCGACGCGCTCCGTCAGAAGCTCAACGACCAGTTCGAGTCGATCCGGATCGTCAGTCCGGGGCAGTACGAACTGAACCTCATGGAGTTGTACGACCGCGAGGAGTACATCATCTCACTTCGCGAGGACGGCCGCTACGTCATCGAGATGCCCGAAGGCTGGGACGACCGCTGACGCGGCGACGCGCAGACGCTCGGCCACTCGGGCGCACGCCTCATCCCCTCCGGTTCCACTCGAACCGTCGCACCCGACGGTGCGTCTCACTACTTCGACCCGCCAGTTTCGCCTCCACGGGTTCGACTCCGTCTCCGTCTCGTCTTCCGCCAGGCGGTTTCACTCGAACTGACCCGGTTCCGATGGCCGAGGCACCCGCGCCGGTTCCACTGGAACTCACCCGGTTTCGGTAGAGCCTTTTTCCACCGGCCGTCGATCCGAACCGGATGCTGTCATCGCTGCGCGAGCGCGCCCGCTCGGCGCTCCTCACGTTCCCCGTCCTCCTCGCGAGCCTCGGCCTCGTCGACCGCGAGAAGGGCGAGAAGGCGTTCGACCTGGCGGTCCCGGTGATGGTGACCGGCGGCCTCCGGACGCTCCTGCGCGTCGCCGACTTCCTGATGGTCGGGATGTACGCCGGCGGCGCCGCAATCGCGGCGCTGGAGTTCGGCTTCCAGTACTACTTCGTCCCGTTCGGCCTCGCGCTCGCGCTCACCTCGGGCACGATCAGCGTCGTCTCGCGGTTCCAGGGTGCCGGCGACCCCGCGGAGGCGAACTTCGTGATCAAGCAGTCGCTGTGGATCGCACTCGCGCTCGCCGTCCCGATCACCCTGTTCACGCACCTCTACAGCGAGGAACTGGTCGGCGTCCTCACGAACGACCCGCGAACGATCGCGCTCGGCGGCGACTACCTCCGAGTGGTCATGTACTCGGTCGGGTTCCGCTTCTGGTCGATGATCGCCGCCCGCGCACTCGCGGGGTCGGGCGACACCCGGACGCCGATGTACGTCCGCCTGCTCACGCTCCCGACGAACGTCGGCCTCAACGCAGCGCTCATCTTCGGCCTCGGTCCGTTCCCCGAACTCGGTGTCGTCGGCGCCGCGTGGGGGACCGTCGCGGCGACGACGCTCGCGGGCGTCGTGTTCACGTGGGCGCTGCTGTCGGGCCGCTACGCCGTCCGGTTCCCCGTGCGGGGCAAGCAGTGGGACACCGAGGTGGCACGCGAACTCGTCCGGGTGAGCCTTCCGCTGGCGGGGACTCGCCTCTCCAGAACGTTCGGGCGTTTCCCGTTCCTGTTCGTGCTCGGCGTGCTCGGCACCGACGTCGTCGCCGCGTACGCCATCGGTCGGCGGGTGATGCTCCTCGCACTCATGCCGGCGTGGGGCTACTCCACGGCGGCCTCGACGCTCGTCGGACAGGCCATCGGCGCCGGCGACGACGAGGAGGCCGACGAGTACGGCTGGCAGACGCTCCGACTCGCGCTCGTCACCCAACTGCTCATCGGCGCCGTCATCGCGGTGTTCGCCCGCCCGCTGGCGGCGGCGTTCGGGTCCGAGAACCTCGACCTCACGGTCACCTTCATCCGCGTGTTCGGGTTGGGTGTCGCCGGCTTCGCCGTCGCGCGGACGATGCGCGGCGGCCTGCGGGGCGCCGGCGACACGCGGTGGCCCCTGTACGGCGGGCTCCTCGGCACGTACGCGGTCCGTCTCCCCATCGCCGTCCTCGCCCTGCCGGCAGGGTACGCGGTGACGCTGTTCGCCGGGCCGCTCGCGGCGACGCTCGGCCTCGCGCCGCTGGTCGTGCCGCTCCCAGGCATGGATCTGGGGCTGCTCGCCGTGTTCGCGGCCATCGTCGGCGACCTGTACGCCCGGGCGGTCGTCAACCTCGTGCGCTACCACAGCGACGCGTGGAAGCGCGTCGCCCGCGAGGCCGGGGTCGGAGCGTCGGCGGAGGCGGACTGACTGCAGGGGCGTTCGGGTCGGATCTGCACGACCCGCCCCCGTCGCGTACTGAAGCCTTTATGCACCACGCCATGCCACGTCGGAACATGAGCAAGGCGACGAAGATCGTGCTCGGTACAGTCGGTGTCTCGACCGTCCTCGCGGTCGGGATCATCCTCGTTCTCGCGTTCGGGTAGATGGCCGGCTTCGAGCGTCGGGACCTGCCCGACCACGTCGAAGCCGTCCGCGAGGCGTACGCCCCGGAGAGCCTCGTGCTCGACGCCGCCGCGGACTTCGAGACCATCCCGCCGGAGGCCGCCGAGGAGTTGGGACTCCTCGTGGACGCGCTCGACCCGGTGGCGTACCCACCCGAGTGGCTCCCCGAGGACGCGCCGGCACAGCTCCGGCGCTACGCCGGGTCGGACTTCACCATCGGGATGCCCGGCGACGGGACGGTCGTGTGGACCCGCCAGACCGCCCCGCCGACGGTGATCGCGAAGAAGCGCGCGGAGGGGACCCCCGACGACTTCCTCGCGTTCCTGTTCGCGGAGGCGTTCGTCGAGGTGTCGCTCGACGTGCCCGAGCACTTCCTCGGCTTCTTCGAGGCGTCGTACCGCGACCTCGACGCGGCGACGCCGTTGGGCCCCAACGAGACGTACCAACTCGCCGCGGCGCTGTTCGACGCGTGGGTCGGCCTGCGGGTGCGCGAGGAGTTCCGCTCGTGGGAGGAGTCGCGCCCGCAACTGCACGCCGCGTGGGTCGACGCCGGCGACCGACTCGTCGACCGACTGGAGCACCTCTCGTCGGAGGTTGCGACGGGGAGCCTCTCCTTCACCGCGGCGACGGAGTACGCCTGCGCCGCCGTGAAACACGACCTCGACCTCCCGGCCCCGTTCTCGGCGCTGGACACCGCGGCCTACCGCGAACACGGCGCCGACTACGCGGTTCGGTGGGCGGAGAAGACGTTCGAGAAACTGGCCGAGTAGCGTCAGTCGGGGTGGTCACCACCGCCGACACCGCTTCTGTCGATATCGTTGCTACTCTTCGTCGAGGTCGACCGTCACCGACACGTCGCCGCCGTCGTCGAGGTCGATCACCACGTCGAACAGCGAGCGGAAACGATCCAACACCGACTGGTCGTGCACCTCGTGTGAGAGGTGGAACAGCCCCACGGCTTCGTGTTCGTCGAGGAGGTCGAGAATCTCGACGGTGGCGTCGTACACCCCGTCCACGTCCGCGTAGTACGCCAACTCGGTGAGCGAGTCGACGCTGAGGCGGCGCTTCCCGGCGTGAGAGGCGAGGAATCGTTCGACCTGTTCGACGACGCCGTCGAGGTCGTCCGGCGAGGAGACGTAGTGGAAGTGGTCGGAACTGCGCCGCGAGTAGCCACGCTCGACGGAGATGGTGTCGAGGATTTCCGCGCGCGACTCGTCGACCTCGTAGTGTTCGAGCTTCTGCTCGACCTCGCGGGCGGTGGTTCGCGTGGAGACGACGAGGAAGTTGTCGGTGTCTGCCTTCAGGAAGTCCGTGTCGACTCGGTCGGTCTCGCCGATGCTCGGGTGGAGCAGCAGTACTCCTGTCCCGCCGGGGATGGTGGTTTCGACGTCTCCGACGGCGAGCGTGTAGTCCATGGTGTCGACAGCGCCCGCTCGAACTTAAATTCCGCCGGGGGACGACCCGACCAGCGTGGGATCCTGCTCGGTACGGGCGTCCCGTCCGACCGTGGCTCGGGTGAGCGCCCGGTCGAGACCGACCGGGAGACACGCTGCGAGAGACACCGCGGTCGGCCTGTCGGTCGCCGCGGCGACGCGACTGCCCCCGCAACCAGCGCCGGGAGTGCCGACACCGGCGACGGCAACGGCCGAGGAGGGCGAGTGCCCCACCGACCGCGAAAAGACCTTCCCGAACCGGACGCAACCGGTGATCGAACAGTTGGCGGACGCGCCGTGCGCCGCTGACGACCTGACCATGGCACTCACGACCGTCGCCGTCGGCCTGTTCTTCGTTTTCGGGGGGCTGTACGTCATCCGAAACCCGCTCCTCCGGGGTGCGCGCGACCTGAACCTCGTGACGGCGGACGGCCCCGTGCCCGGGGAGCGGGGAGTCGCGTACGTCATCGGCGCCGTCCTGCTGCTCGTCGGCCTCGGGTTCACGTACCTCGGTCTGGCGTACTGAGGGGGCCAGACCGCCCTAACGCGTTACCGATCCGTGCGGGGAGTCGCACCCGCCGCTTCAGAACTCGTCTTGGACGATCCGGAGGACCTCCTCGCGGTCGTCCCACGCGACGAAGATGGCGACGGAGGTGGCGGAAGTGATGATGTCCTGTACGGTGATGCCGGCCTCGGCGATGGGGCCGACGATGTCGGAGACGACTCCCGGGCGATTCGGGAGTTCGCCGCCCATGACGCGGATGACGGCGTAGCCGCCTTCGGTGGACACCGACGAGAGCGACCCGTCGCCGACGACGACCTCGTCGTGGAGCGCCGCCTCGGCACGCTCGGCGGCGTCGGTGTCGACGTAGAACGTCACCGAGTCCATCCCCGAGGCGACTGCGTCGATGTTGATTCCCTCCTCACGGAGTGCCTCCGACAGGTCGGCGAGGATGCCCGGGCGGTTGCGGATGGCGCGCCCGGCGACGGTGATGCACGACAGCTCGTCTTCGCGCATGTCGATGAGGTTCTCGAAGCTCCCCTCGATGCGGGTGCCGCCGCCGAGGAGGTCGCCGTGCTGGTAGTGGACGACGCGCACGTCGAGGTCCTCGTCTTTGTACACCAGCGCCGAGGGGGCGATCACTTCGGCGCCGCGGAACGAGAGGTTGCGCAGTTCGTCGACGGTGATGCGCGCGACGTTGCGCGCCCCCTCGACGACGTGGGGGTCGCCCGTCATCACGCCCTCCACGTCGGTGACGATGACGACCTCGTCGGCGTCCATGTACTTCCCGAGCATGACGGCGGTCGTGTCGGAGCCACCGCGTCCGAGCGTCGTCACCTCGCCGTCGATCGTCTGCGCGAGGAAGCCGGTGATCACGGGGACGACGCCGTCCATCTGGGCGGCGAGTTCGGCCGCCCGCTCGCGCGTCGCCTCGACGTCGACTTCGCCGACCTCGTTGGTGATGACGGGCCAGTCGCCGACGCCGGGTTCGAGGAAGACGGCGTTGACGCCACGCGCCGACAGCGCGGCCTTGAGCATCCGCACCGAGGTGCGCTCGCCCATCGACACGATCTGGGCGCGGTCCTTGTCGCCCACCTCGAAGGTGATCTCGTCGAGCAGGTCGTCGGTGGTCGATCCCATCGCGCTGGCGACGACGGCGATCTCGTGGCCCTCCTCGACGGCGGCGGCGATCGAGTCAGCCGCTCGCTCGACGCGGTCGCCCGACCCGAGGGAGGTGCCGCCGAACTTCGCGACGACGCGCATTACGACGCCCCCCCGCGTACAGCCGTTGGACGAACGTCAGATTCTGCGTGATTCATGCCGCCGGATAACACGGGTCGCTGTTTAACCCTGTCCTCTGTCGCAATGGTCGCCGGGGTGGTGCTCGTCGACACGTCGCCCCTGGACGCGACCTCCCGACCGCGTCCCAGCCAGCGTCACCCCTCGGTGACGGGGTGTTTTATCCACGCCCGTCCACGGGCGGGTATGGTCGGACGAACCAGGCGGTTCGCACTCGCGGACACCGCCCAACAGGTCGTCGGCGGGTTCCTCCTCGCGGGGCCGTTCGTGGTCACCGACGAGGTGTGGGCCCTCGCCGTCGGGATGGAGTGGTACCAAGCGGTGACGACGGCGATCATCGTGCTCCTCGTGGGCTACGGCGCTCTCTACAAGGCCGACGACGACCGCGACCCCGACCGCGAGGCGGAGGTCGGCGGAATCCCCCTCCGGTTCGTCTCGCTCATCGCCGTCTCGTACCTCTCGGTCGCCATCCTCGCGCTGTCGTTCGACGCGCCCGCGACGCTCATCCCGAACCACGTCGAGCCGCCGGTGCCGATGCGCGATCAGATCTACATCACGCTGAAGGCGATGAGCGTCGGCGCCGTCTTCTCGGTCATCGGCGCGGCGACCGCCGACTCCGTGTTCTGAGTCGGGGGCGTCGCCGGTCGTCGGCCGCCTCCGTTCCGGAAGCGAGTTTCAGTAACTCGACCGACTGAAACCGCCTTCCGGGAACGGCTTTCCGGCAGATACGTGTACTCCCGATATGGTGTCGCCGATCCGTCGCTACTACGCCTATCGGGCGTCGCTGTCGTCGGGGTTCTACATCCCCGTCTCCGTCGTCTACATGGAGTCGAAGGGGCTGGGACTCCCAGAGATCGGTGCCGTACAGGCGGCGTTCCTCTTCTCGATGGTCGCCTGGGAGCTGCCGACGGGCTACCTCGGCGACCGACTCGGTCGCAGGACGGCGCTCGGCGTCGGGAGCGTCCTCACGGTCGCCGTGATGGTCGGCTTCGCGCTCGCGGACTCGACGGTCGGATTCGCGGTCGTCTACGCGTCGTGGGCGATCGCGTGGACCCTCAAGTCGGGGACGGCGGACGCGTGGCTGTACGAACTGCTGGCGCGCGACGGTGCCGTCGACGAGTTCTCGCGGTTCGCCGGTCGTGCTGACTCGACGCTGCTGCTCGTCTCCGGAGGTGCGGCGCTCGCGGCGGGGTTGTTGTACACCGTCGACCCGGTGCTCCCGTTCCTCGCGAACGCGATGCTGGCAGCGCTGGGGATTCCGGTCCTGATCACACTCCCACGGACGCACGGAGGCGACTCGCCGGACGCTGCCGCCCCCGCCGGCGGGAACGCTTCAGCCTCCGACAGCTCCGACGCGGGCGCCGCGGCGACTGCCACTGGTCCGACCGACACGACACTCGGGGTCCGCGAGGCGGCCGCCGTGCTCCGCAGCCAACTCACGCGACCGTCGATCCGGTGGATCGTCGTCTACGCGGCACTGTTCAACCTCGCGTTCTCGGTGACGCGGGTGTTCGAGCAGCCGGCGATGCGAGCCGTCGGCGTCCCCGTCGCCGGCTTGGGCGTCCTCTACGCCGCGTTCAAACTCGTGTCGGCGGTCGCCGCGAGCGCCGCCGGCCCGATCAGCGAGCGCCTCGGCACTCGCGGTGTCCTCCTCCTGCTGGTTCCAGTGATCGGCGTCACGTACGGCGCGTTCGCGGTCGTCCCCGTGCTGTTGCTCCCGGCGCTGTTCCTCCGGCGCGGCCTCCAACGGATCACACGGCCGGTCCGCAACGAGTACATCAACGACCGGCTGACTGGTGCCGGCCGCGCGACGGTGCTGTCGGGCGTCTCGATGGTGCTCACCCTCGTCTCCGGCACGGCGAACGTCCTCGGGGGGCGGGTCGCCGCCGCGGTCGGTCCGCTGACGTTCCTCTCGACGACCGGTGTCGCCGTGGCGGTGGCGGCGGGGGTGCTGTGGGTCGCCGTCCGGCCGGTGCGCGACGTGACGCCGCGCGGGGCGACCTCCTGAGGCGCGCGTTCGCCGCCGTGTTCGCCGCTCCCGCGCGTCGTTCGCGACGACCCTCTCCGGCCACCTGTCTCCGCCCGTGCGTCACTTCCCCTCGAACAGCCGGCTCCCGATCCGGTCGGGGAGCCCCGCCTCGGCCACCGCGTCGGCGACCGCGTCGACGTCGTACTCGACGCGTCGCTGGTCCACCTCCCGGGCCTCCACGTCGAGCACGGCGTACGCCGCTCGCGGGTCGCCGTCGCGCGGCTGGCCGACGCTCCCGGGGTTGACGACGACGCCGCGAGGGTACGACTCCACGCCCTGTACGTGGGTGTGGCCGAACACGAGCGCGTCCAGTTCCCACTCGTTCACGTCGAGTCGCTCGGCTGCCAGCCGAAGCAGGTCCTCCGACACCTGGTGGGGGTAGGTGTAGCGGTCGGGGTCGTCCGGGTGGCCGTGGACGACGGCGACGCGCCCGTCGGCGACGGTGCGTCGCTCCGGCAGTTCCGAGAGCCACGCAATCGACTCGTCGTCGAGCGTTTCCCGGGCGTACTCGACGCCCGCCTTCGCCATCGCGTTGAAGTTCGTGTACGGCCCGCCGGCGACCGCGCGGTCGTGGTTCCCCTGCACTGTCGCCATCTCGTGCTCGCGCACGAGGTCCACGCACTCGCCGGGCCACGGACCGTAGCCGACCACGTCGCCCGCACACACGAGACCGTCGACGGGTGGCATGTCGTCGAGAACCGCCTCCAGCGCGATCCGGTTGCCGTGCACGTCAGAGAGGAGGCCGAGTCGCATGGGCGGAGCAACGCCCTCCGGCCTGTTACCTCCGGCGCCGACCGACCGCAGATCCGCTGGTCACTCCGCGTCCGGGGCCGTGTTCTGGATGCCGAATCCGACACCCGCGTCGCCGACGTGGACGCCCGCCGCACACACCGCGTGCTCGTAGTCGAGGCCGTAGACGGTTCGTGCCGCCGCGACCGCCGTGCGCGGTTCGAACTCGAACGGACGGGGCTCGTTCTCCTCGTACGTCGCGACGAGGTGGGGTTCGTCGACCTCGCGGACGAGCAGCGCGTCGCGGCGCACGATGCCGACGTAGCCGGCGTCCTCCTCGACGATGCCCGCCACGCGCGGGGTGTCGTAGTCGTCCTTCTCGTAGTCCATCGCGTGCAGCGCCTCGACGAGCGCGTCGCGTGCCGGGTAGCCGCGCTCGTACTTCTCGGCGATCGGGTCGACGTGCGAGCCGTTGCCGATCACGACGCCCTCGCCCGCCGTCCGGGCGCAGTTGTACGAGACGTAGGGGTTGTCCGTCTCCTCGGCCTCGGCGGTCGGCACGACCGTCAGCGTGTCGTCGCCGCGTCGCGTCACCTGTCGGTTCGGGAACGACCGCGAGGAGACTCGGTAGGCGCCCACCTTCGGTCCGACCACGACGAAGCGTCCGATGTACATACACGTGTGTGGATACTCTCGGGACAAGTAGGTAGTGATCTATACACGGTCACCCCGCCGAGCGTCGACGACCGGGCACCCTCGGCGTCTGCCGCACGGGCGCGGGTGACATCCCCGCTTTCGAGGACTTCATTACCGCACGACTGTGAGAGAGAACATCCGATGAGCGAGTCCAGCGACGACGAGGTGACTGCGTGTGGCGACAGGAGCGAGGTGGAGACGCTCATCATGGAGGCGACGTTCCGGGCGCTGAAAGACCACGGCTACGCCGAGTTGACGGTCGCACACATCGCCGACGAGTTCGAGAAGAGCAAGTCGCTGCTGTACTACCACTACGACTCCAAAGACGACCTCATCGCCGGCTTCCTCCGGTTCGCGGGCGACCACTTCCTCGCGATGCTCGACGAGGCCGAGCGGGACACCACCGGCCCGTTGGACCGCCTCCGCGCGTACGTCGACATCTACCTCGCCGCCGAGGTGGACGAGGAGATGGCCGACGCCCAGCGACTGATGATCGACCTGCGGGCGCAGGCGGTGTCGGAACCGCGCTTCCGCGAGGAGTTCACCCGCATCGACGCGCACATCCGCGAGCGCCTCGCGAGCGCGGTCGCAGACGGCCTCGCCGACGGCACCATCGACGAGGACGTCGACCCCGACGCCGCCGGTGCGTGGCTCCTCTCGACGCTCACGGGGACCATGCTCCAGCGTCACACCGCCGACTCCGACGTGGTCACACCGGTGCGTGCCATGCTCCACGGCCGGATCGACGAGTTCACCGCCGGGAGCGACGCGTAAGCGTCGACTCACGCGGCCACGAGGCTGTGGACCGGGAGGTGCGGGGCGGACAGGCTTTTGCTCGCTGCCGATGTGTCACACGTATGAGCGAAACGCTCGCGTCAGCGCCGTCGACCGAGTCCGACTCCCCCGACGAGCAGGCATCCGCCGACCACAGATCGCTCTCGCGGGTCGGGCGCGTCCTGTTCGGCCTCGGTCTCGCGCTGCAGGCCTCGGAGGACTTCCGCGACATGGACGACACCGTCGAGTACGCCGAGTCCGCGGGCGTCCCGGTGCCCGAACTGGCGGCGCCGTTCGCCTCGGGGATGATGCTGGTGTGTGGTCTCGGCATCGCGCTGTGGCGGTTCCCGCGGATCGCCACCGGCGGCGCCGCCACGTTCCTCGCGGTGGTGACGACGACGATGCACGACTTCTGGAACGAGGAGGGCGACGCCAGCGGCGAGCGCCTCGCCTTCTTCGGCAACCTCGCGATGTTCGGCGCCGCGCTGGCGTTCCTGCGTGAGGCGTACCGCCGGTAGGGCGCTGAGCCGTCCCGGACTACTCGCTAGCTGGTGGGTCCCGCCGCACGACGAGCACCGGCCCGACCGACTCCTCGGCCACGCGGTCGGTGATGTCGCCGAAGAGGAACGACCGCAGCGACGGCGCGTGTTCGCCCATCACGATGGCGTCGTGGTCGGGCACGGCGGCCACCACGGCGTCGAGGGGGTTCGACGCCGTGGCCGACACCGTCTGGGCGTCGATTCCCGCCGCCGCCAACTGCGACTGGGCGGCGGCCAGCGACGTGTCGCCCTCGTCGCCCCCGACCCGGAGGAGCGTCACCTGGATCTCGCGATCCCCGACGAGGTCGGTCACGAACTCGAGGATCCGGTCGGCGGCGACGTCGCCGGACAACGACACCAGCAGTCGGTCGATGGTGCCGG
This sequence comes from Halobaculum marinum, assembly GCF_029338555.1. Classification (GTDB taxonomy): domain Archaea; phylum Halobacteriota; class Halobacteria; order Halobacteriales; family Haloferacaceae; genus Halobaculum; species Halobaculum marinum. The sequence goes on along the minus strand of NZ_CP119989.1, from coordinate 432,334 downwards.
TCGCGCCCGGGATGACGTACGACCGGGCGCCGACCTCGTCGGCGATCCGCCGGACCGAGGCGTGTTTGTCGTCCGTGAAGACGAGTCGGTAGTCGGCTGCACCGCCGGCGTCCCGGAACTCCGCCGCGATGTCCGCCAGCGCCTCGTTCGCGCGGTCGCTGTACTGGTGTCGGGCCTGGTCGGGCGGGGTCTGTTCGGGGAGGACGTGGTACCCCATCACGGTCACGTCCATCGTCCCGAGCAGGTCGACCAACCCGAGCGACACCGCCTGGTTCTCCAGCACCGCGACGGGAACGACGACGCGGGTCACGACAGCGCCCCCTTGAGCGAGACGTCACGTGCGTAGTAGGCGTACCACCCCGCCGTCGCGAGCATGACCCCGACGCCGATGATCTGCGAGAGGGGCTGCATGAACCCGATGAGCGCGAAACTCGCGAGCGCGCCCACCACCGGGACGACCGGATACCCCGGCGTCCGGAAGTCGGGGTCGTACCAGTCGGGTTCGTCGCGTCTGAGCACCAACAGCGCGACACAGATGAGCCCGTAGAGGACGAGGTGCAGGAACGACGCCACCTCGGCCAGTACCTCGACTCGCCCGGTCGCCACCAGCACCAGGATCGGCCCGCCCGCCAGCCCCAGTGCCACGTGCGGGGTCCCGTACCGGAGGTTGATCCGACTCGCCCACCGCGGCAACAGCGCGTCCTTCGAGACGGCGTACACCGCGCGGGAGGTGCTCAGGATCGACGCGTTCGCGCTCGACATCGTCGCGAGGAGTCCGCCGAACACGATCGCCAGCGCACCGACGTCGCCGAGGTAGTGGCGCCCGACGTCGACCATCGCGGTCTCGCCCAGACTCGCGAGTTCGACGCTCCCGAACGCGCTCGTCGCGACGAAGATCGTCACGACGTAGAGGATCCCGACGACGACGACCGACCCGACCATCGCCAGTGGGAGGTTGCGCCCCGGTCGCTTCATCTCGCCCGCGACCGTCGCGACCTGCGCGAACCCGAGGTAGGAGGTGAACACCAGCGCCGCGGTGGTCAACACCGGGAACGGCCCGAACGGCAGGAACCGTTCGGGCGGGCTGGCGGGACCGATCACCCCGAGGGCGTCGGCGGACCCCCACGCCAAGACGACCACGAGGATCGACAGGAGCAGCGCCACGACGGCGTTCTGGAGTTTCGCGGCGTTCTCGGTTCCGGTGACGTTCAACACGGTGAACCCCACCCCGAACACTAACGCGATCGGGATGACGAGTCCGCTCCCGAGTGTGATGCCGAGTTCGGCGAACGTGTCGACGACGTAGAAGCCGAAGCCGACGAGGTAGAACGCGGTCGCGAACACCAACCCGAACCACAGCGACAGGCCGACGACGGTGCCCGCGAGCGTCCCCAGCCCCCGGGAGATGAAGTAGTAGCCGCCGCCGCTTTTGGGCATCGCGGTCGCCAACTCCGACGTCGGCAGGGCGACCAATAGGGCCACGAGGCCGCCGAGGGCGAACGACCCCGCGGCCGCCGGCCCCGCCCGTCCCGCCGCCAACCCCGGGAACACGAAGATGCCCGCGCCGATCATCGTCCCGACGCCGATTGCCAGTCCGCCGGGGAGTCCGAGCGTCCGTTCGAGGTCGGCGTCCTCGGTGTACGTCGTCTCGTCGGCCTCGACGGCCCGCTCGACGTCGGGCGCGTCGCCCTCGATGTTCGTCCCCAGGGACGGCGATTCCTCAGCACTCATACATGTCTGTCCCGCTCGCCCGTTGTAACTGTGACGGGGGTTGGCCGGTCGAGACGAGGTGACCGTCGACGGCGGGGTCGGCACCGTCCACCTCGCCTCGCTCGCAGTCGGTGGCGCCGGCCACAATCGATCGCTATCCGACGACACACCTTCTTGCCCCGACGTGGCGACTCGGCTATCCATCGGAGATGCTCTCGATCCTCGTCGCGTACGCCACTGGTGAGGGACAGACCGCCGCGGTCGCCGACCGAGTCGGCGCCGTCGTCGAAGCGCGCGGCCACGCCGTCGACGTGGTCGACATCGGCAGGGAGTCAGCCCTGGCTGTCGACGACTACGACGCGGTGATCGTCGGGTCGTCGATCCACTACGGGCGCCACGGGAAGCGGGTTCGCCGGTTCGTGCGCGACAACCGCGAGGCGCTGACCGCGCGACCGACGGCGTTCTTCCAACTGTCGCTCGCGTCGGCGGCGGACACCGAGGAGGGAGTCGAGGAGGCGGCGGGCTACGTCGAGGCGTTCCTCGAGGCGACCGACTGGCACCCCGACCGCATCGCCCAGTTCGGCGGCGCGCTCCGCTACTCGAAGTACGGATTCCTCAAGCGGCTCATGATGCGGCGGATCGTCGGCGACGACTTCCCCGATGTGGACCCCCACGGCGACACGGAGTTCACCGACTGGGCCGAGGTCGAGGCGTTCGCCAACGACGTGGCGGCGTTCGCCGAGGGGCGGGTGGGCGTCGTCCCTCGCCCCTCGACCGACGACGGGCCGTAACCGCCGACGGCGCTCCCGCTCGTCGGTTTCCTTCGCAACACTCAAGACGGCGTACGGACTACCTGAGTCCGCAGGCACGCACCAGTCCCATGGGGTAGTGGCCAATCCTGTTGCCTTCTGGGGGCAACGACGAAGGTTCGAATCCTTCTGGGACTACTTCTCTCCGACGCTTCGACTCCACCGTCTTTCCCGACCACGTCTCGTGTTCTCCAGTCGAAACGAAGGGGTTTCGCCACCGCTTCTTCAGGTGTCACTCGTTTTCTCACAACACGTCGGTCGGATGAAATACGGCGGGGTAGATACGCTCTGGTGGCCATTCCAGTGTACGACACATCGTGCCACTACCATTCGACGACCAACTCCGCGCCCTCGGAAGCCCCGAGCGGCGACGAGTGATGGTCGAGCTACTCGGGCGAGAACCGGACACGACCGTCGCGATCGGGTCGACGTTGGCTGCGGGAGAGCCGAACACCGAGCGGGCTCGGCTCCTGTTGCACCACATCCACCTGCCGCTGTTGGCGGACATGGGCGTGGTCGTCCCGACCGACGCCGACGGGCACGTCCAGCGTGGCCCCTCGTTCGGAGACATCCAGCCGCTGTTAGAGCTCCTGCTCGCGAACCGTGACCTGTGGGACGGGACGTTCCACGCTCCCCGCTCGGCGCCGGACTGATCCGCCCGCTGAGACGGCTCAGACCGGTCCGGAGTCAGTGGGCAACCCTTGTGCCAACAACCGCCGGGTGACGACGATCATCCCGTTCCCGAACCCGGTCCCGAACACCGCGTGCTCGTCTCCGGTTCCCGTGAGGAGCGTACTGACGAGGATGGCCGAGCGGTCGACCAACAACAGGCGACCGATCGCGGGGTCGGTCGGCGTATGCTCGTCGCTCTCGAGCCACTCCAGTCCGGAGACGAACACCCGTGCACTGGGCACGCGACGCTCGACGGTTTCGCGCACGGCCTCGGACGCCGTCCCGATGAACAGGTCGACCGACCGGGCGAGCGACGTCAACGTCTCCACGAGGTCGTCGGTCAGCAACGACGCTTCGCCGAGCACGAACACGACCTCCGACTCGGCGGCGGCGATCAGGTCCTGACTGCGATTGGCGATCGGTGTCCGCCCCGTCAGCGTCCACACCTCCTGCACCGGCCCCTCGTCCGGTTCCCTGACCGGTTCGGTGTCGTGCAGGGCGCGCTGGAGGCGCTCGAACCGCTGTTCGTGTTCGTCCTGTAAGGTGCGCACCGCCTCCTCGACGGGCACCGCCTTGAACCGTTGCGGTGTCGAGTGTTGCACCTGGACCAACCCCCGCGCCTCCAGCACCCGCACGGCGTCGTACACGCGGGTGCGCGGGACGGACGTGATCTCGCTGAGGTCCTTCGCCGTCCCCGTCGGGAGCCGTGACAGCCCCACGAAACAGGCGGCTTCGTACTCTTTGAGCCCCAACTGCTGGAGGAGCTCGACCGCCTCGCCGACTGTTTCGTCGTCTGTCATGGTGGGGTCCTGTTGGCGCGTGCGCCTCGGACGTTGTCTACAGTTTCACTATCTGAGTTAATAGGTGTTCCCACCGACGGATCGGAGCGGATCTCCAAACAACGATTCTCGGCACGGACGCAGTCGAACACGCGACGTTGTGGCTGTGAGCTACCAGTTCGCCTCGCCGCGGTTCCAGCGGGGTTAACGTGTTCACTCACAATCACCCTCCGATCGATCGCGTTCACCCGGATAATCAAAAATCGTATCACCACCCGACGCGTAGCCGGGTGTACAACTCGTCTCACTCGTCGCGGTGACACCGGTCCGCCCGGCAGTCGGGGAGACGGCGGCGAAGGAGATCCACGGAGCCAATGACCACAGACCCACACGGTGACCCGCACGAAACGGCGATCGCCCAGCTCAGACACCTGGGACTGAGTACGTACGCCGCGCGGACGTTCGTCGCGCTCACGGCGCTGGGGACCGCGACCGCCAAGGACGTGAGCGAGGTGTCGGACGTCCCCCGGACCCGCGTGTACGACGCGGTCGACGAACTGCACGAACTCGGACTCGTGGACATCCAGCAGGCGCACCCGAAGCAGTTCTGGGCCGTCTCGGCAGAGTCGGCCGGGCGGACGTTCCGCAACGACCTCCAACACCGGGCGGACCAACTCACCGCGGCGCTGTCGGCGATCAACGACACCGACGGCCGCGGCGAACAGCGCGGCGTGTGGACCGCGAACGGCCGGGCGACCGTCACCGACCGCGTCGTCGAGTTCATCGACGACGCCGAGTCGGAGATTGTCTACATGACCGTCGAGGAGTTGCTCGACGATCAGGTGCTCGACGCCATCGAGTCGGCAGCCGACCGCGGCGTGTCGATCGAACTCGCCGGTAGCCCGCAGGCCGTCGAAGAACGGATCCTCCAGGTCGCGCCGGAAGCGTCGGTGTTCGACTCGCGGTGGCTGTGGTCGGACACGCCCGCCGGTCGGCTCCTGATGGCGGACGGCACCCGAACCCTCGCCAGCGTGGTGACGCCCGAGGGTGACGACTCGCTCGGCGGCAGAACCGAGACGGCGATCTGGGGCGTCGGCGACTCGAACAGCCTCGTCACCGTGCTAAAGGCACTGTTCACGTGGCGACTCGACGGTGGAACTGCGGACACACGCCCCGACGACGACGCCAACTCGGGATCCGACGTTTGACCCTCCCTGAGTCACTCGAATTATCACAACAACACTATACGTCTGGTAGGGGTTCATATACGAGATGAGCTTCCCGACTGACGACGCCAACCGGAGAACCGACGAGAGCGGCGATCCGACGGTGGTGCATCGCGGCTTCGACTGGTCGGACACCGATCCCATCGAGGCGATCGTCGAGACGCTGACGGCGGCGACCGGGGTGTCGGCCACCGAGATCGACCCGCTCCAGTACAGTGTGGACTACGACGCGCTCGACCGCCTCGTCCGATCCAGCACGGACCGACGGGTGGCGGTGTCGTTCCCCCACGGCGACCGCGTCGTCACCGTGACCGGTGCCGGCGACGTGTACTGCGCTGAATCCTGAGCGGCCCTGCGATCGGCCTACTTCCGCACGTCCAGCAGCGCGACCCGCTCGTGGACGACGTCCGCGAGCGTCCCGGCGGTCGCGGCCAGTTCCCGCTCACGTACGTCGAAGTAGTCGCACACGAGCGCCTCGTCGAACGCGCCGAGCGTCGGTCCGGGGTCGAGCAGGTCGGCGACGGCGTCGGCGGCGGCGGCCTCCGCGGCCGCCGCCCCGTCGCCCCCGTCCTCGGCGGCGACGAGCACCACGACCGGCCCCTCGCCCTCCGACACCCCCATCGTCAACGCGCGATCGATCTGCCGGCGCCCGGCGGCGTACAGTATGACCTCGACGCCGCGGTCGCGAGCGACGTTCGCTCCGCGCTCGAACGCCCGATCCGCCAGCGCCAGCGCCCGTTCGAGGTGCGCGCGGTCGACGACGTAGCGCGCGTCGAACGCCTGCACCGTACAGCCGGTGTCGTCGCCGACGGCGGTCAGCGCCCCGAGGAAGTCGTCGAGGTCGTCGACGTGGGCCGTCCCCTCGACGAGTCTCACGCGAAATCACCGAACGTCGCCTGTCCGTCGTCGTCGGACGCGTCCTCGCCCGCCGCGTCGCCGTCGCCGGCCGCCGCCGAGGCGTCAGCGTCGGCCTCGACCCCGTCCATCGAGGGGTCTTGTCGCCCGGCCGCCCGGAGCACGTTCTCGGCGGTCTTCTCGCGCCCGCGGAGCGCGCCGAGCACGACCGCCTTGTCGGCGTCGCGCAGTTCCGTGGTGGTCTGGATGCCAGCCTCGAACAGCCGACGGGCGCGCTTGCGCCCGACGCCGCGAACGCCCGTCAACTCCAGCAGTTCCTCGCGGACGCCGTCTTCGACGCGCTTGCGGGCCCGCCGGACGGCCGTGACGACGTCGCCGCCCAGGTCCAACTCCGTCGCCAACTGCTCGGCGGCGCCCAGCAGCCACTCGGCGGTGTCGACCTTCCCGCGGATGTCGCCCGGGCCGACGCCGTAGCGCTCGGTGATGGTGTCCTCGTCCAACTCGCTGGCCCAGTCCTCCAGCAGTCGGGCGGTCTTGAGCGCGGCCAGCCAGTCCTCGAACGCCACGTCGTCGAACTCGGAGGGGGCGTGCCCGAGGAACTCCGTCTCGCGCTCGTAGAACTGCTCCTCGTACGTCTGGCGGTCGCCCGACTTCAGGTACAACTGGTACATGTCGGGCGTGCGCGCGACGAGGTGGTACAGTCCCAGCGGGGTGACGGTCGGCCCGTCGTCGGCGGCGTCGCCGTCGTCACCGGCATCGTCGTCGCCGTCGCCCCCTTCGTCCGCCGACACGAGGTCGCTCGCGCTCGCGAACCCGGCGTCGGCGTCCGCCGGCACTTCGCCGTCGCCCGAGGGGCGGCTCCGACGGGACGCGGAGACGGCGTCGTCAGCCGACTCGACCCCCTCGCGCAGGCCGTCGACGATTTCGGCGGCGGACATCGGGTCGAGGTACAGTCGCGAGACGGTGTGGCCGATGCTCGTCGCCTGGAGCGAGTCGCCGTCGCGCTCGAGGAAGTCGTTCGCCGCCAGGTAGTCGAGCACGCGGTCGGTCACGTCTGCGAGCCGTGCGTCGTCGTCGGTCTGACTCGCGTACAGCGTCCGGTCGAGGAACGCGAGCAGCCCCTCTCGCGTCGTCGCGAAGCCGGAGGCGACCGTCGCGAGGACGTGGGTGCGCAGGGCTGGCTCTGCGGCCAACTTCGACCGGACGGCCTCCGGTTCGGCCCACACGTACCGCTCGAACAACTCGTCCATCGTGTCGCGGTCCTTCGCGATGAGGACGGCCTCGCCGTACGGGTCGAGGCCGGGCCGCCCCGCCCGCCCCATCATCTGGTGGACCTCCAGCACGTCCAGCGGTTGCATCCCGCCGAACTCGCCGTCGTAGCGGCGCCAGTCGCGGACGATCACCCGCCGGGCGGGCGTGTTCACGCCGGCGGCGAGGGTGGGCGTCGCGCAGATGCACTTGATCAGCCGGTCACGGAAGGCGTCCTCGACGAGACTGCGGTGCTCGCTCGCGAGGCCGGCGTGGTGGAACGCCGCCCCGCGCCGGACGCAGTCCGCGAGGTCGTCGGAGGTGTCGGTGTCGGAGACGTCGCGAATCTCCTGTGCCAACTGCTCCAACTCGGCCTGTTCGTCGGGTTCGAGCCGTTTCGCGGTCACGTCGCCGAGGCGACCCGCGGCGGCCTCGGCGTTGCGCCGGGAGTTGACGAACACGAGCGAGGAGCCGCGCTTGCCGTCGACCTCCTCGTCTAAGGCGTCGCCGACGAGCGCGGCGGTGGGCTTCTCCCCGCGCCCGACGGGCACCTCGCGCTGGCTCCCGTCGTCGAAGTTGATCGCGTTGCCGTAGTGGACGCCCATCTTCAGGTCGATGGGGCGCCAGTCGGACTGGACCAACGCGGCGTCGAGCCACTCGGCCACCTCGTCGGCGTTGCCGACCGTCGCCGAGAGGGCGACGACCTGCAGGTCGCGGTTGATCTTTCGGAGTTTCGCGAGCGTGACCTCCAGCGTGGGGCCGCGCCCGCTGTCGTCGACGAGGTGGACCTCGTCGGAGACCACGCACGTCAGGTCGTTCATCCACGGCGCGTTGTTGCGCACGAGCGAGTCCACCTTCTCGCTCGTGGCGACGATGATGTCGCAGGAGGCGAGCCACTCGCCGTCGGACTGGTAGTTGCCGGTGGAGACGCCCACGTCGATACCGAACTCCTCCCAGCGCTCGAACTCCGTCTTCTTCTCGCTGGCCAGCGCCCGGAGCGGGACGATGTACAGCGCCTTCCCGCCGCGCTGGACCGCCGACAGCATCGCCAGCTCCGCGATCAGCGTCTTGCCCGAGGCGGTCGGCACCGAGGCGACGACGCTCTCGCCGTCGGCGACGCCCGCCTCGATGGCCTCGGCTTGGGGCGGGTAGAACTCCGCGATCCCCTCCGCCTCCAGCGCCTCGGGGACGCCGTCGGGGAGAGTGGAGACGTCGGAGGGTTTCATTGGCAGTGGTAGCGGGGGTCTCGGGTTTAAATTGTCGGAGCGGGCCCCTGCCGACCCACTCCGACGGACGTGGGGTCCTGCCCGTCGACGGACCGACCCGCTCCCGACTCGTCCGATACCGATCCCCGCAACTTTTGCACCCCCACGGAGACGCGCCCACAACCACATGACCGACCCCGTCACCGTCACCGACATCCGACGGGCCCGCGAGCGGTTCGACCCCGACATCGTCCGCGAGACGCCCGTCGAGCGCTCGCGGTCGCTCTCGGAGATGAGCGGCGCCGACGTGCGCCTCAAGATGGAGCACCTCCAGCGAACGGGGTCGTTCAAGACCCGCGGCGCCTCGACCAAGATCGCCGCCGTCGCCGACGCCGGCGACGCAGACCGCGTCGTCGCCGCCAGCGCGGGCAACCACGCCCAGGGCGTCGCGCTCGCGGCATCGAACGCCGGCATCCCCGCGACGGTCGTGATGCCCACGGACGCCCCGCAGGCGAAGGTGGACGCCACCCGCGGCTACGGCGCCGAGGTCGTCCTCCACGGCCAGGAGTTCCAGCAGGCGGTGGCCCGCGCTCGCGACCTCGCGGACGCGGACGGCACCGTGTTCGTGCACGCGTACGACGACCCCGACATCGTCGCCGGGCAGGGAACCCTCGGGTTGGAGGTCGCCGAGCAGGTACCCGACCTCGACACCGTGATCGTCCCCATCGGCGGCGGCGGACTCATCGCCGGCGTCGCCACCGCGCTCGCCGCGGTCGCGCCCGAGGTTCGCGTCGTCGGGGTCCAGGCGGCCGACGCCGCGACCGTCCCCGACAGCCTCGACAAGGGGGAACCGGTCGACCGCGAGCACACTCGCACCATCGCCGACGGCATCGCCACCGGCGGCGTCGCCGACCTCACATTCGAGTTGATCGAGCGCCACGTCGACGAGGTGGTCACCGTCAGCGACGACGAGATTACCCACGCCATCCTCACGCTCCTCCAGCGCGCCAAACAGCTCGTCGAGGGCGCCGGCGCCGCCTCCGTCGCGGCGCTCCTCTCGGGGGACCTGGACGTGAGCGGCGAGACGGTCGTCCCCCTCCTGTGTGGCGGGAACATCGACATGTCGATGCTCGACACCGTGCTCGAACACGCGATGACCGACCGCGACCAACTCCTCCGGCTCCGCGTCCGGATCGAGGACGAGCCCGGCGAACTGTCGACGCTGTCGACGGTGCTGGCCGACCGTGGCGCCAACGTCCGCCACGTCCGCCACGACCGCGCCGTCGAGGACCTCCGCGTCGGCGAGGCGTACCTCGTGTTCGAGGTGACCGCCGCCGGGCGTGAACACGCGAGCGACCTGCTGGCGTCGATCCGCGACCGCGGCTACGAGGTCACCCGCGTCAACTGAGCGCCGCTCGCTCCGTCGACCGCGGGTCGTTCACTCGGATCGTGGTACCGTTCCACACTCCACCCGAAACGAAGGGGTTATCGTGGACCTGTCTGGCGATTCTCACGATCGGGCAAACTATCCTCTAGGTGTCAGTTGTATGCCGAACGGCTGCTGGATGTCACACGTATGGCTGACGGCTGACTGACTCGTTCGCCACGTGTGACAGGACCGCACGTGAGTCACGGGCGTCCCGAGCGACGGCTGACGCCGTTTCGGGTCCGGGTCGTGCGCCTCAGTCACTCGGCACCGTCGCTCGCTTCGCTCACTCCGCACCGCTCACGCTCACGGCTCACTTCGTTCGCCGTTCGCATCGAGGGCTCACGTACGCTCGCCCTCGCCTGCCCGATGTTCGGAGATAATCTCGTCGACCATCGCCTCCGTCTGCTCGCGCTCGCGCTCCTCGGCACGCCGCTCCCAGTCGTCGATCACTGCCTCCACGTCGCTCTCGCGAGCGACGGCGAGTTCGTCCACCTCCTGCATCGCCACGTCGTCAGCGGGTCCGACGGGGACGTCGTGCTCGAACAACACCTCGTCGGCGGCGTCGGAGAGCCCACCCGAGCGCAGCACCACCTTCGGCTCCGTCTCGGCGAGGCGCTCGGCGGTCGCCCGCCCCGCACCGGAGGCGTCGCGGAGGTACACCACGTCGTCGACAGCCAGGCCGTACTGCTCGTCGGCGTGCTCGATGGCGCGCTTGGTGAACTGCTCGACCACCTTCACGGGGACGAGGCCGCGCCCCTCCGACACGTCCGCGAAGTTGTCGTGGTCGAGCTTCCACAGCGTCTTCATGCGCGCGAGTTTGTCTTCCAACTCCTCGACCGTCTCGCGCGCCTCGTCGCGCTCGCGCTCCAGGCGGCTGTTCTCGCGCCGGATACGCGTCACCTCGCGGTCGCGTCGCGCCTCCAGTCGCTCCTCGTGGCGCGTGTCCGACAGCTCCGTCTCCAACTCCTCGATGCGGTCGTCTCGGTCGTCGAGGTCGTCCTTCAGGTCGTCGACGTGCTCGCGGAGCCGCTCGACCTGCGCCTCCAGGTCGCGGATGCGGCGCTCGTCGTCGGTGAGTTCGCGGGGTTCGGGGCCGCGCTCCTCCTCCTCGGCGTCGTCGTCGTCGGTGAGGTCGGCCAGCGCGCCTTCGACGGACTGTTCGTCGCCGACGACGCGAGCGATCACCTCCGCGCGGTCGATACCGGCGGGGATCTGCCGACCGATGCGGGCGAACTGGTCGGCGTGGTCGTCGACGGCGAACAGCGCCGCCGCCAGCGCGTCGCGCTCGTGGTCGTTGTCGTACGCCTCGTCTCTCGTCCGGTGGAGCTTCTCGTCGACCGGGAGGTCCGACTCGGGCGTCCAGGCGGCAGCGTCGAAGCTCCGGCGGAACTTCTCGACCGTCTCGGGCATCGGCGTCACGTCGGCGGCGACGATGACGGGGCGCCCGCGCTCGACGAGCCACTCGATGATCGCGGCCGTGTCGGCGGTCCGGGTGGAGTGGACGTCGAAGACGGTGCCGTCGAGGCCGACGACCGCGGCGGCAGTCGTGGTGCCGGGGTCGATACCGACGATCACGCGGTCGCGACGCTTCACGAGCGGTTCGAACTCGATGCCGTCGCGGCGCTCGCGTTCGACCTCGACACGAGTGTCGCCCGAGCGGTTCGCGGACACGGGGATGTCCTGTGGGCGCGCGTGGACGGAGAACACGGCGTTCGAGTAGCCGCCGTACTTCTCGGTGATGTCGACCTCGTACTCCAACCCGGCGTCGTCGAGCGCCGACTCCACCTCGCGGGTCCGTCGCTTCACGTTGCCGTGGATCCGGCGGGTGTAGCGGTCCTGACTCCACCCGCCCTTGCCGGTCGAGCGGCCTCTGGACACCTTCACCGTCGTCGTGTCGGTGAAGGCCGTCACCTCGTAGCCGACGTTCGCGGCGGCGAGGCGAGCGCTGGCCTCCGCCTCCTTCATCGGCTTCTTGCCGTACGGGACGCCGTGGCGGGAGGCGACCCGCGAGAGCGGTTCGGGGCGTTCGTCGCCGGTCACCTGTACCAGCGCGGTTTCGTGCGGGAGCGCGCGGAGGAAGTGGACGAGTTCGTCCTTGTCGGCGGCGAGTTCGTAGGCGTTGTCGGTGGCGACGATGGCCGGCTCCTCCGCCTCGATCCGCCGGCGGAGTTTGCGGTGGGAGACGACGTCCCGCTCGATGGACTCGCCGTCGAACACGACGAGGGCGTAGGAGGGTGCGTCGCCGCGGATGTCGCCGCTCTGGATGTCGACCCCGAACACGACGGAGTCGAGCGCGCTCGTCCGGGCGTTCACGCCCGCGTATTGGCGGCAGGAGTTGAAAAACTCCGCGCCGGGATCGGGTTGCTACGCTGTCACACGACGCACGCAGGTCGGCCGATCAGGCGTCTGTGTCGGCGTCCGCGTCGGCGTCGGGAAACGGCACGTCGACCTCGTCGCCGTCGTCCGGGAACCACACCTCGCCGTCGAACGCCTCGCCGGCCTCGCGTTCCAACTTCCGCGCCCGCCCCGCGTACCGCGAGGAGAGGTGCGTGAGCGCCAGCCGCTTCGCGCCGGCGCGCTGTGCGATCTGTGCGGCCTCGACGGCGGTCGAGTGGGCGGTCTGGCGGGCGCGGTCGCTGGCCTCGTCGAGGAACGTCGCGTCGTGGACGAGCAAGTCCGCGTTCTCGGCGGCCTCGACCGTCGCGTCGACGGGGCGGGTGTCGCCGGTGTAGACCACCTTGCGTCCCGGTCGGGCCGGGCCGACGACCTGCGCGGGGTCGATGACGCGCCCGTCGTCCAACTCGACGGTTTGTCCGTCGTGGAGTTTCCCGTAGGCGGGGCCGGGTGGGATGTCCAGTTCCTGTTCGGCCTTCTCGCGGTCGAAGCGGCCCTTGCGGTCGGCCTCGACGAGCGCGTAGCCGACCGAGGAGGTGCGGTGTTCGGTCGCGAACGTGCGCACCTCGTACTCCTCGCGCGAGAGCGCGACGGCGCCGGGACGGACCTCGTGGACCGTGACGGGGAAGCCCGGGTCGTGGCCGGCGGCGTGGACCAGATCCGTGAGGTGGCGCTTCGACCCCGGCGGCCCGTGGATGGCGAGCGGCTCCTCGCGGTCGTTGAAGTCGAGGCTCTGGATCAGGCCGGGGATGCCGAGCACGTGGTCGCCGTGGAGGTGCGTGACGAACAGGTGGGAGATGCCGAACCCGGTGCCGAAGCGCATCATCTGGCGCTGGGTGCCCTCCCCGCAGTCGAACAGGAACTCGTCGCCCTCGCGGTTGAGGTACAGCGCGCTGGGGGCGCGCTCTACCGTGGGCACCGCGCCGCTCGTGCCGAGGAAGGTGACCCGGATCATGCGTCCGAGTGGTGGGTCCGGGGGTGAAACGCTGTCGGAGCGCGGCGACCGTCCCGCCCGTGGGCTGGCGGACACGACTCCCGGTTGGACGCGGTACAGCCGCGCAGTACCGGGATTAATCCGGGTAAATTCCGGTTGCACAGCCGGGCAGTATATGCGGAGGAGGCTGCAACGACCGGTCGCAATGACAGGGCACACGACGACGCTCGCCGCGGTCGCCGCGGCGTTGATGCTCGTGCTCGCTGGGTGTGGGAGCGGTGTCTCCCCGGGGACGGGGAGCGCCGGCCCCGGTGCCGCGACAGGCGACGGCGCCGGCTCCGTGAACTTCTACATCAGCGACCAACAGAACGCGATCGACCAGTTCGAACACCTCAACGTCACCGTCGACCGCGTCGAACTCGTCCGCGCGGGCGAAGCCGACGCGAGCGAGACAGACGACGAGGTCGAGGCGACCGACGCCAACGAGACTGAGGCCGACGACGAGGAAGACGGGGGCGAGCGCGTCGCCTACGAGATGGCCAACGTCACCGTCGACCTGACGGAACTGCAGGGCGCCAACTCCACCAAGATCGGCAACCTCTCGGTGCCGAACGGGACGTACTCGCAGGTCGTCGTCCACGTGGAGTCGGTGAACGGCACGCTCACGAACGGCGAGTCCGCCGCGGTGAAGCTCCCCTCCGAGAAGCTCCGGCTGAACAAGGGGTTCACCGTCGGTGACGGCGAGTCGGTCGACTTCGTGTTCGACATCACCGTGACCGAGCGCGGGAACAACGGCTACATCCTCAAGCCCGTCGCCGGCGAGTCCGGGACGAGCGACGAGGTCGACATCGAGGAGGTCGACGACCTGAGCGAGGACGCCGACGACGAAGACGCGGACGACGGTGACGCCGAAGAGGCGGAGGACGGAGAAGACGCGTCCGAGAGCGAATCTGCGGAGAACGAGTCCGACGACGCGTCCGAGAACGCCGCCGACGGCAACGGCAACGCCGCCGACGCCGAGCAGTCCTCGATGGACTTCTACCTCAGCGACGAACAGCACGCCATGGGCGACTTCGCGCACCTGAACGTCACCGTCACCGAGGTCGGCCTGCGCGAAGAGAACGGCTCGTGGGTCGAACACGACGTGGAGAACCGCTCGGTCGACCTGACGACGCTGCCGGGCGCGAACGCGACGAAGCTCGGCACCTTCGGCGTCGAAGACGGCACGTACACGAAGGTGTTCGTCCACGTCGACGAGATCGACGCGACGCTGGAGAACGGCGAGTCGACCACCGTGAAGCTCCCCTCCAACAAGCTCCAACTCAACTCGGAGTTCACCGTCGGCAACGGCGAGGACGTCGACTTCGTGTACGACATGTCCGTCTTCGAGGCGGGCAACTCGGGCAAGTACATCCTCAAGCCCGTCGTGAGCGAGTCCGGGACGGGCGACCAGGTTCCCATCGTGGACGTCGACGAGGACGCTGAGGACGAGGATGCCGATGACGACGAGCGCGAAGAGGCCGAGCTGACGGCGGCGTTCGACGGGAACGTCACGACCGGCGAGAGCGTCACCGTCGTCGTGACGGAGAACGGCTCCGCGGTCGAGAACGCCACCGTCACCGTCGACCAGACGCTCGCGGACGACGAGACGACCGAGACGACCGAGGCGTACGAGACCGGCGCGAACGGCACCATCACGTTCCTCGTGGACGCGAACGCGACGGAACTGACCGTCACCGTCGTCGACGGCGACGCCGAGGCCGAACTCGAACGCGAGTTCCAGGGCGATGCGGCGGCCGACGAGGCGGCTGACGACACCGAGGACGCGTCGTTGCACGCCGCGATCTGAGGCGGCACGACGACGCGAACATCTTCGCCCCGGGATCGAGCCGAACGGCGGTCTCGCGGCTCCTTTCGCCGGCTTTCAACGACTGGGAACTGGGTTCCATTTATACCGGGGTACCGTCCCAACTCGCAAATGCGAGGTGAGACCCATGGCCTACACGGAAACAAACCCACTCGCCGACGAGTTCGGCTTCGACATCGGCGGCCCCATCGCCGCCGTCTGGATCGCCCTGTTGCGCGTCGTCACGGGGTGGTGGTTCTTCCACGCCGGCGCAACGAAGATCATCGAGAACGGACTGAACTTCGGCTACGGTCCGGCGTACCTGCAGGGGATGACGGGCACGGCGCTGGGCCCCATCCCGGTGTGGATGGGCAACAACCTGGCGTGGCTCATCAAGCCGGGTGTCCCGCTGTTCGAGACGCTCATCGGCCTGGCGCTCATCACGGGCGCGGCCGTCCGCCTCGCGGCGTTCGGCGGGACCATCTTCATGACCCTGTTCTGGGTCGGGAACGCCGGCTTCGGGCACGGCCTCGTCAACAGCGACCTCATGGGCCTGCTCCTGTTCGGGACCATGATCGTCCTCGGCGCCGGTCGGTACTACGGCATCGACGGGGTCCTCGAGACGACCGGCATCGTGGACAAGTACCCGAAACTGCGGTACCTGCTCGGCTGACACGGAGGTGACCACGACATGACACAACTCGACATCACGGAGAAGGTTGGACTGGCATTCGGCGGGCTCACCGTGCTCGTCGGCATCGTCGGCCTCGGGGTCGTCGAGATGCTCGCTGGCAAGCCGTTCGGGGCGGCGCCGGTGACGAACGACGCGGGGGAGGTCGTGGCGACGCCGACGGTCGACCCGGCGATTCGCACGGGGCTCGTCATCCTGGGGCTGGTCGTCTTGTTCGGCGTCGGCCTCTACCGGATGGCCACGACCGGCACCGAGCGGACGGACGTGCGCCGTGAGGTCACCGCTGACTGACCGACCTCGCGGCTGACCATCGCTGTCTCGACGCCGTGCGAATCGCCCCGCGGTCTCGCTTCTGCCGACAGCTATTCTCTGGCTCCTCGACCGCCCCGCACGAACGGCAGGGTTCAAGCCGACCGGTCCGCTACCGGGTGGTAATGGACGGCCCGCTGTGGACGGACACGCACGCCCCCGCGCTCGCGGACCTCCCGCAAGCCGACGTCCGCGAGCGACTGTCGCGGGCGGTCGACGAGCCGATGAACCTCGTGGTGCAGGGTCCACCAGGCTCGGGGAAGACCGCCGCCGTGCGCGCGCTCGCGGCGGCGGCTCACGACGACCCGGACAACGACCTCATCGAGATCAACGTCGCGGACTTCTTCGGTCGCACCAAGAAGGAGATTCGTCAGGACCCTCGCTTCGCTTCGTTCCTGCAGGGGCGCTCGCGGATGGCGAAACGCGACATGATCAACCGCGTGCTGAAGGAGTCGGCGGCGAACGCGCCGATGTCGGGCACGTACAAGACGGTCCTCTTGGACAACGCGGAGGCGATCCGCGAGGACTTCCAGCAGGCGCTGCGGCGCGTGATGGAGCAGTACCACCGCACGACGCAGTTCGTCATCGCGACGCGCCAACCGGCGAAGCTCATCCCGCCGATCCGCTCGCGCTGTTTCCCGGTGCCGGTGCGCGCGCCGACGACCGACGAGACTATCGACGTGCTCGCGGGCATCTGCGACGCCGAGGGTGTCGACTACGACGACGACGGGCTGGAGTTCGTCGCCAGCGCGGCCGCCGGCGACCTGCGAAAGGCGGTGCTGTCGGCGCAGACGACCGCCGTCGAACACGACGAGGTGACGATGAGCGCCGCCTACGAGACGCTCGGCGAGGTCGGCACCGACGAGGCGGTGCTCGGGGCGCTGGAGGCCGCACAGGCGGGGGAGCTGAAGGAGGCCCGGTCCGCCCTCGACGACCTGCTCCACGACGACGGCTACGAGGGCGGCGACCTGCTCCGGGAACTCCTCAGAGTCGCGCGCTCGAAGTCCGACGCGTCGCCCACGGCGGTCGCCCGCCTCCACGCGCTCGCCGGTGAGGTCGACCTCGACCTCGTCGAGGGGAGCGACGACCGCATCCACCTCACGCACCTGCTCGCGGCGTGGGGCGCCGGTCGGACGACGACCGAGACGACCGTGCGCGACCCCGTGGACGCGTGATCTCGCTCCCGATCCCGGAGTTGGCGCCGGGCAGCGAACGCCGCGTCGCCGTGCCGCTGTTCCTCGCGGCCCCGGCGTTCGTCGTGTTCCCGCCGCTGGGCGTGGTGCTGGTGGCAGTCGCCCTCTTCTCGGTGTACTTCTACCGCGACCCCGAGCGCGAGCCGGCGGGCGAGGGGATCGTGTCGCCCGCGGACGGCCACGTCTCGGTGATCCGCGAGGACGGCGACCGCGTCCGCGTCGGCGTGTTCATGAGTCCGTTCGACGTGCACGTCTGCCGGGCGCCCGCCGACGGGGCGGTGACGCGTCTCGACCACCGCGGCGCCGCCCACAAGCCGGCGTTCGTGAAAGACTCCGAGCGCAACGAGCGGTTCGAGTACACGCTCGACGCCGCGGGCGACGAAGCCGAGGAGGGGGGCGAAGCGGAGGATGACGCGAGGGACTCCGACGCCGGCGCCACCCGCGTCGACGGCGCGCTGATCGCGGGCTGGTTCGCCCGGCGGATCACCCCCTACGTTTCGCCTGGAGACTCGGTCACACGGGGCGAGCGGATCGGCTACATCGCGTTCGGCTCGCGGGCCGACGTGGTGCTCCCAGCGGGCTATACGGTCGAGGACGTCCGCGTGAGCCGGGGTGAGGCGGTCCGAGCCGGCGAGTCGGTGCTCGCGCGACGGGACTGAACGGGGCCGGCGGCTCCGACTCCACTCCGACACCGCGGCGTCTGCGTTCACTTTCACTCCGGACTCCCCCGCGACCGTGTGGTTCATGCCCGCCAGCGAGTCACCTTCTCTCATGCCGGGCAACCCGAAGGGCGACCGCCGGGAGCGCGAACTCGTGAACAGGCTCCACGACGCCGGGTTCGCGGTGATGCGCGCGCCCGCCAGCGGCTCCTCCACCGACCGCGAGCTGCCGGACGTGCTCGCGGGCGACGGGCGGGTGTTCTACGCCGTCGAGGCGAAGTCCTCCTCGGGCGACCCCATCTACCTCCGCGGCGAGGAGGTGGAGGCGCTCATCTACTTCGCGCGCAACTTCGGCGCCGCCCCGAAGATCGGGGTGCGCTTCGACCGCGAGGACTGGTACTTCTTCCACCCGGGCGACCTGCACGTCACCGACGGCGGGAACTACCGCGTGAAGAAGGAGACGGCGCTGGCGGACGGCGAGACCATCGACGACCTGCTCGCCGCCAGCGAGGAGACGGAGTCGGACACCAGCGTCGCCGAGGTGCTCAACGCCGTCGAGCAGGGCGTGCTCTCGGCGGACGAGGCCGCGGAGATGCTGTAAGCGCTGCGTTGAGACATCGCCCTACACCCGCCCGCTCGTCACTTCGACCGTCCGCTCGTACGTGAACGACTCGTCGAGGTCGTCCAGCCGCGCCCGGAGCGCGGCCTCGAACGCCCGTCGGTCGTCGCCGAGTCGCTCGGGCGAACAGAACGACAGCGAGAGGACGTACCCGACGACGGCGTCGGCGTCGAGGTCGCGCCGCTCTCCGACCGACTCGACGCGCACGTCGTCGAAACCGGCGTCCCGGAGATGGTCGGCCCACGAGCGGTCGTACTCGACGGGGCCGGTCCGCTCGGGGAGGTCGTCGAGGTACCCGGTCGCCACGTCGTACACCGCGTCTTGCCACTCCTCGGTCCCTCTCGTGAGCCACTCGTCGTCGGAGACGAGCGCGACGCCACCACTCGGTTCGGTCACGTTCCGGATCCGGTCGAGTGTCGCCGCCCCGTCCATCCAGTGGAACGACCGCCCCATCGTCGTGAGGCGGAACGGACCGCTCGTGGCGTCGAGGTGCCCCACGTCGGTGTCGTCGCCCTCGACCGCGTGGACGGTCTCGACGCCGGCTCTGGCGGCGCGGGCGCGGACGGCGTCCAGCATCGCCGGGCTTGGGTCCACCGCGACCACTTCGTCGGCGTTGGCCGCCAGCGGGACGGCGAGTTCGCCGGTGCCGCAGCCGAGGTCGAGGACACGAGTACCCGGGTCACCAAGCGAGAACCGCTCGCGCAGGTGGTCGATCACCGCGTCGCCGTAGCCGGGGCGGTGGGCGGCGTAGTAGTCGGTGGTGCTGTCGAAGCGGGGACCGTCGGGCATGGACTCGGTCGTGTCGCAGGCGCGGCAAAAGCGTGTCGTCGGCTCAGATCCCGATCACGGGCTTGCGGGGGCGCTCGTCGGGCGTCAGCCGACGGAGTCGGGAGGCCGGGAAGCCGTAGCGGCGCCGACCGGACACGTCGAGTGGGCCCGGACTCCGCATCGCGTTGCCGACGTACACCGCCTCGATCACCGGTTCGTGGTCGCCGTAGTCGGCGTTCGTCTCGTAGTCGCTGATCCGGGTGCCGTCGGCGGTGCGGTACTCGTCGGCTCGGGTCCGTGTGACGCCGGTGACGACGAGCAGTTTGTCGGCCTCGCGGTCGCGGACGAACGCGCCGACGGCGGGTCGGTGGTCGCCACAGAGGAACGCGCCCGTCTCGCGGGTCGGGACGAACACGCCCGCGCCGCAGACGGCGCAGGCGGCGACGCGCTCGCCGGGGGCGGGGACGCGACCGATTCCGATCTCCATGTCGACGCGCCGGAGGTGCTTGCAGCGGTGGTGCCGGATCTCGTAGTCCGGGCACGTGCAGGTGTCGCTGCCCACGTCGACGACGTAGCTCCCGCCGTCGGTGTCGACGAGGTACTGGTCGTCGCTGCGCAGCGCGAACACCGCCATCGGCTCCCGGCGTGCGCGAGCGCTCCGCTCGGCGCCCGGGTCGACCCCGAGGGGGCCGTCTGGGCCGTCGGGAGCGTCGGGCCCGGTCGACAGGAGGGCGTGGCGCGCGCGTCGCTCGGCTGCCCGGCGGCGCGGTCGGTGCGGTCGGCGCTCGCGCTCGTCGTCCGTCTCGCTGCGGCGTTCGGCGTTGAGTGATGGGGTCATTGGGTCGCTAGGAATACGCGCCGAGCGGAGGTAAGCCCTCGGCCGGTGTGGGGGCGAGGGGCCGACGAACGCGGTCGACAGCGCGTCTGGAGTCGCTTCGAAGCCCTTTTAGCGGGTCCACGGGAACGCCGGAGCATGGAAATCGACGCCGAGATGCGCCGGAAGATCGCCGTCTCCATCGGCGCTGTCGTCGTCTTCATCGCCCTCCTGGTCGTCATCGGCATGCAGTTCACGACCGGCCACAACCTCTCGAATATCGGGGCGTACTACTTCGTCGGCGTCATCGCGCTGTTCGTCCTGTTGATGGGCGCGGCCGGCATCTTCCTCGACGTTCGCGAGTGAGAACCGACTGATCGACTGACCGACGACGCGACTACGCGGGGGCGCCGTCGGCGTCCGCGTCCTCCCGGTCGCGCCAGTCGGTCACGTCTGCGGGGTCGGCCTCGCGGAGTTTCCGACTGTAGTACTCCAGCGGGTGGGGCGCGACGCTGCGGTGGTTCTCCTCGTTGTCACAGAGGCCGTACTCGCCGAGCGTCCGGCACGACGGCGGCGGGTACTGCGCGCCCGACTCGTCGCGGAGGTAGCCGAATCGCTCGGCGACGAGGTCGGGGTCGAGGCCGCTGAGCGCGACCGCCTCCTCGGCGTCGAGGTTGAGTCCCGCGAGGAACGCGAGCAGCGAGAATCGCCCGTGGGGGCCCAGGTCGTCGCCGTCGCGGGCGCGGTCGAGTAGCCGCCCGATACACGGCGGGAAGTAGTTCGGGTCGACCACCTCGATGTCCGAGCGGACGCTCCGGTCGGCCAGCAGGTCGCGTAGGTCGGCGATCTCCGCCTCCAGTTCGTCGGCCAACTCGTCGCTGACGCCCTCGAAGGGGAGTCCCTCGGCGACGCGGTCGCCGACGGCCTCGCGGAGCAGGCGGTACAGCTCTTGGCGCTCGATGCGCACCTCGCCGTCGACGAGTTCGCGGTTGACGAGGCGCCAGTCGTCGCCCCACTTCGGGTCGACGTACGAGAGGTACGCGCCGACGCCGAGCCACAGCCACTTCCCCTCGGGTTGGCCCGGCTTGGGGTCCTCGATGCGGACCTCTCCGTCGAGGTCGAACTCCCGGAGTAAGGCGTCGCGGTCGATCCGCGAGGGGTCTGGCCGCGCGTTCGGGTCCCGTTCGAGGTCCTCGGTGAAGTGGCGGTAGGCGGTGCGGGCCTCGGCTTCGGCGTACTTCTCGACGGCGGCGTGGGAGTCGAGCAGCGAGACGAGGATGCGCGCGATGGGGTACGACAGGAGGTTGTCGCGGACGTCCCACTCGCGGGGGTCCGCGGGGTCGACGGTGCCCTCGGTGAGCGCGCGCTCGATGCGCTCGCGACCGCGCTCGACGGCGGGGTCGCCGTCGGCGACGAGCGCCGCGAGGTCGACGCCCGACTCGCGGACGGCCTCGCGGGCCGCCGCGAAGAACGGATAGCGGGCGTGGCGCGGGTTCATTCGCGTGGTGGTGGTGACGGACCGGGGTTAAGCGCGACGGTCTGAATATCGATCTGTGTGGTCGTCGTCGCCAACGTCGGTGTTGGTGTCGGTATCGTCGGTGTCGGATTCTGCTTCAATGGAACTGGCTCGACGCGGCAGACCGCGAAAGCCCCCGGCCGTCTCGCGGCCTGCGGCTCGCTGCGCTCCTCGCCTCGGTCGCGCCGCTCCCTCGGCTGCGGTGCTTGCGTCCCCTCGGCTCGCGAGACGGCCGGCCCCTTTCAGTCCCACCCACTCCATCGCACCGCACCCCCCTCCTCCCCAGCCGACTCGGCACTCGCTCACGGGTCGCTGCGCTCCCCGCTCGCGTTCGCGGTCTCGCCGTGCTCGACCGCACACTCGCCGATGGCTCGTGCCTCGCCCCTCGCGCGCTTCCGCTCGCGCCGGAGCGCGAGCGGCGCGCGCCAGTCTGGTTAGAACTCCTCGACGTGGGGCCGGAGGTCGAGTTCCAGCGTCCAGGCGCTGCGGTCCTGTTCGACGAGGTGCCAGTAGCTGTCGGCGACGGCGTCGGGGTCGAGGTACTCCTCCGGGGTGTCCGTCTCCACGTCGGGGCCGAGGATGCCGCCGTCGATGACGACGTGGGCGACGTGGACGCCCTCCGGGCCGAGTTCCCGCGCCATCGACTCCGCGAGGCCGCGGGAGCCGAACTTCGCCATCGAGAACGACACTGCGCCGCGACGACCGCGGACCGAGGTCGTCGCGCCCGTGAAGATGATGGTGCCACCGGGGGCGCCACGGTCCTCGTCGAGCATGTCGTGGACCGCCGCCTGCGAGCAGAGGAAGTCCGCGCGCGGGCCGACCTCGTAGGCGCGGTCGAACGCGTCGAGCGTGGTGTCGAGCAGGCCGGTCCACGAGGCCGCGCTCGCGTGGTTCACGAGCACGTCGACCGGGCCCAACTCCTCGCGAATCTGGTCGAACGCGGTCGTCACGTCGGCGGCGTCGCTCAGGTCCGCGCTGACGCCGACGGCGTCGGTCGGGAGGTCGGCGGCGAGTCGGTCGAGGAAGTCGGCACTGCGGGCGATCAGCCCGAGATCACACCCCTCGGCGGCGAAGCGTCGCGCTATCGACTCCCCGAGTCCGGGTCCGACGCCCGCGATGACGGCGGTTGTCATACCGATCGTGTCGCTCGGACGAGGGATAACGGTTGGCCGGCCACCGGCCGTTGGTCGCGGGGTATCGACACGGTCGCGGTCGTCACGGCGTGGCCGTGTGACGGCCTCCCTGACAACCGAGGCGCTTAACAGGCGTTCGGGGGAAGTACGGGTGAAATGCCCAGTGGGGACTACGACCCGGACGCCGCCGAATCCGAGTGGCAACGGCGATGGGTCGACCAGGAGACGTACGCCTACGACGCAGACGCCGCGACCGACCCGAACACCGTCTTCTCCATCGACTCCCCGCCGCCGACCGTATCTGGCGACCTCCACATGGGCCACCTGTACGGGTTCACCCTCCAGGACTTCGTCGCCCGCTTCGAGCGCATGAACGGGGAAACGACGTTCTTCCCGTTCGGCTACGACGACAACGGCATCGCCTCCGAGCGACTCACCGAGGAGGAACTCGACATCCGCCACCAGGACTTCGAGCGTCGCGAGTTCCAGCGCAAGTGCCGCGAGGTGTGCGCCCAGTACGAGGAGCAGTTCACCGAGAACATCCAGGGGCTCGGCGTCTCGGTCGACTGGAACCACACCTACCAGACCATCGAGCCGCGCGTCCAGCGCATCTCGCAGCTCTCGTTCATCGACCTGTACGAGCAGGGCCGCGAGTACCGCGAGAAGGCGCCCGCCATCTGGTGCCCCGAGTGTGAGACGGCCATCTCACAGGTCGAGACGGAGGACGACGAGCAGGACTCCCACTTCCACGACATCGAGTTCCCGGTCGCCGACACCGACGAGGCGTTCACCATCTCGACGACCCGGCCCGAGCTCCTCCCCGCGTGTGTCGCCGTGTTCGTCCACCCCGACGACGACGACAACCAGCACCTCGTTGGTGAGTCCGCCGAGATTCCGCTGTTCGGCCACGAGGTGCCGATCCTCGCCGACGAGAGCGTCGACATGGACACCGGCTCCGGCATCGTGATGTGCTGTACGTTCGGCGACCAGAACGACATCGAGTGGTACCAGATCCACGACCTGGACCTGCGCGTCGCCATCGACGAGTCCGGCCACATGACGGAGGTCGCCGAGGCGTACGAGGGGATGCACTCCGGCGAGGCCCGCGAGGCCATCGTCTCGGATCTGGACGACGCGGGCGCCCTCCTCGACCGGCGCGCCATCACCCACACGGTGAACGTCCACGAGCGCTGTGGCACGAGCGTCGAGTTCCTCGTCACCGAGCAGTGGTACATCCAGATGCTCGACAAGGCCGACGACTACCTCGAAGCCGGCCGGGAGATGGAGTGGTTCCCGGACAAGATGTTCACCCGGTACAAGCACTGGGTCGAGGGGCTGCAGTGGGACTGGCTCATCTCCCGCCAGCGCTCCTCGGGCATCCCGTTCCCCGTCTGGTACTGTGACGACTGCGGCGAGGAGATCATCGCCGACAAGGCCGACCTCCCGGTCGACCCGCTGTCGGACGACCCGCCGGTCGACGCGTGCCCCTCGTGCGGCTGTGCGTCGTTCGAACCGGAGGAGGACGTGCTCGACACGTGGGCCACCTCCAGCCTGACGCCGCTCATCAACGCCGGCTGGGACTGGGACGACGAGGCTGGCGAGTACACGATGGAGCACCCGGAGCTGTACACCTTCGACCTGCGCCCGCAGGGCCACGACATCATCAGCTTCTGGCTGTTCCACACCGTCGTCAAGTGCTACGAGCACACCGGCGAGGTGCCGTTCGAGCAGACGCTCATCAACGGGATGGTGCTCGACGAGAACCGCGAGGCGATGTCGAAGTCGAAGGGGAACGTCGTCCTCCCCGCGGAGGTGCTCGCGGAGTACCCCGTCGACGCCGCGCGCTTCTGGGCCGCCGGCTCCGCCGTCGGCGACGACCTCCCGTACAACGAGAAGGGGCTGCGCGCCGGCGAGAAGCTGCTCCAGAAGCTGTGGAACGCCTCGAAGCTCGTCGAGTCGCTCGTCGGCGACGCCCGCGAGGAGCGCCCGGACCTCGCGCACGACGACCTCCGGGAACTCGACCGCTGGCTGCTCGCCGAGTTGGATGACCTCACCGAGACGCTCACCGAGCAGTTCGCCGAGCGGGAGTTCTCGAAGGCGCGCGACGGCCTACGCGGCTTCTTCTGGCACACGTTCTGTGACGACTACCTCGAGGTGGCGAAGACCCGCGTCCGGGAGGCCGACGACGACGACCCCGCCGCGCGCTACACGCTGTCGGTCGCTCACGAGCGCTTCGTGAAGCTGTTCGCGCCGATGCTCGCGCACGTCACCGAGGAGCTGTGGCAGGACATGTACGCCGAGAAACGCGCCGGCGACGACTTCGACTCCGTCCACCTGCGCGACTGGCCCGAGCCGCTCGGCGTCGACGCCGACCACGACGCCGGCGTCGCCGCGATGTCGGTCGTCGGCGCCCTGCGCCGCTACAAGAGCGAGCGCGGGCTCCCGCTCAACGCCGAGTTGGACCGCGTCGAGGTGTTCGGCGAGGGCGACCTGTCGGCGTTCGCCGACGACGTGCGCGGCGTGATGAACGTCGGCGACCTCACCGTGCTCGACGAGGAACCGGAGGTCGAGTCGGTGATCACCGGGATCGACCTCGACTACTCGAAGGTCGGCCCGCAGTTCGGCGAGAAGGTGGGCGACATCGAGGCCGCGCTCGCACAGGAGGACTACGACCTCGTCGACGACGAACTCCACGTCGCCGGCGAGACGCTCGGTGCGGACCTGTTCACGGTCGAGCGCGAGCGGCAGTACTCCGGCACGGGCGAACTGCTCCAGCCGGAGGACGCCGTCGTCATCGTCCACGACGAGTAGCCGGTCCACGCGGTCGGCGACCGCTCGCCACCCGAACCCTTCTTCTCTCGCCCCCGTCTCTCCCCGCGCGTGAACAGACGAGTCCTCTCTGTCGGCGGCCTCGCCGTCGCCGGCGTCGCACAGGTCGTCCTCGGCGTGATTCGGTACACGACCGGTGCCGGGGTCGGAAGTCCGTTCTTCTCCGTGCTCGCCGGAGGGATGCTCGCGGTCGTCTTCGGGCGCGCGCTCGTGCGGGGCGACGACCTCAACGGGCTCGCGACCCGGCCGCTGTTCGTCGCGGTGGGCGTGTTCAGCGGCGTCGTCTCGACGGCGCTGGCGCTGTGGGTCTTGCTCTCGTTGTAACTGTCGGTTTCGGGGTCTGAACGCCGCCTACAGGTCCGCGCCGACCGCGTCGTCGACGGAGTCGAAGCCGTCCCGCTCCAGCAAGTCGAGCAGGCCCTCGTTGATGTCGCGCGCGACACTCGGTCCCTCGTACACGAGGCCCGTGTACAACTGGACGAGGCTCGCACCAGCACGGATCTTGGCGTACGCGCCTTCGGCGTCGGAGATGCCGCCGACGCCGACCACCGGGACGTCCGTCCGTTCGGCGATGAAGCGGACCATCCCCGTCGCGCGCTCCTCGATGGGCTTGCCCGAGAGGCCGCCGCGTTCGGCCTGTTGAGGACTCTGGAGGGTTTCGGGTCGCTCAGTCGTCGTGTTGGTCGCGACGACGCCGTCGAGGTCGAGGTCGTCGACGACCGCGAGCGCCTCCTCGATGGCGGGTTCGGGGAGGTCCGGCGAGAACTTCACGAGCAGCGGGTCGGCGCCGGCGTCCGAGAGGGTGCCGAGGATGCGCTCCAGCGACTCGCGGTTCTGGAGCGAGCGGAGGCCGGGCGTGTTCGGGGAGGAGACGTTGACGGCGACGTAGTCGGCGTGCTCGCCGACGCGCTCGTACGTGTACAGGTAGTCGTCGGCGGCGTCCTCCAGTGGGGTGGACTTCGACTTGCCGACGTTGACGCCGAGCGGCACGTCGGGGGCGGGTTCTCGGTCCAGGCGGTCGCCGACGAGGTCCGCCCCGTCGTTGTTGAACCCCATGCGGTTGACGATGGCCTCGTCCTCGCGGAGACGGAACATCCGCGGTCGCCGGTTGCCCGGTTGGCGTTCAGCGGTGACCCCGCCGACCTCGACGTGGCCGAAGCCGAGCGACGCGAGCGCTCGGGGGACGCGGGCGTTCTTGTCGAAGCCAGCGGCGACGCCGACCGGCGTCGGGAACGACAGGCCGAAGACGTCGCTCTGTAGTCTGTCGTCGCGGACGGCGTACCGCGCGCGCATCGCGGCCTCTACGGGAGTCCCCTGGACGGCGCGCAGGAGGTGTTGGATCGCTTCGTGTGCAGTCTCTGCCGGGAGCGCGTACAGCGCGGGCTTCGCTACGTCGTAAGCCTTCATGTCGGTGCTTGCCCGGAGCCAGACCGGGCACGCTCTTGAACTGCGGGGGTTACCCGGTGTCAGAAGTCGTGTTCTACCTCGTCGGGGTCCGCTTTCTGGATGATAATCTTCCCGTCACGGACGCGAACGAACACTTCGTCGCCGATCTCCATACCGGCGACGGCGAGTTCGTCCTCGTGCAGGTTCACGTGGACGTTGTGGTACTCGCCGTTCTCGTCCTTGGCCCCACTCGGGCTGAGCGTTTTCTTCCGGACCATCGCCTTCGGTACTCCGAGAGTCGCTCCACGAGACACATAAGTGTTGTTTACGGCGGGTGGTCGGCGTCGACTCCCGCTGCGCCCCCGGTGAACCGCTCGATCCTGGCCCATCGGCGTGGATCGGCTCGATCCGGCCACCTGTGGCCGATCCGATATATGAACGTTTCTCCCAGGAGCGGTAATATCCCCGATACGTTTATCATACAGTGTGTGCTCCCTTCACACGGAGGCGAAAAACCATGGTACGTGAGGACGGTAAGCGGAACTTCGCGCTGCGCGAGGGTGACGGCACCGAGGAGAGCGTCTTCTCCGGCAACACGCCACGACAGGCCGCGCTGAAAGCGGCCCGCCGCCTCGAACCGGCGAGTTCCGAGGACGCGGCCGAGCGGATCGAACTCCGGCTCCGAGAGAAGGGGACCGACAAGGTCCACATCTACGAGGGCTGGTCGTGGCGCGAATCTGCGCCCAACAACAAACCCGACTGGATGCCCGACGAGATTACGGAGGCGAACGTCGCCAAGAAGGGCATCGAACACCTCGAGAGCTGAGCCGGGTCACGCCGACTGTTCTTTACCGTGCCGTAGCCTATCGATCCTCCGTACGCTCGCGTGCGTGCACACGCGAACGACCACCCGCTGGTGCCCTGGCGTCGGAGCCTACTGCAGACGCCTCGCCAGGCACCCACCGCAGCTTCGCCGACCGTCACGGTCGTTCCCGACACCGTCGCATGAAACCGCATGACGTGGCGGCGTCGAGACGACGGCCTTTTATGTTCCCCTGCCATTCGAAGAAATGCGAAGGTCGCACGGGACGCCCCGGGCGACACGGCACACCCTTCTGGGGTGTGTCGAAGTTCGTTCCGATGCCCTTATCAACGGCAAGGGCTTCGGACAGAATGCGAAGACGCGACGCGAATCACGGGCGGTTCAACTCCGCCTCGGTTCGCCTCGTGGGCACGCTTCGATGGGGTTAAGTACCCTCTCGGAGTATGTCCATATCCGTAAGAGATGAGGATTCCGCCCCTGCGGTCCGCCGCAAGACGGTATCTGATGTGAGCCTCGATGGTTCGGTGTCACCCGATTGGTGTCGCCGAACATGGACCACGCAATGGTGAGTCACGCAACGCGCGTGACTTCCCGCCACTCCCTCCCTTCACAGGGAGGAACATTCCGGTTGATCCTGCCGGAGGCCATTGCTATCGGAGTCCGATTTAGCCATGCTAGTCGCACGGGTTTAGACCCGTGGCGAATAGCTCCGTAACACGTGGCCAATCTACCCTACGGACCGGAATAACCTCGGGAAACTGAGGCTAATCCCGGATACTGCTCCCACGCTGGAACGCCGGGAGCCGGAAACGTTCCGACGCCGTAGGATGAGGCTGCGGCCGATTAGGTAGACGGTGGGGTAACGGCCCACCGTGCCGATAATCGGTACGGGTTGTGAGAGCAAGAACCCGGAGACGGAATCTGAGACAAGATTCCGGGCCCTACGGGGCGCAGCAGGCGCGAAACCTTTACACTGCACGACAGTGCGATAGGGGGACTCCGAGTGCGGAGGCATAGTGCCTTCGCTTTTGTGCATCGTAAGGTGATGCACGAATAAGAGCTGGGCAAGACCGGTGCCAGCCGCCGCGGTAATACCGGCAGCTCGAGTGATGGCCGATCTTATTGGGCCTAAAGCGTCCGTAGCCGGCCGGGCAAGTCCGTCGGGAAATCTACCAGCTCAACTGGTAGGCGTCCGGCGGAAACTGCTCGGCTTGGGACAGGGAGACTCAAGAGGTACGTCCGGGGTAGGAGTGAAATCCCGTAATCCTGGACGGACCACCGATGGCGAAAGCATCTTGAGAGAACTGCTCCGACGGTCAGGGACGAAAGCTGGGGTCTCGAACCGGATTAGATACCCGGGTAGTCCCAGCTGTAAACGATGTTCGCTAGGTGCGACGCAGACTACGAGTCTGTGTTGTGCCGTAGGGAAGCCGAGAAGCGAACCGCCTGGGAAGTACGTCCGCAAGGATGAAACTTAAAGGAATTGGCGGGGGAGCACTACAACCGGAGGAGCCTGCGGTTTAATTGGACTCAACGCCGGACATCTCACCAGCCCCGACTGTTCGAATGAAGACCAGTGTGATGAGCTTGTCAGACGATCAGAGAGGAGGTGCATGGCCGCCGTCAGCTCGTACCGTGAGGCGTCCTGTTAAGTCAGGCAACGAGCGAGACCCGCGTCCCTAATTGCCAGCAAGACCCTTGAGGTCGTTGGGTACATTAGGGAGACTGCCGCCGCCAAGGCGGAGGAAGGAACGGGCAACGGTAGGTCAGTATGCCCCGAATGGGCTGGGCTACACGCGGGCTACAATGGTCAGGACAATGGGTTCCTACCCCGAGAGGGGACGGTAATCTCACAAACCTGGTCGTAGTTCGGATTGTGGGCTGAAACTCGCCCACATGAAGCTGGATTCGGTAGTAATCGCGTGTCACAAGCGCGCGGTGAATACGTCCCTGCTCCTTGCACACACCGCCCGTCAAAGCACCCGAGTGAGGTCCGGATGAGGCCTGGGTTGCCAGGTCGAATCTGGGCTTCGCAAGGGGGCTTAAGTCGTAACAAGGTAGCCGTAGGGGAATCTGCGGCTGGATCACCTCCACAGATCGAGACCAGGGCGACGCCCTGGCTCACCTTTCGGTCCGTTCCCGACGCCGATCGGGCACCTTCGAACCATCGAGGCTCGTTCACCCCCCGCAAGGGGGTGGGCCCATAGCTCAGTGGTAGAGTGCCTCCTTTGCAAGGAGGATGCCCTGGGTTCGAATCCCAGTGGGTCCATGTCTTCGGGTGTCGTCGCGAACCGTGTGCCTTATACGGCAGACGGCGATACGATGATACCCGACGCAAGACCGATGCACCATTCCGCGAGAGCGGGAATGGGAAGGGTTGAGCACGCTCGCGTGACACCCACGTGACGTGCGATGACGGCCGTATGTACGTGCAATCCAGACGTCCACTGGACCCGTTCACCGGGTCACAGTGTACCATCAGTCAATTGGCTACTGTGCCAACTGGTGAATGGCTCGGCTCGAGAGCCGACGACGGACGTGCCAAGCTGCGATAAGCTCAGGGAAGCCGCATGGAGGCGAAGAACCTGAGATCTCCGAATGGGAATCCCTCTACAATTGCCTTGCGCAATGGGGAACGTTCCGAATTGAAACATCTTAGTAGGAACAGGAAGAGAAATCAATCCGAGATGTCGTTACTAACGGCGAGTGAACGCGACACAGTCCAAACCGAAGCCCTCACGGGCAATGTGGTGTTCGGGCTGATACCAAGCAGTTCGGGTTCGTGAGAAGTCTCCTGGAACGGAGCACGATACAGGGCGACAGTCCCGTATCACGAACGCGTCCTGCGGATCAGTTCCCAGAGTAGCGGGGGTTGGATATCCCTCGTGAATATCTCAGGCATCGACTGAGAAGACTAAACACTCCTCGAGACCGATAGCGAACAAGTAGCGTGAGCGAACGCTGAAAAGCACCCCGAGAAGGGCGGTGCAATAGGGCCTGAAATCAGTTGGCGATAGAGCGACGGGGCTTAAAAGGCCTCACTCAGAATGACCGAGACGCGAGTCTCCAGTAAGACGAGTGAGGAGCCGAAGTTCCGTCGTGCGTTTTGAAAAACGAACCAGGGAGTGTACTGCTCCGGCGAGTCTAACACGATTATCGTGGAAGGCGCAGGGAAACCGACAAGGCCGCAGCATTGCGAGGGCCGCCGTGTTCAAGCGCGGGGAGTCGAAGCAGTACTACCCGAAACCGAGTGATCTACTCCGAGGCAGGATGAAGCGTGCCGAAAGGCACGTGGAGGTCCGTTAGCGTTGGTGTCCTACAATACCCTCGCGTGATCTTGGAGTAGGGGTGAAAGGCCCATCGAACTCGGCAACAGCTGGTTCCGACCGAAACATGTCGAAGCATGACCTCTCCTGAGGTAGTTCGTGCGGTAGAGCCACCGATTGGGAGACCCGCCTCCGAGAGGAGTCGGCCTCCCTGTCGAACTCCGAACGTACGAACGCCGCTGACGGAGGGAGTCCGGTGTCCCGGGGTAAGCTTGGGCACCGTGAGGGGAACAACCCAGAGTTAGGTTAATGACCCAAAATGTGGATTAAGTGTAATCCTCTGAAGGTAGTCTTGAGCCCTAAACAGCCGGGAGGTGAGCTTAGAAGCAGCTACCCGCTAAGAAAAGCGTAACAGCTTACCGGCCGAGGTTCAAGGCGCCCAAAATGATCGGGACTCAAATCCACTTCTGATACCTAACCGCCCTCTTCACCGAGGGATCGTGTAGGTCGGCGTACTGTGCGGATGGAAGCTCGGGCGAGAGCTCGCGTGGACCGCTCAGTAACGACAATCCTGGTCACAGTAGCAGCGATATTCGGGTGCGAACCCCGAAGGTCTGAAGGGTAAGAGTTCCTCGGCACTGCCAATCAGCCGAGGGTTAGCCGATCCTAAGTCCGGCCGTAATTCGAACCGGACGAACGGGTAACTGGTTAATATTCCAGTGCCATCACGCACTGAAAGTCGACGCTTTGGAAACGATCGAGCTGGGCACTCGCCCAGTCAAATCAGGGAACTCCGTGGAAGCCGTAACGGCACGAAGCGGAAGAAGCCTGAAACAGCGCAAGTCGGTCCTATCTAGAGCCCGTGAAAAGACGAGCGTGATGTTCGTATCGAGATCCGACACAGGTACCCTGGCAGAGCAAGCCAAGACCAACGGGAGCAACCGACGTTAGGGAATTCGGCAAGTTAGTCCCGTACGTTCGCAATAAGGGATGCCTGCCCTCTACGGGGCAGGTCGCAGTGACTCGGTGGCTCCGACTGTCTAGTAACAACACAGGTGACCGCAAATCCGTAAGGACTCGTACGGTCACTGAATCCTGCCCAGTGCAGGTATCTGAACACCTCGTACAAGAGGACGAAGGACCTGTCAACGGCGGGGGTAACTATGACCCTCTTAAGGTAGCGTAGTACCTTGTCGCTTCAGTAGCGACTCGCATGAATGGATCAACGAGAGCCACACTGTCCCAACGTTGGGCCCGGTGAACTGTACGTTCCAGTGCGGAGTCTGGAGACCCCCAAGGGGAAGCGAAGACCCTATAGAGCTTTACTGCAGGCTGTCGCTGAGACGTGGCCGCTGACGTGCAGGATAGGTAGGAGTCATTACACAGGTACCCGCGCTAGCGGGCCACCGAGACATCACTGAAATACTACCCGTCAGTGGCTGCGACTCTCACTCCGGGAGGAGTACACCGGTAGCCGGGCAGTTTGACTGGGGCGGTACGCGCTCGAAAAGATATCGAGCGCGCCCCAAGATTTCCTCACGCGGGACAGGAACCCGCGGAAGAGCGCAAGAGCACAAGGAAGTCTGACAGTGTCATTCCAAGCGAGTGACGCTGACGCGAAAGCGTGGTCTAGCGAACGGATCAAGGGCCTCAATGGCCCGGATTTACGACAGAAAAGCTACCTTAGGGATAACAGAGTCGTCACGCGCAAGAGCACATATCGACCGCGTGGCTTGCTACCTCGATGTCGGTTCCCTCCATCCTGCCCGTGCAGAAGCGGGCAAGGGTGAGGTTGTTCGCCTATTAAAGGAGGTCGTGAGCTGGGTTTAGACCGTCGTGAGACAGGTCGGCTGCTATCTATTGGGGGTGTTACGGTACTTGACGAGAACGTTCGTATAGTACGAGAGGAACTACGAATGGTTGCCACTGGTGTATCGGTTGTCCGAGAGGGCAGCTGCCGAGAAGCTACGCAACACGGGGTAAGAGCTGAACGCATCTAAGCTCGAAACCCACTTGGAAAAGAAGTACCACCGAGGTCACTCGTAGAAGACGAGTTCGATAGACTCGGGGTGTACGCGTCGAGGCAACGAGACGTTCAGCCCGCGAGCACTAACAGACCAAGCCACACTCATATGCACTGGGACCCGTGAACGGGTCCAGGCGTTACCTGGATTGCACGTACATATCGGCCGAAGACCGACGTTGGCACACATCGGATCGTTCCCGATGGTCGGCCTTCGGGCGGCCATAGCGGCGGGGCACCACCCGTACCCATCCCGAACACGGAAGTTAAGCCCGCCAGCGTTCCGGCCAGTCCTGGAGTGCGAGAGCCTCTGGAAACACCGGTTCGCCGCCCACCACTCATAGTAACCATTTGGAAAGCCCACCAGCACACGCGTGCTGGTGGGCTTTCTTCATTTACAGACACACGCACGTACGGTACTACACTCGACAGCGACAGCGCCCGCGATCGGCGCGGACACGCGGATCCGCTAGGCTTAAACGCCTCACACGTCTCCGTTCACCTGCGCCAAGGTGGCAGAGTCCGGCCATACGCATCTCCCTGCAGAGGAGAACCACGCCGGTTCAAATCCGGCCCTTGGCTTTCTCGCAGCACGCACCGGACCGCGGAGCCGCCCGCACGCGTTCTCGGAAAGAAAACGGTTAAACTCCGGGCGACCCGTGGCTCACGTATGCAACGACGCGCCGCGGCCATCTACGTCGCGTTCTTCCTCGTCGTGGGGGCGGCCTCGTTCTCGCTGATCGCGACAGCGAGCGCGCCGCAGCTCTCCTTCGAGAACCCCGATCATCGGTTGAACCAGGGCGATACGTTCACCGTCGGCGACCAGGAGTACGCCGTCTCCGGCATCTCCGCAGAAGTCGAGAGCGGCGGCGGTGGCGGACACGGCGGCGGCGGCGGCGGCGCCGAACTCGTCCGCTCCGGGACGCTCGAGTTCACCAACGAGTCCGCGCTGTACACCGTCGAGTGGGCCAACGGCTCCTCGGTGACGTACGAGAACCAGAGCTGGACCGTCGCCACCGACAACGGCTCGGAGACGGTGACGCTCGTCGAGAACGTCAACCGGACGGCCATTCTCCAGAACGACGACGACGTCGAGAACGAGACGACCACCGTCGACGGCCAGGAGTACGTCGTCGAGCGCGCGGGCGACAACCGGACGCTGATCCCCGCAGCCGAGTACTTCCCGGCGCCCGAGACGCGCGAGTTCGACGTGGGCGACGAGGTCGACAACGTCGAGGACAACACCGCGACCATCGCGAGCGTGACGAGCGAGGCGGCGACGCTGGAGTACGTCGCGCCGCGCACCAACGAAATCTCCGTCGCGCACCACGCGAACGTCACCGTCGGCGGGACGACGTACTTCGCGCACTTCCCGGACAACTCGACGATGGTGCTGACGCAGGAGTTCGACACGTACCACGCCTACGAGGAGGAGACGGCCACCCAGACCCGGCTGACGAACGGGCTGTGGGGCGTCACCATCCTCAGCGGCGTCTCGGCGTTCTTCCTGCTGGGGCTGGCGTACATGCCGTCCCGGTACTGAGCGCGGTCCGCACGACTCACCGATTTTCTCCCGTTCTCCACCACTCGCGAGCGACGGCTATCCGTCGAACCGGTACAGCGACGTGACGTACGGGAGGCGATTGAACATCCAGTAGGCCACCGGGAGCCCGACGATCGTCACCGCGAGGAACGCGGCGACGTTCGCCCACAGGAGGCTGAGCCACCACCCGACGAGTACGAAGTACACGCCGCGCACGAGCAGCGACCGCTGACCGCGCGCGTCGGCGGGCACCGACAGCGACCGCGGCTCCTTCAGGGTGAGCACCGTCGGGACGAGGTTGATCAGTTTGATCCCCAGCGGCAGGCCGATGATCGTCGCGTTGAGGAACCACGCGAGGTTGACGACGGCGGGCGTGGCCCACCAGCCGACCGCGACGAACCACAGCGCGCGAGTGAACAGCGAGTGTTGTGCCATACCGGGAGAACGCGCCGGGCGGGTGAAGCCCTTGTCCCGGTCCGCGCTCCGTCGTCGTCGCTCGCGGCACGGATCGCTCACGGTTTACTACGTTCACCGTTCGCACTCGCGGTCTCGCTTTGCTCGACCGCGCAACGGGCGCGACGGGAGTCACGCGAGCGAAGCGAGTGTGACTACGTCGCGGACGAGAACGAAGTGAGTGAACGGGCGCGACGGGATTTGAACCACGGTCGTTTCGCTCGCTCTCGCTCGCTTCACTCCCTGCTTCAAATCACCGTGTGACGCCCTTCGAGTCTCGCTCCCGCTCGACTACTACGGGCGCGACGGGAGTCACGCGAGCGAAGCGAGTGTGACTACGTCGCGGACGAGAACGAACGAAGTAAGTGAACGGGCGCGACGGGATTTGAACCCGCGACCGTCGGATGGCTCCCCGCGCCGGAATCCCGGCCCGGTTAGAAGTCCGACGCTCTGAATCCGGACTGAGCTACGCGCCCTCGGTCGATGTCACACGCGGCGGAGGCAAAAGCGGCGCGGTCGCGGCCGGCGGCGGGCGTCACCGTCGCCGGACGGGCGCCGCTCGCAGGGTTTAATCCGGGGAGCGGCGAACGACGGGTGATGCGAGTCATCGGAACGGTCGGCCTGCCCGGCAGCGGCAAGGGCGAGGCCGCCGCGGTCGCCGAGGAGGAGGGCGTGCCCGTCGTCACGATGGGGGACGTCATCCGCGCGGAGTGTCGCGACCGCGGGCTCGACCCCGCGGAACACCACGGCGCCATCGCGCGAGCGCTGCGCGAGGAGAACGGCTCCGCCGCCATCGCCGAGCGGTCCATCCCGCTCATCGAGGAGGCCGCGGCCGACCACGAGGCGGACACGGTGCTCGTCGACGGCCTGCGCGCGCCCGTCGAGTTGGAGCGGTTCCGCGAGCGCTTCGGCGACGAGTTCACCCTCGTGGCGATCACTGCCCCGTTCGACGTGCGCGCCGAGCGGTTGGGTGACCGCGGCCGCGACGACTCCGACGTGGACCGCGAGGCGCTGCGCGAGCGCGAGGAGCGCGAACTCGGCTTCGGGATGGGCGAGGTCATCGACGCGGCAGACGTGACCATCGACAACACCGACACGCTGGCGGCGTTCCGCGACCGGGTTCGGACGGTGCTCGTGGGCGCCGCGGAGGTGGGGGAGTGACGACCGTCTACAGCGTGGACGTGCGCATCGAGGCGCCCGTCCGCGACACGGAGGTGACCGACCGCGTCCGCGACGCCGTCGAGGCGCTGTTCACCAACGTCGAGTTCGTCTCCGAACCCGGGAAACTCGTCGGCGAGGCCCACACCCTCGACGACTTCTCGGACAAACTCCACGAACAGGAGATCCTCGACACCGCCCGCCGCGAGTTTGAGCGCAACGCCGTCGACGACGGCTTCTCGTTCAGCCTGAAGAAGCAGGCCGCCTTCCAAGGCGTCGTCAACTTCGCCGTCGGCGAACCGGACGAGTTGGGCGAAATCGACGTCGACGTGACGGTCCGCTCTCCCTCCGTCGAGGAGTACATCGACCACCTCGCGCCGCCGACCGAGGACGGCACGCCGATCGACCCCGACCGCCGCTGAGGGAGAGGGGGCGACCGTGGACGGTCGACCGGCGGATTCGACCTTCGTCGCCGCCGGAGCTTCTTGGTCACCGACCGCGAGACGACCGGTATGGCGACGTTCACCGTCGACACCGCCGGCCACACCGCCGTCCGCGACGTGACCGACCGCGTCCGCGACGCCCTCCCCGCTGACGCGACGGGCACCTGCACCGTCTTCTGTGAGCATACCACCGCGGGACTCGTCGTCAACGAGGCCGAGCGACGGCTCCTCGACGACATCGAGACGTTCGTCGCGGGGTTGGCGCCCGACGAGGGGTGGGCGCACGACGAGTTGGACGGGAACGCGGACTCACACCTCCGGGCGCTCCTGCTGGGTGCGAGCGTCACGGTCCCCGTCGAGGATGGCGACCTCGCGCTGGGGCGCTGGCAGTCCGTCCTCCTCGTCGAGTGCGATGGCCCGCGCACGCGGACCATCCGGGTGATCGCGGAGTGAGTGGCCGCGGGCGCGCCGCGTCGCGCTGCGTCGCCGCTACGTGAACACGAGCACCGCTCCGAACAGCACGACCACCCCGAGCACGTCGCAGACGTTCGTGACCACGGGGATCACCACGTCGTCGGGGTCGAGCGAGAGGCGGTAGGCGGCGTACGTCGCGATCAGCGTCACGGCGACGGCGAGGACGGCGAGCGTGACGCCAGACGACAGCGCGACCAGCAGCACCGTGCCGGCCGAGAGCGTCGTCGCGCCGACGAGCGACGCGAGCAGCCACGCGCCGAGGCCGATGACCGGGAACAGCGTGACCGACAGCGCGACCGTCGCGAGGGCGTTCCCCACCAACTCGTCGTCGGTGGCGTCGAAGCTGAGCGTCCCGAGGTGGAACGCCGTCGAGAGGCGCGCCGCGAGGACGGAGCCGAGGTTGCCCGCGGTGCCGATGGTGACCGGGACGAGCACGAGCAGCGACGGCGCCGCGAGCAGGCGGTCCTCGAACGCACCGAGGACGAGGCCGGAGCCGAGTTCGACGGTCGTGAGCACGAGCAACACGGGGAGCATCGCGCGAGTGATCGCGCGGACGGTCCAGTCGGTCGCCATCTACGCGCCACCCCCGAGCAGGCCCGCGACGCCGAGCGTGACCCGCACTGCGACCAGCAGGAACAGCACGCCGAACACGTCGCCGGTGGTGGTGACGATCGGACCGACGAGCGTGTCGGGGTTGCGCCCCCGGCGGTAGCCCGCGAACACGACGAGCACGACGACGACGGTGAGGACCGTGCCGGACATGAGTCCCGCCAACAGCGCGATCGCAACGAGCACCGGGAGCGGTGCGACGCCCGCCCCGAGGAGGGTGAGCACGAGGTACGCGAGCACGGCGGCGACCGTCGACGCGAGCAGGCCGTTGACCAGCGCGGCGACGGCGGCGCGGCGGAGTCGCTCGTCGCCCGCGCGCACCCGCGGCTCGACGAGCCCCTGGTGGAGGCCGGTGGAGACGCGGGCGCCGAAGCTCCCGTACACGTTCCCGCGGGTGGCGAGGAGCGCGGGGACGAGCACGAGCAACCCCTCGACGGCGCGGAACTCCGCACGCATCCCGCCGAGGACGACGCCCGCAAGGAGGCCACCGACGAGGCTGGCGGCCAGCGCCGGCAGCGCCTCGCGGTACGCCTCCAGCGCCGTCTCGCGGATACCCATCGTCCGCACCGACGCGCCCGCCCGACAAAAGTCGGGTGCCCGTGCGCCCCGGGCGACCGGGGGTCGGGGGCGAGACACCGACGGGCACTTGCCCCCGTGTTCCCTCGCCCCACCAATGACCGACTCCTCGCCACGGGTGCTGTTGACGAACGACGACGGCGTCGACGCACCGGGGATCGCGGCGCTGTACGAGGAACTGCGCGCGGTGGCAGACGTGACTGTCGTCGCGCCCGCCGAGAACCAGTCTGGCGTGGGTCGTGCGCGCTCGCGCGCGGTCGACGTCGACGACCACGAGTGGGGCCACGCGGTCCACGGCACGCCCGCCGACTGCGTCGCGTACGCGCTCCGGGCGCTAGAGCCCGACTTCGACCTCGTCGTCTCCGGCTGTAACCACGGTCCCAACTGCGGCGAGTACATCATGGGTCACTCGGGCACCGTCGGCGCCGCCGTCGAGGCGGCGTACCTCGGCACGCCCGCGATAGCCGTCTCCGCGTACGACCGCGAGGCGTTCTTCCCGCCCGAGGGGTTCACCTTCGACGTACCCGCCCGCCTCACGCGCCTGCTCGTCGCGCACGTGCTCGACGGCGGCGTCGACCTCGCGGAGGCGGACCTGCTGTCGGTGAACGCCCCGCTCGACGACACCGGCGGCGACCTCCGGTTGACCGAACCGCTGGCGGACTACGGCGTCGACGTGCGCGAAGCGACCGACGAGGAGCGCGAGCGCCACGACGGCGAGTGGCGCCTGGAGTCCGACTTCTGGGCGCGCTTCGAGTACGCCGGGCGGAACCCGTCGCTCGCGGACGTCGGTGGCTCCTACCCCGCGTGGTCCGACCGCGCGGCGGTCGTCGCGGGCGACGTGAGCGTCTCGCCGCTGCGGGTGCCCCAGACGCCAGTCCACTCCGAGGGGGTCGACGACCTCGTCGCCGCGGTGAACCGCGCGTGGGTCGCCGAGCGCGAGGACGGGGTCGCCGCGGACGACGACTGAGAACCCGCGGTTCGCACGGCTACCGGCGCTTCACCGGTCGACGACGGCGACGACGCCCGTGCCGGCGACGGCGGCGGCCATCGCGGCCGCGAGCAGGCCGAACGCCGCAGCGAACCCGGTCGCGTCCGCCACCGCTCCCACGGCTGCGGGCGCGAGCGCCCCGGCGCCCATGAGCAGCGTCCGGACGACGCCGAGGCCGCCCCCGGCGGACGACTCGGGGATCACCGCCGAGAGGTACGCCCCGCGGACGGGCCGGAAGCCGTGGGAGCCGAGGCCGAACGCGACGACCGCGACGCCGACGGCGAGGACGCCCGAGACGACGAGCAAGAGCGCGAGCGCCGCCGCTGCGAGCGCGAGCGTCGCGGCGATCACCGGGAGCCGCCCGACGCGGTCGGAGAGGTCGCCCGTGACCAACTGCACCAGGGAGACGACGAACAGCCCGGAGTACAGCAGCGAGGCGGTCGTCTCGGGGAGGCCGGCGGCGTCGGTGAGGTACAGCGGGAGGAACGCGACGGCGCCGTTGTACGCGAACGAGAAGCAGACGGTGACGACGACGAACGCGGCGAACGCTGGCTCCCGAAACAGCGCGGCGTACCGTCGGAGGCCGTCGGCGTCGTCGCCACGCCCGCCGCCGCTCCCGTCACCGTCGCCGCCCGTGGCGTCGTCGGCGGGTGGTACCCGGCGGAGGAACAGTGCCGCCAGTCCGCCGGCGGCGACCGCGCCGACGAGGAACAGGGTGTGCCAGTCGACGCCGACTCCCGGCACCGCGAGCGCCGCGCCGGTGACGGCGACGACCGCCGCGGGGGCGGCGACGCCGCCGAAGGCGCCGAAGGTGTCGAGGATGCCCAGCGCCCGACCGGTTCGGGCGGGGTACAGCCGCGACAGCAGGCGGACCGCGACGGTCTTGTGCGCGCCCGTCCCGAGGCCGACGAGCAGCATCCCCCCGCCGATGACGGCGAGCGCGACCTCGTCGGGCACCGGCACCGCGAGCACGAGCGCGCCCGCGCCGGCGACGCCGGCGCCGGCGACGATCACCTGTCGGGCGCCGACGCGGTCGGCGAGCGCGCCGCTGGGGAACTGCATCGCGGCGTACACGGTCATCATCGCGGTGAACGCCAGCCCGAGCGCGGCGTTGGAGACGCCGAACGTCTCGCGGAAGGTGGGGAACAGCGGGGGGAACGCGTACCGGAGGAACTTCGCGAGGAACCAGATCAGCGCCGTGAGCGCGAGCACGTCGTAGTCGGCGAGCGCGCGCAGGCGCGAGCCGGTTCCGGTGGCCATTCGGTTCCTCGGAGGTCCGTGGCCGTCAAAAGCCGAGCGGAAGCGGCCAGGTCGCCCGGGCGACCCGGCCTACGGGGCGCCCGCAAGCACGAACGTGCTCTCGGTGTCGCCGTTGTGGATCCGCCGGGTCGCCTCGGGTGAGATACGGATCGCGTCGCCGGCGGTCAGGGAGACGCGTTCGCCGTCGACGACGACGGTCGCCTCGCCCTCGACGAGCAGGTACACCTCCTCGTGGTCGTCGCTCGCGTGGTCGTGGAGCTTCCCGGTCCACCCCGGGTCGCACTCGATGACGGTGACGCCGAGGCGCTCACACTCCAACGGCCCGCGCAGGAAGTGGAGGCCGCCACCGACGGCGTCGACGTCGCGGTAGTTGACCCGCGTGTATCCCATACGACCCGGATCCGTTGATACCGGCTACTAGCTGTCGTCGGTTCCCGCGAGGTACGAATCGACTACTGCGGTCGCGCGACGGGTCGGCGTCGCCCGCGGCGGTCGGTGGGCGCCTGCGTCACCCGAACGGGCCCATGCCGCCCATGCCGCCGCCGCCACCGCCGCCCTGCTGCTGGAGCTTCTTCATCATCCGCTGCATGTCGCCGTCGCC
Organism: Halobaculum marinum; assembly: GCF_029338555.1. GTDB lineage: Archaea > Halobacteriota > Halobacteria > Halobacteriales > Haloferacaceae > Halobaculum > Halobaculum marinum. Next base: position 391,093 of record NZ_CP119989.1, on the reverse strand, counting down.
CATGTTGCCGAACTGGTCCATGGTGCGCTTCATCATGCTGTGCTGTTCGAGCAACTCCTCGATGCGCTCCTCGGGGACGCCCGACCCGCGGGAGATGCGCGCGAGGCGGTCGCTCTTGATCACCGCGGGGTTCTCCAACTCCTCCTCGGTCATCGAGTCCATCGCGATCTCGAACGAGCGCATGCGTTCTTGCGTCACGTCCATCGCGTCGTCCGGGAGCTGGTCCATCAGCCCGCCGCCGAGCCCGGGGATCATGTCCAGCACCTGGTCGAGCGGGCCCATGCGGTCCATCGCCTTCATCTGGTTGCGCATGTCCTTGAGGGTGAACTCCCCCTCCATCATCTGCTCGGGGTCCCAGTCGTCCTCCTCGCTCGTCTCGGCCATCGCGCGCTCGACGCGCTCGGAGAGCTGTTTGAGGTCGCCCATCCCGAGCAGCCGCGAGATGAAGCCGTTCGGCTCGAAGCGCTCGATGTCCTGGACCGTCTCGCCGGCGCCGAGGAACGCGATGGAGGAGCCGGTCTCGTTGACCGCCGTCAGGGCACCCCCACCCTTCGCCGTCCCGTCGAGCTTCGTGATGACGACGCCGTCGATGCCGATGGACTGCTCGAACTGGCGGGCCTGCTCTTTCGCGCCCTGGCCGATGGCGGCGTCGAGCACGAGCAGCGAGCGGTCTGGCTGGACCACGTCGTCGATCTGTTCGATCTCGTCGATCAGGTCGTCCTCGAGCGCGTGGCGCCCGGCGGTGTCGACGATGCGCACGTCGGCGTCTTCGGTGGCTTCGAGGCCCTCGCGGGCGATCTGGACCGGGTCGTCGCAGTCGGGGTCGCCGTAGAACTCCACTTCGGCGTTGCTCGACATCTGCTTGGCCTGGTCGTAGGCGCCGGGGCGGAACGTGTCCGTCTGGATGACGGCGGGGCGCAGGCCCTTCTTCGAGAACCACCACGCCATCTTCGCGGCGGTGGTGGTCTTCCCCGACCCCTGGAGGCCGGCGAGCATGATCGTCTGCTCTTCGAGCGGAATCTCGGTCGACTCGCCGATGAGCGCGACCATCTCCTCGTACACGATCTTGAGGACGTGGTCGCGCGCGGTGGTGCCCCCCGGCGGCTCCTCCTCCAGCGCGCGGGTCTTGATGCTGTCCGACAGCTCCATCACGAGGTCGACGTCGACGTCGGCCGCCAGCAGCGAGCGCTGGATCTGCTTGACGACCTCCTGAACGTCCTCCTCGTCGATGCGGGACTTCCCGCGGAGCGAGTCCATCGTGCTCCGGAGGGAGGTCCCCAGATCGTCGAGTACCATTGGTCTTGCCTGCCCGTAGCAGTCCGAGCGGTAAAGGCTTCCCTGTCGCTCGGTGACGCGGCACCGAAACCCCTTCCCACAGCCTCGCGAACTGCCGTCCGTGTTCGGGATCGACGCCACGACTCTCGCCGCCTACGTCGCCGCCGCGGGGGCGTTGATCCTCGTCCCCGGGCAGGACACGCTCGTCGTCCTCACCCGCGGACTGGACTCCCGAGCGGCGGGCGTCGGCGCGGCGGTCGGCGTCGCCGTCGGCGTGCTCGTCCACGCCACCGCCGCGGCGCTGGGGCTGGCGGCCGTCTACCGCGCGGTGCCGACCGCCGCGGCGGTCGTCACCCTCGGCGGCGCGGCGTACCTCCTGTGGCTCGCGCTGGAGACGGCGAGCGGGGACGGCTTCGAGTCGAGCGCGACACCGCCGGGCGACGAAACCCGGACGGACGGCGGGGCCGGGACCGCTGTGGCGGGGTTCCGGCGCGGACTGGTCACCAACGTCGCGAACCCGAAGGTCGCGCTGTTCTTCCTCGCGTTCCTCCCGGGCTTCGCCGGCGAGGGAGCGACGGGCGCGATGCTCGCGCTCGGCGTCGTGTACGCGCTGTTGACGGTCGCGTACCTCGGGGCGGTGGGCGCGCTCGCGGGACGGGTCGGCGCCGTGACGTCGGGACGGGCAGCGCGCGTCGTCCGCCTCGGCTCCGCCGGCGTGCTGGTCGCGCTCGCGGTGGCGTTGGTCGGCCGGGTGGTGTGACGAGCAGTCGGCGGGGCTGGTCTGGTCTGGTCTGGTCTGGTCTGGTCTGGTCTGGTCTGGTCTGGTCTGGTCTGGTCTGGTCTGGTCTGGTCTGGTCTGGTCTGGTCTGGTCTGGTCTGGTCTGGTCTGGTCTGGTCTGGTCTGGTCCCCGACGGACTCAAGGACGGCCCCGCCGTCCCCTCGGACATGCGCATCGCCGTCCCCAACAAGGGCCGTCTCCACGAGCCGACGATCGAGGTCCTCGAACGGGCTGGCCTCCACATCGAGAACACCGCCGACCGACAGCTGTACGCCGACACCGTCGACCCCGAGGTCACAGTCCTGTTCGCGCGCGCCGCCGACATCCCCGAGTACGTCGCCGACGGCGCCGCCGACGTGGGGATCACTGGCCTCGACCAAGCCCGCGAGTCCGGCCACGACCTCGTCGACCTGCTCGACCTCGGCTACGGCAACTGCCGACTCGTCCTCGCGGCACCCGAGGACGGCGACATCACCGAGCCAGCGGACGTGACCGGCCTGACGGTCGCCACGGAGTTCCCCCGCGTCACGCGCGACTACTTCGACCGGAAAGGCATCGACTGCGAAGTCGTCGAGGTGACGGGCGCGACCGAACTCACCCCCCACGTCGACATGGCCGACGCCATCGTCGACATCACCTCGACGGGGACGACGCTGCAGGTAAACCGCCTCGCCATCGTCGACGAGGTGCTCGCCTCATCCGTCCGGCTGTTCGCCCGCTCGGACGTGGCCGACGACGAGAAGGTCCAGCAGGTCGCCACCGCCTTCGAGTCCGTCGTCGCCGCCGAGGGGAAGCGCTACCTGATGATGAACGCTCGCCGCGACGACCTCGAGGCGGTGAAAGACGTGCTGCCCGGGATGGGCGGCCCGACGGTGATGGACGTCGCCGACGGCGACGAGGACCACGTCGCCGTCCACGCGGTCGTCGACGAGCGGCAGGTGTTCGAGACCATCTCCGAGTTGAAGGGCGTCGGGGCCAGCGATATCCTCGTCACCGAGATCGAACGCCTCGTCGAGTAGTCGCTCGCAGGAGCGTCCGCCGAGCGGACCGGCCGCTCGACACTGCTCCAGTCGCGGTCGAAAACGGGTTCGCAGTCCTCGTGTTCACAGTCCTCGCGACGACGTTACGCCGCGAGCGCCTGCTCCCACGCGTGGGTGTCGGTGTAGTTGCTGCACCGGGTGATCTGGCCGTCGCGCAGTTCGATGACGTGCGCGAACGGCGCCGCCACCGTCTCGCCCGAGTCGCGGACCGTGCCGCGGTCGGTGCCGAGGACGACGACGGTGTCGCCCGCGTCGATGACGCGGTCGACCTCCACCACGAATTCAGCCATCTCCGCCGCCACCGGTGCGAACACCTCCTCCATCACGCTGTCTGCGCCACGGTGGGTCCCGCTGAAGCGCGACCCCTGGGGCTCGACCCACTCGACGTCCGGCGACATGATCGAGAACACCGTCTCCATGTCCCCCTCGTTGAACGCCGCGTACGCCTCTCGAATCACCGTCTCGTTCGTCCGAGCCGCTGTGCTAGCCATCTGTGTTCACCGGATATCTGTTGGATGCGTGAGGGCAAATACGCTCGTTCACGATACGGCCACGATGCGCTCGGTGGACGCTCGCCCACGCAGTTCCGGCGCCGTGCCCGTCACTCCGAGCGCCAGCGCAGGTCCGGCGCCGTCACCCGCGGGTCGATGCCGCGGTCGCCGCGGACCCGCGCCCACGCGACCGTCGCGACCGTCCCGACGAGCACTGCGGCCATCCCGAGCAGTCCCGCCTCGGGGCCGAACGCGCCGCCGGTGACGAGCGCCGGCCCAGTCGGTTCGAGGTCGACGACGGCGGCCTCGATGGGGAGGCCGCTGACCGCGAAGCCGTATCCCAGTCCCTGCGCGGCGTTCCACGAGATGTGCACGCCGACGGGGAACGAGAGCCGTCCCGTCAGGACGAACCCGACGCCGAGGAACGCGCCGGCGAGCGTGATCCCGACCGTCGAGGCGGTCGACGACCCGGGGTTGCTCGCGTGGAGCAGGCCGAACACGACCGCCGAGACGCCGAGCGCGCCCGCGACGGCGACGCGCTGCCCGGCGAAGCGGAGTCCCTCGGCGGCGTTGACGAGCAACAGGCCGCGCGAGAGGAGTTCCTCGTAGAAGCCGACGACGAGGAACACCAACAGGACCGACACGAAGCCGCCCGCGGTGCCGACGAGCGTGTCGGCGACACGGAACCACCCGGCGGCGACGCCGACCACGGCGATCAGCGTCTGGAGGAGGACGCCCAGCGCGAGGCCGGCGCCCAGATCCGCGAGCCACCCCGGCTCGCGTCTGAGGCCCAGATCTGTCAGGCGTCGACGGTCGACGTACCGGGCGGCCACGAGGGTCGCGCCCGCGACCGCGAGCATCGGGAGCACCGTCGGGAACGGTGCGGGCAGGCCGACGCCGAACAGGAGCGCGCTCGTCCCGACGAGCGCGATGCCGACGACCACGACCGCGACGGCGAGTCGCAGTGGGGCGCGGAGTCGGCGCTCGGCGGCGTTCCAGACGGGGTAGCGGAGGCGCGCGAGGACGGAGCCGTCGCCGCTCATACCGGCGCGGTCTGGTAGATCGCCAGCACGCTGTTGATCCCGACGGCCGCGAGGATCGTGAGCGAGTAGTGGAGGGCGGTGACGATGGCGGTACCGCGCTTGTTCAGCCCGTACGCCAGGTACACCATCACGTAGTCGACGACGAGCGCGATGGCGATGACCGCGGCGGTCGGCAACACCGCCGCCGAGAGCCCGACGAGCGCCATCGCCACGCCCGGGGGTACTGCCTGTCGAAGCTCCGCCTCGTCGCCGAGGAGGAAGTACGCCGCCGTGTTGGCAAGCAGCGTCGAGAGGACCGCGATGAGGAGGAAGCCGCCGAGCAGTCCCACGACAGACAGCTGGAGTGGCGTCGGCACGCTATCCGAGGAGCCCCAACTCCGAGAGGCGGTCGGAGATCACCTCGACGGCGGCTTTCGCGTCCGCGGGCTCCTTGCCGCCCGTGATGACGAGTTTGCCCGAGCCGAACAGCAACGCGACGACGTTCGGTTCGTCGAGACGGTACACGAGGCCGGGGAACTGCTCGGGTTCGTACTCGATGTTCTCCAAGCCGAGACCGATGGCGATGGCGTTGAGGTTCAGGCTCTTTCCCAGATCCGCAGAGGTGACGATGTTCTGGACGGTGATCTCGGGGTCGTCCTCGATCGGGATCTCTAGCTCGCGGAGTTTGTCGAACACGAGGTGGAGCGCCTCGTGGACGGCGTCGGTGCTCTTGGCACCCGTACAGACGATCTTGCCCGACCGGAAGATGAGCGCGGCGCTCTTCGGATCGGTCGTGCGGTACACCAGCCCCGGAAACTGCTCGGGGTCGTAGTCGGCCCCCTCCAAGTCCATCGCGACGGTCTGGAGGTCCAGTTCGAGGCCGATCCCAGTCGACGCGACGACGTTCTCGATGTTGATCGACTCGGCGGGATCTACCATTCTTGGGTCGAATGTGGGTTTAAATGGTTAAAGTAGTACCGCCCTGCCGGGTGCGTGTTCCAGACCGGATCGCACTCGGCGGTCCCGCCACCGCGGTCGTCGCGCCGCCCGCGGATCCGGACGTTCAAGCGCCCCGGCGAACCACCACCGGTCGTGTACGGTTTGGAACTCGCCGGCGAGGAGGACGCGTTCGCGGCGCTGGAGGCGCGCGCCGCCGCCGCCGGCGTCGAGACGGTCGCCCCGGGGCTGGCGGTCGCCGACGCGGTCGACCCGGACCGCGTCCGCGGACTGGCGTACACCCGGACGGCGCTCGACCTCCTTGGTCGCGCCGACGCCGACCCCCGGAGCGCCCGCGCCGTCGTCGAGGCCGCGAGCATCGACCGGGAGGGCACCGTCGCCGTCCGGGCGCGCGTCGTCCGCGACTCCGCCGACGTCTCCACCGCGGAAGCCGAGCGCGAGTGCGGCGCCGCTCTCGTCGAGCGCGGCTTCGACGTGGATCTGGACGACCCCGACCACACCCTCCGAGTGCTGTTCGCCGACGACACCTGCCTCGTGGGCTGGGTCGTCGCCGAGTCGGTCAGGGACTTCTCGACGCGCAAGCCGACCGACCGCCCGTTCTTCCAACCCGGGAGCATGGCGCCGATGGACGCCCGCGCGTACGCAAACCTCGCGGGCGCAGGGCCCGGACAGACCTTGCTGGACCCGATGTGCGGCACCGGCGGCGTGCTCATCGAGGCGGGCCTCGTCGGGAGCGACGTGCTCGGCAACGACGCCCAGCAGAAGATGGTCCGCGGCGCCCGCGAGAACCTCGCACACTACCTCGGCGACGACGTCGGCCACGACGTGATTCGGGGAGACGCGACCGCCCTCGCCCTCCGCGACGACGCGGTCGACGGCGTCGTGTTCGACGCGCCGTACGGTCGTCAGTCGAAGATCGCCCGCCACGACCTCGACGACCTCGTGTCGTCGGCGCTCGCGGAGGCCGCCCGCGTGGCGCCTCGTGGGGTGCTCGTCGCCGACCGCTCGTGGCGCACGGAGGCGCTTGACGCGGGATGGCGCGTCACCGACTCCTTCGAGCGACGGGTCCACCGGAGTCTGGTGCGGCACGTGCTGGTGCTGGAGCGGGAGTGACGAACGGGAGGCGGTGAAAACGGGAGTGACGCGCGTGGCTCGGACTACTCGTCGTCGCCCAGCAGCGCGTCGACCAGTTCCTCTGGCTCGAACAGGGTCAGGTCGTCGTACCCCTGCCCGACGCCGAGGAACAGGATCGGCTTGCCGGTCACGTACGCGATGGAGATGGCCGCGCCGCCCGAGGAGTCGGCGTCGGCCTTCGTGAGGATGGAGCCGTCGATAGCGGCGGCGTCGTCGAACTCCTGTGCGCGGCGGACGGCGTCCTGGCCGGCGACCGCCTCGTCGACGAAGAGGGTCATGTCGGGGTCGACGACGCGGTCGATCTTCTCCAGTTGCGCCATCAGGTCGTTGCTCGTGTGGAGGCGACCGGCGGTGTCACCGAGCACGACGTCGATGTCGTTCGCCTCGGCGTACTCGACGCCGTCGTAGATGACGGCGGCGGGGTCGCCGCCCTGCTCGTGGGCGATGAGCTTCCGGTCGAGCGCCTCGGCGTGCTCGCGGATCTGCTCGTTGGCGCCCGCGCGGTAGGTGTCACCGTTCGCGAGGACGGTCGAGTAGCCGCGCTCCTCCAGCCACCGCGACAGCTTCGCGATGCTGGTGGTCTTCCCGACGCCGTTGACGCCGGTGAACACGACCGTCACGGGCTTGTCGGCCTCGGCGATGCGCTGCTCGAAGTCGAACTGCCCGACGCTGATCACGTCGACGAGCGCGTCGTGGAGCGCCTCGGTGACGAGCTGGTCCGTCGTCTGGACCTGCGCGCGCGTCTCGCCGAGCATCTTCTCGCGGACGGTGTCGAGGATGCGGTCGGCGACGCTCATCTCCACGTCGCTGGAGAGGAGCGCGAGTTCGAGGTCCTGAAGGGGTCCTTCGAGGTCCTCCTCCTCGATGATGACCTTCCCGGTGGCGAACGCCGCCGCGCGTTTGAGGCGGCTCGGCCCCGAGTCGCCGTCGTCGGCGTCGGCCTCAGCCTCGGCCTCGGCGGCGCCGTCGTCGTCGGTCGCCGGCGCGGGCTCGGCATCGGTGGCGGGAGCGGGAGTGGCCTCCGGCTCAGCCGCCTCCGACGGCTCGGCTTCCGCGGCTTCAGCGGCGGCGGCGTCGGCTGTCGCGTCCGCCTCGGCGTCGGCCTCCTCGGCCTTCTCCTCGACTTCCTCGGCGGCGTCTTTCCGGAAGGAGGAGAGCTTGTCCTTCAGGCCGTCGAACATCCCTTACTCGTCCCCGTCGTCGGCCTCGTCGGCCATCTGCTGCATCTGCTGCATCTGCTGCTGCTGCATCTGCTGTTGCATCTGCTGGGCCTGCGCCTCGAGCTGCTCGCGCTCGCTCTCGAGCTCCTGCTTCTCCTCGGTGACGGTCTCGATTTGCTCGTCGAGCGCGTCCTTGCGCGCGTCGAGCGCGTCGACGGCGTCGCCCTCCTCCAGCTCCGCGGCGTAGTCGCCGCCGAGGCTCACGACGATCTCGTCGAGGTCCTGGACCTCGGCGCGGACGTACGCGCCGCCGCCGAGGGGGACCTGGATCGTCGAGCCGGTGTCGATCTGGTCGATGGCGTCGACCGCCTCGTCGATGTCACGCTGCTCCTGGCGGAGGTCGTCGATGTCTGCCTCGAGCTCCTCGATCTCGCCTTCGATCGCCTGGACTTCCTGGGAGATCTGCTGGAGCTGCTGCTGACCCGGACCGCCTCCGCCGAGACTCATTCGGCGACCACCTCGCCGATCTCGATCTGGGTGCGGTTCAGGTTGTGCTCGGCGCCGAACTTCGAGAGCACGTGCTCTCGCGCGACGTTCTCGTTCGTCGCCTCGATCGAACGGGTGAACGCCTGCATCCCGTCCCGCGTCTGGAACCGGCCGCTAACTGTGAACTGGCTCATGTGCGCGAAAAACGGCCCGCGACGCGGAAGTACCTTCCGACTCCCGCCGTCGGTCGGAATCGGCCACGGGGCCTGTCGCCCCCGTTTCCGGGACGCACGGCGGGTTCGGATCGGTGTGCGCGCCGTTGGCGGCAGTTCGGCACCGCCGGTCGGCCGCTGCGCTCGTCGAGATCGTCGTCGTCGGTCGGCGGTAACGTGGGACTCGGTGCGGGGGCCGGGCCTCCTCTCAGACGGAACTGGCCGAGTCGTTCTTGCAGTTGTAGAGCCTGAGCGTACTGGCCGGCTCGGCCCGAAGACCTCGCCGGCGTTCTGTCGAGTCGTTCTTGCAGTTGTAGAGTCCGAGCGTACTGGCCGGCTCGGCCCGAAGACCTCGCCGGCGTTCTGCCGAGTCGACGAAGTCGACTCGCTTACTCGATGAACCCGAGCGTGTCGTCGATCCGACCCAGCTCCGGCCCGGTAGTGTCCTCGCCGACGGCGTAGCCGTCGTCGTTGGCGAGCAGCCCCGACCCGACCAGCGGCGCGCCGTAGTTGACGGTGCCGAGGTCGGCGTACACGTCGAGGTGCTCTTCCAGCGCCTCCAACTCCGGCTCCTCGCTGTGCGGGTGACACAGCACGCCGGTGTTGTTGGCGACGGCGGCGGTGCCGACGGTGTTGACGCCGCCGAGCGAGCCGCGTTTCACCGGCACGTCGAGGGTCTCGGCGACCACGTCGACGGCCTCCGCGGTCAGGTCCGGGTGAACGTACGCGCCGTGGTCGTTCGCGAGCACGACGTTGCCGGCGGCGTTGAGCTTGCCGGGGAGGCGCTCGACGGGGTCGTCAGTCGCCTCGCGGAGGGCGTCGATTTCGCGGTCGGTCGCCTGCCGGGAGACGAGCAGACCGTTCTCGTTGCCCGCGACGAGCGAGCCGACGGTGCCCGACCCGCCGACGGTCGTCTTCAGCACGTCGACGCCGAACTCCTCGGCGAGGTGGTCGGCCAGGTCGTCGTCGACGTCGGGCCGCACGACGATGCAGTCGCTGGCGGCGTGCGCGTAGACTCCGACGTACGACGACCCGGCGAACGAAACGCGAAGCACGCCCGGTTAGGCCGGCTCCGCCTCGACGACGACCTCGCCGTCCTCGTCGAAGCGGGCCGCCCGCAGGCGGACTTTGCTCGGGGGCTTCTGGCGGCCGCGGGCCCAGACGGTCTCGTTGACCGCGGGGTCGAGGCGGACGTCGCCCTCGTCGACCGAGAAGTGCTTCGCGAGGTGCGCGCGGATGAGCGACATCGCCTTGTCGCCGCGCTCCTGGGACGGCGCCTGCTTCGCCTCGCGGAGCGGGACCGTGACGACGCGCTCCTCGAAGTCGTTGGCGCTCATTTACTCGTCCGTGTCCGAGCGCCGCCAGTGGCGTCGCTTCGGGTTGCGGGTCACTTCCATGTCGGTCTTCATCATCACCCACGCCGGAACGCGGCTGTTCTGCCGCTCCAGCTTGGCAAGGCGCTTCTTCTTCGCCTTGGATTTCTTGGTCATGGTATCCGGCAGATTCAGCTTCGGAAGGGAAAACCCTGTCCATCCGAGAGCGCGCTCGACGCCCCACGTCGTCGGGGTCGCGTGCGGTTCGCTCTCTCGACTCACAGTCCCGCCAGCGACCCCACCCCGGCGCCGACGGCGGCTGCCAGCGCGCCGCCGAGCACCACTCTGACGGTCGCCTCCACCACGTCACGGCCGACGAGACGCACCCGCAACGCCGCGACGACGGTCAACTCCGCGGCGACGACGCCGATTGCGAGGAAGTAGCCACCGAGCCCCGAGAGGACGACCAGCGCGGGCAGGCCGCCCGAGAGGAACGCCCCGCCGCCGGCGAAGCTCGCCCGTCGAATTGGGTCGTCGGCGGTCGACAGGCCGCCATCGTCGTCGTTGGCCGCCGATAGCGCCGCGTGCAACGCCACGCCGACGGCGGCGGCGAGTCCGACCAGCCCGGCGGTCCACGCGTCGACGGCCACCGCGGCCGCGAACAGCGGCGCGGGTACGACGACGGCCCCCGCGGTGAGTCCCGCGAGGGCGGGCTCGCTCACCCGGTAGCGCAGCGTCGTCCGCGTCTGTCCCGCCGGTCGCATTCGCCCCGACTTTTCCGCCGGCCGGAATAACTCCACCGTCAGACGCACGTGGGCCAGTCGTCGGTGCCCCGCAGACTCGCCCGCGTCGAAACCGGTTTGGGCGCTCCCGCCCGCAGTTCGTACATGGAGCCGCTCGGCACCGCGCTCGCCGTCGCCGTCCCCGTCGTCGGGGACCTGCCGCCGCTGGTCGGCGAGCTGCTCGCCGCGCTCGAACGCGTCGCCCGCATCGCGGTGCTCATCGCCGTCGGGGTGTTCCTCGCCAACGTCGCCGTCGAGTTCGGGCTGGTCGAGCGCATCGCCGGCTTCTCGCGGTACCTCACGGGTCCGGCGAACCTCCCCGACGAGGCCGGCACGGCCATCGTCACGACCGCCGCGTCGACGACTGCCGGCTACGGGATGCTCGCCGACTTCCGCGAGTCCGGTCGGCTGTCGGACCGCGCGACGATGGTCGCCGTCGTCATCAACACGTTCTTCGGCTTCGTCCAGCACCTGTTCACGTTCTACGTCCCGGTGATCATCCCGATCCTCGGGCGTGAGACGGGCGTCCTCTACGTCGGGACGCGCGGCGCCATCGCACTCGCGATCACCTGCACCGGCGTGTTGGCGGGCGCCCTCTTGCTCCGCGGGGAGTCCGGCGACCTCGCACCGGCGGACGACGGTCGGGACGCCACGGACGACCCAGCGGAGGCGACGACCGACGGCGGCGCGGCGGCCGAGCCCCCGAGTGACACCGGCGACGACGATGACGACCTCCGTACCCGTCTGGAGTCGGCGGCCGAGTCGACGTGGTCGAAGCTGAAACGGATCGTCCCCCGCCTCGCGCTCGTGTACGTGCTGGTGACGCTGCTGGTCGCTCGGGTCGACCTCCGGTCGCTGTCGGAGGTGGCGGGCCCGCTGGCGGACGTGGCCGGCCTCCCGGCGGCGGTGGTCCCCGCCATCGTCATCTTCGTGTTCGACACGACCGCGGGCGCGGCGGCGTTCGCGCCACTGATCGGCGAGACGCTGACGCCCGAACAGGCCGTCGCCGGGATGCTGATCGGCGGCATCGTTTCGTTCGCGTTCTCGACGTTCAAGCGGTCGATCCCGTTCCAGTACGGCATCTGGGGGCCGTCGTTCGGCTCGAAGGTGATCGCGGTGAACACCGGGCTGAAGGTCGTGTTCATCGGGATCGCGCTGGTCGTGTTCTTGGCGTGAGGCTGCGACCGAACCCGACGGATTCAGGCACCCACCCCCACGACCACGGAGTATGACCGACACACTCGCGATCGCCGGTGGCCGCGTACTCACCCCGGACCTCGACGTGGTCGAGGCGGACGTCCTCGTCGACGCCGACGCCGGCGAGATCATCGAAGTCGCCCCCGGCCTCGCCGCGGACGCCGACGAGACGCTCGACGCGACCGACTCGCTCGTGCTGCCGGGCCTCGTCAACGCCCACTGCCACGCCGCGATGACGTTGCTCCGCGGCTACGCCGACGACGAACCGCTGGAGGCGTGGCTCCGCGAGCACGTCTGGCCGGTCGAGGGCGAGTTGACGCCCGACGACATCCGCGTCGGCACCGAACTCGCGCTGGTCGAGTTGATCCGCTCGGGCGTCACCGCGTTCGCGGACATGTACTTCGCCGTCGACGAGGTCGCTGCCGCCGTCGAGGAAGCGGGCGTCCGCGCCCGCCTCGGCCACGGCGTCGTCACCGTCGGCAAAGACGACGAGGCGGCGCGGGCGGACCTCGACGAGTCGTTCGACGTGGCCGAGCGCCTCGACGGCGCCGCCGACGGTCGCGTTCGGACCGCGGTGATGCCGCACTCGCTCACCACCGTCTCCGACGAGTTGCTCGCCGAGACTGCCGAGCGCGCCCGCGACGCCGACGTGCCGATCCACTTCCACCTCAACGAGACCACCGACGAGGTCACCCCCGTCGTCGACGAGCACGGCGTCCGCCCGAGCGAGCACGCCGCCGACCTCGGCCTGCTCACTGACTCGACGTTCGTCGCTCACGGCGTCCACACCGACCCGTCGGAGTTCGACGTGCTCGCCGAGCGCGGCACCAGCGTCGTCCACTGCCCCGCCTCGAACATGAAACTCGCCTCCGGGATGGCGCCGGTCCAGGCGATGCTCGACGCGGGTGTGAACGTCGCCCTCGGCACCGACGGCGCCGCCTCGAACAACGACCTCGACCTGTTCGACGAACTGCGCGACGCCGCGATGATCGGGAAGTTGGCGGCGGACGACGCCGCCGCGGTCGACGCCGAGACGGCGCTGCGGATGGCGACCGAGGGCGGCGCCGACGCGCTGGGGTTCGACTCGGGTCGGATCGAGGCGGGCGCCAACGCCGACCTCGCGGTGGTGGACCTCGACGCGCCGCACCTGACGCCCGAACACGACCTCGTCTCCCACCTCGTGTACGCCGCCCGTGGCAGCGACGTGCGCCACACGGTGTGTGACGGGCGGGTGCTCATGCGCGACCGCGACGTGCTCGCGTTCGACGAGGCCGCCGTCCGCGAGCGCGCCCAGGAGCACGCCGAGGCACTCGTCGCGCGCGCCGAGGAGTAAGCCCAACCCGCGACACAAGACCTTTCTCTGCGCTGTCGGATCGCCGCGTATGGCCGCCCTCCAGACAGCCGCCGGCGTCGTCCTCGTCGCCGTCGGCGCCGTGTTCGCGACGTACACCGCCCGCCACTGGCGGCAGTACCGCGCCGTCGCCGCCACGCCCACGACCGACCTCTCGCGCGTCGAGGAGGGGCCGGTCGAGGTGAAGGGGACGGTGACCGAGGCGTCCGCCACCGCCGAGCCGACGATCCGCGGCGGTCCCGACCCGGTCGTCGAGGCCTGGGAGGTCGAGGAGTGGAACGAGCGCGGCGACGGCGCCCGCTGGAAGACGCTCGCGCTCGGGGTCGACGGTGGCCGCTTCTTGCTAGAGACCGACGACGGTGAAATCGAGGTCGACGTTCCCACCAGCAGTTCGGGATCGTTCTCGCTCCCCGAGGCGCTGCTGTCGACCGGGATGACGGGCGTCGCCCTCGACGACGTGGCCGTCGAGGTGGCGCGGATGCCGTACGCGCAGGTCGAACCGGACGAGCGCCCGCCCGACCGGGTCCGGTCGTTCGTCCACGCCCACCGCGACGTGGACGGCCAGACGGACTCGATCACCAACCTGATCGACATCGGGAACGCCCACGGCGAGCGCAAGTACCACTCCCAGACGGTCGAGGTCGGCGACGAGGTGTACGTCCTCGGGCGCGCGACCGAGAGTGCGGACGCCCCGCACCCGCCGCGCGCCGAGCACATGACCGTCCGCGGCGGCCCTGAGGACGGCGTGCCCATGATCGTCTCGACGCTCCGGGAGGACCGCATCGTCTCGCAGGGTCGCACCCGGACGCGGGTCGCGGGCGCCGGGGCGGCGCTCGCGCTCGCCGCGGGGATCTGGCTGCTGTGGGCGCCGTATCTCGCGGGTGCGCTGTAGGCCGACAGCCGACGGCGCGCCCCCACGCTGTCGGCCACCCGGGCCGACTCCGGCGGGATTAAACCGTCCCGAACCGACCCCGCGAGTATGAGTACGCAGGCGTACGCGCCGGTGACAGAGCACCTCGACGACCCCGCCTCGGCCGCCGAGGAGGGCCGTCGCAAGATGGACTGGGCGCTCCAGCACATGCCGATCCTCGCGCACCTCCGCGAGGAGTTCGAGGCCGACCAGCCGTTCGCGGGCCAGACGATCGGGATGGCGATGCACGTCGAGGCGAAGACGGCGAACCTCGTCGAACTGCTCGCCGACGGCGGCGCCGAGGTCGCCATCACGGGCTGTAACCCGCTGTCGACCCACGACGACGTGTCGGCGGCGCTCGACACCCACGACAACATCACCTCCTACGCCGTGCGCGGCGTCGACGACGACGACTACTACGCCGCCATCGAGTCGGTCATCGCCCACGAGCCGACCATCACCGTCGACGACGGGATGGACATGGTCGCGGCCATCCACGAGGACTACCCCGAACTCATCGACTCCATCGTCGGCGGCGCCGAGGAGACGACGACGGGCGTCCACCGCCTGCGCGCGATGGACGCCGACGGCGAGCTGAAGTACCCCGTGTTCGCCGTCAACGACACGCCGATGAAGCGCCTGTTCGACAACGTCCACGGCACGGGCGAGGCGTCGCTGGCGACCATCGCCATGACGACGAACCTCTCCTTTGCCGGCAAGGACGTCGTCGTCGGCGGCTTCGGCTACTGCGGCAAGGGCGTCGCGAAGAAAGCCGCCGGCCAGAACGCGAACGTCATCGTCTGTGAGGTCGACTCGCGCAAGGCCCTCGAAGCCCACATGGAGGGCTACGACGTGATGCCGATGGCCGAGGCGGCGAAGCAGGGCGACGTGTTCATCACGACGACGGGCAACCGCGACGTGATCACCGAAGAGCACTTCGAGCAGATGCAAGACGGCGTGCTCCTCGCGAACGCCGGCCACTTCGACGTCGAGATCAACCTCGACCAGTTGGACGACATGGCCGTCGACCGCTACGAGGCCCGCGACGGCGTCGAAGCCTACGAGATGGAAGACGGCCGCCGCCTGAACGTGCTCGCGGAGGGTCGCCTCGTCAACCTCGCGGCACCCATCGCGCTGGGTCACCCGGTCGAGGTCATGGACCAGTCGTTCGGCGTGCAGGCGGTGTGCGTGCGCGAACTCGTCGAGAACGGCGACGCCTACGACGCGGGCGTCCACGACGTGCCCGACGAACTCGACCGCGAGGTCGCCGAGGTGAAGTTGGCGGCCGAGGGCGTCGAGTTCGACGCGCTCAGCGAGGAGCAGCGCGAGTACATGGGCTCGTGGCAGCACGGGACGTGAGCGCCGACTCCCACGGAGCCTGAACGGCTCCCCCCGACTGAGCCGACCGACTACAACGAGACTCGTGCCCGCGTCTCGTAGTGCGGCCCCTCCCTGGTCAGGGTCGACTCGGTGAGTCGGACCTCGCGCACCTCGAACCGCCCGACAGTCGGGTCCTCGTCCAGATACTCCTGCACGCGCTGTTTTCCGCGTGCGTCGTCCATCCGAGCCAGGGTGAGGTGCGGCGTGAACTCGTGGTCGGCCTCCTCGAAGCCCAGTTCGACCGTCTCGCGCTCGATGGCCTCGGCGAGCCGAGTCAACTCGGCGCTCCCCTCGCGGACGCCGACCCAGACGACGCTGATGTAGTCGGCCGACGGGAACACGCCGAGCCCACCGACCTCGCAGTCGAACGGACCGACGGCCGCCGCCTCGACCGCGCGGCCGAGCGCCTCGACGACGTCGTCGAGGCGGGACTCGTCCACGTCGCCGAGGAACTTCAGGGTGCAGTGTGCCTGCTCGGGATCGGTGACCCGCAGGCTCGGACCGTCACGCAGGGGCGCTTGCACGTCGGCGAACTCGGCCGAGAGCCGGTCGGGGAGGTCGACCGAGACGAACAGTCGCGGCATACGGACGCTTCGGCGGCGGGGGAGAAAAAACGGCGCGCGCACCCTCGCCACTCGGACGCGCAACATACATCCGTCCACACGGACGATTCGTACTCAATGAGCGACGAGGAGCCGGACCCCGAACGAAAGCCGCACCAGTTCTCCGAGGGCCAGGGCCTCGACGAGGACTACGAGGAGTTCACCCTCGACCCGGAGGCGTTGAACGCCGACCCCTCTCAGGTCGACCCCGTCGACACACGCGTCCTCACGGACCTGCTCGACGAGCGCAACATCCCGAAGGACCGCGTCGACGTGGAGAGTCTCATGGAGGTCGGACTCTCCTACATGGGGATCAACCGCTTCGAGGAGGCGACCGAGACGTTCGCGCGCGCCGCGCAGTTCGCCGAGGACGACTCCCTCGACGAGCAGGAGGCGTGGACGAACAAGGGCGTCGCCCACGCCCAACTGGAGGAGTGGGACGAGGCCGTCGGCGCCTACCGCGAGGCGCTGCGCATCGACGACGACTCCGAACACGCCGCCAGCGCCGAGACGAACCTCGCGTACGCGCTCCACGAGTCTGGACGCACCGAGCAGGCGCTGGAGCACGCCGAGCGCGCCGTCGAGATCGACCCGCGCTTCCCGCAGGCGTGGTACAACCGGGGCTTCTTCCTCGTCGAGCGCGGCCTGCTGGAGGACGCCGTCACCGCCTTCGACAACGCGATCCGACTGGGGATGCGCAACGCCGAGGTGCTCGAAGAGAAGGCCCGCGCGCTCGACGAGTTGGGGCGCGAGGACGAGGCCGAGGCGGCCGCCGAGCGCGCCGAGGAGATCCGCAAGGAGGCCGAACAGGAGATGGTCCGCGAACACGGCGAGGGCGGCGCGATGGGCGGCCAAGGCGGCGCCCCCGGCGGTGTGGGGGGTGGCGGCCAGGGCGCCGGCGGCGACGACCTCGACCTGGGAGGCCTGTAGATGAGCGACGACGCCGGACCGGTCGACGCGACGGACGCGCCCGCCGAGACCGAGTCGTCGGCGAGCGCCGCCGCCGACGCGGACGCCGACTACCTGCTCACGCGCCGCGAGACGCCCGAGGGGACGCTCGTGGCGGTGTGTGACGTTGCCGTGCTCGGCGAGTCGTTCGAGAACGGCCCGGTGTCGCTGGACGTGAGTGAGGAGTTCTACGGGGGCGACGACGCCGAACCCGCCGACGCCGAGGCGGTCGTCGAGGGCCTGTACGACGCCGACACGGCGAACCTCGTCGGCGAGGACTGCGTCGGCGTCGCCGTCGACGAGGGGATCATCGACGAGGAGCGCGTGCTCGACGTGGGCGGCACGCTCCACGCGCAGTTGCTCTGGCTGTAGGCCGCCGACGCCTTCTTGTCCGCTCGCGTCGCGATTCCGTCGTGGCAGACTCAGAACTTCTGGTCCGACTGGACGTGTTCCTCGGACTCGTCGCCGTCGCGGTGATCGTGTACGCGCTCGACGTGCTCGCCGGGAACCTGATCGTCGGTGGACTCGCCCTGGCAGTCGTCGGGGTCGGGTTGTACGCCGTCTGGTCGTACGCCTCGGCGTACCTGTTCGCCGCGGTCGACACCGACGACTGACGCCCCCTCGCGCCGGTTTCGCCCCGTTGCCTCCCCGCGACCGAAGGGATGTTACCCCTCGGTCCCGTGTCTCCGGCAATGGGTATCCAGGAATCGTATCCGCTCGACGTCGACGCCGTCCGGGAGGACTTCCCCATCCTCGACCGGAAGGTCGGCGGCGACGTCACCGTCCCCGGCGAGAGCGAGGGCGACACGAAACCGCTCGTGTACCTCGACAACGCGGCGACGAGCCACACGCCCGACCAGGTGGTCGACACCATCGTGGACTACTACCACTCGTACAACTCCAACGTCCACCGCGGCATCCACCAACTGAGTCAGGAGGCCAGCACCGCGTACGAACACGCCCACGACCGCGTCGCCGAGTTCATCGGCGCGAACGGGCGCGAGGAGGTCGTGTTCACGAAGAACACCACCGAGGCGGAGAACCTCGTCGCGTACGCGTGGGGGCTCAACGAACTCGGCCCCGAGGACAACGTCGTCCTCACCGAGATGGAGCACCACGCCTCGCTGGTCACGTGGCAACAGATCGGCAAGAAGACCGGCGCGGACGTGCGCTTCATCCGCGTCGACGAGGACGGGCGCCTCGACATGGACCACGCCCGCGAGTTGGTCGACGACGACACCGCGATGGCGAACGTCGTCCACGTCTCCAACACGCTCGGCACGGTGAACCCGGTGGCCGAACTCGCCGACCTCGTCCACGACCACGGCGGCCTCGTGTTCGTCGACGGCGCGCAGTCGGTGCCGCACATGCCCGTCGACGTGCAGACCATCGACGCCGACTTCTTCGCGTTCTCGGGCCACAAGATGTGCGGCCCGACGGGCATCGGCGTGCTGTACGGGAAGGAGCACCTCCTCGAAGAGATGGAGCCGTACCTGTACGGCGGGGAGATGATCCGGAAGGTCACGTTCGAGGACTCCCAGTGGGAGGACCTCCCGTGGAAGTTCGAGGCCGGCACGCCCGTCATCGAGCAGGGCATCGCGCTCCACGCCGCCATCGACTACCTCGAGGACCTCGGGATGGAGAACGTCCACGCCCACGAGCAACTGCTCGCGGAGTACGCCTACGACGAACTCACCGCGTACGACGACGTGGACATCTACGGCCCGCCGGGCGACGACCGCGCCGGCCTGGTCGCGTTCAACGTCGACGGCGTCCACGCGCACGACCTCTCCAGCATCCTCAACGACCACGGCGTCGCCGTCCGCGCCGGCGACCACTGCACCCAGCCGCTCCACGACAAACTCGGGGTGCCGGCCAGCGCCCGCGCGTCCTTCTATATCTACAACACGCGCGAGGAGATCGACAAACTCGTTGAGGCCGTGGACGACGCGCGGCAACTGTTCGCCTGAGCCGCACGTCGCCACGGAGCACGACTCCCCGGAACCCTTAACGGACTCTCTCACCAATTCCCGACAACAATGGGCATTGGCGGCGGCTCCGACATGTATCGCCAGCAGATTCTCGACCACTACAAGAACCCGCGCAACTACGGCGAACTCGACGACGCCACGTTCTCCCACACCGGCGAGAACCCCTCCTGTGGCGACACGATCCGGGTCGACGTGCGGCTGGACGACGACGGCGAGACCATCGACTACGTCGCGTTCTCGGGCGACGGCTGCGCCATCTCGCAGGCGTCGGCGTCGATGCTCTCGGAGCGTCTGCAGGGGAAGACGCTCGACGAACTGGAGGCGATGGACACCGACGACGTGACCGAGATGCTCGGCGTCGACATCTCGCCGATGCGGATCAAGTGCGCCGTGCTCGCCCGGCAGGTCGCCCAGGACGGCGCGAAGCTGTACGAGGGCGAACTCGACGACCTCGACGTGACGAAGACCGAGGACTGAGCGACCGACGCGGTCGCTACGGCACCCGCCCGAACAGGTCGCGGTTCGCCGCGACGTACCCCAACTCCCCCCGCGCCAACTGCGCCCTCCGCGTCGCTTCCCAGTCGGTGAGCAACTGCTCCGCCACCGCGCCCGACTCGCGAACCGACGCGACGACGGTGTCGAGGATGGTCCGCAGGAACGTCGCCTCGGCGGCGGGATAGCCGCCGGTCCCGTCGCCCTCGACCACCCAGTCCGAGCGCGCGTCGACCGTCGGCGCCGCGCCCGCCTCGGTGAACCGGTCGGCGAGGAGCGTCGCCGCCCGGCCGCGGTTGCGCATCGTCCCGTGAAACGCGTCGACAACGGCGGCGTCCGCCGGGTGGGCGGGCGTGAACTCGGTCTCGCCGTCGAACGTCAGCGGCAGGTGGTACCAGCCGTCCGGCGCGGCCGTCCGCAGGAGGTCGAGCACGGCCCCGGGCGCGAGGAGGTCGGCGAACGAGCGCGCGACGACGCCGTCGAACGTCGACTCGGCGGCCACGGTCCGGACGTCAGCGACGCGGAAGCGGACCCGAAGTCGCCCTCCGTCCGGCGATCTGATACTCGTCGCCGACCCCTCCGTTTCGACTCCGTAGCCGGCGGCGCGCGCGGCGTCGTGGAGTCGGTCGCGGCCGGTGCGCAGCGACCGCTCGTCGGTGTCGACGGCGACCCACTCGCCAGTCGGGAGCGTCACGGCGGCGAGGAGTCGTCGGAGCAGCCCGCACGTGCCGGCACCGGCTTCCAGCACGCGGACGGCGTCGGAGTGACTGTCGGCGTCGTCGGCGGTGGCATCGGCGTCGGCGTCTCCAGCCACGCCGAGCGCCTCGCGGAACGCGGCGTCGCCGGCGGCGCTGTGGGCGCGGTCGTCGACGGTGGCCGCAGCCTCCAGGTACGCCACGTCGTCACCCTCCATCGGGCACCTCCGGGTCGGCGACGACGCTCGCGAGGAACGAGCGGACCCCCGCGACGGTGTCGCTCCACTCGGGGTGGGCGTCGAATCGGTCGAGCGCGGCACGGCCCATCGCGGCCAGTCGTTCGCGGTCGGTCGCGAGCGTGGTCAGCGCCTCCCGGACGCCGCCCACGTCGCCCGGGTCGACCAGGAAGCCGTCTACGCCGTCCGTGACGACCGCGTCGGCGCCGCCGGCCGCGGTGGCGACCGCTGGGAGGCCGAACCCCATCCCCTCCAGGTACGCCATCCCGAACCCTTCGTACGTCGAGGGGAGCGCGAGGACGTGGGAGCGCCGGAGCACGTCGGCGAGGTGGTCGCCGGGAACCTTCCCGTGGAACGTCACCCGGTCGTCGACACCGAGGCCGTCAACGAGGTCGCGGACCGCCGTCGCGTGTGCCGCGTCGGGTTCGGGGCCGACGACGGCGAGGTGCCAGTCGACCGCGGGGTCGACCCCCGCGAGGGCCCGCACCAGCGTCGGGTGGCCCTTCCGGGGGACGAGCGATCCAAGCGCGACGACACGGAGCGGCGACTCCCGGGCGCGCCGCGCCACGTCGTCGCGAGTCACGTCGGGGGCGAACTGGTCGGCCGGGGGAGCCGCGAGGTGGGTCGGGAGGCCGTCGCCGACCAGGTCGCGAACGTCGCGTTCGGTCGCGGCGCTGACGCAGACCGCCGCCGAACACCCGCGGAGGAACGTCCGTTCGAGCCGTCGGGCGACGGGTGCGAACCGACCGCCCTCGGCACACCGGAGGTGGTGGACGAGCGCGACGACGGGCGTGCCGCCACGCCGGAGCCTGCGGACCAGTCCCGCGGTCCCGGGATGTGCGAGTTCGTCCACGACGACCACGTCTGCCTCGCGCAGTCCTTGGGGGACGCCCGTCGCGAGTCCGAGCGTGTCGACGACGCCGAGCGGGTAGCGGCGCCACGGGACGGAGAACACCCGGACCGTCGCGCCCGCGGCCCGCAGACCGGCGACGAGGCGTCGGTCGTACTGGAAGCCGCCCGAGGTGGTCGACGGGTCGCCCGGGAGGACTACCGCCACGGCGAGTCCGTCGGTCGCCTCAGCCATCCCGGCCGTCCGAGTCGGTCGCGGCGGCGACCGGCGCCTCGTACCCGGCGGCGGCCTCGTCGTCTTCCCACACGGTGACGCGGAGGGTGTCAGCCGGGCCGTCCGCCGCGGCGGGAGCGATCCGTTCGTGGAGCACGCGGGCGAACCGCTCGACGCTGGGGTTGTAGCCGTCGAACTCCGCCAGTTCGTTCAGCGTGGCGTCGCGGTAGCGCGCCTCGGCGTCGTCGAGGGCGGCGCGCACGTCGTCGATGTCGACGAGGTAGTTGTACTCGTTCAGCGACGGGCCAGCGAAGG
Organism: Halobaculum marinum; assembly: GCF_029338555.1. Taxonomy (GTDB): domain Archaea; phylum Halobacteriota; class Halobacteria; order Halobacteriales; family Haloferacaceae; genus Halobaculum; species Halobaculum marinum. Next base: position 369,262 of record NZ_CP119989.1, on the reverse strand, counting down.
TTGCCTCGACGGCGAAGACGTGCGAGTGGAGGTCGCCCTCCGGACCGGGGTCGGGGACCGTGAGGTAGTGCTGTGCGACGAACTGTCGGGTGACGGTCGTGCGGTAGGTCATGCGTGGGTGACGCGCCGGCCACGCGACGCGCCGCGGTCGAGGGCAGCGACGGTCGCCGCGTCGGTCGATCTGTTGAGAACACACAGCGACTCAGTCACCCTAAACGTGTCGTGACCGAGGCGACCGACGCGGCGCCGACCGCGCGACACCCGCCTCACCCTACGAACTCCTCGACGACCGGCGGGAGGCGGCGCCGGACGAGCGCGTACACGACGCCGAGCGCGACGCAGGTCACGGCCACCGCCGGCAGTGGTGCCGGGTAGAACGCGACGACCGGCACGGCCAACACCGCGGTCGCGACGGCGTCCTCCGGGGCGCCGTCGTACCGGATAACGTACCGCGGCCCGATCCAGCGCCCGCGGAAGTGGTCGTACACGGCCTCCGCGGAGGTGCGCTCCCACGGGCGGACCTCGTCGCCGGCCCCCAGCGCGTCCGTGCCGGCGTGGAGTGCGAACGAGGCGCTCAGCGTCGCGAGCGACACCGTGGCGACCGTCGGGAACGCCGCGGCGACCGCGCCTGCGGGGAGCGCGAGCGCCCACCCCAGCACCGGGAAGTGGAGCGTCCGCCGGTGGCGTCCGACGAACAGGTCGATATCGGGGAGGAGCCCACCGACCATCCCCGCCAGCGCCGCGGGAACGGCCAGTTCGGGGGCAAGCACGACGACGGGGGCCGCCACCGCCGCGCCGACGAGCGCGTGGGTGAACGCCATCACGGCCGGCTCACGACTCCTGGCGGAACAGGACGACGAGGACGACGATCAGCACCACCTGCACGACTTTGTCTGCGATCCCGATCGCGCCGAAGTCGGGGGCGTTCGCCACGTACCACAGCGGGATCTGGCCGGCGGTGAACGGGATTCCGAGCGCGTAGAACAGTCGCCGTCGGTAGTCGAGCAACACCGCCGCGACGCCGCCGAAGAACCCTACGGCGGCGATCAGGAACGCGATGGCGGGCCCCGTCTCCGACATGAACGCGTACGCGAGCCACAGGTGGACCACGCCCGTGATCGTCGCCAGCGCGACGCCGAGCCAGTGGATGCTGGTCATCGACTCCGTGTGGATCGTCAGTCCCCTCGACGCGGTTTCGGTGCTCATGCTCCGCTAGACGACCGGAAACGTGTTAAAAACTCTCACACCTTCCGTCGGAATCGACCGCAGGCGTCGGGTGGAGCCTGCCACCCGGACGGCTCGCGTCGACTGCGGCGTTACTCGGGCTTCAGGCCGCCGTCCTGCACGCGCATGACCGCCTCGCCGTCGGCGAGGTTCGGCGCGTCCACGAGGCGGACGATCCGCTTGTCGCCCTTCGACTTTCGGAGGTAGATGCGGAACGTCGACTTGTGGCCGAGGATGTGGCCACCGATCGGCTGGGTCGGGTCGCCGAAGTACGAGTCGGGGTTGGCCGCGACCTGGTTGGTCACGAGCACGGCGACGTTGTACAGGTTGCCGACCTTGTCGAGTTCGTGGAGGTGCTTGTTGAGCTTCTGCTGGCGCTCGGCCAACTCGCCGCGGCCGACGTACTCCGCGCGGAAGTGGGCGGTGAGCGAGTCGACACACAGCAGGCGGATCGGCCAGTCGGTGTCCTCGTGCTCGCTGGCGAGTTCGTTCGCCTTCTCGGCCAGGAGGATCTGGTGGTTGGCGTTGAACGCCTTCGCGACGTGGATGTGGTCGAGGAAGTCGCCGACCAGTTCCTGCATCGCCTCGTCGTCGTCGGGCGAGCCCTCGATCTCACGGCGCTCGAACTCGTCTTCGAGGATCTCGTCGTCGAGGCCGCGGACCATGTCGTCGATCCGCTCGGGGCGGAACGTGTCCTCGGAGTCGACGAAGATGCAGCCGCCGTCGAGCCCGCCGTTCTCGTGGGTCAACTGGACGTTGACGGCCATCTGGTGGGTCACCTGCGACTTACCGGACCCGAACTCGCCGTACACCTCGGTGATCGACTGCGTCTCCAGCCCGCCGTCGAGCAGGTCGTCGACCTCGTCGATCTGCCAGGAGAGCTTGCCGATCTCCTCGCGTCGCTCCAGCACCGCCGCGCCCGTCTCGAAGCCGCCCACGTCGGCGGCCTCGCGGGCGCCGTTGATCACGTCCGCGGCGGTCGACTCGCCGATGTCGGCGGTGTTGCCGAGGTCGCCCGGGCTGGCGACTGCGAGGCTCTGGTAGCTCTTGAAGCCCGCCTCGACGAGCTTGTCCGCGGTCGCGGGGCCGACTCCGGGAAGCGCCTGCAGATCGTCTTCTGGCATCGTACCCGGTTCTTACTCCGCTCACCACATAAACCCTCGTTAACAGTAGGGTGGAAGTGAAATCGAGGTACGTGAGCGGGTCGATCACCACGGGTGTCCGAGCGTTCACCCCGGATCGGTCGGATCGAACGGAGCGGCGGGCGCGGGCGGACGGAGGGCACACGGCGCTGCCGCTCGTGGACGGATCGATCTGGCGTCGAACACAGGTGGTGGGGAGCGTCTCGGGGGCGGGTGGTCAGGAGGTCGCGACCGTCGCGGGCGCTACGCGGTCGTGGTCGCCGTCGCGTCGACGGTGTGCGACGCGGTCAGCCCCAGGGGTGGCCGTTCGGCGTGTCGGGCCACAGCGGGTACCAGTACTCCTTCTCGGTCTCGACCCCGAGTTCGCCGTCGAGCATCGACTCCAGTTTGAACTCGATCTTGTTGTCGCGCTCGTCGGTGCTCTTGGGCGCGAACGGGTAGTACGCGCCCCGGCGGAACGAGTAGATCCAGTAGGCGCGCTCGCCGCTGTCGCGTTCGAAGCCGAAGACTGCGGCGAGCAGGCGCGACCCGTACCCGCGCTCAATGAACTCGTCGGCGGCGAAGTGGACGGAGGTGACCAGGTCCTCCGGGTCGTCGTCGCCGAGCACGACCCACTGGTAGCCGTAGTCGTCGGCGTGACGGCGGAACGTCGTGCCCGTCTCCTCCTCCCCGGCGTCGAGAATCGTCTCCACCGCGTCGACGGTCTCGGCGAAGTCGGTCGAGTCGACCGACGAGAAGCACAAGGCGGCCTCGCCGACGGAGGCGAACCCCAGGTCCGCCTCCATGGTGACGTAGGCGGTGCTCATCCCGAACAGGTCCTCGGGGTCGGCGTCGCTCACGGCGTCGGTCTCCGCGCGCACGCCCAGCACGGACCGGAGTGTGTCGAGAATCCCCATCGTCGTTGCCAGATCGACGGCGGGGGACGTGTTGAAGTCGTCGCCTCCCGCGGGTCTCGAAGGTGGGTCGGCGTCGCGACTGCGGGCGCCTCAGTTCCCCTGGATCGCGTCGATCACCATCGCCGCGGCGACGACGGGCTCTTTCGGCACGTCGCTCGCGTCGTCGACGGTGATCTCGTAGGTGTCGGCCAGCGAGAACTGCCCCTCGATCGAGCCGACGTGGTCGCCGTCTGCGTCGGTGATCTCGTACTTGTGGGGGATCCACGCGCCGAACGGGAGGACGTTGCGCGCGACGGTGACCGCCGCGCCGCGGGAGTCGATCTGCGCCAGTCGCGCCCCCGTCTCGGCGTCGCGGACCGTCCACGTGTCTTGGAGTATCGAGTAGTCGTTGTCGAGGATCACCAGTTCTTCGTCCGTCTGCGAGTCCGTGAGGACGTAGTTGCCGGCGACGTCGAGCATCCCGGCGGCCTTCACCCGGAACACCGGGTCGCCGTCGGCGTCGACGAACGGGAACTCCTCTTTCAGCTTCAGCATCTTCTGTTTCCCCCGGAGGACGACGTTGCCGGCGGCGTCCTCGGCGCGGTACTTGTTGCGGACGAGGCTCTGGACGACCGTGTAGCGGTCGTCGCTGAGGTCGATCCCGGCGATGTCGTAGGTGCGCTCGCTCACGGACGCTGGTGCTCCGGGATCGTATTTCAACCCTCGGACGGGGACCGGGGGCGCGTCGGGGACGGGGCGGTGTCGGGTTCGTCAGGCCGACTCGAGTTCGCGCTCCAGCGCGCGGAGGCGCTCGACGCGCTTCTCCGTGCTCGGGTGGGTGGAGAACAGCTTCCCGACGAAGCCGGACTTGATCGGGATGACGAAGAACGCGTTCATCTCGGCGGTGTCGCGCAGGTCCTCTTTCGGGACGCGGTCCATGCCGCTGTCGATGGTGATCAGTGCCGACGCGAGCGCGCCGGGTTTGCCGGAGATGGCCGCACCGCCGCGGTCGGCCGCGAACTCGCGGTAGCGCGACAGCATGCGGATGAGCAGGAACGAGACCACCCACACGACCAGCGACACGAGGATGGCGACGAGCACGGGTGCCTGGTTGCCGCCGCGGCTGTCGCCGCCGCCGCCGAACAGCCAGCCCCAGCGCACGATGATGAACGCCAGCGTCGACAGGAACGACGCGATGGTCATCACCATCACGTCGCGGTTCTTGATGTGCGCGAGCTCGTGGGCGAGCACGCCCTCCAACTCCTCGTCGTCGAGGGTGCGCAGGAGGCCGGTCGTCACGCAGACGGCGGACTTCTTCTGCGAGCGCCCGGTCGCGAACGCGTTCGGGACCCGCGAGTCAGCGACGGCGACCTTCGGCTTCGGCAGGTCGGCCTGTTGAGACAGCCGGGTGATCGTGCGGTGCAGGTCGGGGTACTCCTGTTCGGACACCTCCTTGGCGCCCATCGAGTAGAGGGCGAGCCTGTCGCTGAAGAAGAACTGCGCGAACAGGAACGGCACCATGAAGATGAGCATCCCACCGTAGCCCAACCGGAGGACGACGGCGCCGAACACGATGTAGAGGGCGAACAGGAGGAACCCGGTCAGCACCATGCGACCGCGGAGTCCCCAGTCCGTCTTCCATTCCATACCCCCTACTACCGGATGCACGGCTTAAACGCTGTCGTGGGGATCGGAGCCGATCCCCGCCGACCGTCACTGCGACTGATAATCGGATCCGACCGATTATGACCTGTCGCGTGGCCGAACGATTAGCATGGCCGACCGCGCACAGGCTGACCTCGTCGGTGTGATCGCCGCGACGGCGGTCGTCTTGGTGGTGACGACGACAGTCGGACTCGCGGTCGTCGAGTCGGTCGCCCCCTCTGACCGAGAGTTGACCCCTCTCGGCGAGTACGACTTCGAGCGGGACGGCGCGAGCCTCGTCGTCGTCCATCGCGGCGGCGACGCGCTCCCGGTGGAGACGATCCGCTTCGTCGTCGACGGCGACTCCATACCCGGAGACGACGCCCCCGACGACGGGGCGCTCGCGGACGGCCGGTTCGACCCCGGCGAGCGCGTGACTGTCCCGGGAGCGCTGGCGAACCGGACCGGCGGCGTCCGCGTGCTGGTCGTCCACGTCCCCACCGGCGGCGTCGTCGACGACGGCCGGATCGTCCTCCCGGCGGCGACGCCGACCGCAACACCGACCGCGACGCCCACGGCGACGCCGACAGCCACACCGACCGCGACGCCCACAGCCACACCGACACCACCGCCTGCCGACCCACCCGTCGTCGAGGAGTTCGACGCCGAGGGCGACGGGGAGGGGATCGACGTCGAGGTGGAGTCCGACGCCGCGTTGGCGACGCTCGACGTCCGCGTCCGCGACACAGACGGCGCCGTCGTGGCTCGCCTCGACCGGGACGACTTCGCGGTCTCGGCCGACGAGTACGGTGCGGCGGTCGCCGCGGAACCCGGCGACTACACCGTCGAGTTCGTCCGCGCCGCCGACGCAGACGGGACGTCGGCAGTCGGCGCGACCGACGAGACGCTCGCCGACCAGCACGTCACGGTCGCGGACGCCGACGACTGGTGGGACTGGTGGGGCGACTGGGACGACGGCTGGTGGGATTGGTGGGACTGGTGGGACGATTGGGTGTGGGGCGGAGACGACGACGGAGGCGATGGAGACGGTGGAGACGGCGGCGACGGCGGTGACGACGGAGGCGGCGGTGGCTGGTGGGACGACTGGGTGTGGTGGGGCTGAGGAAGCGGTGCGTCTGTCGCCGAACGAACGGACTATACACCGAGGGGCGCGAGTAGCGGTGTGGTCGAGGCACTCCTGCTGGTCGGACTGTTGGTCGCGGTGTTCGTCGGGTTCAACATCGGCGGCTCGTCGACCGGCGTCTCGTTCGGGCCGGCGGTGGGGAGCGGCACGCTCTCGAAGACCGCGGCGGCGGCGCTCATGTCGCTGTTCGCGCTCGCGGGCGGGTGGACGGTCGGCCGGGAGGTCATCAACACGATGGGCGGGGAGATCGTCCCCGCCGCGCAGTTCACGCTGACCGCCAGCGTCGCCGTCCTCTTCTTCGTGGGGCTGGCGCTGCTCGTCTCCAACACCTTCGGCGTCCCTGCCTCCACGTCCATGACCGCCGTCGGCGCCATCGCGGGTCTCGGGGCGGCGACGGGGACGCTCGACTCGGAGGTGATGCTCCGCATCGTCGGCTGGTGGCTCGTCGCGCCCGTCGTCGCGTTCTGGATCTGTGCGGTCATCGGTCGCTACCTCTACCCGTATCTCGACGCCGCCTTCGCCATCGACCGCTCACCCGGTGCCGTCGTCGAACTCGACGGCCTCCGCCCTCGGATCACCGACGGGACGACCCCCAAGGAACTGGTCGGCACGCTTCTCGTGCTCGTGATCGCCTGCTACATGGCGTTCTCGGCGGGCGCGTCCAACGCCGCCAACGCGGTCGCGCCGCTGGTCGGCAACGGCTCGGTGACCGCGAGTCAGGGCGTGTTGCTCGCTGGCGGCGCCATCGCGCTCGGGGCGTTCACCATCGCCCGACGGACGCTCGACACCGTCGGCAACGACCTCACGGACCTGCCGCTGCTGGCGGCGCTGATCGTCGAGGTGGTGTCCGCGAGCATGATCACGTTCCTCTCTGCGATCGGGATTCCCGCCTCGCTAGCGGTGTCGGCGACGATGTCAATCGTCGGCCTCGGGTGGGGGCGCGCCACCCGGACGACGACCATCGGCGACGCCGTCGGCGGCGCCATCGGCGCCGGAGCAGACGGGGGCGAGCGCGAGCGGCCGGAGGTGTCGGTGAACGCGCTCACCGCCGAGCGCTCCTCGCCCGACGAGGTGCCCCGCGTCGGCGAGGAGGAGGAAGACGACCTCCTCGCGGAGGACCTGTTCGACCCCGGGACGACTGGCCGCGTCGTCTTCTTCTGGATCCTCACGCCGTCGCTGTCGTTCGCCGCTTCCTACGCGCTGTTCGCGTTCGCACCGCTGTAGCCGCCGGCGACGCCGACCCCGACTCGGCCGGAGACGACCGGGCTGCCCCCGCTCGTGGATCGGAGATCGGTGGTTTTGGCGGGCCTAAACGCCAGCGGGCGGCGATATACCTCGTGAGATAGCAACAACTAATGGCCCGGCGGTCGAATCGCGGGACGAAATGCCCACGGTCGAATACCTCAACTACGAAGTGCTGGACGACAACGGCTGGGACCTCGACGACGACGACCTCTTCGCCAACGCCGCGGATGCGGGGCTGGACGCGGAGGACTACGGTTCCCTCGAAGTGAACGAGGGCGAGTACATCCTCGAGGCCGCCGAGGCTCAGGGCTACGACTGGCCCTTCTCGTGCCGCGCCGGCGCCTGCGCGAACTGCGCGGCGATCCTGAAGGAGGGTGAAATCGAGATGGACATGCAGCAGATCCTCTCCGACGAGGAGGTCGAGGACAAGAACGTCCGTCTGACCTGCATCGGGTCGCCCCAGGCCGACGAGATCAAGATCGTCTACAACGCGAAGCACCTGGACTACCTCCAGAACCGCGTCATCTGAACGCGGCTTCGCCGCACCTTCTCTCGTTTATTCGCCCCGCCAGCCGCGGCTGTCGCGATGTGCTCGCCCCCGGGTCGTCGAGGGCAACGACTAACTCCTCGGCGGCGCCCGACCCGGTATGCGCGTCTTCGGCATCGCGACCGCGGCCGACCTCCTCCGCTTGCTGCTGCTCCCTGGCTTCGCGTGGGCCGCCTACCGCGACATCCGCACCCGTCGCGTCTCCAGTTCCCTGTGGTACCCACTACTCGCGATCGGTGCCCTCGCGTTCGCCATCGACGCCGCGGCGGCGTTCCCGTTCGACGACTACGCCGGGCGGCTGTTCCTCGTGCGGGCGGGCTTCTCGCTCCTGTTTCTGATCCCGTTCTCCTTCCTCGCCTACCGGATGGCCGCCTTCGGCGGCGCCGACATGAAGGCGCTCGTCGTGCTCGCGGTCGCGTTCCCGACCACCCCGCAGTACGTCGTCCCCCTGTGGATTCTCCCGGACGTGACGTGGCTCCACACGGTCGGATTCCCCGCCCACCCGTCCGCGCTCGGGGTCGCGGCGATGTCGGCGCTGACGAACGCGGTGCTGTTCGGCGCCGGCTACATCGCCCTGCTGTTCGCCTCCAACGTCGTCGCCGGTCGCCTCTCGCCGGCGATGTTCGTCGGGCGGTGGACCGCCGTGGACGACCTCCCCGAGGTGCACGGCCAGATAATCCGTGTCGACGGACTCCGCCCGGTTCGCGGCCTCGACCTCGACGCCCTGCGGATGTACCTCCGGTGGCGTGGTACGACGCTCGCGGCCGTGCGCGCGGCCCCCGACGCCCACCGCGACCCGGCGTCCGTCGGTGAGACGCACCCGCCGACCGACGGCGCGGTCCACGACGGTCCCCGGACGGACGGCGGGACCGGGGACGTCGGCCCGACCGACGACACCGGCGGCTTCGAGTTCCCCGACGCCGCGGACGACGCGGTCGCGACCGAACCCGAGTCGGTGACCGCCGGCGACGCGTCGGAACCCGCGGGTGCGGAGGACCCGTGGGCGGCCGAGCGCTTCCTCGGCGACATCGAGGGGAGCGCCTACGGCACCTCTCCCGAGCGTCTGCGCGAGGGGTTGGAGCGCGTCACCAGCGAGGACGCGCTGTGGGTGTCGCCGGGCCTCCCGTTCCTCGTCCCCCTGTTCGGCGGCCTCCTGCTCGCGTTGACGTACGGCGACGCGCTGACGGTCGTCCTCGGGGCGCTCGGGCTGGTCTGACGCGGGGTTACCGATCGACCGACCGAACTATCGTCGTCCGGTCGACACTCGCCGGTGTGACCCCTCCATCGTTCGCCCGTGGATCGACCTCGCGGCGGCTCCTCGCCGCGACACTCGCCGCGGTTGCCGCGGTCGCGACGTACTCGTTCGCTCACGCACCGGCGCTCGCGCTCGGCAACGCGGTCGTCTGGGGCGTCGTCGTCGCCGTGCCGCTGACGGATGGCCCGCTGTGGGCGTCCGACGGGAGCGTCCCGAATCGCTGGACGGTGATCCCGGCGGTGCTCGGCTCCGTCGTCGCGCAGGCTGCCGTGTCGTTCGCGGCTGGACTCGGAGTCGACGGTGCAGTCGTCGCAGCACTCGTCGCGTTCGTGGTGGGCGTCCTCGTCGCGGGCGCGGTCGTGGGCGCCGAGGTGGCGCGCCTGGCGGCAGCGGACGAGTCGACGGCGTGACCGCGACGCCGCGGTACGCACAAGACCTATCCGCGACAGCCCCGACCTCCCGACAATGAGCGATTCGCACGCAGACGCCGCGGGCGACGGCGTCGACGTGGACTTCGGCGACGACGGACTCGTGCCCGCGGTCGCACAGGACGCCGACTCGGGCGAGGTGTTGATGCTCGCGTACGTGAACCGGGAGGCACTCGACCGGACTCGCGAGACGGGGCGGGCGCACTACTACTCTCGCTCGCGCGAGGAACTGTGGGAGAAAGGCGCCACCAGCGGCCACACGCAGGCCGTCGACGAGGTGCGCGTCGACTGCGACGCCGACGCCCTCCTGTACCTCGTTGACCAGACCGGTGGCGCCTGCCACACCGGCCACCGCTCGTGTTTCCACCGCACCGTCGACGGCGACGAGGTGGGCGAGCGGGTGTTCGACCCCGACGCAGTCTACGAGTAACCGATGGCGCGCGACGCCGACCACGCGGCCGACGGGCCGACGGGCGACGCCCGGCCCTCGCCCGACGCGAGTGCGACCCCGGACCCTCTCCCGGACGCCGACCGCGACGCGGCTACGCTGCTCGCGGACCTCCGCGCGGCCCGCCAACGCCGCGCCGACGCCGAGGCCGCGGTCGAGGAGCACGGCGAGGCGACGCTGGAGACGGTTCGCGACGCGGTCGACCGCGCCGACCGCCTGCTGGAGCGGTACGCCGACTCCGCCACCGGCACCGGCGACTTCCAGGCGTACGTGGAGTTCCAAGGAGAGTTCGCGGGCGTCGTCGAGGGTCTCGACGAGTCCACCCCCGGCTACGACGCGTTCGAGCGAGCCAACGAGGCGGTCGACGGGCGTCGCCTCTCCGAGTCGGACTTCGAGCGCGCCCGCGAGGCGCTGGGCCCGGCCCGCGACCTCGCCGGCCGCCTCGCCGAACGCGAGGGCGCGGCGACCGCCGTGTACGAGGCCGAACGAGACGCACAGCGTCGGCTCGACCGCCTCGACGACCGGATCGCAGAGTTGGATCGCCTCGTGGAGTTGGGCGAGGCCGACCTCGACGCGCCGGTCGAGAACCTCCGCGACCCCATCGCCGCGTACGACGACGCCGTCGCGGCCGCCTTCGAGTCGTTCCGTCGGGAGGCGCCCGCCCGCGAAGTGCTGGCGTTCGTCGCCGAGGCCGCCGAGACGCCGTTCGTCGACTACACGACCCCGCCGCCGGAGTTGGTGACGTTCCTCGACGACGTGGACGCAGGGACCGACCCTATCCCCGACCTGCTGGAGTACGCCGACTACTCCGCGTCGAAACTGGACCACTACGTCGCGGACCCGGGCACGTTCACCGCCCGGGTGCGTCCTCACCGGACGTATCTCGAACGGCTCTCCGCCGACCCTCTGACCGTTGGCTGGCCGCCGCCGGCGGCGGAGACGCTCCGCTTCCAGCGAGAGGAACTCGTCTCGCTGGTCGCGAAGTTCGCCGACGAGTCGGTCGTCGCCCGCGCTCGCGCGCTTCGGGGGGCGGCCGACCACCCCGAGTACGAGCGACTCCGCCGCGCCGCCGAGGCGGAGGCGGAACTGTCGGACGCTGAGTTCGACCGCGTCGCCTCCGGCGCCGCGGCCGACGAGTTGGCCGCCGCACGGGCACGGCGGGCCGCGCTGACCGACGCGCTCGACGGCGAGTGACCATGGGCGCGACCGCGGACTACAGCGGTCGCGCGTACACCGCTGTCGGGTACGACCCGTCCCACGCCTCGAACGCCGACGAGCCGACGCGCTCGAAGCCGCGCGCCTCGTAGAACCCGCGGGCCGCGTCGTTCGCCTCGAACGTCTCCAGCGCGAGTCGGTCGAACTGGTCGGGGACCCGCGCGACGAGCGCGTCGAGCAACGCCGTCCCGACCCCCGAGCCCTGTCGGTCTGGGTGGACGTATATCGCCCGCAGGTCGGCGTCTCCGGCCTCGCAGAACGCCTTGCGGCCGTCGCCCCACACGACGTCGGCGAACCCGACGACCGCGCCGGGCGCGCGGTCGACGGCCACGAGGAACGCACGGTCTTCGCCCTTGGCGCGTTCGTACCGCGTCTGGAGGGCGGCGCCGCTCGGCACCGTCATCGCGTCGAGTCGGTCGGCGGGGAGGATGTCGGCGTAGGCGTCGCGCCACGCCGCGCGGTTCACCTCCAACGCCGCGCGGAACTCCGCCGCCGATGCGACGGAGCGAACCAGCGTGTCCATGTCGCCGACTCGGTGCCGTTCGAGCAAAAGTCGCGGGGGTGCTCGGGGGGCAGCCTACCGGGAGTAGGCTCGCACCCGAGTCGAGACGCGCCTGCACACGAGCGACATTATCCGGGCCTGCGGCACCCCTACTCGCGTGCCGTCGTCGCATAACGAAGCGGTCCTGGCGCGTCTCTCCTCCGTTCGTCATGAACACGACTGGTGCGATCCGGACGGGCGGAGGGACCGACGAATGACCGACGACCACACGCTCTGGCTCACTCGCCGGCGCGCGCTCGCGGCGGGCGGGGCCGCGGGGGCGCTCGCGCTCGGCGGCGCGGGTCTCGCGTGGGCACAGGAGGACGACGAAGACGACGAGGACGACGAGAACGGGAACGGCGGCGGCGCCCGAACCTACCGCGTGACGGTCGCGAACCTCACGCCGGGGCAGCCGTTCACCCCGCCGGCGGTGGCGCTCCACCGCCCGAGCGCCGAGGTGTTCTCCGTCGGCGAGCCGGCGAACGAGGCGGTCCAGCAACTCGCCGAGAACGGGAACCTCGACCCGCTGCTCGCGCTGATCGGAGAGACGAACGCCATCCGCACGGCCACCGTCGGCGGGTCGCCGCTGGTGCCCGCGGGCGACCCCGGGGAGACGGACCTCCCGTACTACACGTCGCTGGAGCTGTCGGCGGACGCGAGCGCGACCCACCTCACGTTCCTGTCGATGCTCGTCGCGACCAACGACGGCATCGTCGGGCTCGACACGGTCGAACTGCCGACCGCGGTGAACGCCTCCGAGACGCACTACGCCAACGGCTACGACGTGGGGACCGAGGAGAACACCGAACTGTACGAAGACCTCGTCCCGCCCGCCCAGTCGCTCATCCTCGGCGGCGACCCGGACGGGGGGACGACCGAGAGTAACCCGGACCTGGCGACCGACGACGTGATCCGGCCGCACCCGGGCGTTTCGGGCGATGGCGACCTCGACCCGGCGGTGTACGGGTGGGAGGAACCGGCGGCGCTGGTGCAGGTCGAACGGATCGAGTGAGGAGAACGAGTCGCGGCGTCGGCACGACCGCGGGCGTCGGTTACGCCTCGCTGTCGGCTACGCCTCGACGCCGGCCTTCGCGTCTTCGAGCGCCTCGCGCGCCTCGGTCGCGAGCGCCCGCGCACGCTCGGGGTCGGCGGACTCGGCGTATACGCGCACCTTCGGCTCCGTGCCGGAGGGGCGCACGAGCACCCACGCGTCGCCGTAGTCGAGGCGGTAGCCGTCTTTGGTGTCCGGGTCGGCGTCGGCGGCCTCCGCGTACGCCGCGGCGGCTTCCAGCATCGCGGTCAACTCGGCGTCGGACTCGTAGGTGAGGTTCTCGCGGACGTTCGTGTAGTCCTCGTAGGGGGCGACCACCTCGCTCACGCTCGCGTCGCGCTCGGCGAGCAGTTCGAGGAACTTCGCGGCGATGAACGCGCCGTCGCGCACGAGTCGGTAGTCGGGGAAGAACACGCCGCCGTTCCCCTCGCCGGCGACGGGGACGGACTCGCCCTCGCGCCACAGCTCTTTGATCCGGGTGATGATGTTCGTCGAGCCGATGGGCGTGAGTTCGAGGTTCGCGCCCGCCGCCTCGCAGACGTCGACGAGGCGCTGGGAGACGTTCACCGCGGCGACGGTCGTGTCGCCCTCGCCGAGGTGGTGGGCCGCCAGTGCCGCAAGCGAGGCGTCCCCCTCGACGTAGTCGCCGTCCTCGTCGACGAACACGGCGCGGTCGGCGTCGCCGTCGTGGGCGATACCCACGTCGGCGTCGGCGGCGCGGACGAGCCGTTTCAGGTCGGCGAGGTTCTTCTCGACGGGTTCGGGGTCGCGTCCCGGGAAGTGGCCGTCTGGCTGGGCGTTCACCGTGACGACGTCACAGCCCAACTCGCGGAAGAACTCGGGGGAGGTGAGTGCGCCGGCGCCGTGGCCGGGGTCGAGCGCGACCGTGGGGTTCGCGTCGGCAATGGCGTCGCGGTCGACCGTGTCGAGCATCTCTGCGACGTAGTCGTCGTTGGCGTCGGCGACGCGGCGGGAGGCGCCGATGCGGTCCCACGCGACCGTGGTGGTGTTCTCCGCGAGCAGGCGCTCTTCGATCACTTCGAGCCGGTTGACGGGGAGTTCGACCCCGTCGTCGCCGACGAGTTTCACGCCGTTGAACTCCGGCGGGTTGTGCGACGCCGTGATCATCACGCCCGGCACGGCCTCGACTTCGCAGTACCGCACCAGACTCGGGGTCGGGACGACGCCGAGTCGCTCCACGTCGACGCCGGCGGCGGTGATGCCGGCGGCGGCGGCGTCCGCGAACGTCCGCCCGGACGTGCGCGTGTCGCGGCCGAGGGCGACGCGCTCGGCGTCCCACGTCGCCGCGGCGGCGGCCGCCACCCGGGAGACGAACTCCGGGGTGAACTCCTCGCCCACGACCCCGCGGGTGCCGCTCGATCCGAAGACCTTCATTCGGTTCGTAGGTCCGACGCCGGGCGGGATAGTGGTTCCGACCCGTAGCGCCCCTTGCGACACCGAACCGAGGGGGTCGTCCCCGCGGTGGCCGGGGCGGGATTTACCTCGGATGCCGACGAACGCCCGCCCATGATCCACGCGACCGGTCGACTGTTGTCGGTCGACCTCTCGGCACGCGAGGCGACCGAAGAGGACGTCGACGACGTGCTCGGGGCGTTCGTCGGCGGGCGCGGCGTCGCCACCAAACTGGCGTTCGACCGCGTCCCGTTCGACGCGGACCCGCTCGGCCCGGAGAACCGTCTGTACCTGACGACGGGGCCGCTCCAACACTCGTCGATGAGCTTCACCGGACGGATGAACATGACGAGCGTCTCCCCGCTGACGGGCGGCCTCGCGTCCTCGAACGCCGGCGGCTTCCTCTCGCGCAACTTCACCGGGACCGGCTACGCCGCCGTCGAACTCCGCGGCGCAGCGGACGAACCCCTCGCAGTCCACGTCCGCGACGACGGCGTCACGTTCGAGGAAGTGCCCGAGTTGGTCGACGCGGAGGTGCCCGAGGTGACGGCGTGGGCCGAGGAGGAACACGACCTCGAGGCCGAACACCTCGCGTGCATCGGCCCCGCCGGCGAGCACCTCGTGCGCTACGCCTGCGTGATGACCAGCGAGACCCGCGCGTTCGGGCGCACCGGCATGGGGGCGGTGCTCGGGAGCAAGAACGTGAAGGTGCTCACGTTCGACGGCGACGCGGAAGCCGACGTGGAGATCGACCCCGTGCAGTCAGAGATCCACCGCGAGGCCGCCACGTCGGACCACATCATGAAGCGGCAGGGAACCACCAGCGTCACCGAACTCGCCAACGAGGTGGAGGCGCTCCCGACCGACTACTTCTCGAAGCAGTCGTTCGACGGCGTCGAGGGCATCGGCGGCGACGCAGTGGAGTCGAAGAAGTACAAGCGGGGAACCTGCTCGCAGTGTGCGTTCGCGTGCAAACTCCCCACGAGAGACGAGGAGGCGGGCGTCGAGACGGAGGGGCCGGAGTTCGAGACGGTGATGGCGTGGGGGTCGAACCAGTCGGTCGACGACGTGGTCGAGGTGATGAAGGGGAACGAACTGTGTGACCGCCTCGGCGTCGACACCATCTCCGCGGGCGACACGATGGCGGCGTACCTCGCCAGCGAGGACGACCTCGGCAACGCCGAGCGCGCCCGCGAATTGCTCCAGAAGGCGGCGTTCCGCGAGGGCGAGGTCGGCGACCTGCTCGCGGAGGGCGTCCACCGCGCCGCCGCCGAGTTGGGCGTCGACGACTGGACCGTGAAGGGACTGGAGTTCGCCGCCCACGACGGTCGGGCGCTCAACGGGCAGGGCCTCTCGTTCGCGGTGTCGAACCGCGGCGCCGACCACATGTACGCCGGCTTCTACGCGAAGGAGTACCCGCTCGTCTCCAAGGAGGAGGCGCTCGACAAACGCGGGCTGGAGGGGAAGCCGCCGCTCGTCGCCGAAGCGGAGAACCACGCCGCCGTCCTCGACTCGGCGGTCGCGTGCAAGTTCAGCCGGGACTTCGTGAGCGACGAGCGACTGGGCGCACTGCTGGACGCCGACTACGACGACTTGTTCGACGTGGGCGCCCGCGTCGTGGAGTTGGAGCGGGCGTTCAACAACCGCCGCGGCTTCGACCGCGCCGACGACACGCTCCCGTACGACATCGACGGCTTCGACGCCGCGCTCGACGAGTACTACGAGTCCCGCGGCTGGCGCGAGGACGGCGTCGTCCCCGGCCTCGGCGAGGCTGGCGGGGGGAGCGACGCGGCGGCGGCGGACGACTGAGGGGGCCGTCGTGACGGACACCGCGGTCGCCGACGAGTCTGATGCGGCCGACGCGGCCAACGCGACCCACGCGGCCAACGCGACCCACGCGGCCAACACGACCGACGCGGGGACCGCCGACCGCGACGACGCGCCCGCCCCGGACCGCACGGAGACGACGGAGGTCGTCGTCGTCGGCTGCGGCCCCGGCGGCGCGGTGCTCGCGTCCCTGCTCGCCCGCAGCGGCGTCGACGTGACGCTCGTCGAGCGGGAGGCGACGTTCGAGCGCGAGTACCGCGGGTTCGGCTGGAACCCCGGCGTCGTCCGGCTGTTCGACGAGATGGGCGTGCTCGACGACGTGCTCGACCTCGCCCACGAGACGGTCCGAGACGGCTCGTTCGTCGTCGCCGGCGAACGGGTGTCCGTCCTCGACTTCGACCTGCTCGACACCGACTACCCGTACGCGCTGCTGATGGAACAGCCGGCGCTGTTGGAACTCCTCGTCGACCGCGCGAGCGCGTACGACGGCTTCGTCTTCCGTCCCTCGACGACGGTGACCGACCTCCGGCGCGACGCCGACGGCGCGGTGTGCGGCGTCGTCGCCCGCGACCGCGCGGCCGACGAGGTCGTCGCGGTCGACGCCCGCGTCGTCGTCGGCGCCGACGGCCGCTACTCCACGGTGCGCTCGACCGCCGATATCGACGCGGGGCTGTTCGACTCGCCCATCGACCTGGTGTGGTTCACCCTCCCGGCAGGCGCGGTCGACGCCGCGACACAGGGGCAGTTCGGGCCGGGGGGCGTGCTCGTCCACTTCGGCCTCGGCGGCGGCCGCCTCCAGGTGGGCTACCCGGTCCTCGACGGCACGTGGCCGGCGGTCCGCGCCGAGGGGTTCGACGCGTTCCGCGAGCGCGTCGCCGCCGTCGACCCCGCGGTGGCCGACGCGATGGCGGCTCACCTCGATGGCTTCGCCGACACGACGCTCCTCGACGTCGCGCCCGGCGTCGCACCGACGTGGACCCGCGACGGCCTCGTCCTGCTCGGCGACGCCGCCCACGTCGCCAGCCCCATCGGCGCGCAGGGGAACCCCCTCGCCGTCGAGGACGCGGTCGTCCTCCACGACCTGCTGGCGGGGGCACTCGCGTCGGGGAACGGGCCGCTCTCGGCGGCGACACTCCGTCCGTTCGAGCGCCGCCGCCGACCGACCGTCGAGCGCGTCATCCGGCTCCAGCGCCGCGGCGCCCGGTCGCTCGCCGCGTGGCTCCGGTACGGCCGGTACGTCCCGCCGGCGCTCGTGCGCGTCCCGGCGGCCGCGTTCGGCCGGGTCGCCGCGCGGAGCCGCCTCGCCCGCCGGCCCGTCGAGGCGTTCGCGCTCGGCGACCGCTCGGTGTCGGTCGCGCGCGACCGCTTCGTCGACGCGGACGGGGACTGACTCGTCGACTGAGCCGTCGCCGGCACCGTCGACCAGACGGGCGACGGCACGCCCGGCGCGACACCGCCTTTCAGCCGTGATAGGCGGGGCCGAACGGTTATCCCGCACCTCCACTCCGGATCCGATGTGAACACCAAACGGATGTCGACCATCTCGCTGGGGACGCTCCTGGTTGTCGCAGGAGTGGCGGCGGCGCTCATCGCCGTCCAAGTGATCTGAGCGGGTCGACCGGGAGCATCGGGAGCATCGGGAGCAAACGCGAGCAACGGGAGCGACGAGAACACGGGAGCCGAACGGGAGCGGACGCGGAACCGCGACGGGGCGCGACCGGGAGCCCGGCGCGAACCGACGAACCCAACCGCCGCGAGCCCCTGCCCTCTGTCGATGGAGATCCAGTTCCTCGGCGGCGCCCGAGAGGTGGGTCGCTCGGCGATCCTCGTCGACGACGCGCTCCTCCTCGACTACGGGACGCTCACCGGGGACCCGCCGCAGTACCCCGTCGGTCGCCCGGAGCCGGACGCCGTCGTCGTCAGCCACGGCCACCTCGACCACGTGGGGCAGGTGCCCGCGCTCCTCCGCGGCGACCGCCGGCCGCCGATTCACTGGACGCCGCCGACGAGCGAGTTGGCGCGGGTGCTCGCCCGCGACACGCTGAAACTGCGCGGCTACGACTGCACGTTCACCGAGAGCCACGTCCAGCGGATCGGTGAGGTCGAGCAGCGCCACGGCTACGACGAGCCGTTCGTCGTCGAAGCCGGCGGCACCGACTACGAGGTCACCTTCTACGACGCCGGCCACATCCCCGGGAGCGCGCACGTCCTCGTCGACGACGGCGACACCCGCCTCCTCTACACCGCGGACTTCCACACCGACGACACGCGCCTGCTGTCGGGGTCGACCGCCCGGCCCGACGCGGACACGGTGATCTGTGAGAGCACGTACTCGGACGTGGCCCACGAGGACCGCCGGCGCGTCGAGGAGCGGTTCGTCGAGCGCGTGCGCCGCACCCGCTACGAGGGCGGCACGGCACTGATCCCGGCGTTTGCGATCGGCCGCACGCAGGAGGTGCTGCTCGTGTTGGGCGACACGGAGGTGCGCCCGTACCTCGACGGGATGGGTCAGACGGTCACCGACATCGTGCGCCGCCACCCCGAGTTCGTCCGCGACCCCGACGCGCTCCGTCGGGCGAAGTCCGGGGCCCGCTACGTCACGGGGAAGGACGGCCAGCGCGAGCGCATCGCCGCCGACAACGAGGCCATCGTCACCACCTCCGGGATGGTGTCCGGCGGCCCGGTGATGCGCTACCTCCCCCTCCTGCGCTCGGACCCGACGAACCACGTCTGTCTCACCGGTTATCAGGTCGAGGGGACGAACGGTCGGCAACTCCTCGAACACGGGCGCTGCGAGTTGGACGGCGGGGTCGTCCCCGTCGCCGCCGGCGTCGAGTTGTTCGACTTCTCGGCGCACGCCGACCGCGACGGCCTCCGCGCGTTCCTCGACAGCTACCGCGACGCGACCGTGCTCGTCAACCACGGCGACCGCTGTCCGGCGTTCGCCGAGGAACTTCGGGCAGACGGCTACGACGCGAGCGCGCCAGAACTGGGCGAGCGCGTCGTCGTCTGACCAGCGGGTCGTCGCTGCGCCTCAGGTGGCGTCGGCCGACTCCACCTCGACGGCGACCTCGTTGCGCCGGAGGAACGGGAGCGTCCACGGCGCGTCGTACCCCATGTAGAACGGTTCGCCAGCCAGGGGCACGGACGCGTCCTCCAGCGCGTCCTCCAGCTTCTCGACCTCGTTGGTCACCCGGCGGTCGGTGGCGCGCCACGAGAACCGTCGGACGGCGAGCGTCCGCTCGGGCACCGCGACGAGCGTCACGTCCTCGTCGGTCGGGCGCGGCGCCGTCTCGGCGTCGTACTCAGCCGGGAGGTAGAACGCCATGCGCACGCCGTCGGCGGACGCGTCCGTCTCGACGGGGGCGGTCATCGGGATGCGCCGGTTGCCGTCGCTCACCTCGACGGGCGCCGTCATCGGGATGGACACGCCGCCGTCGCCCCCGTCGCCGTCCACCTGGACGGGGGCGGTCATCGCGAGGTCCGTCTCCGCCTCGTTGGCGCCGGCGATGTAGCGGAACAGCCGACCGAACGCCTCGCGTCGGCTGTCGGCGACCGTCTCCGCGAGCACGGTCGGCGGGTACCGGCGCAACTCCACGTCGCCGACGCTGGCGACGACGGTGTACGGCACCGTCTCGGTGGTGTAGCGCTGGTAGAGGTTCCACGCACCGACGAGGCCCACGAGGCCACCGACGGCGCCGAGCGCGAGCGAGGTGGTTCGCTTCATACCGACCGGATACGCGCCCGGAGCGTATACTGTTTCTCACGACCCCGACGCACCCGGACGCGCCCGCGTCGGTCGCTCACGCCGCTCACGCCGCTCACGCCGCTCACCGACCGGCCGTCGGGACGCCGACGCCGACTTCCGCGACGTAGCGGTCGTTGAGGACGTCGACCGCGCGGTCGACGTGGCCGGCGGGGACGTACACGAACGGCACCGAGCGGTCGAACTCGCGACCGCCGTACAGGCCGTGGTCCGACAGCGGTTGGACGCGCCCGTTGTGCGCCAGCGGGATGTCGGCCAACTCCTCCGGTTCGTACTCGGGGACGTACGAGCGTTCGATCCACACCTCGTGGCTCGGCACGACGAGTGCCTCGGTGAGCACTGCCTCCAGCCGGTCGGCGTCGCCGACGAGCCACTCGGAGTAGGCGACGACTCCCTCGTTCGTCTCGGGTGCGATCACGTCAGCGTAGCCGAGGCGGTGCTTCCAGCACGACTCGGCGAAGTCGCGCGAGCGGAAGCGGTCGTACAGCGCGGCGAACGCCTCGGTCGGCGGGTCGGCGGCGGCCCGGCGCAGGCGCTCCATCGCGGTGTGGTCGGTGAGCCACCCGTCGACGACGCCGTCGACGGGGAACAGCGGGTCGTCCTCGGCGGCGGCGAGTTCGTCCAGCAGGCGCCCGACGAGCACGTTCGCGTACACCGACTTGTGGTGCTGCGTCACCCACATGTACAGCGAGACGCGTCCTTCGAGGTAGTTGCCGACCGTCGACAGCGCCTGCTCGGAGAGCGCGAGGCCCGCATCCGGGTGGGCGGTGTAGGCGGCGAGCATCCGGTCGGTGTCGACGCCGAGCACGTCCGCGCCGGTCATCCGGTCGTCGCGGATGATGTAGTCGAGGCGGTCTACGTCGACCGGCGAGTGGAGGAGCTGGGCGGCGACGCCGTGTTGCCAGCGCCCGCCGGCCTCGTACGCGAGGCTCCAGCCGAGCACCTGCGCGCACACCTCGAACGGGTCCACGTCCATCGCACACAGCGGCTCCGCGAACCGTTCGAGGACGACCACACAGCTCAGCAGTTCGTGTGGTGCGGCTGTCCGGATCGGGTACGGGTGCTCCCACCCCGAGTCGCCCTCGGGGGCGACGCCGACCCGCTCGAACCGCTCGGCGAGCCCCAACGCCGCGAGTCGGTCGCGCAGCGCGGCGGCGTCGAGGTGTCGCTCGCCGACGTGCGACAGCGGCGTGTGGCCCACGTCGTGGAGGAGGGCGGCGCACGCGAGCGTCCGCTGGATGTCGTCGAGTTCAGCCTCGCCGACGCCGTCGCGGAAGTACGACTGCGAGCGGAGGCTCTCGAAGACGGTCGTCGCGAGGTGGTACACGCCGAGCGAGTGCTCGAAGCGGGTGTGGGTCGCCCCCGGGTACACGAGGTACGTCGCCGACAGTTGGCGAACGTGTCGCAGGCGTTGGAACGTCCGGGTGTCGACGACGCGCTCGACCAGCTCCTCGTCCAACTCGATGTAGCCGTGGACCGGGTCCTTGACGCGTCGCGTGCTCACGGTGTTCCTCCGACTCCACGGCGGCGGGTGAAGTGCCGTTCGGTTCGGGGCGGCGCCGTCGACTCGGTCGGCTCAGTCGTCGGTGGCGTCCGCCGCTTCGGCGGCGTCTTCCTCCCCGGCGGCGTCGGCCGCGCCGTCGAGGCCGAACGACACGCCCGTCAGCTCCTCGGACACCGTCCAGAGCCGCTCGGCGTCGTCCTCGCGGTACGAGCGGTCGCTGGAGCGCTGGCGTTCCGGGTGCCCCCGCATGTTCAACAGCCCGCCGGGGCCGACGTAGTCGCCCCCGGAGACGGTCGGTGCGGTCGCGGCGTACAGCAGCGGCCACGCGCCGCGCTCGGCCGACTGCGCGAACACCGCGTTGGCGGCCTTCATCAGCAAGGCGCGGAACTCCGACCCCTCGGCCTCGGGGCCGCGTCGCTGGAGGTTCGTCGCGGCGTACCCGGGGTGGCAGACGACGCTGGTCACGTCGTCGACGCCGGCGGCGTCGAGTCGGCGGTCGAGTTCGTAGCCGAACAGCACGTTCGCCAGCTTGCTCTGGGCGTACGCCTCCCACTTGCCGTACTCGTATTCGTGCTGGAGGTCGTCGAAGTCGATCTCGCCGCGCTCGTGGACGCCACTCGACTGCGTGACGACGCGGCTCTCGCCGTCGGCGGCGCGGAGGTGGTCGAGCAGGAGGCCGGTGAGCGCGACGTGCCCGAGGTGGTTGACGCCGAACTGTGTCTCGAAGCCGTCGACGGTCTCCGTGCGCGGGATCGCCATCACGCCCGCGTTGTTGCACAGCACGTCGATCGGCTCCGTCCAGTCGTCGGCGAACGCGCGGACCGACGACAGGTCTGCGAGGTCGAGTTCGCGCACGTCGAGTGCGTCGCCGTCGACGCCCGGTTCCGCGTGTCGGATCTCGGCGGCGGCGTCCGTGCCGCGGTCGACGCTCCGGCACGCCAGGGTCACGTCGGCGCCCGCGCGGGCGAACCCCCGCGTCGCCTCCTTCCCGATGCCGCTGTTTGCTCCCGTGACGACGACGCGCTCGCCGTCCATGTCGGGGAGGTCCGCCGCGGTCCAGCCGGTCATGTCGCCCCAGACGGGCGCCGACGGGGTAAACCCGGAGGTCGCGGCGAGGCCGTCGCTACAGCCACCCCTCGCGCCGGAAGTACGCGATGAGCACGAGCGCGATGCCACCCATCCCGAGCATCGTCGCGTGGTAGGCGTACGGCCACGACAGCTCCGGCATCGACGCGAAGTTCATCCCGAACACGCCCGCGACGAACGTGAGCGGCAGGACGACCGTCGCGACGACCGTCAGCCGACGCATCACCTCGTTGGTCGACTGCGACAGCGTGTTGAGGTACATGTCGCGCGCACCCGCCGTGAGGTCGCGGTACGTCTCGGTTAACTCGACCAACTGGACGACGTGGTCGTACACGTCGCGGTAGTACTTCTCGGTCGACTCGGCGACGTGGTCCGCGTCGCCCCGCGTCAGCGGGCTGAGCGCGTCGCGCGTCGGCCACACGACCCGCCGGACGGAGAGGAGTTCCCGCCGGAGGTCGTTGATCTCGGCGAGCGTCCCCGGGTCGGGGGCGTCGATCACCAACTCCTCGACCGTCTCGATGTCGTCCTCCAACTCGTCGAGCAGGCGGAAGTAGCCGTCCACGATGCGGTCGACGACGAGGTAGCCCGCGTAGTCCGGGCCGCGCGCGAGTGCCCGTCGCTCGGCGCCAGCCAGGCGGTTCCACACTGGCTCGACGGCGGCGCCGCCGTCGGTCGTCACCGTCACGAGCCAGTCGTCGCCGACGAACACGCCCACGGACCGGGTCCGGATCTCCTCTAAGAACGTCGTGTCGCCGATGCGGAAGCGCGCGGCCTTCACGAGCAGGAACGTGTACTCGTCGAGCACCTCCGACTTCGGGCGGGCGTCGCCGACCACGTCCTCGGCGTGGAGCGCGTGGATGCCGAACCGCTCGGTCACGGTCGCCAAGTCCCCCGTCGGGCGGGTCGGCCCCTGCCCGTCGCCTGCGGGGGCGGTGTCGGCGTCGTCCGCCGACTCACCGACGTCTACCCACACCCACGTCGTCCCGGGTGCCACAGCGGCGGCCGCCGGATCATCGAACGTCGCCGCCTCGCCGTCGGTGTACGACATCGCGCGGATCACGGGCGGTCACTCTCGTTCGTCGCCGCCGTCCTCGTGGTCGCGTCGCCTCCATCGGATCGGGGCGCACCCCCGCCGGTGACGGTCCCACCGCCGTTGCGCCCGTACGTGACGGCCGCGAGCGTC
Organism: Halobaculum marinum; assembly: GCF_029338555.1. Classification (GTDB taxonomy): domain Archaea; phylum Halobacteriota; class Halobacteria; order Halobacteriales; family Haloferacaceae; genus Halobaculum; species Halobaculum marinum. Next base: position 345,724 of record NZ_CP119989.1, on the reverse strand, counting down.
ACCCCGATCAACAGCCCCGCGATGCTCACCTCTCGCCCCGGGTACGGCGCCGCGACGCCAGCGACGTAGCCGACGAGCGACGCCAGCGTCAGGGCGATCGCGGCGAGGAACGTCCGGTCCATGCCTCGGCGTCACCGGCGGGGCCCCTAATCGTTCGGGCGCGCAACAGCCATGCCTTGCGGTGACGTACCACGGGTATGGCAGTCGACGACGCGGACCGGTCGCTCCCCGAACTCACCGACGACGAGGAGCGTGCGCTCCACCTCCTGCAGTTGGGTATCGAACACGCCTACCGGGCGTACGCGGACCTGCTCGGCTGTCACCACCGAACCGGCCACGCCATGGACCGGTTCGCCGAGGCGGAGCAGCTACTCCGGGAGGCCGGCCACGACGGCTACGCCGACGAGATTCGCGACCGACTCCTGCCGCTTGGCGCGGTGGAGGACCGCTGGACGTACGAACTCGTCACGGAGTTCCGACACGGTCTGGTCGACGAACTGGAGGCGTTCGAGACGACCGTGCGCGACGACCTCGCAGGCGGCCTCGACCACGTGAGCGAGCGCGCCCAACAGCGTGCGTGGCGCGAGCGCGCACGCTCGGGGAAGTGGCGAGAGTGATAGCCGGGGCTCGCTCGCTTCGATCGCCGGGTCACAATTGAGTAGTGGGTCGCTCGCGCCCTCGTCCTCGCCTCAGTCGTCGTCGACGACGACTTCGACCGGCTCGGACTCTTCGACGGTCTCCTCGCCGCCGCGGCTCGACCGCTCCTGGTACAGCATCGCGCCGGCGACGAGGAGCACGACCCACGAGCGCCAACTCGCGAGGTTGAGCGTGTAGCCGATGCCGAACGGCTTCTTCACCAGCATGCCCTTGCCGGGCTGCCAGTACGAGGAGAGCAGGCGACCGACGCTCGGCCGTTCGAAGTTGTACGGGATCCCGAAGAGTTCCCCAGACTGGGGTTTGTCAGCCATGTGCCGACCAACGGCGGCTTCGGATAAATCGTTTTGCCCCGACGCCGACAGGTCCTCGCGAGGGTTCTTCCCCGATAGCGACGCAGCCGCCACGATGCGCTGACAGTCGCGGCGCGCCGGGACGCGGGTGTGCGGCCCGACGGCGCGTGTCGCTCGCCACGAGCAGGGCCGCCTGTCCGCCCCTACTGGTAGCGACCGCGTCGCTCGACGCCGCGGAGGCGCTCCAACACCGCCTCGTCGCCGACCGCGCGGTAGCCCGCCTCCACCGCCGCCACCAGCGGCTCCGCCGTCGCCGCGGTTCCCTCGACGGACTGCTCGAACACGTGGAGGTCCATCGCGTAGTCCTCGACGTGGTCCGACTGGTAGCCGAGGCCGAAGTCGATGAGGAACACCCGGTCCCCACCGACACGGCAGTTCCGGGTCGTCGGGTCGCCGTGCACGACGCCCTCCCCGTGGAGTCGCGCGAGGTGTTGGCCGACGGTTCGCGCGTGGTCGGTGGTCAGGTCGGCAGCGAGGTCGCGCTCGCCCACGAACTGCATCGTCAGCGTCGCCTCGGGGACGTCCACGTCGTGCACCAGCGGCGTCGGCACGCCCGCGCGTCGCGCCGCCGCGAGCAGGCGCGCCTCCGCGACCGTCCGCTCGCGCCGGAGCGTCGCATCGAGGTCGGGGTGGCGGTACGCCTTCGGGAGCCGTCGCTTCACCACCTCGTCGTCGTGGACCTCGACGGTCGCCTCCGCGCCGCGGAGGTCGGCGTCGTCACCGTCCGGGTCGGGGACGCGCGCCACCGATTCGCCCGAGCGCCACGTCACCGGCACCTGGTCGGGCCGGAAGTCGGGGTCGATGGCCGAGTCGGCGACGGCGACGGTGTCGCCAGCGGCGGCCATCTTCGCGCCGAGCACCGCGATCATTCCCGCGTTGTCCCGGAGGAACCGCGGTTCGGGCGCGTGGAACTCGGCGCCGCGCTCGGCGCACATCGACGCGAGCATCTCCCGGAGGCGCGCGTTCTGGCCGACGCCGCCGCCGAGCACGAGTTCGTCCGTGCCCGTCAGCGACAGCGCTCGCTCGGCGACTTCGGTGAGCATCGCGAACACGTGCTCTTGCAGCCCGACACAGACGTCTTCGACGGGGACGCCGTCGTCGTACGCGTCCTTCGCGGCGGACATGATCCCGGAGAACGAGAAGTCCATCCCCTTCACGACGTACGGCAACTCGACGAACTCGCCGTCGGCGGCGTGCGACTCGATCTTCGGGCCGCCGGGGTGGCTCCAGCCGACGTGTCGGGTGAACTTGTCGAGCGCGTTGCCGACGCCGGTGTCCATCGTCTCGCCGAGGACGCGGTAGCGGCCGTCGTGGAAGCCCAACAGGTGGGCGTTCGCGCCGGAGGCGTTCAGACAGACGGGCGAGTCGAACCCCGCGCGGTGGCGACCGATCTCGAGGTGGGCGACCATGTGGTTGACGCCGACGAGCGGGACGCCGAGCGACTGTGCCAGCGCCCGCGCTGCGGTGGCGACGATGCGGAGACACGGGCCGAGTCCGGGCCCGCGCGAGAAGGCGACGGCGTCGACCGGCGGCTCGTCGTCGTCACGGTCGTCGTACTCGTCGCGAGCGTGGTCGAGCGCCGTCTCGATCACCCGTGGGATCGCGTCGCCCATGTGCTCGGCGGCCTCGCGCGGGTGAATGCCGCCGCTGTCGGGTTCGTACGGGTCGGACTCGATAAACACGGCGTCGGTCTCGGCGTCGAACACCGCGGCGCTGGCGCACCAGGCGGTCCCCTCGACGCCGAGGACGCGCATCCGGCGTTACGCTTCCTCTGCCTCGGCGTCCTCGTCGCCGGCGATGGCGTTCCGCTCGAGGACGTAGTCCTGCTCGATGTCGGCAGCGTACTCGGCCGTCTCGTACACCTTCGCGTAGCCGACGGTCTTGCGCATCCCGAACTTCGTGTCGAGTTCCTGGATGACGACTTCGTCGGAGCCCTTGTCGAGCTTGGCCGCGAGCGAGTCGCGAACCTGCAGACGCGCGGGCGTTGCTTCGTCGTGCTGCACCTCGAACCGGACGTCCGTCCGGTGGAGCATGGGGTTCTCCTCCTCGGAGATGATGTCGATGTCCATGGTTCAGTTGTCAGTCAATGGACCCGGCACCGGGAAAAGGACTTCGAAGCGCTCTGCACCGGCGTACGGTAGTGTCCGGCAGCCTCTGCCGCTCCGCTCGCGTGCTACTCGACGCCCAGCGCCGCCAGCGCCGCCGCGGTGTCGCCCTCCAACTTCCCGAGCAACTCGCGCGCCTCGCGCTTCGACGCCGCGGTCACGTCGACGAGCACCATCCCCTCGCCGGGTTGGCCGTACACGACGCTGGCTCCTTCGGGGGCGACGAGGAGCGCGGGGACGGTCGCCAGGTCCTCCTCCCCGGTGACGTAGATGACGACCGGGTCGGGGTCGGCGACCGCTTCGGCGAGCGCCTCCAGCATCGACGCCGAGAGCGTCGCGGGGTCGTTGGTCACCTCGATGCGACGGTCGTCGTCGGCGAGGACGGCGGCGATCTCGTCGCTCACGGCCTCGCGTTCGGTCTTCCCGTCGATGACGGCGACGTCGGGGTCGCGCCCGGCGACGCGGAGGTGGTAGGCGACGACGTCGCCGACGGCGACGATGGGGTCGCCGGCGTCGGAGAGCAGTCGCTCCGTGTCGGTGTAGACGGGACCCATGGGGTCTTTGAACGCGCCGCGGAGGTCGTCGGGGAGCGTGAGCAGCGACATTCGGTGACGGTGTGGCGTCGTGCTCGCGCGGTTACCGGACCTTCAGCGCGTAGCTGCCGGCCTGGCTCACGTTCATCTCCGGTGCGATCTCCGACTTCTCGGGGTGCGGGATGATGACGTAGCCGGCCCAGTCCTCCGTCAGCGAGGACGAGCCGCAGTTCTCGCACGTCTGGGCGTCGGGGTCGTTGACGAAGTGGCACTCGCGACAGGCGAGGCGGTCCTCCGCCATCAGTTACCCTCCGCGGGCGCCCCCTCGGCGCGACGGCGCACGTCGGCCTCCAGCCACTCGTGTTTGCCCAGTCCGGGCTGTTTCGCCGTGAGGCCGATCTTCGAGTCGCGCGGGTTGCGCTCGTCGATGGACTTCGTGACGACGCGGACGCGGACGGGGTCTTCGACGCCGAGCGTGTCGCTCGACTCTGTCGAGGCGAGCTGCTGGTTCTCCCCGTCGTACGCGAGGTACTCGTCGGAGATCTGTGAGACGTGCAGCAGGCCGTCCACGGGGCCGATGCCGACGAAGGCGCCGAACTCGACGACCTCCACGACGTTCCCGTCGACGACCTCCTGCATGTCCGGATCGAAGGTCACGGCGTCGAACTCCGCCTCGTAGTAGACGCCCGGTCTGTTCGGGAGGACGGCGCCGTCGCCGATGTCGTGGACTTCGATGACGCTGACTACGCTGCCGACGTCTTCGTCCATGCGTCCCTCCAACTTGTCCTGCAAGAGCTTGCGGACGCGGTCGCGGCTCACGTCCGCCAGATGCTCCGGCGGGACCTCGACCGTGTCCTTGAGTCGTACCCGTTTGTACATGCTATGGTTCTGTTACCGCGAGTGTGTTCGCGCCCCTTAAACCGATTACGCGTACGCCCCGAGCGAGGAGGCGCTCGCGCAGGGGGCGGTCGTTCGTGGTGACGTAGCCGTCGAACGGCGCCTCGGAATCGCCCGAGGCGAGTTCGACGACCGCGTCGTCTGCGTACTCCTCCGCCGTCGCGACGACCCGACACCGCTCCGCGAGGTCCCGGCCGACCGAGGCGGCCGTGGCTTCCTCGCCGGCGCCCGCCGCGAGCTTCTCCAGCTCGGCGACGACCGCCTCCGGAGTGACGAGGTCGGGGTCGTCCACGAGCCGGTCGAGCTCGTCGAACACGCGGACGCCGCACTCCACCGGCATCATCAGCGCGTTCGTATCGAGCACGACCGTCGTCACCCGGTTACTCCGTGAGGGTCCCGACGCCGATGAGACGCCAGCGGGCGCCCATGCGGCGGTTGATCGCGATCTTCGCTCCCTCGTCGGCGCACACCGGGCGCTTGAGGTTGACCTCGCACTCGCCCGAGCGGGCGCTCGTCACCGCGCCCACGGTGGTCGCGGTGCCGACGGTGAGCATCAGCGGTTCGCCGGTCGAGATCTCGTCGACCTCGCCCTCGCCGACGACGCGGTCGAGCAGTTCGACGTCCATCTCGAAGGCGTTGCGCGTCGGCGGGAGCGTGCCGGGTTCGCCGGCAACCTGCCCCGCGAGTGCGTCGCCCTTCGTCAGGCTCGGGTCCAGGCCGGTGCCGACGCCGAGCAGGCCGCCGGGGCCCACTTTCTCCTGCGACTGACCGCCCGCCTGCAGCGAGCGAACGGAGGTCTCGATCGAGTGGTACTCCGAGGAGCCGCCCTCCTCGACTTCGCGACCGGGACGGAGTTCGATCTCGTCGCCCTCCGACAGGGTGCCCTGCGCGAGCGACCCGCCGATCACGCCGCCGAGCAGGTCCTTCGCCTTCGTGCCCGGACGGTTGATGTCGAACGAGCGGGCGGTGTACATCTTCGGCGGGAGCGTCTCGTCGCGCTCGGGCGTGGGGATCTGCTCCTCCAGCGCCGCGATGACCAGGTCCACGTTGACGCCCTGCTGGGCGCTGACGGGGACGACCGGCGCGTCCTCGGCGACGGTGCCCTCGACGAACTCCTGGATCTGCTCGTAGTTCTCGCGGGCGCGCTCGTCGTCGACGAGGTCCACCTTGTTCTGGGCGATGACGATGTTCTCGATGCCGATGATGTCCAGCGCCATGAGGTGTTCCTCGGTCTGGGCCTGCGGAACGTCCTCGGTGGCGCTCACGACGAGCACGGCGCCGTCCATGATGGACGCGCCAGACAGCATCGTCGCCATCAGCGTCTCGTGGCCCGGGGCGTCGACGAACGAGACGGTCCGCATGACCTCGGTCTCGACGTCGTGCTCCGGGCACGTCTCCTCGACGGTGTAACACTCGGGCTCGTCGCACTCCGGGCACCGACGCAGCGTGGCGTCGGCGTAGCCCAGACGGATCGAGATCCCGCGCTTCATCTCCTCACTGTGCTGGTCGGTCCAGTCGCCCGACAACGCTTGCACTAGCGTCGTCTTTCCGTGGTCGACGTGACCGACGAGTCCGATGTTCACCTCCGGTTGTGTTTGCTCCGTCACCATGGGCCTCCGAGAGTAATCTCGTTGGAACTTCGCTTCGTGCGCCTGATAAAGGTGCTGTTCCCGGGATCGTGGTTCCGTGTGCGTGTCTGTGTGTTTCACGGCTCCGTCAGACGTGGGGGTCGCCGCCGCCGTGGCCGTCACTGTGGTCTCCGCGTCGCCGTGGTCGCCGTGGTCACCGTGGGTGTCGTCGCCGTCGCGGCACCCGCGTCGGCCGATCGACCCGCCGCACCCGCCCCGACGTACGCCCGCTCCCACCGCCGCGACACGGCTAAACACACCCGAGAACACGCGAAACCCGAACGAACGGGCTTATACGGCGTCGTCGTCAATCCCCGACAACTGACTATGACGTTCGAAGACCTCCCCACGACACCGCGGGCGGAGGAACTCCTGGACAAGGCGTTCTCCCGCGCCTCCCGGGCCGGCCGCGCGAAAGACGGCTGGGACGCCCAGGAGACGATGCTGATCACCGCCGCGAACATCCTCTCGGACAACCTCGCCAACGTCTCCACCTCGTGGCCCGACTTCGAGTTCGAGGTCGAGCCGTTCTACTACGAACTCGCCGACGCCGTCGTCAACGTGGACGAACTGCGCCAGGCGCTGTCGGAGGTGAACTGGGCGTCTCGTCAGATCGACGAGTTGCGCTCGGAGTACCAGGCGAAGATGCGCCGCTCGGGCGTCGAGACCGCGCGCAAGCACCGCAAGCAGGCGTTCGCCCGAATGGCGGACATCATCGACGAGATCTCCGATGACCTCCTGACGGTCGGCGAGGCCCGCGACGCGCTGAAGACGCTCCCCGACATCCGCCCCGACGAGCCCGCGATCGTCGTCGCCGGCTACCCCAACGTCGGGAAGTCCTCGTTCGTCAACCACGTGACGCGCGCCTCCAACGAGATCGCGTCGTACCCGTTCACGACGAAGGCCGTCCAGATCGGCCACTTCGAGCGCGACCGCATCCGCTACCAGATCATCGACACGCCGGGCATCCTCGACCGCCCGGAGGAGGAGCGCAACGGCATCGAGCGGCAGGCCGTCTCCGCGCTCACGCACCTCGCGGACGCCGTCGTGTTCGTGCTCGACGCCTCCGGCGACTGCGGCTACCCGCTGGAATCGCAACTCGAACTGCTCGCGGAGGTCGAAGAGCGCTTCGACGCCCCCGTGCTCGTCGTCTGCAACAAGAGCGACCGCTCGACCGACGTGGAGGCGGACGCGTACATGAGCGTCGCCGAGGAGGAGAACGTCGACGCGGTGCTCGACATGGCGGTCGAGGCCGTCGGCTTCGAGCCGGATCTGCCGACGCGCGGCGAGGACTGAGCGGCTACTCTGACTCGCGGAGTCGGTCGCCCGCCTCGTTCCCGTCGACCTCCCCCGCCTCGAACCGGCTGTCCGCGTCGAGGAGGCGGTCGATGCGACGCTCGAACTCCTCGTCTGATACCTCGCCGTCCGCGTAGCGCCGCTTGAGACGCTCAACCGGGTCAGCGTCGGCCTCACCGCTCGCCGTGTCAGCCGCGTCGTCGGTCCCGTCGGCCCGCCGGAGGCGGACCCACCGGCCGACGACCCACAGCGAGAACGCGGCGAGGATCGCGGCGGTGACGCGACCGGCGGTCGAGCCGGCGACCTCGCCGACGTACCACAGCGCGCCGACGATCACGATCACGTCGACGCCGAACGCGAGAAACAGTCCGAGCATCGTCCCGGTGACCAGCCGGGAGTCGTCGTCGCTCACGGCGTCGTGTCGCTCGCTGGATCACTTGGTGGTTCCGGGTGTGAGCCCCCGACTGCGGGGCCGGCTCACTCCAACTCGTACGTCACCGTCACCGACGCCGTGACGCTCACCTCTCCGGGCTCGAACGACGTGCTCGCGCCGGCGTCGGCGGCCGTCTCGTAGGCGACCCGCGAGTCGTACGGCTGGAACCCGGCCGAGCCGACCTGGATCGACAGCTCCGAGCCGACTCCGCGGTCGGCGGCGCCGGCGACCGTCTCGGCGGTCGCGCGGGCGTCGTTCACGGCGGCGGCGAGCGCCTCCTCGCGCAACTCGGCGCGGCGCTCGTCGCTCAGGGTGAACTGCACGGTCTGGATCGCGGTGGCGCCGTTGTCGACCGCGAGGTCGACGGCGCTCCCGGCGTCGTCGGGCGTCGTCTCGAACTGGAGGGCGTGGTACGCGCGGTACCCAACGAGTTCGCGCGTCTCGCCGGCGTAGTCGTACTCGGGGCTGAGCCGGAACGCGGTCGTCTCCGCCTCGTAGCCGGCGTCGGTCAGCGCCGACTGGAGTTCCTCGACCTGGGTGGCGACCTGCGAGCGCGCCTCGGCGGCGGTGTCGGCGCGTGCCTCGACGGCGACGCCGATCACGGCGAGGTCCGGGGAGGCGCTCACGGTGGCCGTGCCGCCGCTGGTGACGGTGGCCGCGGCGGTCGAACTGTTCGTCGTCTGTAACTGGCCTGGGGCGTTCGTCGCCGCACCGGCACAGCCCGCGAGTGCGAGCATGGCCGCGACGAGGAGCGCAGGGAGGACTCGTCTGTCCATGGACGAGAGACGCGCGCCCTGGGCTTTACCGTGCCGTAGGCGCAAACGCGGCTTTGTGTCTTCGCGGCGGTGGGGTGGCTCCGACGGTCAGCGGCGGTGAAGTCGGCGTCGCTGGTGTCGGTGTCGCTGGTGTCGGTGTCGCTGGTGTCGGCGTCGCTGGTGTCAGTGTCGGTGGAGTCGGTGTCGGTGGGTCGACGTGGGTGGTGGCGTCCCCGTTCGCCTCACGCGGCGCCGTCGACGGTCGTGCTCTCGACCGGGACGTACCGCACCGACACGTCGACCGTCGCCGGCTTCCCCACCCCGAACGGCGAGGCGGCGTCGTCGGCGAGTCGGCGGGCCAACTCGTCGGCGATCCGTGGCGGCGTCTCCCCCGGCGGGTGACCGACCGTCACCGTCACCGCGGTCGGCTGACGGAACGGGAACCCGCCGTAGGTGACCGCCACGTCCAACACGTATGCGTCACCGTCGAGCAGCGCGTCCGCCTCCGCTTGGGCGGCGCTCTCGAACTGCGCGCTCTCGACGGTCGCGACGGTGACACCGAGGAGCACGCCCGAGGCCAGCAGGATGCCGACGCCGAGCACGCCGACCCGTTTGATCGTCGTCGCGCGGGTCTCGTCGAGGCGCCAGAACCGCTCGGGGCGGTACCCCTTGTACCACAGCGTCGCCAGCGCCGCGAAGTTGATCGACACGAAGTTGACGAGCACGAGCAGCGCCGCACCCGACACCGCGACTGGTTCGCCCCACGCGAGGCCGATGCCGACGACCGCCGTCGGCGGCACCAGCGCCGCCGCGATCATCACGCCGACGAGCGCCGAGGAGACGCCCGACGACAGCGACAGTGCGCCCGCGACGCCCGCGCCGAGGGCGATGGGGAGCGAGAGCACGTCGGGCGCGAGGCGCTCGCGCACCTCCGCGATGGAGAACACCTCGCTCGCGGAGAAGGGGACGACCGACCCGTACCGCAGTATCGCTGCGAACCCCGCGGCGCTGGCGACCGCGAGCACGCCGCCGAGCAGTTGGAGTTTCACCCCCCGCTCGAACAGGTCGTCGTCGTCGAGGACGGTGCCGGCGCTGGCGGCCATCGCCGGGCCGATGAGCGGCGCGATGACCATCGACCCGACGACGACCGCGGCGGAGTCGAGCAGCAGTCCCGCGGTGGCGACGACCGCGCTGATGACGGTCATCGTGACGAACGTGGGGAACCGCGGCGCCATGTCGGTCGCCCGCGCGAGCAGTTCCTCGCGGGCGATCCGGTCGCCGTTGCCCTCGTCGCCGTTCTCGTATCGCTCTTCCAGCGCCTCGAAGCGCTTGGAGACGACCGTCTCGGCGTCGAGGACGACGGTGTAGGCGTCGCGTTCGAGGCCAGCCTCGCGCAACTCGGCGAGCACCGGTTCGACGGCTTCTGTCGGCAGCGGGAACGAGACGACGGCGGTGTACTCGCGACCGCTCGTCTCGTCGGAGAGCACGTAGTCGATACCCTCGTCGTCGAGCGTCGCGAGTACTGTCTCGCGTTTGCCCGCGGGAACCATCACCTGGACGAGTCGCACGGCTACACCTCACCCACGGGGGAGTTATAGCCGACGGAGCGACGAGCGGCGCCGGGTCGCGATCCGGTCGACTACTCCGGTGCGAGTCGTTGGAGCACCGGAATCTCGGTCAGTTTCTCCGCCGGGAGCGCGTCCCAGTCGACGCCGTCGGGTCGTGCGGGCGTCGGATCGTCGCCGTCGGCCGCACGGACCTCGGCGGTTCGGAGCGTCCGTTCGGGGGTACAGATCAGGTCGAGCGGCACGTCGTGGGCGTCCAACGCGACCGCCTCGTCGACGACCTGCAGCTCGTGGACCGTCGTCGCGACGGTCGTCTCTGCGTCCACCGCGCCCAACTCGGACAACACGGCGAACTCCAGGTCCGCGAACCCCTCGCCCTTCCCGACCCGGCCGCCGGCCTCGGTGACGGCGACGCTGCCGGAGACGATCAAGTCGACGTGGGGCACCTCGTCGGGGCCGACCGGGACGCCGTGTGTCGAGGACCCCGACACCGTCGTCGCGTCGTCGATGTCCGGCACCTCGTCGGGTGCGAGGCGGAGGAACGGGTGCTCCTCCCGCAGGCGGGGGACGGCCATGTAGACGGTCTTGCCCGCGCGGAGTGCGGCGCGGCGGACCGGCAACTGCGGGGCGTCCGGGTTCGCCTTGATCGTCTCTGCGTCCCGCCACGCCTCGGTCGCGGTGAGGCGGTCACACGCGGCGTCGGCGCCCGCGAAGTTCGGGATGCGGCCGTGGGGCGGGAACGGGAACCGCGCCTCGCCCGAGTCCTCCAGCGCGTCCCAGATCCGCTCGCGGAGGGGCTGTTTGTCCATGCCGACGGCTCGCCCGGCGGGGACTTGGGCGCGTCGCTGCCGGCGGGAGCGGACCCCTCGACCGACGCCGACCGTCCGTACCCGCGTCGCTTATCCGGCGCCGCGGTCCATCTCTCGCTATGACCTTCGAAGGGCGACCGAACCGTGACGCCGAGGTGGTGCTCGTCGGGCGCTCGAACGTCGGGAAGTCGACGCTGATGCGCGAGTTGACCGGCCACGACTTCACGACGGGGAAGAAGCCGGGCGTCACCCGGAAGCCGAACCACTTCGACTGGGCGCCGCAGTCGTTCATGTTCACCGACCTCCCCGGGTTCGGCTTCATGAGCGGTGTCGAGGAGGATCACCGCGAGGCGATCAAGACGGACGTGGTGCGCTACGTCGAGGACAACGCCGACTCCATCCTCGCCGGCATCCTCGTCGTCGACGGGAAGGCCGTGATCGACATCATCGACCGCCACAGCGAGGCGGGCGACATCCCGCACGACGTGGAGATGTTCAGCTTCCTCCAGGACGTGGACGTGAAACCGATCGTCGCGGTGAACAAGATGGACAAGGTGGACGACCGCGACGAGCGGCTGAACGCGCTGTGTGAGCGCCTGGGGCTGTACCCGCCGTGGCAGCAGTGGGACGACACCATCGCACCGATCACGGCGAAGAAGGGGAGCATCGAACCGTTGAACGAGGCGCTGCGCGACTGCTTCCGCGAGGCGAAGCGCGACGACCTGCTCCAGTTCGTGAAGTAGCCTCGGTCGGTTCGATCGGTTTCGTTGGGTTCGGCGGCTCCGATCTCCGCGTCCTCGAAAGCCCCCGGCGCCGTCGACGGCTGCGGCTCGCTGCGCGCCTCGCGCTCACGTCGTTCGCGCTACGGTGCTTGCGTCGCCTCGCTCGCCGACGGCGCCGGCCCCTTTCAGCCCCACCCACCGCTTCCGCACCGCCGCCACCTCCTCCCCAGCCGATTCGCTCCCTCGCTCACGGGTCGCTCCGCTCCCCGTTCGCGTTCGCGGTCTCGCAGGGCTCGACCGCGCATCGCTCGCTCCGCTCGCGGTTCGCTCATCCCTCGCGCGCTTCCGCCCGCGACGGAGCACGGGCGGCGCGCGCCACCGCAACCGCCACTGCCACAACCACCGCCACCGCAACTGCGACCGGGAGGCCGTCGGAGTACGAGCGTTTTTACCCGAGAACGCCGCACCCACCCACAACGATGGCCAGCGCCGACGCCGACGCGGACGAGCGGGAAGCGGGCGACAGCGACGTGTTCCCCGTCCCGGCGCTCCGCGAGCGCGCTACGGCCTGCGCCGAGCGCCTGTGCGAGGCCGACGAGTTCCTCCTGTGCTCGCACATCGACGCCGACGGCCTCACCAGCGCCGCCGTCGCCACGTCGGCGTTCGAGCGCGCCGGCTTCGACTTCGAGACGGCGTTCTTCAAGCAGCTCGACGCCGACGCCGTCGCCTCTATCGCCGCCACCGACTACGACGTGGTCTGCTTCACCGACTTCGGGAGCGGCCAACTCGACGTGATCGCACCCCACGAGGATGCGGGCGACTTCGTCCCCGTCATCGCGGACCACCACCAGCCCGCGGACGCGGAGACGGAGTTCCACCTGAACCCGCTCCTCGAAGGGCTCGACGGCGCCAGCGAACTGTCCGGCGCGGGCGCCGCCTACCTCCTCGCGCGGGCGCTCGGCGACGCGACGGGGACCGACAACCGCGACCTCGCCGCGCTCGCCGTGGTCGGTGCGGTCGGCGACATGCAGGACGGCGAGGGGGGCCTCTCGGGCGCCAACGAGGGCCTCGTCGCCGACGCCGTCGCCGCCGACGCGCTCGAGGAGGTGACCGACCTCGCGCTGTACGGTCGCCAGACCCGTCCGCTCCCCAAACTGCTTGAGTACGCCAGCGAGGCGCGCATCCCGGGCATCTCCAACGACCAGGCCGGCGCCATCGAGTTCCTCTCGGACCTGGACGTGCCGATGAAGACCGGCGACGACGAGTGGCGCCGGTGGGTCGACCTCACGGCCGACGAGCGCCGCACCGTCGCGAGCGCGCTCATCCGCCGGGCGGTGTCCTCGGGCGTCCCCAGCGAGCGCGTCGACTCGCTGGTCGGGACGACGTACGTGCTCGCCGACGAGGAACCCGGGACGGAACTCCGCGACGTGAGCGAGTTCTCCACGCTCCTCAACGCGACCGCCCGCTACGAGCGCGCCGACGTGGGGCTCGCGGTGTGTCTCGGCGACCGCGGTGCGGCGCTGGAGCGCGCGCGCACCCTCCTGCGCAACCACCGCCGGAACCTCTCTGAGGGGCTCCAGTGGGTGACGAACGAGGGCGTCGAGCGGATGGACAACCTCCAGTGGTTCGACGCCGGCACGCGCATCCGCGAGACCATCGTCGGCATCGTCGCGGGGATGGCCGTCGGCGCCGACGGCGTCTCCGCGCGCAAGCCCATCGTCGCCTTCGCCGACAAGGGCGACGGCGAGACGAAGGTGTCCGCCAGGGGGAGCGGTTTCCTCGTGCGCGAGGGCCTGGACCTCTCGGCGGTGATGCGCGAGGCGAGTCGGTCCGTCGGCGGCGACGGCGGCGGGCACGACGTGGCCGCGGGGGCGACCATCCCGGCGGACCAGCGGGAGGCGTTCCTCGCGGCGGTCGACGAACTCGTCGGCGAACAACTAGCTGGCGACGAGTGAACGGTCGCGTCCGGCAGTCGGCCGGCGAGAGTCCTTACGCCGACTCCGAGGCCGACGACTTGCTCATGTCGCGGAACAGCATCCGGTAGTCGTCCGGGGAGAAGGCGTCCGCGAGGTCGTCCAGTTCCGACTGGAGCGTCTCGATGTTCGAGAGGAGGTCCTCGTACTCGGGCGACGAGCGGAGTTCGGCGGGCGTCCGCTCGGCCTCCAGTACGGCGCGTTTCGTCACGAGCGAGGCGGTCTGCTGGAGGGTGTCGTCGTACTCTGCGCGGGTGCCGAGGCGTTCGACCGCCGACTGGATGTCGTCGCGGGTCGCCGGCTTCACGAGGTACAGGTCGAACCCCATCTCGACGATGTCGACGTCCGGTTCGACCGCCGTCACCATCGCGACGCGGCAGTCGAGGTCGCGCTCGCGGATCTCCGCGAGGATCTCCGCGCCGGACGTGTCCGGCAGGCGTCGGTCCAACAGCACCGCGTCGGTCGCGTCGTCGACGAGGTCGAGCGCCTCCTCGCCGGTGTTCGCGACAGTCACGTCGTAGTCACCGGCGAGGTAGCCGCGGTACAACTCGGCTACCTCTGGTTCGTCCTCGACGATGAGCACGTGCCGTGTCACGACGACCGCCCCCGCACGCGCTTGACCCCGCGGTCAGTCATGTTGGTGACGCGGATGTGTTCCTGCTTAAAACTATCGCACGCTGGCACCGAATCGCGCCCACTCGACGGGCTGGATCGGCGTTCGACCCGCCCGATCCCCGCTCAGACACGCGCCCACGGCGCAACCGTTTTCATATGTGAGGACGCCGACTAGCGATATGGTAGACACGGTTCCGACCGGCGTCGACGGCCTCGACTCGATCCTCAACGGGGGGCTCGTCGAGCACGCGACGGTGTTGGTGAGCGGGAATCCGGGGACGGGGAAGTCCCTCTTCGGCATCCAGTACCTGTACGACGGCGTCACCGACCACGACGAGCACGGCATCTACATCTCCTTCGAGGAGAATGAGGAGGACATCCGGCAGGCGGCCGAGTCGATCGGCTTCGACCGCTGGGGCGACCTCGTCGACGAGGGTGCGATCAAGGTGTACGACAAACAGCACATGCTCCGCGAGGGGGACTTCTCGTCGGCGCTCGAGACGCTCCTCGAAGACTTCGCGAACACCTCCTACGACAGACTCGTGCTCGACTCGCTGACGATGTTCTCGCTGTTCTTCGAGGACGAGAAGGAGAAGCGGACGTACCTCCTGAAGTTCTCCGACATCCTGAAGCAGAACGGCCTCACCTCGCTGCTCATCAACGAGCAGGGGGCGGTGTTCCCCGAGACGGAGATCGGGTTAGAGAACTTCCTCACCGACGGGAACATCTACTTCATCCAGACGCCGACGGACTCGGGCGTCAACCGCTACGTGTGGGTCGCCAAGATGCGCAAACAGGACATCGACACCGACATCTTCCCGATGGAGATCGGGGAGGGCGGGATCAAAGTGTACGAGCGGGCGGGCGGCTTCTCGATGATGGGGCGCGACAGCCCCGACGGCGGCTTCTGAGCGCGGCGACGCTCAGCCGTCGGTCATCGTCCGCCACACGTCGTCGAGTTTGTTCTTCACCTCAGAGCGCTCCTCCAACTCGACAGTCAGGCCGTCGCGGAAGGTGACGTTCACGCCGTCGACGCAGCGACGGTACACCTTGATCCGTCGGTGTTCGTCCGACAGCGGTCGGTCGTGGAGCTCCAGTAGCTCGGTACTCTCCAACTCGTTGATCCGCCGGTAACAGGTGGCGATCGGTACCCCGAGTTGGTCCGAGAGTTCCTGTGCCGACTTCGGTTCGCCCGCCGCGTCGAGGATCTCGGGGTTGTACTTGTTCCCGAGCACCTCGATGATCTCCTCGTCGTCCCCGGCCATAGCTCTCAGTAGTGATTTTGATACTCATAAGCGTACCGCCTCGAATCGGCTCCCTCGGCTCGGTTTTCGATGGTTGGGAGATCAGTCTATCGAGATCGATACCGTTCGTGGAATATCTTTTCTGATATCTAGCGCCGTAGGTTTATTACTGAAATCTGAGTCGTCGCCTACAGAGCCCGCCCCACGAACGGGACGGGACCGAGAGAACCACAAATGTTCGAATTCATCACAGACGAGGAAGAGCGCGGGCAGGTTGGTATCGGGACGCTCATCGTGTTCATCGCGATGGTGCTCGTGGCGGCGATCGCCGCGGGCGTCCTCATCAACACCGCCGGCTTCCTCCAAAGTAAGTCGCAGGAGACGGGTCAGCAGTCGAGCAAGCAGGTCAGTAACCGGCTCCAGGAGGTCGTCACTGTCGGGCAGGTCGACACGGCGAACAACCAGATATACGCGGTCAACGTGACCGTGACGCAGGCGCCCGGGGCCGGCGAAATCGACCTCCAGAATGCGACGATCAACTGGATCGGTCCGTCGGGGACCGAGACGCTGACGCACGACGAAGCCTCCGGAACCAACTGGCAGTTCAACACCACGGCGGTGAAGAACACCGACGGCTCCAACACGGTGCTGAACGACGCGGACGACCGCTTCAACGTCAACTTCCTCCTCAACACCACGGCCAACGGCCCCGGCAAGCTCTCCGAGGGTGAGGAAGTGACGATCAAGATCAACACGATGTCCGGCGCGACCACGAGCATCCGCTTCACGGTGCCCGAATCGCTCGGCCAGAAGAGCGCCGTCGAACTGTAACCGTGTTCGAGTTCGTCACTGAGGAGGAAGAGCGCGGGCAGGTCGGTATCGGGACGCTCATCGTGTTCATCGCGATGGTGCTCGTGGCAGCGATCGCTGCGGGCGTCCTGGTCAACACCGCCGGCTTCCTCCAGAGCAAGGCCCAGGAGACGGGGACCCAGAGCAGTAAGCAGGTCAGTAACCGTCTCCAGGAGGTCGCCACCGTCGGTAACGTCACCGACACCGGCAGCGGGCCGTTCATCGACGCCGTCAACGTGACGGTGACGCTGGCGCCCGGTGCCGGCGAGATCGACCTCGAGAACACGACCATCACCTGGATCGGTCCGGACGGGACGTTCATGCTCAACCACGTGAACGCGTCCACCTCGGTGGACGACGACTTCCAGACCTCGGTCGTGAAGAACGCCGACGGCTCTAACACCGTCCTCGACGATCCGGACGACCGGTTCAACATCGACTTCGACCTCGGTAGCGGCAGCGGGCAGCCCGAGGTGCTCAACGAGGGCGAAGAGGTAACGATCAAGATCAACACGCGCGCCGGCGCGACGACGACGATCCGCTTCACGGTGCCCGAGTCGCTCGGGGACCGGCAGGGCGTCGAGCTGTAGACCGGCCCGCCCACACTTTTTAGCGTACACCACAGAACACCGTACTATGAGCGACGACGCGCCGCGCGGCAACCCCGGCCTCGACCCGGACGACCTCGACATTTCCAAGAGCGAGTACGTCCGCGAGCTGGGCGACGACCGCTACGTCGTCTCGCCGGGCCGCCGCCCGCCGCGCCAACCCCGTGAGGAGGAGCCCGACGACGGCTCCGCCGACGCGGGCGACGACGCCCCCGAGATCGACGCGGCCGCGACTGCCGAGGCCGCCCGCGAGGGACTCTCCCCGGACGACGGCCCCAGTGCGACGGCGGATCCGGCCGGCACGTCGACAGACGCACCCGGGACGACGGCAGACACCGCCGCCGACGCCGTGAGTCCCGGGCGCGCCGGCCCGGGCTCCGGGACCGCCGGGACCACAGACGCCACTCCGGCAGCCGACCCGTCGACGCCTGACGGCGCCGCCGACGGCCTGCCGACCGATCCAACCGGGACGGCGGACACCGACGCTGGTGCCGGCCAGGCGGGCACTCGGGATCGTCCCGCCTCACACGCGCGCCGCGGCGCCCCCCGCGGTGACGCAGTCGGCGACACCTCGTCCGGCGAACTGGACGCGGGCGCGGTCGGACAGTGGCTCGCCGCCTCGTTGGCGGACACGGAGTTCGCCTACGGGTTCGACGCGACCCTGTCGCTCGACGGGCGGACGGCCCGCCACCGGATGGCGTCCGACGACGTGGCCGAGACGTTCGAGACGCTCGTCACCTGGTTCGCGGACGCCGCCGGCGGCGACACGCCACCGCAGGAGGCGCTCGGGATCCTCCTGTCGAACATGGAGTCGGGGCCGCGGGTCCCGCCCGACGCCGTTCGGCGGGCGTTGGCGCGACTCGGGATGTCGCGCGACGACACGATGACGGACCTCCTGGCCGCGCTCGACCGCGAGGACGGGCTGGAACTGTAGCCGGTCGCTCTCCGGTTGTAGCCGGTCGCCCTCCGGTTTTCACGGCTGATACCCGCAGGGGAGCGTTTATCATCGCTCCCGGGAGCCGATCTCATATATGCCGACTAGCGTGCTGATCGCAGACGACTCGGAGTTCATGCGGAACCTCCTGCGGGAGATCCTCGAAGGAGAGTTCGAGATCGTCGGCGAGGCCGAGAACGGTGTGGAGGCAGTCGACCTCTACAGCGAACACGCCCCCGACATCGTGATGATGGACATCGTCATGCCGATCCGCAACGGAATCGAGGCCACGACCGAGATCACGGAGGAGCACCCGGACGCGAGCATCATCATGTGCACCAGCGTCGGGCAAGAAGAGAAGATGAAGGCCGCGGTGAAGGCGGGCGCCGAGGGGTACATCACGAAACCGTTCCAGAAGCCGAACGTGCTCGAAGCCATCAACGACGTCGTCCCAGCGTAGGGATGTACGTCGACATCCAGTCGCTGGGGGAGTTCTCGGACCTCGCGAGCCAGGGAGCAGACCGCGCGGCGGACGCGCTGGGACAGCTCGCGGGGGCGAACGTGTACGTCGACGTGACCGACGTGACGCTGATGGCCGCGGGCGACCTGCGGGAGGCGTTCGCCGGCCGCGAGTTCGTCGGCGTCGAGATCGGTCTGGACGGCGGTATCAGCGGACAGACGGTGATGGCGTTCGAAATGGACGCCGCGCGCAACCTCGTCGACCGACTGTTGCCGGGGGGCGGCGACGGCGAACTCGTCAGGAGCGGCGTCACCGAGGCGGGCAACATCATGACCTCCGGGTTCATCGACGGGTGGGCAGACCACCTCGGCGTCGCCATCGACATGACGCCGCCCGCGTACATCCGTGCGTCGGGAACGGACGTGCTCCCGGACGGCGCGTTCGACGACGACCGCAAGGGTGTGTTCATGTTCGAGTCGAGCGTGTCGTCGATGGACGAGGACCTGGAGTTCACGATCTACATGCTCCCGGAGTACGCCGGCTTCACGGACATGCTCGGCCACGACGGCCCCGTCGGCGAGGCGGGCGACGCCGTGCCGGTGAACAAACTGCCGACGTTCAACGAGATGACCCGGCAGGGGGCGGCCTCCGCCGCCGACAACATCACGATGATGACCGGTACCGAGACGGACGTCGACGTGTCGCGGCTCCGCTTCGTCCCGGTGCAGGACGTGCCCTCCGAGTTGGGCAAAGAGACCGTCGCCGGAACGGTGTTCGAGTTGCACGGCGACCCGAGCGGCTACCTCGCCATCCTGTTCGACGAGGCCTCCGCCGAGGAGGTCGCCAGCGGCATGATCCCCACCGAGACCGAGCCCGGGATCGGAGACATGGAGAAGGGTGCCCTCCGCGAGTTGGGCAACATCATGACCTCCGGGTTCATCGACGGCTGGGCGAACGTGCTCGGAACGAGTATCGAGCACACGCCGCCGCAGTTCGTCCACGACATGGGGTCGGCGGTGATGAGCCCGCTCGTGAGTCGGCTCGGACAGACGCAAGACCACGCCTTCATCATCGACTCGACCGTCCGGACCCCCGACGGCAACGTCCGGTGTGACATCTACGCGCTGCCCGACCAGCGAGAGCTGGCGGCGGCGTTGGACCGCATCGAGCCCGCCGCGACAGACGGCGGCCTCCCTCGGTGAGCGACGCCGTGAGTCCCTCCGACTCCCCGCCTGCGGGCGGTTCCTCGTCCCCGGTTCCGGGCGAGTCGTCGCCGCCGCGTCGGAAGGTCGGACTGTCCGACGCGATGGTCGCTACCGACGGAGCGGTGCTCGTCACCAGCGGTCTCGGCTCGTGTCTCGGGGTCGCGCTGTACCACCCGACGACCGGCGTCGGCGGACTGCTCCACGCGATGCTGCCCGAGGCGGCAGACCGTCCCGGCGCAGACGAGAAGTTCGTCGTCGATGGGATCGACGCGCTGGTCGACGCGCTGGCGGCCGCCGGTGCACCCCCCGACGGCCTCCACGCCAAGGTGGCGGGCGCCGCCCAGATGATCGAGTTCGACCTCGGCGAGGACGCCGGGTCCGTGGGCGAACGCAACGTCGCGGCCGCCGAGGCCGCGCTCGCCGACCGGGACATCCCGCTCGTCGACGCCGACACCGGCGGCGCTCGCGGTCGCTCGCTGCGCTTCGAGACCGACACCGGAACCCTGCACGTCTCGTACGCCGGCGGCGAGACCATCGTTCTGTAACGCCGCCGCCTGTTCTCGCTCGATCCGTCGGTCGCGTCGCGCCTGCGCGGATCGTTCGTTCCACCTCGCTGACGGGAATTCTCGCCGGTCACGACCGCAGTCACGATCCACAGATCGGCCGTACTCCCCGGAGAACGCCTGCGACGGGGGTTATCGCCCTCGATAATCCGCGGGCAGGGTTTAAGGTTCGTTCGTGGGTGGTGAGGTGTAATGGGTCTCCTCACCGCGCTATCGGGAGCATGGGTCGGCGGGATCCCGGGAGCCGACGCGGGACTGCTGGTCTCGCTCGGGCTGCTGGGAGCCAGCCTGCTCGACCGCTTCCGCGACGGCGACGACGGGCCCGGGGACGTCGACGACGGCGATGATCTGTTGGGCGGCGACGACGGCGCCTTCGGTGGCGGCGGCGGCGGCGGCGACGACGACCTCGGCGACCTCGGCGGCATGGATGATTGGGACGATGACGACCCCTTCGCGGGGGAAGACGGTGGCGGCGACGACGGCGTCGCCGAACTGGAGAAACGGGTCGACGACCTCGAGAACGAGGTCGCGAGCCTCTCCTCGACCGTCAACACGGTCCGCTCGGAGAACGAGGAGATCTCCGGGAAGGTCGAGGACATGGGAGAGGACGTGCGGAGTCTCCTCGACATCTACGAGATGGTCACGCGGGGGATCAACCCCTTCGTCGACGACGTGCAAGCCGGCGGCGACCTCGGCGGCGGCGGCGAGGGCGGCTTCGGCCTGTTCGACGACGCGGGCGACGAGGAGGAGGAAGAAGACCTCGACGAAGACCTGGCCAGCGCCGACGCGGAGGGCTTCTTCGACGAAGACCTCGCGGGCGAGGGCCTCGACGACGACATGGGCGACATGGACGACATGGATGACCTCGACGACTTCGACGAGATGGACGAAGGGGACGAACTCGACGACGACCTCGACGGCTTCGGGGACGAAGACGACGACACTGACACTGACACCATGGCGACCGATAACGGCGGCGGAAAGAGTTTCAGCGAACTGAAAGACGAGTACGAGTCCGGCGACGCCGACTGGGACGAGGGCGCCGAGCCCGACCCAGACGCCGAGGCCGAACCGGACGCCGGGGACGACCCGCTCGACGCACTCGACACCCAACCAGAGGCCAACGGGCACGACGAGGCCGACGACCTCGGCTTCGGCGACGAGCCGGAACCGGAGCCCGAGCCAGAGTCGACGGCGGCTCCGACCGATCCGAGCCGACGGTCGGCGGGCGTCGACGACGACGGCGGCTTCGAGTTCGTCGAGGAGGACGACCTCTCGGACGAACCGGACAAGCCGTACCTCACGTCGCTGCCGGGCGACTACGTGGGCGACCTGATGGTGATGGAGTGGCTGGAGTTCCTCGTCGAGGAGTCCACCACGACCGACGCGGTGCGGGCGGTCAACTACTACCAGCGCGTCGAGTGGATCGACGACGAGGTGGCCGACCAGCTCAAGGGGTTCCTCTCGGGCTTCGGCGACATCGACCGCAACCTGATGGACCGCCCCGGCACCGACCACCTCGACCTGGACCACCACACGCGCTCGCTCAAGTACATCATGCAGTTGACCGACGCCACGGCCGAGTCGGTCGTCATCGACCGGTGGCCGCAGCTCTCGGGAGGCATGCATGGGCCTCAGCGTTAGTGCCTCCTCCGGCGTCGTCTTCCTCGGGGTGTTCTTGGCCATCGGCATCGCCTACCCCGCCGCGGCCAACGGCTTCGAGCAGGTCACCGACGCGCGCCACGACGCCGCCGACCGCGCGCTCGACCGTGCCAACACCGCCGTCGACGTGACGAACGCGACGTACTACACGAGCAACGACACGCTGGTCGTGCTCGCCGACAACGACGGCACGACGACCGTCGGCGTGAACGACACGACGCTGCTGGTCGACAACGCGATCCCACCGACGGCGAACGTCACCGTGACCGTCGAGGGCGACGCCGCCACCGGCCTGTGGCTGCCCGGCGAGACGGCGCGCTTCGAGATCGTCGTCGGGACGAGCGCGCCCGCCCGCACGCAGGTCGTCGTCGAGCACGGCGTCCGCGACGCGATTGAGGTCGGGGTGAACTGAGATGGCGGGTGGGAGCGCCGCCGAACTGATCCTGTTCATCGCGGCGATCGTCATCGCCGCGTCCGTCGCCGGCACGCTCACCAGCGAGGTGGACCGCGTCAGCGACGCCATCTCGGCGAAGTCACTCGACGTCGCCGGCGAGATCCGCGCCGACACGGAGATCGTCTCCGACGCCGGCGCGAGCGTCTACAACGGCACGACCGAGAACGTCACCATCCACGTCCGCAACACGGGTGCGTCCGACCTCCCGGTCGATCCGGGGGCCGTCGACGTGATCCTCGACGGCGCCTACGTCACGGACGTGACCGTCACCGTCGTCGACGGCGGCGACGCCTGGCACCGCGGCGACGTGGTGCGCATCGAGTTCGCGACGGGCGGACTCACCTCCGACACCGACCACCGCCTGAAGCTGGTCGTGCGCGGAGACGAGGAAGTGTTCCGCTTCAGGACCTAAGCCAATGTCACGAGCACAACAGAACACGCTGCTGTCGATCGGGATGCCCGAGCGCGACCAACTGAACAAGGAACTGGGCGGCGGGATTCCCCGCGGCTCCATCGTCCTCATGGAGGGTGACTACGGTGCCGGGAAGTCGGCAATCTCCCAGCGGTTCTCCTACGGCCTCGTCGACGAGGGGGCGTCGGTCACGCTGCTGTCGACGGAGATGACCGTCTCCGGGTTCATCGACCAGATGTACTCGCTGGGGTACGACGTGACGAAGCCGCTGCTCAACGAGGACCTGCTGTTCCTCGCGGCGGACTTCGACTCCGGCGGCAACTTCTCCGACTCCGACGCCGAGCGCAAGGAGCTACTCAAGCGGCTGATGGAGGCGGAGGTGATGTGGAACTCCGACGTGATCATCATCGACACGTTCGACTCCATCCTCCGGAACGACCCAACGTTCGAGGCGCTCGTCCGCAACAACGACGAGCGACAGGCGGCCCTGGAGATCATCTCGTTCTTCCGGGACATGATCTCCACGGGGAAGGTGATCGTCCTCACCGTCGACCCCTCGGCGGTCGGCGACGACGCCATCGGGCCGTTCCGCTCCATCGCCGACGTGTTCCTCGAACTCCAGATGGTCGAGGTCGGCTCCGACGTCCGCCGCAACATCGCGGTGAAGCGCTTCGCCGGGATGGGGAGTCAGGTCGGTGACTCCATCGGGTTCTCCGTCCGCTCGGGCACCGGCATCGTCATCGAGTCGCGCAGCGTCGCCTGACGCCCCGCGTCTCCGACTCACGCGTCTTCGGCCCTCGTCGTCGCTGCCGTCACCCGGTCTGTTATCGCCCGTGATAGTTCGCGGGGAGGCTTTATGCTTCGCTCGTCGGTTTGTCGTCGTAATGAGTACCACCCCTGCAGGGAGCCGGGGGATCGGTGCCGTCACGCGGTCGGCCGCGAACTCGCGCCGGGGTGCCCCGGTGCGGAGGTGTGAACGATGACAGACCAGGGACAGGCGAATCCGTCGAGCGAGTTGAAGCAGCTGGCGATGAAGCGCCCCCACCTTCGGGAGCACCTGCAGAAGTTCAAGCAGATCACGGGCGAGTTCCCGATGTTCGTCGACGAGATCGAAGGCGAGCACGAGGCCCAACGGCCGAACGTGCTGTACCCCGTCGGCGGGCCGATCTTCTGTCACGTGTACGGCGACTTCGGCCAGGAGACGAAGTACTACACCGTCGAGCCGAACCTCTCGGGCGCCGAGGAGTCCGTGCTCGAGTCGGTGAAGTCGAAGCTCCTCCGCCAGAGCGGGCACAAGCCCGCGCCCGACGGCGAGTCTGGCTACGACGACCTCATCGAGGAGCTGCTGGAGGAGGTCACCGCCGTCACCGAAGAGCAGACGAGTCCGGGGGTGCTCTCGAAGGTGAAGAACTTCGGGCGCATCGAGGTGTCCAAGCAGACGTACGACAACATCCGCTACCGCCTCAACCGCGACATCGTCGGCTTCGGGCCGCTGGAGCCGGTCATGCGCGACCCGGAGAACGAGGACATTCACGTGATCGGCCCGAAGGAGTGCCACGTCGATCACGGCGTGTTCGGGATGCTGGAGACGACCGTCGACTTCGGGACCCCGAAGGAGTTCGACAACTGGCTGCGCAACATGGGCGAGCGGATGGGCGACCCCGTCTCCGACTCCAACCCCATCGTCGACTCGACGCTGCCGGACGGGTCGCGTATCAACATCATCTACTCCGACGACGTCTCCATCAAGGGCTCCTCGCTCACCATCCGTCAGGGCGAGGAGACGCCGCTGTCCATCAACCAGATTACGAACTGGGGGACGCTGTCGCCGGAGCTGTCGGCGTACCTCTGGCTGTGTCTGGAGAACGAGCAGACGGTGTTCGTCGTCGGGGAGACGGCGTCCGGGAAGACGACGACGCTCAACGCGATCCTCTCGTACATCCCCCGCGACTCGAAGATCTACACCGCAGAGGACACCGCGGAGGTCATCCCGCCACACAGCACGTGGCAGCAGCTGTTGACCCGTGAGGGCGACGGCGGCGAGGACAACGAGGTCGACATGTTCGACCTCGTCGCGGCCGCGCTGCGTTCGCGCCCCGACTACATCATCATGGGTGAGGTTCGTGGGGCGGAGGGGCGCATGGCGTTCCAGGCCGCCCAGACGGGGCACCCCGTGATGCTGACGTTCCACGCATCCGACATCGTCTCGATGATCCAGCGGTTCACCTCCGAGCCGATCAACGTCCCGGAGACGTTCATGGACGTGGCCGACGTGGCGCTGTTCCAGAACCGTGTCAAGCAGGGCGACAAGGTCCTGCGTCGGGTCACCTCCGTCCAGGAGATCGAGGGGTACTCCAAGGAGATGGACGGCGTCGTCACCCGGCAGGTGTTCGACTGGGACCCCGTGGAAGACGAGATCGTGTTCCGCGGGCGCAACAACTCCTACGTGCTCGAAGAACAGATCGCGACGCTGCTGGGGTACGCCGACACCCGCGACATCTACGACGACCTGAGCTTCCGCGCGGAGCTCATCGAGCGGATGATCCAAGAGGGGATCCTCGGCTACCACGAGGTCAACGAGGCCATCGAGGCGTTCCAGCGCGACGGCGTCGACGGACTCCCCTTCGACATGCACCGCTCGACCTGATCGCCGCGCATGAGTGCTAACAGCGCGTCCTCGTCAGACTTCTTCCCCGACTCCGCGGCGGAACTCGCCGCCGACCTGCTGGAGTCGTACGACGCGCTGGACATGTCGAAGCGGAAGTACGTCGGCTACGTCCTGATCCCTTCAGCGGCGTTCCTCCTGCTCACGATCGCCGGCGCGTTCTTCCTCCCGCTCCCGGTGACGGTTCGCCTGCCGATCCCCGCGCTCGGATTCCTGGTGTTCGTCGCGGCGGTCATCTACCCGAAACTGTACCTCAACGGTCGGCAGGTGGCCATCGAGAACCAACTCCACCTCGTCATGACGCACATGACGGTGCTGTCGACGACGAACATCGACCGGATGGAGGTGTTCCGCACGCTCGCCCGCGAGGAGGAGTACGGCGCCGCCGCCGACGAACTCCGGCGCGTCGTCCACCTCGTCGACACGTGGAACCAGTCGCTCGACGACGCCCTGCGTCGCCGCGCGAAGGAGGTCCCCTCCGACGCCTTCTCGGACTTCTTCGACCGCCTCGGCTACACCATCGGCGCCGGGCAGACGCTCGACGACTTCCTCCTGTCCGAGCAGGACGCGGTCATCCAGAACTACATCACGGTGTACGAGGGCGCGCTGGCGAACCTCGAGGTCATGAAGGACCTGTACATGTCGATGATCCTGTCGATGACGTTCGCGCTGGTGTTCGCCATCGTTCTCCCCATCCTCACCGGCGACAACCCCACGATGACCGTCTCGGCGGTCATCGTCCTGTTCATGCTGGTCCAGTTGGGCTTCTACATCGTCATCCGGGCGATGGCGCCCCACGACCCCGTCTGGTTCCACTCCGAGCAGGGCGCGCCCTCGGACTTCCGGCTGTGGGCGAGTTTCGGCGTCGGCGTCGTCGGCACCACCGCGCTGGTCGCGTTCATCGGCGCGGGCCTGTTCGGCGTCGGTCCGGGGCTGCGCGGGATCCTCTTTTTCATGGAGGACATCCCGCTGGCGATGTACCTCTGTGTCCCCATCTCGCCGATGGCCATCACGGGCGTGATGCTCCGACTAGAAGAGCGCAACATCGAGGAGCGCGACGGTGAGTTCCCCTCGTTCGTCCGGGCGCTCGGCGCCGCCGAGTCCGCCAAGCAGTCGACCACGGGCGACGTGCTCAAGACGCTCCACAAGAAGGACTTCGGCGCGCTCACCCCCTCCATCGTTCGGCTGTACCGGCGGCTCAACATCCGGATCAGCTCCGAAGAGGCGTGGTACACCTTCGCGACCGACACGCGCTCGTACCTCATCCAGAAGTTCTCCGACATGTACCTGGAGGGGCGGTCGATGGGTGGCAAGCCGAAACTGCTCGGTGAGCTCATCTCCCAGAACATGAACACCGTCATGCAGTTGCGCGAGCAGCGCCGGCAGGCGACGGTGACGATGATCGGCCTGCTGTACGGGATCACCTCCGCGTCGGCGTTCGCGTTCTTCATCGGCCTGCAGGTCGTGAACATCCTCGCGGACCTGTCCCAGCAGTTCAACGTCACCAGCGCCGGCGGCGTCGGCCAGATCATCTACGCCGGCGTGTACGACATCGCGCTCATCGAGTTCCTCCTGCTGTTGATCATCCTGTTCAACGCGGTGCTCTCGTCGGTGATGATCCGGACCATCGACGGCGGGAACAAGGCGAACGCCTACCTCCACTTCGTGCTCATGACGTGGCTCGGCTCGGCGGTCGCCATCTTCACGAAGCACCTCGTCAGCACCATCCTCACGATCTGAGACTCACGACTCGTCGCTGGAGCCGTTCGACGACCCGGTTGTGTCGACTTTCGACCACACTATTTCACCGTTGATACTCCGCGCCGAACCGTTATGTACGGTCGGCCGTTGGATGCGGTAGCGGCGGACACGTGGGTGCGGGAGGTGGCCGCCGTCGGGTCGCAGCGAAGCCATGGGTAGGGACCTGGCGTTCACGTACCGACCCCGTTCCGTTTTCGCGCGCCGTCACACGTCGCCGAGCGGCGTCGCTGGTGGTCGACCGATCGCACCAACTCGGGCAGTTGTTACGGGGTCGCGGTGATCGATGCCGGTCGACGGCGGTCACCGACGCGCCACTGCCGACTCGTCGCACGGCGACGCCTCGGAGACGCGTGGACTCCACCACCGAGTCGGTGCCCATCGGTCGCCCACGACGTCGCGTCAGAGACGAACGACGCGTGGGCGCACTCACGGCGTTCCTGTGGGGGATCGTTGGGCGCCGCGGCGTCGTCGCCGACCCACGCGCTCCGAGCGGTGGTGTCGTCGCTCCGTCGGCTCAGGACCGCGCGTCCGGGTCGAGGCCGCGACCCCAGGTCGCGACCGAGAGGACGGGGACACGGACACGCGACGCACGGCGCCGCCGCTGGCGGGGCGGTGCGTCAAAAAACGGAGCCGCGTCGTCTGTCGCGCGCGTCAGTCGTCGGCCTGGCCGCCGTCGGTGGCGACCGCGCCGCCGGTGCCGCTGCGCGCCTCTTGGATGTTCTCGTACCCCATCTTCACCAGCGACAGCGCCAGGTAGATGAGGACGAACGCGATGATGATCTGGACGACGGCAGACATCATGGCCACGCCGGTCGCCTCGGCCATCCACCCGTCGTTCAGGAACTTCGCGTAGATGTTGTCGTGCAGCGCCAGCCACAGCAGGCCGATGACCGTGATGGTGACCATGACCACCATCGGCCCGCCGGTGCTGATGAGCTGCTTGGAGTCGCTCCAGTTGGCGAGCCACACCGTCGCGGTGAGCAGCGCCAGCGCCGCGAGCAGCTGGTTCGCGCCGCCGAACAGCTGCCACAGCGTCAGCCACGAGCCACTGGTGATGAGCACGTACGCGGGCACCGCCTGCACGACCGCGTTCCCGTAGCGGTCGGCCGCGAACTCCTCGACGGAGCTCTCGGGCGTGCCGACGATCTCCTCCATCATGTACCGCCCCAGACGGACGGCCGTGTCGGTGGAGGTGAGCAGGAAGCTCACGAGCACCAGCGCCATGAACGGCCCACCGAAGGAGGCGGGGATGCCGAAGCTCGTCAGCATGATCCCGCCGCCGGTCGCGAACGTCGGCAGCGCGAGGCCGATGCCGCCGCCGACCTCGGGCGCGACGATGGCGACCGCGATGAGGGCGACGGTGGCGAGCAGTCCCTCGCCGAGCATGCCGCCGTAGCCGATGGCACGCGCGTCAGTCTCCTTGTTCAGCTGCTTCGAGGTCGTCCCCGAGGACACCAGCGAGTGGAACCCGGAGATGGTCCCGCACGCGATGGTGATGAACAGCAGCGGGAACAGCGGCGCGCCGGAGCGCCCCACGAACCCGTAGAACGGCTCCAACTGCGTCACGAGCGGCTGGCTCGGCGTGATCGCCGCGATGCCGAGCGAGCCACCGATGGTGCCGACGATGATCGCCAGCAGCGACCCCCCGACCCCCGTGTACAGGAGGAACGACGAGAGGTAGTCGCGCGGCTGGAGCAGCACCCACACCGGGAGCGCACTCGCGAGCGCCCCGTACACGAGGATGATCGGCACCCACGCGGCGGTGTTGGCGCCGAACGCACCCGAGGCCGGGAGCCACGAGCCGCCGCTACCCAGCAGGACGATGGTGTCCGCCGGGGCGCGCGCCGCCGGCTCGAAGATCGCCACCGGGAACATCGTCCCGAGGTAGACGCCCACGAACATCGCGGAGACGAACGCGATCGTCCCCGGGATGAACGAGAGGTTCAGTTGGTACAGGTACACGCCGAACAGCACGGCGAGCGCGATGTAGATCAGGCTCGCGGTCGCCGCCTCTGGGTACGCGTTGAACACGATACCCACGACGAGCGCGAACACCGCCACGACGAGGATGATCGTCAGGAACGCGAACCACAGCAGCATGTTCTTGCCGCGTTCGCCGACGTACTCGCCGATGATGTACCCGATCGACTTCCCCTCGTGTCGGAGACTCGCCGACAGCGAGACGAAGTCGTGCACCGAACCCATCAGCGGGTTCCCGATCCCGATCCACAGGAGTGCGGGCACCCAGCCCCACACGACGCCCGCAGTGATCGGGCCGACGATGGGTGCACCGCCCGCGATACTCGAATAGTGATGCCCGAGGAGTACCGGCTTCTTGGCCGGGACGTACTCCTGTCCGTCTTCGTACTTGTGGGCCGGCGTCTCACGCTCCTCGTCCAGTTCGACGAACCTGGAAAGGTACCGCGAGTACCCGAGGTACCCCGCGCTGAACAGCGCGAGCACCGCGAGCACCAGCCACATCACAGCCACCATGTGTGTTACCTCATCGCAGGCGTGTGTGGACAGAATATAAAAACGTTACAGTTCGCCGCCGAGCGAGCGATACAAATCGACCGATACGCCGGGTTGAACGCTCGTTCACTTAACGTTTCGAACGTTTCGGCGCAGAATTTACCGCCGATCTGCGCTTGAATACTTTGTGGTCACGCCGCTCGCGACCGCGCCGGTGCTCGCGCGCGCTGACTCACGCGGCGTCCGCCGGCGGGTCCGCGGGGGGCGTGGTCTCGATGTCGAGTTCGCCCGCGACCTCGGTGAGGAAGTCCCCCTTCACCTCCTCGATCCGCGTCTCGATTTCGGCGACGAGGGGTTGGTCGAACTCCTCGCGCAGCGTCTGCAGGTGCGCCCGCTCGGTCGCGACGCGGTCGCGGAGGTAGCGGGCGCCGCGCCCGTCCTCGTCGTCGTCGGGCGACGGTGTGAGGCGGTTCACCGCCAGGCCGCGCACCGTGAGGCCGCGGTCGGCCAGGCCCGCTGCGGCGCGGCGCGTCTCGCGGACGGACAGTTCGTCGGGGTTGACGACGAGGAAGAAGGCGGTGTGCTCGCGCAGCATCCGGCCGGCGTACTCGAAGAACTCCTTGCGCTCGCGCAGGCGCGCGAGAATCGGGTCGCCATCCATCACGCGTCGGGGCTCGTTGTTACCGATGGCGGCCTTCTCGAACAGGTCGATCGACCGCTCGCGCTTGCGCCGTAGGCGGTCGATCCACCCCTCCAGGAACTCCGGGAGGCCCAACAGGCGGAGGGTGCCGCCGGTGGGCGAGGTGTCGAACACGACGCGGTCGAAGTGCTCGCTGGAGCGCATCACGTCGACGAAGCGGTCGAACAGGGCAGCCTCGTAGGCGCCGGGCGTCTGGTGGGCCATCTCGATCTGGCGGTCGATTTCGTTGACCAAGGCGGCGCTCACCTGGTCGCCGAGCGCACGCTTCGTCTCCATGAGGTGGTGTTCGACCTCCTCGTCGGGGTCGATCTCCATCGCCCAGAGGCCGTCGCGCCCCTCGACGGCCTGCGGTTCGTCGCCCAACTGCTGGTCGAACACGTCCGACGTGGAGTGGGCCGGGTCCGTCGAGACGACGAGCGTGTCCAGCCCCGCGTCGGCGCACTTGACGGCGTACGCCGCCGACATGGTCGTCTTGCCGACGCCGCCTTTACCGCCGAAGAACACGAACTTCTCCATCGTCAGAAGTGGTACTGTTCGCCCTTGCGCTCGAGCATCGATCCGCGGTCCCACATCCGTCGCTCCCACGCCTCGAACTCGGATTCGAGGTACGGGAGCAACTCGGCGGTGTAGTAGGAGACGGGCGACGGGATGCCGAAGGCGTCGGGGAAACACGCCAGCATGAACGTGTCCTCGATGTCCTCGGCCTCCTTCTCGATCTTCTCGTACGCCGGGTGGGTGAACAGGCCGTGGAACAGGCCCGCCCCCCATTCGCGCACCACCGCGAGGTAGCGGTCGATGCGGTCGGCCAGCGTCACCTCCTCGCTGTCGCCGTCGTCGCTCATTGTCCGTGTGACACGGTAGCGCGGATAAGGCAGTTCCGGTCGCGGTGTCGCCGCGCCGTCGCCGCGATCAACGGGCACAAGTACCACACCGACCGATCCGTGGACGACACATGACTCCCGGACGCGGACTCGGCGGCGGCCCCGGTTCGTCCGACGACGACGCCATCCCCGTGACGGTACTCTCGGGGAGCCTCGGCGCCGGGAAGACGACGCTCGTGAACCACCTGCTGTCGAACGCGGGCGAGCGCGACATCGCGGTGCTCGTCAACGACGTTGGCGCGGTGAACGTCGACTACGACCTCCTCTCCAGCGACGACCTCCCCGCCGTCGGCGTCGCAGAGCTGTCGAACGGCTGTATCTGCTGTGAACTGCGCGACGACCTCGAACGCGCGGTGGTCCAACTCGCCGACGGGAAGGAGTTCGACCACCTCGTCGTCGAGCCGTCTGGGATCAGCGAACCCGGCCCGGTCGCCCGGCAGTTCATCAACGGCCCCGCGGCGGCCCGCTACCGCATGGACGCCGTCGTCACCGTCCTCGACACGCCGCAGTTCCTCGACGCGTTCGCCGGCGAGGGGACGCCCGAGCGACGGGGGGCGCCAACCGACGCCGCGGGAGACGAGACGGCCGACGAGGCCGCACGTCCGCTGTCGGACCTCCTCGTCGAACAGGTCGAGGACGCCGACGTGGTGCTGCTCAACAAGGCGGACCTGTGCGACGAGGCCGCCCTCGCGGAGGCGGAGGACCTCGTGCGCGCACTCCGGCCCGGCGTCGAGACCGTCCGTACCGAGCACTCGGCGGCGCCGCTGGAGCGCGTGCTCGACGTCGACCTGTACGAACACCGCGACGACCCCGACGGCGACACCGTAGGTGCCGATGCAGGCAGCGACGACCAGCACACCCACGACGACCACGGGGACCACGACCACGACGACAGGCACGGCCACGGGGAGGGTCACGACGGCCACGACCACGCCCACCCGGACGAGGTGTACGGCGTCACCTCGTTCGTCTACCGCGAGCGCCGTCCGTTCCACCCCGAGCGCCTCGCGGCGGTCCTCCGAGACCTCCCGGCGTCGGTCGTCCGGTCGAAGGGGACGCTCCACGTCGCGGGCAGCGACCAGCGCCTGAACTACAGTCAGGCCGGCCCCTCGGTTCGGGTGGAGGCGGTCGGCCCGTGGGTCGACGCGATGAGCGAGGCGGACCAGGAACTGTACCGTGCGAACCGCGGCGACGGCGCCGACTGGCACGACGAGTGGGGCGACCGCCACACGGAACTCGTCGTCATCGGCGTCGACCTCGACGAAACGGCGGTGCGTGCCCGACTCGACGACTGTCTGTGCACGGACGCAGAACTGGAGGACGGCACCGGCGTCGACCCGGCCGAGTGGCTCCCGGAGCGGACCGACGAGGAGGAGGCGGCAGTCGTCTCGCTGGCGTAGCCGTCAGCGGACCCAGCCGTCAGCAGGCGCACCCGGTCGACCCGGGCGAGCGCTCGAACGTCATCTCGTCGCCGCAGTCGGGGCACGACGGCGCCTCCTCACCCTCCACGTCGAGGTCGAGCAGTCGCTCGTCGCAGTCGTGACACCAGTACGCGCCCGCCGACTCCTCGGTGCCGTCGCCGCGGTTCGGCGACTCGGTCGAGGCCTTCAGCGTCTCCGTGAGCGTGCCGAGCAGTCCCATGGTGTGCGCCTCGCTGGCACGGCTGTAAACTCCGCCGCGGGTGCCCGCGGCCAGCACACGACCGACGACGGCGTGATCCCTCGACTCAGGCGTCGGCGGCGACGTTGTCGAGCAGTCGTCGCAGTTCGCCGCGGCGCTTCCACCCCGCGACCCGGTCGGCGAACGGGAGCGGCAACCCGAGCGAGACGCGCGAGGTCGCCCGGAGGCGACTGCCCTCGTTGGCCTGCTCGACGGTCACCTCCGTCTCCATCGCGTCGAACGGTCCGCGGTCGCCGGCCTGTTCGTAGCGCCAGCCGTCGGCGGTCTCGGTCACCCGGAGGTCGAACGCCAGGCCGCCGCCGGCGACCGTGACGACGGTCGCGTCGCCGTCGGCGTAGCTGTCCTGGGCCGTGAAACTCCCCTCGTACTCGACGAGCGCCGTCGGCGTGAGCAGTCGACGCAGCGCCGCCGGCGTCGCCCCGACGAACCGTTCGGCCTCGACTTCGCGCATACCCGGCGTGGGCGGGGGCGCGACAAAAGCCCGCGGGAAGCCGCTGCGCCTACCAGTCGACGAACGGGAGCGACAGGAGCACCAACAGCAGGCCGAAGGCGACCGCCGCGTACACCAGTCGCCGGAACCGCCACGCGGCGGGGGTCTCCGCCCGCAGGTCCGGTCGGTCGGTGCGGACGAATCGGTGGTACGCGACGCCGGCGGCGAGGAGGTAGACGGCGGTCGACCCGGCGAGCGCCGTCGCGAGGTCGACGCCCAGCAGCGCCATCAGGTAGATGGGCCCGACGGAGTAGACGATCATGAACGCGACGCCGGCGACGACGAGGAACGGAACCGGGTCGACGGGGTCGCCCTCGCGGTTCCGAAGCGGCATGGCGCCGAGTACGACCGCGGGAGCCAAGTAGGTGGTCCCCGCAGGCCGACGCATGGCAAGCGACGGCGACCCGCGCGTGCTGATCGCGATGAATCTCGTCCTCTCGACGCTGTTCTCCACCGTCGTCGTGTGGGGGCTGTCGTACGCGGAGATGGCGTCGCTCTCGGTCGAGAACGTCGTCGGGATGACGCTCGTCGTGTTCTTGGTGACGTACCTGATCGTGTTGCGGTGAGGGAGGCGGCGACCCACTCGTCGGGCGCGAGTTACGACAGCAGCACGAACACCGCCGTCATCGCGGCGCCCGCGGTCGGGGAGATGGTGAGGTTGTCGTCGACGACGTAGCCGCGGATCACCGGCTTCAGGCCGTCGGCGACGGTCGCCCCGAGCGCACCGGCGACCGCGGCGAGGACGCCGACGACGGTCCCCGCGTGCGCGAGGGTGAACGGCACCGCCAGCGCGAAGCAGACGAGGAACATCACCGCGAGCACGCCCACCTCCTTGGCCGTCGTCGCGTCGTTGCTCCCGAGGTACCCAGAGACGGGGTCGCCGATAGACAGCATCAGGATCGCCGGCACCGCCAGCGGCGGTTCGAACGCGACTGCGTCGGGCCCGTACGGCGGCGCGAACGCCAGCGCCGCGACCGTCGCGCCGACCATGAACAGCGCGTAGCCGGCGACGTTGTCGGCCTCGTACTCGCGCGTCAACTCGTCGTACACGCGAGTCAGCGGGCCCCACTCCACCTCGACGACGAGGCGGAGGAACTCCAACACGAACACGGCGGCGGTCGCCACCAGCAACAGCGCCTGCAGTTGGCGCCACGTCACGAGGCCGAGCAGGTAGATGGCGGGGAAGCCCGTCCCCGAGGCGTGCACCGCCCGCCGTTTGAGTTCCCCCATCCCCGCTCAGGCGGTTTCGACGTCGGTCGCGATCTCGTCGTACGCCGCCGCCAGCGCGTCGAACGCGCGCTCCGTCTCGGGGTCGAGGAGGGCGGCGATCTCGTCGGCGACCTCGCTCACGGGAACCCGGACCTGCCGGGCGGAGTCGCGCTCGCGCACCGTGACGGTGTCGGGGCCGTCGCCCTCGATGCCGTCGCGGTCGACGGTGAGACAGAACGGCGTGCCGACCTCGTCCTGCCGGCGGTAGCGCCGACCGATGGAGCCGGAGTCGTCGTACTCGACGGCGAGCCCGGCCTTCCGGAGGTCGCCCGTCACCTCGTCCGCGAGGTCGAGCAGGCGGTCGTCGTTGGAGACGAGCGGGAAGACGGCGGCGTCGGTCGCGGCCATCTCCGGGTCGAGCGCGAGGTAGGTGCGCTCCTCGCCGTCGACCTCGTCGACGCGGTAGGCGTGCTCGATGACGGTGTACACGATGCGGTCGACACCGAACGACGGTTCGACGACGTGCGGGGTGATGTGCTCGCCGTTCTCGGTCACCGTCTCGACGGAGAAGTTCGCCACGTCCGTGTCGACGCTGTACGACTCGCCGTCGACCTCGACGGTCACCTCGTCGGCGTCGAAGGCGTCGGGGTCGCGCTCGGCGAGCGTCTGGAGCGCCTCGGCGACCGCGCCGGCGTCGCCGCCGAACTCGGGGCCGAGCGTCGCCATGTCGGGGTCGACCGCCGCGCGCTCGACGGTCTTCGGCTCGTCGTACTGCTTGAACACGGTGAACGACTCGCCGGAGTGCTCGGCGTGCTTCGTGAGGTCGTAGTCAGAGCGGTACGCGAAGCCGGTAATCTCGATCCAGTCGCCACCGACCTCGCTCTCGGCGTCCCAGCAGTCCGCCGCGTAGTGGGCGAGTTCGCCGGGGAGGTGCTGGCGGAAGCGGAACCGGTCCATGTCGACGCCGACGCGCTCGTACCAGCCCTGCGCGACGCCGAGGTAGTAGCCGACCCAGTCGGAGCCGATGACGCCCTCGTCGACGGCCTCGCCGACGGTCGTCGTGTACGCCTCGCCGTCGTCGGCCTCCTGTTCGTCTGCCGGATAGAGGGTGACCTCGACGTCCTCGACCTCGTGGAGCGGCGGTTCGTCCTCCTCGGGGTCGATGAACGTCTCCAACTCCGCCTGCGTGAACTCGCGCACGCGGATGATGCCCTTGCGCGGGCTGATCTCGTTGCGGTAGGCGGGACCGATCTGGGTGACGCCGAACGGGAGGCGGTTGCGCGCGTACTCCTTGAGGCGCGGGAACTCGACGAAGATGCCCTGCGCCGTCTCCGGGCGCATGTAGCCGGGCTGACCCGAGCCGGGGCCGATGCTCGTCTCGAACATGAGGTTGAAGTCCTCGACCGGTTCGCCGGCGAGTTCGGCGTCGCACGACGGACAGCGCAGGTCGTGTTCGCGGATCAGTTCCTCGACCTCGGCGATTGGGAGCGACTCGGCTTCCTCGATGCCGGTGTTGTCCTCGATGAGGTGGTCGGCGCGGTGGGACTCGCCGCACTCGGGGCACTCGACGAGCATGTCGTCGAAGCCGTCGAGGTGGCCCGACGCCTCGAAGACGGCCTCGGGCATGATGGTGGGCGCCTCGATCTCCATGTTGCCCTGGCGGACGGTGAAGCGGTCGCGCCAGGCGGACTCGAGGTTGTCCTTCACCGCGGCGCCGTTCGGGCCGTACGTGTAGAAACCGGCGACGCCACCGTAGGCGCCGTTGGCGCCGAAGAAGAAGCCCCGGCGCTTCGCCAGTTCGATCACGTCCTCCTGTTCGGCCATCCTACAGTGCCTCCAGCAGGTGGACGTCGCGCACGATGCCGACGAGTTCGCCGCCCGCGAGCATCGGGATCTGCTCGATGTCCTCGGTGATCATCTCCTGTGCGGCCTCGACGACGCTGCGCGTCCGGGAGACGGTGAGTACGTCCGCGGTCATGAACTCCGAGACGGGTTCGGCGGGGATCTCGACGTTACGCGTCGGGACGTAGGCGCTGCCGACGGCCTTGATGCCCTCCCACTTCCACTCGTCGTCCTGGCCGGCGATGGAGTCGCCGGTGTCGTCTTCGCCCTCGACGACGCGGGCCACGTCGAGCACGTCGACCTCGGTGAGCATGCCAGCCACGTCGCCGTCGTCGTCGAGGACGACGCCGTACGGCACGTTGGCGAAGAACAGTTCGCGCTCGGCGACCGTCAGCGGGGCGCCGGCGTACACGGTGTTGATGTCGGTGCCGGCCACGTCGCCACAGGTCGCGTCCGTGGTGACCTCCTCGCGGGCGATGGCGTCGACGATGTCGGTGACGGTGACGATGCCGACGAGGCGGTCGCCGTCGTCCGCCTCGACGACGGGGATCCGGCGCGTCCCGCCGATCATCACCTGCGCGGCGTCGCGGAGGTTCGTCTCCGGCGTCACCGTCGGCGTCTCGCGCATCAACAGCGCGAGTTGGTCCTCGTTGGGTTTCTCGATCAGATCGTCGCGGGAGACGAGACCGCGGTACACCTCGTCGTCGCCATCGCCCTTGACCACGGGGACCGAGGAGAAGCGGTACTCCTGGAGGTAGGCGAGTACGTCGTCTCGGCCGCCGGGGAGCGAGGCCGTGACGAGGTCGGCCCGCGGCGTCATCGCGTCGGCTACGTTCATACCCGGTCTTGCGCCCCCACGCCTCTTGTATCATGCGAAGGTGTGGAGCGGCGTGTCGCGGGACCCGTGGTGGGTTCTCTCCCCGGTACGACCGCCGACGCGGGGGCTGGCGGACCGGCGGTTCCACGAAGGGGTGCACCCGCTCGCGATCCGACGAGTTTATCAGTGTGTATGTGAGACGTACGCATATGACAACGAGGCACACGGGGGGCGACCCCGGAGAGGTCATGGCGTCGGTCGACGAACACTCCGCAGAGTTCGTCATCGCCGACCTCGCGTGCGACGACGCCTGGATCTCCGTCGGCGAGTCCGACGCCCCGGTGCTCGAGAACTGGTGTTGACGGGCTGAGCGCCCGCACTGCCGTCGACTTCTGCCGTTCGTCTCGCGCGCTCTAGCGCTTGCGCCGCCGAGTCGCGCTCAGACCTCGTCGCCCGGGTCGTGCTCGTCGGCCATCCGGCCGGCCTCCTCAGCGTAGCGCTCGCGCGTCGCCGGATCCTCGACGGGTTCGGTGTCCCCCCGATCACGGTCGATCCCGGCGGTGACGGGGTTGCGCTGGAGGAGTTCGATCGACGCCTGTCGGGTGTACGAGCGGTCGCCGTCGACGCTCGCGTACGTGAGCGTCACGGTCTGTCGGGTGTCGTACTCGCGGGAGACGAGCCAAAGACGCATGGCCCGGTGTTAGCGCGGGTCCGAGAAAGGGTC
Source organism: Halobaculum marinum (assembly GCF_029338555.1). Taxonomy (GTDB): domain Archaea; phylum Halobacteriota; class Halobacteria; order Halobacteriales; family Haloferacaceae; genus Halobaculum; species Halobaculum marinum. Next base: position 307,754 of record NZ_CP119989.1, on the reverse strand, counting down.
CGTGGTTCGGTCGGCGCGGGCGGTTAGTTCCCGAACTCGAAGCCGCCGTAGTCGTCGGCGGCGGCGTCGTCGGTGTCGGTGTCGGCGTCGTCGGAAGCGTCTCCGACGGGGTCGGGTTCGATGGTGACCCCGTCGTCGTCGTTGGCGTCGTCGTCGTGCTCGCTCGGGTCGATGTCGATGGTGACGCCGCCGTCGGTCCGGACGTCGGCCTTCACGGCCTCCTGGCCCCGCAGTTCGGCCACGCGCGCGGAGAGGTCGGTGATGGCGGCGCTCTGGTCCTCCGTCGCCTCGGCGATCCGGTTCGCCGCCTCCTCGGTCTCTGTGGACCGCTCGCGGACGTCCTCGATGGTCGCGGTGAGTTCCTCGACGGTCGCGGCCTGGTCGTCGGTCGCGCGCGACACCTCTGTGATGCCGTCGGCGGCCTGGTCGATGGAGGCGGCGATGTCCTCGAACGCCTCCAGTACGTCGTCGATCTGGTCGGCGGCGTGGTCGATCTGCTGGTGGCTCTGCTCTGCGGCGACGACCGTCGAGTCGGTCTGGTTCTGCAGTTGCTCGATGTTGCCGGTGATCTGCTCGGTGTGCTGGCGGGTCTCGTCGGCGAGCGTCTTCACCTCCTCGGCGACGACGGCGAAGCCGTCGCCGTCTTTGCCCGCGCGGGCGGCCTCGATGTTGGCGTTGAGCGCGAGCAGGTTCGTCTGCTCGGCCACGTCGGAGATGACCTCGACGACCGCCTCGATGTCGTCCATCCGGTCGCCCAGGTCGGTGACGGAGTCGACGAGTTCCTCGCCGATCTCGGTCACCTCCTCGGTCGCCTCGCGGGCGTCCTCGCTGGCGTCGAGTCCTTCGGTCGCGGCGTCGCGGGCCTGTTCGGCGGCCACGTCGACCTCCTCGGCGGTGGCCGCGACCTCTTCCATCGACGCCGAGAACGTCTGCATCTCGGTGACGCCCTCGGTCAGCAGTTCGTTCTGCTGGCCGACGTTCTCGGCGATCTCGTCGGCGGCCTCGACGGCTTCCTCCACGGAGCGTTCGAGTCGGGCCGTCCCCTCGTCGACGCTGGCAGCCGTCTCTTCGAACGCGTCGGCCATCTCGTTGATGTTGTCGACGACCGACAGCAGGCGGTCATCGAGACAGTCGTCCTCGTCGACGAACTGCGCGCGGCGAGAGAGGTTCCCGGTCGTGAGTTGATTCATCGTCGACCCGAGTTCGTCGACTAGTCCCTCGACCGCTTCCTGGCGCTTCACGTGCTCCGTGCGGTCCTGCACGGTCTCGACGACCGCGACGAGTTCGTCGTCCTCGTACAGCGGCATCGCGGTGAAGTAGATGTGCCTGTCGACGCCGTGCTGGTCGGTCATGACGCTGGTGTCCGCGTACAGCCACATCGACTTGTCCTCGAGGTCGACGTCGAACTTCTCGTGGACGGACTTCGGGTGCTCCAGCACCTTGTCGGCGAGCGTCTGTGCGCGCCGGCCGTCGGGGTAAAACATCTCGCTCACGTGGTCGTGCCCGACGGCCTCCTCGGCGGTCGCTCCGGTGAGGTCTTCGATCGCGGCGTTCCACGCGACGATCTCGCCGTCGCTGTCCAGCATGAACACCGGCGACCCCATCCCGTCGAGCAACAGGTCGTCGTCCACGTTCAGTTCGTCGTCGTCTTCTGCGTCTACCTCCGGCATCGACGCGGAATCGCCGCCCGACTCGACGGTGACGCCGCCGTCTGCGATGGTGGTATCGTTCGCCGCGCCGGGGACCCACTCCCGGAGCCGACCTAACAGTGACATACTACCCTGGCTATCAGTCCTCCGATTAAGCCTTACTCGCCGGTTTTCACATCGAATAATCACAGAGCCCAGATATGCTATGTGAATTGATAGCATCCGGTCGGTGGTTCCACGGAGGCGGGCTCCCACGCGTCAGCCTCAAACCCCCGGAGCGCCCACCGATCGTCGATGGACGCGAGCGCGGTCCGCGAACGCGCCGCCGACCTGCCCCGCGAGCCGGGGGTGTACCAGTTCCTCGCCGGCGACACCGTGTTGTACGTCGGGAAGGCGGTCGACCTCCGCGACCGGGTGCCCTCCTACGCCGACCCTCGGTCGGCCCGTGTCGCCCGGATGGTCGGGGCCGCGGACGCGATCGATTTCGCGGTGACCGACACCGAGACGCAGGCGCTGCTGCTGGAGGCGAACCTGATCAAGCGGCTCAACCCCCGCTTCAACGTTCGCCTCAAGGACGACAAATCGTACCCGCTCGTGCAGTTCACCGACCACGCGGTGCCGCGGATCGAGGTGACCCGCGACCCCGACGAGGCCGCGACGGTGTTCGGCCCGTTCACCGACCGTGGCCGCGTCGACACCGTGGTCAAAGCGATACGCGAGACGTACGGACTCCGGGGTTGTTCCGACCACAAGTACGAGGGACGCGCTCGCCCCTGTCTCGACTACGAGATGGGGCTGTGCTCGGCGCCGTGCACCGGCGAGATCACTCCCGAGGCATACCGCGCGGACGTCGAGTCGGCGGTCCGGTTCTTCGAGGGGGAGACGGGCGCGCTCGCTGATCCACTCCGCCGCGAGATGGAGGCCGCAGCGCAGGCGCAGGAGTTCGAGCGCGCCGCCAACCTCCGCGACCGACTGGCCGCCGTCGAGTCGTTCCACGGTGCCGGCGAAGAGGCGGTGTCCGACCGGACCGACGAACGCGCGGTCGACGTGCTCGGCGCGGCTGTCGAGGGCGACGCCGCCGTCGTCGCCCGCCTCCACAGCGAACGCGGGCAGTTGGTCGACCGCACGCGTCACTCGTTGGACGCGCCGGAGGCCGAAGACCGCATCGCGGAGGTGCTCGCGGCGTTCCTCGTCCAGTACTACGCCGAGCGGGAACTGCCCGACGCCGTCCTCCTCTCGGAGCGCCCCGCCGACGAGGACGTGCTCGCGTGGCTGGAGGCGGAGGGTGTGGCGGTCCGCGTCCCCGGCACCGGGCGGGAGGCGAAACTCGTCGAGTTGGCGCTGAAGAACGCCCGCAGCGGCCCCGCACGACGCGACGAACTCGGCGCGCTGGCCGACGCGCTCGGCATCGACCGTCCAGCGCGCATCGAAGGGTTCGACGTGAGCCACGCGCAGGGGAAGCAGGTAGTCGGCTCCGACGTGTGCTTCGTCGACGGGAGCGCCGAGACGGCGGACTACCGACGGAAGAAGCTCACCGACCGCAACGACGACTACGCGAACATGCGCGAACTCGTTCGCTGGCGCGCCGAGCGCGCCGTCGAGGGGCGCGACGACCGGCCCGATCCGGACCTGCTTCTCATCGACGGCGGCGACGGCCAACTCGGCGCCGCCCGCGACGCGCTCGCGGAGGTCGGCTGGGACGTGCCGGCGGTCGCGCTCGCGAAGGAGGAGGAGTTGGTGATCGCTCCCGACGGTGTCCACCGCTGGGACGCCGACGCGCCCCACCTCCACCTGCTCCAGCGGGTGCGCGACGAGGCGCACCGCTTCGCTGTACAGTACCACCAGACGCTCCGCGACGACGTGTCCACCGTGCTCGACGACGTGCCCGGTATCGGTCCGGAGACGCGCCGGCGACTCCTCCGGCGCTTCGGCTCCGTGGAGAACGTCCGCGCGGCAAGCGAGGACGACCTGCTGGACGTACCGGGCGTCGGCGAGAAGACCGCCACCGAGTTGAAAGCGCGGCTGTAGCTCGTCGTCGTTGGTCGGTTCGAGGCTGACAGGCGACCCGCACGCGCCGTCGCGGGTGGGTCGCACACCCGCCGAGTTCCGCGACGGCTTCCGCTACGTCACACGGGACGTAGACCCGCTCTCGTACAAGAAGGTGTGGCCGCTCGTGGCGCGGCGGCGCTACTTCGTCCGGAACGCGCGGTCGCCGGCGTCGCCGAGGCCGGGGACGATGAACCCCTCCTCGTTCAGTTCGTCGTCGATGGCGACGGTGAGCAGGTCGGCTTCCGGAACCTCCTCGGCGACGCGCGTGAGGCCGTCGGGCGCGGAGACGGCCGACAGCACGAACAGGTCCTCCGGCTCGGGGTTGTTCGCGATCACGTGGTCGAGCACGGCGCACATCGTCGACCCGGTCGCGAGCATCGGGTCGGCGACGATGACGGTGTCCTCGGCGGTGATGTCGGGGAGCTTCGTGTAGTCGATCTCGATGGGGAACGTGCCGTCGTCGCCCATCCCGGCCTCCTCGTTGCGACCCGCGGAGATGACGCCCTGCTTCGCGCGCGGGAACGCCTTGAGCAGCCCCTCGACGAACGGCGTCGCGGCGCGCAGGACGTTGATGATCACGACGTTGTCGAGCCCCTTCACGCGCTCGCCGGTCGTCTCCGCCAGCGGCGTCTCGATGGAGACGAACTCCGTCTCCATCGCGCCGTCGATGATCTCGTAGCCGCAGATGCGGCCCAACTTCACCAACCCCTTGCGGAACGCGACCTGCTCGGTCTCCACGTCGCGGAGCCGCGAGAGCGTGTCCTTCGCCAGCGCGTGCGTGATGAGGTGCGCGTCGCCTCGCTTCTCGATTGCCATCGTTGTCCGAACGTTGCCGTGCGACCGGTGATAATCCCGTTGGGTTGCGCGCGACGCGACGCCCGTCGCGGTTTCGGAGCCGAAAAATCGACGATCGACGAACTCCGATTCGTCGTTCAGCACTTCCATATCGCGCCTTTCGAAACGTTTAGTGGCGGCTCGGTCGGCGATTCACGTGGTATGACGAAAGTCAGTGTGATCGGCGCGGCGGGGACGGTCGGCGCCGCGGCCGGCTACAACATCGCGCTCCGCGACATCGCCGACGAGCTCGTGTTCGTCGACATCCCGGACATGGAAGAGACGACCATCGGCCAGGCGGCCGACACCAACCACGGCGTCGCGTACGACTCCAACACGCGGATCCGCCAGGGCGGCTACGAGGCCACCGAGGGCTCCGACGTCGTCGTCATCACGGCTGGCATCCCGCGCAAGGAGGGCCAGACCCGGATCGACCTCGCGGGCGACAACGCGCCGATCATGGAGGACATCGGCGAGTCGCTGCGCGAGTACAACGACGACTTCGTGTCGATCACGACGTCGAACCCCGTGGACCTGCTCAACCGCCACCTGTACGAGAGCGGCGAGCGCGCCCGCGAGAAGGTGATCGGCTTCGGCGGGCGACTCGACTCCGCGCGCTTCCGCTACGTGCTCTCCGAGCGCTTCGACGCGCCCGTGAAGAACGTCGAGGCCACCATCCTCGGCGAGCACGGCGACGCGCAGGTGCCCGTGTTCTCGAAGGTCCGCGTCGACGGCACCGACCCCGCGTTCACCGCCGACGAGAAGGAGGAGATCCTCGGCGACCTGCAGGAGTCCGCCATGGACGTCATCTCCCGGAAGGGCGCGACCCAGTGGGGCCCGGCGACGGGCGTCGCCCACATGGTCGAGGCCGTCGTCCGCGACACCGGCGAGGTGCTCCCCGGGTCGCTCGCGCTGGAGGGCGAGTTCGGCCACGAGGACACCGCCTTCGGCGTCCCCGTGAAGCTCGGCTCGAACGGCGTCGAGGAGGTCGTCGAGTGGGACCTGGACGACTACGAGGCCGACCTCATGGACGAGGCCGCCGAGAAGCTCTCGACACAGTACGACAAGATCGCGTAAGCGGCTCTACCTCGGTCCGCCCGCTCGCCGCCCACCCTCCGACCGTTCTCTCGGGCTACCGCCCCCGTTTTTGTCGCCGCCCGCCGACGCCACGGCTATGGACTCGACCGTACTCGTCACCGGCGGGCTCGGCCGCTCTGGACGGTGGATCGTCGACCGCCTCGCCCAAGACCACGAGGTTGTCTGCGTCGACCTCGACCACCCGGGCTACGAGGTCGACCCGCGCGACAACGTCGACTTCCGCGCCGCTGACCTGACGGACGCGGGCGAGACGTTCGACCTGGTCGGCGCCGTCGACCCGGACGCCGTCGTCCACTGGGGGTCGTACCCGTCGCCGACGCGCCACGCCGGCAGTCGCGTGTTCCACGACAACGTCGCCGGCGCGTACAACGTGCTCGTCGCCGCCGGTCGTGCGGACGCGACCGTCGTGCAGGCGTCCAGCGAGAGCGCCTACGGGCTGGCGTTCGCCGAGGAGACGCCGCTGCCCGACGAACTGCCGATCACGGAGGCCCACCCGATGCGTCCCGAGGACCCGTACGGCACCGGGAAGGTCGTCGCCGAGGAGGTCGCCGACATGGTGCACCGACGCCACGGCATCTCAGTCACCTCAGTGCGCCCGTCGTGGATCCAGTACCCCGGCGAGTACACCTGCCTGACGCTCGACGACCTCGCCGACGGCGCCGGCAACTGCTGGTCGTACGTCGACGTGCGCGACGTGGCTGTCCTCGTCGCCCGTGCGGTCGCCGACCCACCCACGGGTCACGAGGCGGTCCACGCCGCCGCCGCGGAGAACTACCTCGGTCGGTCGACCGCCGAGGCCGTCGCGGAGCAGTTCGGTCGCCTCCCGGACGACTGCGACCTCGACGGCGAGCAGTCGGCGCTGTCGACGGCGAAGGCGACGGCGCTGTTCGACTGGACCCCGAGCCACGACTGGCGGACCGCCCGCGACGAGGACGTGGCAGCGCCCGAACTCTGGTCCTGAGGCGTCCGAGGGTTCATCACGGAAACCGGGACCACTACCCGCGTGACCTGACGACGGTCGCGACGGGTCTGCGGGTGTGCGCCACCCCCGTCGCGGTGCGTCCCGGCGCCTGTTCGCCCCCTCTAGACGACACTCCGAGCACTCGGCTCGTCGACAGCTCCGAGGCAACGACTAAACCGTTGGCTCGCACAGCCGTGGGTATGTCCGACTCGTGTGACGCCTGCGGCTCGGCGGTGGAGGATGCGCTCGCCCGGACGGTCCGGCTCTCGGTCGACCGCTCGACCGTCGACGAACAGCGCCTCTGTCCCGGCTGTTTCGCCGACTGGATCGACCGCTACGGCCGGGAGATGCAGTCGGAACCGGACGTCGAGATCGACGAGGAGAACGACATCATCGTCGACTGACCGGCTACAGGTCGACGGAACAGGTGGTCCCGACGGCGAGCCCCTCCTCCTCGATATGTGCGGCCAGACAGCCGTAGTTACAGTACGGCGTCTCGGCCGACGCGTCGCCCTCGCGGACGTACACCGGGTCGTGGACGGTCACGTCGCAGCCGCAGTACGCGCAGTCGGTAGACTCGCTCATCGTCGAATGGTACGCGCGTGCTCCACAAAAAGCGGTCGGCGGTCGTGCGGCGACCGTGGCCGGTCGATCCGACTTACTGCTCGTCGGCGTCCTCGGTTTCGGCTTCGTCGTCCGAGCCGGCGCTCAGGCCGTCGTCGGCCGGCCGGTCGAGCGCGCGCTCGGCGTCGTGGTACTCCGAGTAGCCGTCGAACCAGCGGACGATGCGCTCGATGCGGTCGACGATGTGGGCCGGCTCGCCCGAGCGCGACAGTTCGTGCCCTTCCCGCGGGTAGCGCACGAGTCGCGTGTCGACGCCGTGTTTGCGCAGGATGCGGTGGAACAGTTCCGCGGTGTTGTCCGGCGTGCGGTAGTCGCGGTCGGAGTGGAGCACCAGCGTCGGCGTGTCCACCTCGTCGGCGTGTGCGACCGGCGAGTGCTCCCACAGGAACTCCGGCTCCTCCCACGGCGTCGTGTCGTAGTCGCCCTCGACCAGCTTGTACGCCCCGTCGGTCGAGCCGTAGAAGCCGGTGAAGTCGTACACGCCGCGCTGGGAGACGGCGGCGCGGAAGTAGTCCGACTGCCCGACCGCCCACGAGGTCATGTAGCCGCCGAAGGAGCCGCCGGTGAGGAACACGTTCGTCTCGTCGACGTACTCGCGTGCCGCGACCGCCTCGACGCCGGCCATCACGTCGGTGAGGGTCACGTCGCCCCAGTCGCGCTCGATGGCCTGCATGAACTCCTCGCCGAAGCCGGTCGACCCGCGCGGGTTCGACCAGAAGACGACGTAGCCGCGGGCGGCGAGCGTCTGGAACTCGTGCCACATCGTCCCGCTGGTCGTCCACATCGCGTGCGGACCACCGTGGACCTCGACCGCGAGCGGGTAGGTCTCGTCGGCGTCGAATCCGGGTGGCGTGAGCACCCACCCCTCGACGGGCCCCTGCTCGGACTCGAACGCGAGCGGCTCCGGCTCGGAGACGGCGACCGAGCCGAGGTACGCCTCGTTCAGTTCCGTCAGCCGGCGCTCCTCGCTCCCGTCGAGCACGAACACGTCGCCGGGGTGGTCCCACTCGCTCTTCGTGATCGCAGTGACGCCGTCGGCGACGTGGGCGCCGTCGACGGAGCCGCCGCGGTACTCGCGCTCGGGGTCGCTACTCGCGTCGCCGGGCGCCGACCAGAGGCTCGTCGCGCCCTCGTCGGGCGTCGCGAAGAACACACGCTCCTCGTCGGGCCCCCACTGCGGGGCGGCCTCATAGCCGAGGCCGCGGTCCAGCCCCGCCGTCAGGTCGTACGTCTCGTCGGCGGCGCGGTCGTACACGTGGAGTTCGGTCGGCTGGATGCTCGCCTGCTCGGCCTCTGTGTACGTGTACGCGATGCGGTGGTCCTCGGTGACCGCCAGCGACGCACCCCAGCCGGTGGTGCGGAGCACGTCCTCGGCGTCGCCCGACTCGGTGTCGTAGGCGACGACGTCGATGTCGTAGTTGTCGTCGGGGTCCTGGCCGCTCTTCTGCGCCGTGAAGTACAGCGTCTCGTCGTCGCCCCACGCGGGCGCGCCGTGGTCGTGGTCGCCGTCGGTGACCCGTTCGAGGTCGCCCGACTCGACGTCGAGGACGTACACCTGCGGGCGCTTCCCGTCGAAGTAGCTCGTGCCGGTGCGGTACACCGTCCGGTCGATGACGCGCGGGTCCGGCTCCTCGGGTTCGTACTCTTCGGGAACCTCGAGGTCGCGCTCCGCCTCGCGGTCGTCGGCGGTGACCGACTGGAGGAACGCGATCCGAGTGCCGTCCGGGCTCCACGAGATGGCGTTCACGCCGCCGACCACGTCCGTCACCTGCTCTGCCTCGCCGCCGACGCCGTCGAGCGGGAGCAGCCACAACTGTTGGGTGTCGTCGTCCTTCCCGCGCGTCGAGGTGAACGCGAGGTGGTCCCCCGACGGCGAGAAGCGCGGCTCCGCGTCGCTCCCCTCCGTGAGCGTCAGTCGTCGCGCCTCCCCGTCCCCGTCGGTCGGCGCGAGGTAGACGGTCGACTCGTAGGAGTCGTCGTCGTCCGGTTCGCTCCGGACGAACGCCACGTGTTCGCCGTCCGGCGCGACCCGCGGGTCGCTCGGCTTGGCGATGTCGTGGAAGTCGCTCGCCTGAATCGTGTCCATATCCCGGCGTCGGAGTCGCGGGTGAAGTACGTTCGGAACCCGGAATCGGACGCGGGCTACTCGATGTCGACGCGCCCGCTCGTCGCCGAGCGCAACCGGTCCCGTAGCCCCGCGGCGTCGGCGACGGGGACGCGTGCCTGGAAGGTGACCTCGGCGTCGTAGTCGGCGTCGAACTCGACGCCGGTCGACTCGAGGATGCCGCGGACGGTGCCGGAGTCGTCGTACGCGACGGTGACGGCGACCCGCTCGTGCGGTTCCTCTTCGACGACGCCGGCGGCGTCTAGGCCATCCTTCACCGCCCGAGAGTACGCACGGGCGAGCCCGCCGACCCCGAGATTCGTGCCGCCGTAGTAGCGCGTGACGACGGCGACGACGTTTCGGATCTCCTGCTGCTGGAGGACGTTCAGCGCCGGCTTGCCGGCGGAGCCAGTCGGCTCGCCGTCGTCACTCGAATACTCCCGGAGCATCACCTCGCCAGGGGACTTCGACGGACCGTCGCCCGCGGGGACGCGGTAGGCGGGGACGTTGTGGGTGGCGTCGTCGAACTCCGCACACACCTCGTCGACGAACGCCTCCGCCGCGGCGACGGTGTCGACGGGGGCGACGTGGCCGAGGAAGCGAGAGCCCTGCACGGTGAACTCCGCGGTCGCGCGCTCGGCGACGGTGCGGTACGGCTCCGGGTTCGCCATGGTCATCCTTCCGGACGCGTGGTGAAAGGATTACTCGTCGACCGCCGTCGGACCGTCGGCGGTCGCGCCCGCGCCGGAGTCGGCGGTGTGCGGGTCCGCGACGAACAGCGCGAGCAGGCAGGCGGCGCCGAACAGTTGCGCGACGAACGCGACCAGCGCGATCGGATCGCCGGCGAGGTGGGCGAACACCTCGCCGACGGGGTTCGTCACCTCGTGGCTCGGGACGAGGCCGCCGTGGTCGGTGAGGTGCCACCACGCGTAGCCGACGGTGTACGCCAACAGGACGCCCGCCGTCAGCGAGTACAGCCGTCGGTGGCGGGCGCCGCGGACGATGGCCGTCGACAGCCCCACCAGCAGGAGCGCCGAGGGGACGAACAGGTACGGGCGCGGGTCGGCGAACTGGCCGATGGGGAGGTACACGAGGAGCCGCGGGAGTCCCTCGATCAGGTGAATCGCCGCCGAGACGAGCGCCGCCTGCACGCCGAGGACGCGCAACACGCTCGCGGTTCGGTCGTCCATGGTCGCACTCGGCGACTCGCGGTGAAAGCGGCGTCGGTTCGCCCGATGCCTCGCGACTCAGAACTCGACGCTGCGGACGTACGGTAGGTCCCGGATCGCCACGAGCAGGTCGCCGGGGAGTTCCTCGTCGGTGATGACGTACAGTTTCGGTTCGTCGGCGAACTCCGGGTCGTCCGACAGCACCTGCCGCAGCGACAGGTCTGCGTCGGCGAGCATCCCGGTGATCTCGGCGACGATGCCAGAGGCGTCGGGGTCGCCGACCTCGACGGTGAGCACCGTCAGGTCCAGCACCGGCGCGAGGTCCATCAGGCTCGGCACCGAGGTGATGTTGGCGAAGATCCGGCGGAGGTCGTCGTCGTCGCGGATCGCCGTCGTCGTCGCGTCGACGACCCGCCGGTCGACGCCGGCCTCGCGGGCGATGCCGGTGTCGGGGATCTCGATCCCACCGGAGACGACGCGCCCGTCGTCGTTCACCGAGAAGCCCCGCGCCAGCAGCAGTCGCACCACCGCCTGCTGCCCCGGCGACCCCTCGAACTTCCCCATGATCTCGTCGAACATCCGTGTGCATCGTGCCCCACGAGCGGGCATAACTGTTCGGAGTCGGTCGATCCGAGTCGCCGACTGCGTCGGCGACCCACCCCCGAGTTCACGGTCCGACCGCCCCACAACGCCCTTGACACCCCCCGCCCACACCCATGCTATGCGCGAACTCGACTGCGACTTCTGTGGGGGGACGGCCGCGGGGGCCTACGAGATACTGCCAGACGAGGTCGACCCCGCGCCCGGCGAACAGGTGCGCGTCGTCCTCTGTGGCGACTGTCGCGAGACGCTCGACGACGTGCTCGCCCCGCTGCTCGACCGCCTCGGCGCCCGCGACGACGGCGGCGTCGACCACTCGTTCGCCGATGCGACTGCCGGGCACGCGCCCTCAGACCCGTCGCCCACCGAGGACGCTATCGACGAGACGGGCGCCGACCGGGACCTCGCTACCGACGCCGCGGCACCCGAACGCACCGAACCGGACAGTTTTCGGAAGGTGATGCGCTTCCTGAACAACCGCGAGTTCCCCGTCGACCGCGCGGAGGTGTCGGAGTTCGCCGCCGGCGCGTACGGCTTGGAGGACGACGAGGTTCGCGAGATCTTCGACTACGCCATCGAGCGCGGGATCCTCGCAGAGGAGAACGGGCAGTTGGTGAAGGGCTGAGGCGAGGTCGGAGCGTCGGCGCGAGCGGGCGACCTACAGGTCGCCTTTCGTGCTTGGCGTGTCGCTGCGACGCTCGTCGAGTCGGGTCGCGTCGTCCAGCGCCCGCGCGAGCGCCTTGAACAGCGCCTCGACCTCGTGGTGGGCGTTGACGCCCGTCTCGACCTCCGTGTGGAGCGTGAGCCCGGCGTTCATCGCCAGCGAGTACGCGAAGTGACGTGCCATGTCGCTGGCCATCTCACCGACCGCGTCCTGCGAGAACTCGCCGCTGAACTCGAAGTACGGGCGCCCGCTCACGTCGACGACGACGCCCGCGACCGCCTCGTCCAGCGGGACGCGCCGGTCGGCGTAGCGCCGGATGCCGCGTTTGTCGCCGAGCGCCTCGGCGAACGCCTCGCCGAGTGCGATCCCCACGTCCTCGACGGTGTGGTGGTCGTCGATGTGGGTGTCGCCGTCACAGCGGACGGTCAGGTCGAACAGGCCGTGCTTGGCGAACGCCGTCAGCATGTGGTCGAAGAAGCCGACGCCCGTCTCCACCTCGCTGTCGCCGTCGCCGTCGACGGCCAGCGTGAGATCGATCTCCGTCTCGGCCGTCTCCCGCGTCACGGCCGCCGTGCGGTCGCTCATGCGCGGTGCGTGGGTACGGGCCGGCAAGACCGTTCCGGCTCAGACGGACTGCGCCTCCGCCAGCGTGAACGTCCCCTCGTACAGCGCGGTGCCGACGACGACCGCCGCCGCGCCCGCCTCGCGCAGCGTGCGCACGTCGTCGAGGCTCGCGACACCGCCGGAGGCGACGACGGGGATGTCAACGGCCTCGGTGACGCGCTCGACGCTCCCACGGTTGACGCCCTCCAGTTGCCCCTCCACGTCGACGTCGGTGAACAGGATCGCGCCCGCGCCCAACTCCTCGTAGCGCCCCGCGGCCTCGGCGGGGTCGAGGCCGGTGCCCTCGGTCCAGCCGGAGACGACGACCTCGCCGTCCTTGGCGTCGAGGCTCACCATCACGCTGTCCGGGTGCGCCTCCGAGATCTCGGCGACGATCTCGGGCGTCTCGACGGCGGCGGTGCCGAGGATCACGCGGTCGACGCCGCGGTCGAGCAGGTCGATCGCGTCGGCGGCGGTGCGGATCCCGCCGCCCAGTTGGACCGGCACGTCGACGGCGTCGAGGATCGCGTCGACGGCGGCGGCGTTCGCGCGCTCGCCGTCGAAGGCGCCGTCGAGGTCGACGAGGTGGAGCGTCTGCGCGCCCTCGTCGACCCACCGCTGGGCGGCCTCGACGGGGTCGCCGTAGCGGGTGGCGGTGCCGCGTTCTCCCTGTACGAGTTGGACGACCTCGCCGCCCTCCATGTCGACGGCGGGGACGACCTCGAACGCCGGGAAGTGGCTCATACGCGTGGCTGGGTCGCACCGGGCGTAAGTGGTTCGCGATCGGATCGATCTCGTGTGCGTGGCGGTTCGGCGCTGGACCAGTTCGCTCCCCCGACGGCGATGACGACCGCGAAAGCCCCCGGCTCCATCCCGTTCCCGTCGTCGTATTTATGCCTCGACCGTGTCACCATTCCCCAATGACCGTCTACGAGTCGGACCTCCCCGGCGTCGGCAAGAAACACGAGATCGAACTCGGCGGCGAGGAGCGACTCGTCGTCGTCACCCACAACACCGGCAAGCGGGAGGTGTACCGGCGCGCCGACGCGGACGCGGACGCCGAGAAGTTGTTCGAGTTGTCCGACGGGCTCGCCCGCACCGTCGGCACCGTCCTCGAAGGGGCGTACTTCCAGCCGGTCGCGACGGAGAACATCGACACGGTCCTCGGGGGCGACGCGCTCATCGAGTGGTACGAGGTGCCCGAGGGCTCGGAACTCGCGGGCGAGACCATCGCCGCGGCGGACGTGCGCCAGCGCACCGGCGCGTCGATCATCGCGGTCGAACACGACGACGAGGTGACGCCGAACCCGGACCCCGGTGCCGGCGTCCGCGCGGGCGACACTGTGGTCGTCATCGGCTCGCGGGCGGAGGTCGACGCGTTCAACGACGCGTTCATCGACCCCGACGCGGTCGGTCGATCGACCGACCTCGGTGACGCGGGCGGCGGTCCGGGCGCGGGCGACGGAGACGACGCGGACGGCGGGCGCTGATGGCGGCGGGACCGGCAGTCGCGGGCGACCTCAACGGTCTGCTCGCGCTCGGTGCGGTCGTCGCCGTCGCCGCGGCGGTCGCGGCGGCGGGTCGTCGGGTGGGCATCCCCTCGGTGCCACTGTACGTCCTCGGCGGCGTCCTCGCGGGCCCGTCGGTCGCGGGAGCGGTCGGCCTCCCGGCGATCGAACCGGGCGAACTGACGACGCTCGCGGAGGTCGGGGTGGTGCTCCTGCTGTTCTTCCTCGGCTTAGAGTTCAGCATCGACCGACTGATCGCCGCCCGGCGGCGGCTCTCAGGGGCCGCGGCGGTCGACCTGTTGGTGAACTTCCCCGTCGGCGTCGCGCTCGGGTTCCTGTTCGGACTCGGGCCGCTCGGCGCGTTCCTCGTCGGCGGTATCGTGTACATCTCCTCGTCGGCGGTGATCACCAAGTCGCTCGTCGACCTCGGCTGGATCGCCGACCCGGAGGCCGAACCGGTGCTCGGGATACTGGTCGCCGAGGACCTCGTCGTCGCCGTCTACCTCGCGCTGGCGGGCGCGCTCGTCGTCGGCGGCTCCCCGGTCGACGCGCTCCCGCGCATCGCCGTCGCGCTCGGCTTCCTCGGGGCGGTCGCGCTCGCGGCCCAACTGCTGGCGCCGCGGCTCGCGCCGCTGTTGGGCACCAGCGACGAGGACGTCGTCGTGCGCACGGTCGCGGTGGCGCTGGTCGTCTCGGGACTGGCGCTGTCGGTCGGCGCCAGCGAGGCGGTCGCCGGCTTCTTCGTCGGCGTCGGCGTCGGCGCCACCCCGCTGCACGACCGCGTCGCCGACCGGATCGCTCCGTTGCGCGACGTGTTCGCGGTCGTGTTCTTCGCGTGGGTCGGCCTCAACACAGACGTCGTCGCCGTCGCGGCGGTCGCCGTCCCCGTGCTCGTCGCGGCGGCGGTCTCCGGCCCCGCGAAGGTGGTCAGCGGCACTGTCGGTGGGCGGCTGTACGACCTGTCGCCGCGCCGCTCGCTCCGCACCGGCCTCGCACTCGTCCCCCGCGGGGAGTTCTCGCTGATCATCGCGGCGCTCGCGACCGCCTCGCCCGACCCCCTCATCTCCTCGGTGGTGCCGGCGTTCGCCGTCGGCTACGTGCTCGTCATGTCGTTCGCGGGCACCGTCGCGATGAGCGAGGCGCGGCGCATCGAGCGACTCGTCGGACTCACACCGGAGTAGGCACTGATGACATCCAGTTGGCCGGTTCCGCGTCGACCGCCCCGGTTTTCATCATTGAATCCCGGTGCGAAACCGTCAAGTCACCCGGCTCGTAGACGGATTCAATGAGCGAGTCGGTCGTCGCGGATTTCGTCGGTCGATTCTTTGCACCCGGCGTGGAGGGTGAACCCCCGAGGGGTCGGATCATCCTCAGCCAGCGGCGGCTCGTGCTCGCGGCCGACGGCTACAAGGAGACGATTCCGCTGTCGTCGGTGTTCGACGTGACGCTCGGCCAGGTTCCACCGGAGATGGCGGGCTACTTCAACGACACCGTCACCGTCGCCTACCAGAAGGACCAGGGGCGAGCGGTCGCCGCCATCGAGGGAACCGGCACCAACATCGACCGCTTCGCGACGGTGCTGTTCAAGGTGCTGCTCAACGGGACGAAGGCGCTCGCACGCCACCCCGCGAAGATCGGTGGCCGGGTCGTCGACGCAGAGAGCCGACAGATGCGCCTCGACGTGACGCAGGGGTCGCTCTCCTTCGAGGGCTCCGGCGAGTCGTTCACTGTCGACCTCGCGAACATCATCTCCGTCGAGCGGTCACAGCGCGACATCGGCAACGGCTCGCACCCGGTCGTCTCGTTCCGGCACATCGAGGACGGCACCGCGGTCACCTCGCAGGTGGGGATGACCTCCGGACGACTCACCAACATCCTCGGTCGCTACATCCGCCTGCGTTACGCCGACGTGCAGGCGGAGTTGGAGGACGTCGACCCCAGCGAGGAGGAGTTGGAGGTGCTGGTCGCGGCCTACTCCGCCGGGCCGGGCATCTCGTTGAACAAGGTGGTCGACATCGAACCCCAGCGGCTCACCATGCTGTTGAACGGACTCATCGACGAGGGGTTGCTCGTCGACACCGACGAGGGGACGCAGCTCACCGCGAAGGGCCGCGTCGTCGTCGGCCAGCGGATCGAGTCGGTCAACACGTAGCCCGTCCGCACGTGCGGATCATCTTGTCACTCGCGCCGGATTGGCGAGCGCGCCGATTCAGAAGAGACCGCTGAAGAAGTCCACCACGTCGACGGCCGCCTTCGCGACCGAGAACGTCACCGACTTCACCGCGCCGACGCCCTCGATACGGATCTCGTCGTTCCGGTACGCGTCGAGTGCGGCGCCCGCGGGGTCGTCAGACTGGACGATACCACAGATCGTCGACTCGCTCGTCTCGACGCGCAGCGTCGGGTCGTCGACGCCGGTCTCCGAGAAGTCGCTGACGCGACCCGAGTTGTCGGTGACGGCGCCGAAGCGGCGCTCGCCGTCGGGCGTGTCGATGCGCACGTCCACGCGCTCGTCGGCGAGTTGGCCGCGGACGGGACCCGGCACCTGATCGAGGTTGGCGTTGTACGCCGCGACGGCGACGTCCAACTCCGCGTTGTCGATCGAACACTCCTCCTGCTGTTGCGCGGCGGCCACCGTCGGGGAAACTGCAAGCAGCGACAACACTACCAGGGCGGCGACCGCGAGGGTCCGTGATCGGTTCATTGGCCCTCAAACCTCTCTCTCGTACTTGTAACTTCCGTGCGTGTGTCGACAGGTTCGGGCCACCAGCCGCGGTTGCTCACGACGCAGTGGCGCGAGCGACTGGGGAGAAACCGGCGGACTCGACCGGAGGTGACGGTCCGTTACTGTTCGTTCATCGCCTCGCTGGCGATGTTGCGCCCGCGCGGTTCCAGCGCGACCTCGCGGCGGGTGCGCACCTCCTCCAGCACTTCCGCCTCGATGAGGCGCTCGAAGATCTCCTCGACGCGGTCGACGCTCATCCCGAGGAAGTTGGGCACCTCGAACGAGGAGACGCCCGAGTACAGCGCCATCAGCACCTCGCGCTCGGACTCGGACAACTCGACGGCGCCGCGGTTTCGGTCGCGGCCCTCGCCGAGGTACGACTTGATCACCGCGACGATCCACGGCTGCCCCGAGAGGTACGTCTGGACGCTGGTGCCTTCGTCGTCGGTGTGTTCGGCCTCGATGACCGACGCTTTCTCGTCCATGACGGTGCGCTCGGTCTCTTCGAGCGTGCCGATGTCGTCGAGTTCCAACCGGACGAACGCGCCGCTCTGTTGGGCGATGGAGATGCCGTCGGCCTCGACTTTCACGCGGGCCTGTTCCCACTCGGTGTCTTGGACGACGCCGCCTTTGATCGCGGGGTGACGGGCCTTGATCACCTTGCGGTCGAGGAACGCGCGGTACAGGTCCGTGCGGAACTCGTCGTGCTCCTCGGCGGCGATGAGGAACACGTCGTCGCCGATGCGGAGGCTGACGTAGTTGGAGACGCGCTGGATCTCTTGGTTGGCGTCGTAGCGCCCGCCGATGCCGTCGACGCTCGACAGCGCGAGCGTCCGCTTGCCGCCGTTGCCGACGAGGACGACGCGCTTGTTCGAGAGGATGATCCGCCCCTTCGACCACGACACGTCGTTGAGTTTTCGCCCGCCCTTCATCGCCTGGGCGAACTTGCCGCGAGTGTCCGCGACCTTGTACTCCTCGCCCTCACCGGGCTGCTGTCCGCCACCGCCGTTCCGCTGTGCGTTGCTCACTGTCTAACACCTCCGAGCTTCGACAACGACGCGAACGCCCGTTTCCGGATCTGCTTGTCCACGTCGCTGTCGGTGATCGCGTCCAGCGTCTCGCGCGCGCGGTCGCCGCCCACGGAGCCGAGGGCGTACGCCGCTTTCGCGCGCGCCTCGACGGACGCGTCGTCGTCTTTCACCAGTTCGATCAGCGCCGACTCCACCTGGAGGCCCTCCAGGTTCGTGATGCTCGTCGCCGCGAACTGGGCGGTCATCTTGTCGTCGTCGTCGAGCGCGTCGATGAGCGCGTGCAGGACGTGTTTCGGCGGCTCTGCGCTCGACACCCGCCCGAGGAACCACACGGCGTTGCGCCGCTGGCGCGCCTGCGTGGCGTCTTCGAGAATCTCGACCAGCGGCCCGAGCACCGTCTCGTCGTCGGCGTCTTGCAACTCCGAGATGACGGCGTCGCGGACCGCGTGACTCTGTTTCGTCGGCGCGTTGGCGAGCAACTCGATGATCGAGAACACCGCCGTCCGCCGCACCGTGTCGTGCTCGTCTTCGAGGGCGCCCGCGAGTTTCGGTACCGGCTTCGCCGAACTGGCGTTGCCGAGCGCCGACGCCGCCAGCCGCCGCAGGCTGACGTTCTCGTCGTCGAGCAGGTCCAGCAGCGCCGCCAGCGCCTTCCCGTTGGCGATGGTGCCGAGCGCGTCCGCCGCCGCGGCTTTCACCGCGGGGTGGTCGTCGTCGAGTTTCGCTTGGAGGCGCCCGACGACGCGAGGGTCGCCGATGCGACCCAGCGCGAGACAGGCCCGCTCGCGCACCCGTGGGTCGGGGTCGTCGAGGCGCTTGGCCAGCGGGCCGACGGCGTCGGAGTCGCCCATCCGTCCGAGCGCGTTCGCGGCGGCCATCCGGTACTCCGGAATGCTCGCGCCGCCCAACACCTTCGCGAACGCGCGGACGGCGGCCCAGTCGGCGGCGTTCGGGTCGACGCCGGTCTCCTTGGCGATGAGCCGTTCGAGCCCGTTGCCGCCGAGTTCGTCGAGGCCGTCGACCGCCGCCGCCCGGACCGCCTCCTCGTCGTCCTCGCGAGCGAGGTAGATGAGCACGTCCATCGTCCGGTCGTCTTCGGGGTCGCCCACGTCGCCGAGCATCTCCGCGGCCCGGCGGCGCACCGCGGCGCTGTCGCTGTTTTTCGCGGTGTCGGTGAGCTGTTCCATGTCCCCGTCGCGGGCGAGCGTGTACAGCGACATTATCCCTCGTAGCGGTAGATTCGGCTCCGTTTCGCCACGGCCTCGAAGTCGTCGCGGAGGCCGGGGGGAACTGTCTCGGTCTTCCCGAGCACGAGGTAGCCGCCCGGCCGCAGCGAGTCGCGCAGCGTCTCGAACAACTGCTCTTTGTACGCGGTGTCGATGTAGATGAGGAGGTTGCGACAGAACACCAGGTCCATGTCGTCCTTCGGGCCGTCGCTGATGAGGTCGTACGGCTCGAACTCGACGCGCGACTTGACCGACTGGCGCACCCGGAAGACGTTCTCCTCCTGTTCGACGTACGCCGTCGGGTCCGACAGCGGCGCCAGTTCCTCCTCGATGTTCGTCGTGCGTGTCGTCTCGTACACGCCCGCGCGGGCGGCGTCGAGCGCCTCCTCGCTGATGTCGACGGCGGTGATGTGCACCCGGCGTTCGTCCACGTCCGGGTCGTCGGCGGCGAGCATCGACACCGAGTACGGCTCGCGCCCGTCCGCACACGGGGCGCTCCACACGTCGACGCCGCTGCGTCCGTTCTCCTCGCTGAGGTCGCGGAGGACGGGCCGGAGGTCCGCCCACATGTCCGGGTCGCGGAAGAACCCGGTGACGTTGACGGTGAGCGCGTCCAACAGCGCCTCGCGCTCCTCGTCGTCGCGTTCGAGGATCCGCCGGTAGGCGGTGTGGTCGTCGGTGTCGCGGCGTTGCATCCGCGCGGCGACCCGGCGACCGAGGTACGCCTCGTTGTAGTATCCCGGCTCGAACGGCACCTCGTCCTCGACGAAGTCGATGACCTTCCGCAGTCCTTCCGTCTCGCTGTCACCCTGGCTGGCGCGACTCATCGCCGCCCTCCGAGCGTCTCGACGTCGAGGATACTCACCACGTCGCCGTCGCCGAGGACCGCCGTCCCCGACAGCCCCGGGATGCCCGAGAGGATGCCCTCCAGCGGCTTCACGACGACCTCCTCCTGGTGGAGCACGTCGTCACAGTGGAGCGCGACCGGGCGCTTCTCCTCGTGGATCCGGAGGAGCATCCCCTCGTGCTCGTCGGCCTCCGCGGGCACGTCCTCGCCGCCGTCGGCGAGCGCACCCGAACCGCCGGGGTTCGCGGCGGCCGTCCCGAGCACCTTGCCCAACCGGATGACCGGGTAGATGTCGCCGTCGTGGCGCACCACTTCGTCGCCGTGGGCGACGTCGATGCTGCCCGCGCGGCTCACCTCCGCGATGTTCTTGATCGGGACGCCGTACTCGACGCCGTCGACCTCGACGAACATCACGCGGACGATGGCGACCGTGACGGGCAGTTTGATCTCGAAGCGCGACCCCTCGCCGGGCGTCGACTCCAGGCTGATGCTCCCGTCGAGGTCCTTCACCGTCGTGCGGACCACGTCCATCCCGACCCCGCGACCCGACACGTCGGTCACCTCGTCGTTGGTCGAGAAGCCGGGGTGGAAGATGAGTTCGCGCGCCTCCGCGTCGGACATGGCCTCCACCTCCGCGGCGGTCTTGACGCCCTTCTCGACGGCCTTCTCGCGGAGCACGTCCGCGTCGATGCCGCCGCCGTCGTCCTCGACGACGATGGTGACGTGGTCGCGCTCGCGGTCGGCCCGGAGTTCGATGGTGCCTGCCGGGTCCTTCCCGGCGGCCTCCCGTTCCTCGGGCGACTCGATGCCGTGGTCGACGGCGTTGCGGAGGATGTGGACCAGGGGGTCGCGAATCTCCGTGAGGATCGTGCGATCCAACTCGATGTCGCGCCCGTCGATGTCGAAGTTCACGTCCTTCGACTGGTCGCGCGCGAGGTCGCGCACGAGTCGCGGGAACGTGTCGACGACCGCCGACAGCGGGATGAGCCGCATGTCCATCACCGTGTCCTGGAGGTTCGTCGAGATCTTGTCCAACTCGTCGAGGTTGTCCGAGTCGATGCCGGCGTCCTCCATCTCTCGCCGGAGCTTGATCCGACTCGTGACGAGTTGCTCGACGAGGCCGTACAGGTCGTCGAGCTGTTCGACGTCGACGCGGACCGACGAGATGCTGTCGGAGGTCGACGAGGTGGACGACGAACCGGAGCCGCTGTCGCCGCGGTCGGCCGCGGCGTCGTCACCCACGTCGGCGTCGTCTGCCTCGCTCGACTCGGCGTCGGCCGCCTCCGGCTCCTCGCCCGTCTCCTCGTCGCCGGGGGCGGGCTCGACGGTCGCGACCTCGACGGTGCCGACCTGCGTCACCGCGTCGACACCGGCGGCGACGGCCGCGCCCGTCTCGCTGGTCACGTACGCGTCGAACGTCTCGTCGAACTCACCCTCCTCGACTGCCTCGCGGTCGGGCTCGCACGCCAGGCCGTCGAACGCGTCGTCGACGGCCTCCAGCACGAACATCGCGTCGATGCCCGGCATCTCCGTCTCCCGGAGTTCGATGCGGGCGCGGTAGACTCCCTCGTCGTCGGCGGGAGACAGACCGTGGTCGAAGTCGGCGTCGACGCCGGCGTCGTCGTCATCCGATGACGTGTCCGCGTCGGTGGAATCGTCCTCGGTAGCGTCGTCGGCCGCCGCGTCGGCTGCGTCGGTTGTGCCGTCGTCGTCGAGGGCGTCGACGCCCTCCTCGGCGAGCGTCCGGAGTTCCTCCTCGACGCCGGTCGGGTCGACGGTGGTGTCGCCCGTCTCGTCGATTTCGCCGAGCATCGCGTCGAGCAGGTCGACCGCCTCGAACAGCCGGTCCATCAGGTCGCTCGACACCTCCATGTCGCCGCCGCGGACCTCGTCGAGGAGGTCCTCCATCGCGTGCGCGAGTCCGGAGAAGTCGCCGAAGCCCATCGCCGCGGCGTTCCCCTTCAGCGTGTGGGCGGTCCGGAAGATGGCGTCCATCGCCTCGGGGTCGTCCGGGTCCGACTCCAGCGCGAGCATGGAGTTGTTCAGCTCGGTGATCCCCTCCTCGGACTCGCGGACGAACGCCCGGATGTGTGCTTCGCTCATGCCGTCTCACCCGTGATGCCGCCGGCGATGTCGTCGAGCGGGAGCACCGTGTCCACACAGCCCGTCTCGGCGGCGCGCTTCGGCATCCCGTACACGACGCAGGTGTCCTCGTCTTGCGCGAGTACGCGGGCACCGGCACGCGAGAGTGCCTGAACGCCCTCGCTCCCGTCGGCCCCCATCCCGGTCAGCACGACCCCGATCAGCGGGTCGTCGACGACCTGGGCGGCCGACTCCATCGTCACGTTCACCGAGGGGCGCACGCCCTGGCCGCGGTCCTCGTCGACCACCTTGAGTCGCAGCCGCCCGTTGCGTGCGCTCGCGACTTCGAGGTGGTGCCCGCCGCGGGCGACGGCCAACTCGCCCCGTCCCAGTCGCATCCCGTCTTCGGCCTCCCGCACCGAGAGGTCGCAGGCGGCGTCGAGCCGCTCGGCGAAGCGCCCGGTGAACGCCTCGGGCATGTGTTGGACGACGATGCCGCGGAGGTCCGCGTCGCCGGGGAGCGCCGAGATGACGCGCTCGACGGCGTCTGGGCCGCCGGTCGACGAGCCGATGATCAGCGTCGTGTTGGGCTCGACGGAGACCCTCCCGGTCGAACTCCCAGCGCCCGCCGAGGGCTGCGCCGTCCCGCCGCTGGCAGCGGCGGCGGCCTGCGTCCGGCGGCGGTGAGCCGCCGTCGAGACGTCCGCCTTCGCGACCGAGCGGACGGTCTCGACGAGCTGTTCTTCCATCCGGGAGACGCCCATCGACACCTCGCCGCCGGGCTTGGCGAAGAAGTCGACCGCGCCCGCGTCGAGCGCCGCGAACGTCTCCTCGGCGCCCTCGGCGGTGTACGCAGACAGCATCAGCGTCGGCGTCGGCGTCTCGTCCATCAGCCGCTCCACCGCTTCGATCCCGTTCATCTCGGGCATCTCCACGTCCATGGTCACGACGTCCGGCTCGGTGTCGGCGACCACCGCGAGCGCCTCGCGTCCGTTCTCGGCCTCGCCGACGACGTCCACCCCGCCGGACTCGAGGATGTCGGCGATGAGTCCACGCATGAACCGGGAGTCGTCCACCACGACAGTCCGCGGTGCCCGCGTGCTCACGGCGCACCCCCAGCCCGCCGTGTGGCGTCTCGAATCATATCCTCGGCTACCGATACGCCGTTATTGAAGTCACCGCCCCGAATTTCACGGCTGATAGTTCGTGGGCTAACGTTAAGCGGGACGCTCGGGGGATGAGTTGTATGGCAAGCAGTCAGCGAGCCGCCGAGGCCGACGCGGCCGACGCCGAACAGACTCAGGTGCTGGAGTTTGGCCTGGGGGACGAGACGTACTGCCTCGACATCGCGTACATCGACGAGATCGTCGACGCCGACGACCTCACGGCGATCCCAAACTCGCCGCGCCACGTCGAGGGCGTGATGGACCTGCGCGGGAAGACCACCACGATCATCGACCCGAAGACGCTGTTCGGGATCGCGGGGACGGGCGCTCGCGAGCGGATCATCGTGTTCGACCCCGACGAGGTCGACGACGGCGGTACCGTCGGCTGGGTCGTCGACGAGGTGTTCCAAGTCCGCGACGTGGCCGCCGACCAGGTGGACGAGGCGACGACCGCCGGCGACGACTCCGTCCGCGGCATCGTCAAAGGCGACGACCGCTTCGTCGTCTGGGTCGAGCCCCGAACCGAGTGAGCGGCCATCGCGGGGCCGCTCCGGCGCCGCCGGGCTCGCTATCAGGCTTGAGTTTCGGGGGGGAGTCCTTATGCGGCACCTCGTACGGTATCCTGTATGCGTGTATCGAGCGGCGTTTCGGGGTTCGACGACCTCGTCGACGGGGGGCTGCCGGGAGAGCGCTTGTACGTGATCTGTGGACCTCCCGGGAGCGGTAAGACCACGTTCTCGGCACAGTTCATCGCCGACGGGGCGGCCGCGGGGGATCGCTGTCTGTTCATCAGTATGCACGAGAGTCGGGCGGACCTCGAACGCGACATGGACGCCTACGACTTCGGCTTCGAGCGGGCGCTCGAGTCGGGGTCGGTGACGTTCCTCGACGCCTTCTCCTCGGAGGGGAAGCGCTTCTTCGGGATGCCCGGCGACCGGCGCGACGTCAACAGCGTCACCAACCGGATCAGTTCGTTCATCGAGTCGCGCGACATCGACCGCGTCGTCATCGACTCGACGATGCTGTTGCGGTACTTGCTGGACGACTCCGACAACACGGTGATGCGGTTCCTCTCGGCGCTCAAGCGGACCAGCGCCACGACGTATCTGATATCTGAGATGACCGACCCCTCTGCGTACGCGGACGAACACTTCCTGGCGCACGGCGTCGTCTTCTTCCACAACTACATGGAGGACGACGGGATGCGCCGTGGGCTGCAGGTCGTGAAGATGCGCGGTGCCGACGTGGACACCGACATCCAGAACCTCCAGTTCACCGCCTCGGGGCTGGTGGTCGGCGAGGGCCGGGCGGTCACCCACTGATGTACGAAGACCGGCTGGGGACCGACTGGACAGACATCTCGGACGACGAGGCGATCAGACGGGCGTACGCACTCGGCGTCGCAGCCGCCTTCGGCTACGAGAACCGCGAGGAGTTCGACCGACTCCGACAGGCGCTCGACACCTCCTACGACCGCAGCATCATCGACCTCGCCTACCAGGAGGGCAAACAGGAGGCGCAGGTCGTCCGCGCCGACAGCGACCACGTCGACGGCGACGACGTGTGGGCACAGCTCGTCGAGGGGACCGCGCCCACGTCACCGGTCGACGACGACGCCTTCGACCGCGCGTCGGCGGCCGGGAGACCGATCACGGCGACCGACTTCCCAGCGGCGCTCCAGCGCGCGGGACTGCTGGAGGGCGGCGCGGAGCTCGGCGTGCTCGGCTTCCCCGAGTTGTTGGGGCGCACCCCCACCGACGACGAAGGGGGTGCCTGAGCGTGGCCGTCGAGTCCGACGACTCCGGCGGGATCACGGCGGTGGGCGGCGCCGTGCGCCGACTGTTCGCCCGCCTCGCAAGTGTGATTCCGTCCGTCAGCGACGCCGACGAGACGCTGTCGCCGGACGAGGCGATTCGCCGGGCGCACGCGCTCGGGGTCGCCGCCGCGTTCGGCGCCGACACGGAGACCGCGCTCGAGGAGGTCCGAACCTCGCTCGACGCCACCTACGACCGGAGTATCGTCGACCTCGCGTACCGCGAGGGGAAGGGCGACGCCGAGGGGTACGAGCGCGGCGACGCGACGTCGACGGACGCCGAGACGCTTCGGAGCCGGCTCGCACAGGGCGGGTCCGCCGAGACGGCCGCTGGACCGGAGTCGGGAGTCGACGGGACCCCGACCCCCGCCGGCATCCGTCCGACGGCGACCGACCTCCCGGCGACCCTGCAACGGGCGGGGCTCCTCGAGGGTGGCGAGAACCTTGAGGCGCTCGGCTTCCCGGAGGGGCTCGGCAACCCGACCGACAACGAGGGGTCAAACCTGTGACGTTGTTCCGATCTGAACTGCCGTTCCCGTCGGTTTGGACAAAGGTTTTAGCCGTCCGTCGCAACCTCATGCGTATGCTGGAGGACGCCCCGCTGTCGTTCGACGGCGGCGCAGGAGGCCGAAGCCTTCTCATCGCCGGTCCGCCGATGACCGGCAAGTACGACCTGATGCTCCGCCTGCTGGCGGACGTCGGGGAGCGTGGCGTCCTCATCACCACCGGGGACCCGGCCGACCAGGTCCGCGCCGACTACGCCGAAATCGCCGACTGCGACCCGCTGTCGGTCGGCGTCGTCGACTGCGTCTCGAAACAGCGCGGGGGCGACCTCGTCCAGGACGAACTCGTCCGCTACGCGTCCTCCCCGAAGAACGTCACCGACATCGGGATGAAGTTCACGGACCTCTACGAGGTGTTCCGCGAGACGGACACTACCGTCGGGGTCGGCATCCACTCGCTGTCGGAACTGCTGATGTACCTCGAACCGCAGGACGTGTACCAGTTCGTGCGGGTCCTCACCCGCCAGGTCGAGAGCGAGGGGTGGTCTACGGTCGCCGTGATCAACTCCACGATGCACGACGAGCAGACGCTCCACACGATGTACGAGCCGTTCGACACCGTGATCAACACCCGCGAGGAGGACGGCTCCCGCGAGATGCGCGTGCGCGAACGCCAGCGAACCGCGACACCCTGGACGACCTTCTGACCGCCTGAGTCGTCGCCCCCGGTACTTCTCCGTCGTCGTCTCCCCCGTAGCGACGCCGCCGTCTCGCCGTCGACGGTAGTCACAGCGGACAGCGGACGTCTTCGTCTCACGCGTCGCCGTGGCGGGACTGTGACAGGGCCAGTGGCGGCGCGGAGGTTCCCTACGGGACGTGACTCCCTCGTTCTGCTTACTGTCGGAGAGCCGTCGACTCACCAGTGGTCTCTGTGACCGCCACCTTCGGGCACGTGCGACCGACCGACCGACCGAGACTGCCGACGCCGCTGTTGCCTCGCTCTCGGCGGCCACTCGACGATTCGATATCGCGGTAATCGATTTACGGCGCCCGACCGTCGCCCTTAGGCCACTCCCGGAAGAACGCCCGCCAATGGCCGAGTTCGACCCCGACCAGTTCGAGGACAAGTACGCGAACTACTTCCCCGAACTCCAGCGAGCGTACAAGAACGCGTTCAACCACATGAACGAGCGCTACGACTCCGAGTTGATCCACGCCATCGACCAGCAGATTCTCAACGAGTCCGAGCCGTTCTACGACGAGGCGACCGGCGAGTTCACCGTCGAACTGCCCGAGAACCCCACGGAGCGGCTGACCGCCATCGTCGTCGACGACGAGAAACTCGTGGAGACGCTCGACCGCTACCTCGACCAGATCGAGGCGGAGCTGTACCGCGTGTTCGACCTCGAACCGCCCGCCGACGGGTGAGCTGCCGGTCGCGAGACTCCCGCGAGCACAAGGTTGAAACCCTCGTGCCGCCAACCGCAGTGTAATGAGCGCCGACTCTCAAGACGACGGCGGCGAGGACGAGCTCCGCGAGCGCGTGACGAACTTCCTGCGCCGCAACTTCCCGCAGATCCAGATGCACGGCGGGAGCGCGGCCATCCAGCACCTCGACCGCGAGACGGGCGAGGTCCACATCTCGCTGGGCGGCGCCTGTTCCGGCTGCGGTATCTCCCCGATGACGATCCAGGCGATCAAGTCGCGCATGACCAAGGAGATCCCCGAGATCAACGAGGTCGTCGCCGACACCGGCATGGGCGCGGGCGCCGATGGCGACCTGGGCGGCATGGGCCACTCGGACGGCGGCATGTCCCCCTCCTTCCCCGGCGAGTCCTCGGACGGCGAGGACGACGAGGGCCCGCAGGCCCCCTTCTGAGCGGTCGACTCGGGCGGCTTCTCTCTCCCGTTCTCACGTTCTCTCAGGCCGTGTAGTCGCGACGCCGCCGCTCGGTGGCGACGATCCGAACGTCACCGCCGCTCGGTGGCGACGATCCGAACGTCACCGCCGGATCGACCGCTCGCGGTGTGCTCACCCCCTCTCCGACAGGAACGGTGATCTTGCCTCGATCTGCCCGATAAACTCGAATACGCGATATCGAATCGCAGTCGACGCGCCAAGCCGCGGCTGTCCGGTCCTCGCGAGACCAGAAGAGGGATTACCGGCGAGCGGGACACCGAGGACATGAGCGACGACTCGCCCGAGAACGTGCTGTTCGTCGTGCTCGACACGGTCCGCAAGGACCGCCTCGGGCCGTACGGCTACGACGGGGGGACGACGCCGGGGCTCGACGCGTTCAGCGAGGAGGCGACCGTCTTCGAGAACGCCGTCGCGCCGGCGCCGTGGACGCTGCCGGTGCACGCGTCGCTGTTCACCGGGATGTACCCGCACCGCCACGGCGCCGACCAGGAGAACCCGTACCTGGAGGGCGCGACGACGCTCGCGGAGACGCTGTCGGACGCGGGGTACCGCACCGCCTGCTACTCCTCGAACGCGTGGATCACGCCGTACACCCACCTCACGGACGGCTTCGACGACCAGGACAACTTCTTCGAGGTGATGCCGGGCGACTTCCTGTCGGGCCCGCTCGCGAAGGCGTGGAAGGCGATGAACGACAACGACGCGCTCCGCACGGTCGCGGACAAACTCGTTTCGCTGGGCAACGTCGCCCACGAGTACCTCGCGTCGGGCGACGGCGCCGACTCGAAGACGCCCGCGGTGATCGACCGCACGAAGTCGTTCGTCGACGACGCGGAGGCCGCCGGCGACGACTGGTTCGCGTTCATCAACCTGATGGACGCTCACCTGCCGTACCACCCGCCGCAGGAGTACGTCGACGAGTTCGCGCCCGGCGTCGACTCCACCGAGGTGTGCCAGAACTCCAAGGAGTACAACTCGGGTGCCCGCGACATCGACGACGAGGAGTGGGACGCCATCGAGGGGCTGTATGACGCCGAGATTGCCCACATCGACGACCAGCTCACCCGCCTGTTCGACTGGCTCAAGGAGACGGGCCGCTGGGACGACACCGCGGTCGTCGTCTGCGCCGACCACGGCGAACTCCACGGCGAACACGACCTGTACGGCCACGAGTTCTGCCTGTACGACCAGTTGATCAACGTCCCGCTGATGGTCAAACACCCCGCGCTCGACGACGAGCGCCGCGAGGACACCGTCGAACTGCTCGACACCTACCACACGGTGCTCGACACGCTCGGCGTCAAGGGCGGCGAGCCGGCGACCGCCGGCGAGGAGGCAGTCGCGCTCGATCGCACGCGCTCGCTGCTGTCGGCGGACTACCGCGAGTTCGCCGGTCTCGACGAGGCCGCGCGCGACCCCGGCCAGCGCGCGGCTCCCGAGGGCGAGTTCGGCTTCGTCGAGTACTCCCGGCCCGTGGTCGAGTTGAAGCAGTTGGAGGAGAAGGCGTCGAGCGCCGGCATTACGCTACCCGAGGAGTCGCGATTCTACTCGCGGATGCGTGCGGCCCGCGCGACCGACGCGAAGTACGTCCGTATCGACCGCATCCCCGACGAGGCGTTCCGCCTCGACGCCGACCCCGACGAGGAGCGGAACCTCGCCGACGGCACCGACGAGCGCATCGCCGAGGCGGAGTCGAAACTGGGCGAGTTCGAGGCCGCCGCCGGTGGGGCGTGGACCGACGCCGCCGACGGCGAGGTCACCGACGACTCGCTCGACGAGATGGACGAGGAGGCGACCGAGCGGCTTCGGGATCTGGGCTACGTCGAGTAACGCGGCTATTCGCTCCGTCTCCCGATCCTCGCCGATCCTTTACCAGTCTCGAAAACCGCTAGACGTGGCTGCGAATCGGAGGTTCTACTCGGGGCTGTTCACTCAGTGATCCCGTCTGCTCCCCATGCGCGGAGGAGGGCCGCGAGGGTCCGGTTCGTCGGCGTCGCGACCCCGTGGTCGGCGCCGCGGTCGACGACCGCGCCGCTGATCGCGTCCACCTCGGTCCGACCCCCACTGAGCACGTCTTGGAGCATCGACGAGCGGTTCGCGGCGGTCTCGTCGACGACGGTGTCGACGGCGGCGACCGCGGCGTCGTCGGTCAGGTCGACGCCATCCGCGCGGGCGACCCGGGCGGTCTCGCGCGCGGCGCGGTGGGCGACGTCGCGGCCAGGCCCCTCGGCGAGCGCGCCGTTCTCGACCCGCGCGAGCGCGGTGACGGCGTTGATGCCGGCGTTGACCGCGAGTTTCTCCCAGCGGCGGCGCGGCATCGCCGGGTCCGCCTCGCAGTCGAGTCCCGCCTCGCGGAACGCCGCGGCGACGCGCTCGGCGCGCTCGCTCTCGCCGCCCGCGAGTTCGCCGACGTGGATGCGCCCGACGCCCGTGCAGCGCACCTCGCCGGGCCCGACGAGTTCGGCGCCGTAGGTCGCCGACCCGGCGAGCACGCGGTCGCCGAGTTCGGCGACCAGCGCCCCCTCGGTGAGCCCGTTCGACAGCGAGCAGACGACGTCGGAGTCGCCGGTGGCGAGCGTGCGGGCGGCCTCGGCGGTGTCGTACGCCTTCACCGTCACGAGCGCGAGGTCGCAGGTCAGATCGTCGGGCGTCGGGTCGGTCGTCGCTCGCGGGCGGACGTGGGCGTCGAGTTCGCCGGTGACACGGAGGCCCTGTCCGGCGACGCGCTGGGCGTGCGGGTCGCGCGCGACGAGTGTCACGTGGTGTTCGCGCGCGAGCAGGCCGCCGACGAGACTGCCCAACGCGCCGGCGCCGAACACGACGATGTCCATGCTCCGCGGTGGCGACGGGGTGAAAAGAGCGGTTCGGTCGACCGCGCCGGGTCAGTCCTCGGTCCAGTAGTAGATGTGCTCGCGGGGACCGTCGCAGTTCGGGCACGTCTCGGGGATGCCGTCGTCGAGGTCGCCCATCTCCCCGCAGTCGGAACACCGCCACATCAACTCGCCCTCGCCGAACTCGTGGCCGGCGCGCTCGTGTTCGATCGACAGCGAGCGGATGCCCTCAAGCGTCGTCACGTACACGCCGTGTTCGTCGAAGCCGCGGACGGTGCCGATGACTCGTCCCGACTCTGTGAACACGCGCTGGCCGAGTCCGACCGGCGGTCGCTCCTCGCTCATGGCCGTCAGTTTGTCGGGCGAGAGACTAAGCGCGCCGGGTGCTCTCGCCCCCTGAGAACGGCCGTCCAGCCAGTGTGGCGTCGACCGACGACGGCGCCGCCGACCAGCGATCAGTCCTCGGCCCAGTAGTACAGGTCCTCGCGCGGCGCCTCGCAGTCCGGGCACTGCGACGGCAGACCGCCCTCGATGCGCCCCATCGCGCCGCACGCCCAACACCGCCACATCACCGACGCCCTCCCGAAGACCTCGCGCGCCTCGTCGAGCGTCACCGTGGCGGCGCCCTCGGCCGCGAGCACGTAGAACCCGGCGTCGTCGACGCCGCGGACCGTCCCGAGTTCGTTGCCGTCGGCGTCGTACACCGGCTGTCCCGCCGAGATGTCGGCCAGCTCCGTTCGCTCACCGCGTTGCTCACTCGCCATACCACCCGGTACGCGCCGCCGACTGGTAAGCGATGTCACAGGATCGCTGTCCGGGTTCGACCCACGTCGTTGGTCGGTGTCTGTCGGTTGTCGTCCGAGCGTCGATCGAACGACGATCGCTGGAGGGCGGCCCGAATCGGAACGCTCCTGCCGCTTCCGGTCACCGCTCGATCCACGTCTCGTGGAGGTCGAGCCACACGAGTCCGCCGGGGGCGTCGGCGGCCTCGCGAAGCAGGGCTGTGCTCACCCGCCCGGTCGTCCCGTCGGGCGTCTCCTGCCACTCCTCGTAGCGGACGGTCGCGCGGTCATCGACCGTGTGGACGACCTCGACGTTCCGGATGTCGATGTCGAACGACCCCGGGTCGGTGCGTCCGTGTCCCCCTCGGATCGAGTCCAACACAGCGGCGCGGTCGCGGCGCGCGCCGTCGGGCGTGACCATCTCGAACGCCGGGTGGAGGGCGTCGGCGACAGCGCCGAACTCGTCGTCGGTGGCGTGCCCCGTGAACCACGCGACGAAGCAGTCGTGGAGGCGTTCGATTTCGGCGCGGCAGGCGTCGCTGGTGGGCATGGGCGACGTTCGGCGCGGAGTGGGGTAGGTGTGGCGTCGCGCTCGCTCACATGAAGTCCGCGATAGAGCCCTGCTTGTTCTTGTCGTTCTCGAACACCGACTCCAGCGAGCGTTCGAGGATCTCTAGCCGCTGGATGGTGTACTCGCGGCAGCCGAACTCCGTGGCGACCTCCAGCGCGACGTCCATGTACTTGTTCACCGACCCCTGGTGGACGGTGAGCGTCATGTCGCCGCCGCACTCGCGGCAGTCGCCCGTCAGCGGCATCCGGCGGTACTTCTCGCCACAGCCGAGACAGCGCGTCTCCTGCCGGGAGAACGCGCGGAGGTTCCCGATCAGGTCCGGGAGGAAGTGGTACTCGATGACGCGCTCGGCCACGTCGGTCTCGTCGACGGCGCGGAGTTTGCGGGCGAGCGCGAGTTGCGCGTCCATCTTGTCCATCATCGACCCGAGCGTCTTGTACGCCGAGAGGTCGGGGCCGAGCGCGATGTCGGTCGTGTCGTGGGTGTGGTCGAAGCCGCGGTACTCGTCGTCGGTGCCGAGGGTGTCTTCGCCGAGTTGGATGCGGTCCTCGACCTCGCCGGGGTCGGCCATCTCCAGCGTCGCCTCGTAGAACTCGCGGGGGTACTGCCGGACGATGTCCATGTTGTGCGCCTCGTCGTCGATCTCGGAGGGGTCGATGCGCGAGGACATGACCAGTGGGGCGTCCATCTGCCCGCCCCGCTTGTCCGGCAGGAACGACTTGCTGAAGTTGAGCAGACCGTCCATGAGCAGCATGACGCAGTCCTCGTCGCCGTCGCATTGCTTTTGAGACAGGTCGTTCGCGACGAGCGAGTGGGTTCCCTCGACGGTCAGGCAGTACGTGTGCTCGGTGTCCGCCTCGACGTACTCGACAGTGGCGACGGCCTCGACGAGCGCGTCCTCGCCACCCCCGTCGAACGCGCGACGCGGCGTCGTCGCTCTGGTCTGGATCTGCTCGCGTAGGCGTTCCTCCTTCCGGTCCAAGTGGAAGCCGACACGCTCGGCAAACGCGACCGCGTCTTCGGAGGTGACACGGAGAACGTAGCTTCGAGCCGACATCGTCGGGTCGTCGACGTCGTAGTAGTCGGGGAACTTCGTGTGGAGCGGCACCGGGGCCTCGATGTCGACACGACCGACGACCCCGAGCCGTGACAGCAACGCGAGCAGGTCCTCTTTCAGCTCTCGACTCACGGTCGTCGCCGAGACGACTGCCGCGTTCGATTCGGCGGTTCCGTCGCCACTGAAATACCCACTGAGGTACGCCTCGACGATTCGTTCGTCGGCATCGAAGACGCACTGGGGTACGCGCTTCGTCTCCGCGGACGTCCCGGTGTCGAGGACGCTGTCGAAGAACACGCGGAGCAGTCGACCGGACGCGGTCACCTTCGCCTCGTTCTCACGGTACGGGTCGGCACCGAACTCCTCGCGCAGGGTTTCTACGTAGAAGTCTCGGGCCTGGTCCTCGGTTCCACAGATCGTCGTCTGGTGGATCGTCCCCTTCGGCGTCTCCTGTGCGCGAGTGAACCCCTCGGCGGCGTAGTAGCCGAGGAGTGTCGCCGTCCGTTCGTTCAATTCGACGTGTCTGTCGATCTCGACCGAGTCCCGCTTCACGCCGAGTTTCGCGTCCGTTGGAACGAATTCGAGCATCGACTCCGTCGAGTCGAAGAACTCCAACAGAAGTTCCGCCGGGAGGCTCCCCCGGTAGAGGTAATTGCTGAGTCCCTTCTTCGAGAGCCCGAGATACTCGGCGGTGCTCTTCAGCGGGTAGAACTGACCATCCCACTGCGGCGCGAGTCGGTCGCTGAACAGGTCGTAGAGCGCATCCTTCTCCAACCCCTTGATCATCAACCGCTCGTTGTCGATCGTCTCCGAGCTGACGAACTCCGCGAGGAGGTCGAACGTCTTCGTTCCGTCCGGGTCGACGCCGTCGAGTCGCGAGGGCTTGACCACGTGGTCGTCCTCGGTCACGTCTCTCGCGAGCTTCGTCTCGATCGCCCCTTCGTCGAAGACGTGCATCTCGTGGTCGGGTGTCACCGTGATCTCCCGACCGCTCCGTGTCTCCACGCGAACCATGTGTTCTGGTGCGACGTGCTTCGACACCGCGTCGACCGGGCGCAGTACCTCCTCACCGTCGTCGGTCAGCGACGGGACGAACACGTCGCCGTCGAGTTCCGACACGAGCGTCCCGAAGTCGTCCGCTGCGGGGTCGTCCAGTCGGTCCTCGACGAACTCGTCGATCCGACCGTAGTGCCACTCGCCGTCCTCGTCGCGGTACCACAGTTTCGTCTCCGGGTGGAAGCAGTTCCGGCGTTTTGCGGCGTGGAAGTACGGATGTGCGTACCCGACCGCCGCGCTCGTGAACCCGACCACGCGCCCGACGACCGCGGCGCTGGTGTGGGGCGCCATCCCGAACACCAACTCGCCGACGAGGTCGTCGCGCTCGTTCACCTCGTAGAACGGGTCCAGGTCGTAGAAGTCGGTGAGCAGTTCGTCGACGAAGTCCGCCGTCTTCATCATGTGCTCGGCGGCGCCGTCCGAGAGGACGATGTCCTGCACTTTCAGCTCGATGAGCTGGTCGTCGTGGACGAGCGGTTCGCCGTCGATGTCCGTCTCGTACCCCAGTTCTCGAAAGTGGTCGACGGTCACGTCGAGTTCCTCCGGACGGACCGACGTGACCGGGAGGTCGGTCATGTCGTAGCGGACGGTGCCGTCCTTGAACGACGTGACGCCGTGTTTCGCGCGGAACACGCCCTTCTCGATCGGTTCGGGCGTCTTGTTCGAGGAGGACAACCCCTGGACGCCTTTCAGAATCTCGAATGAGGCTTCG
This sequence comes from Halobaculum marinum, assembly GCF_029338555.1. GTDB lineage: Archaea > Halobacteriota > Halobacteria > Halobacteriales > Haloferacaceae > Halobaculum > Halobaculum marinum. The sequence goes on along the minus strand of NZ_CP119989.1, from coordinate 273,568 downwards.
CGTTCGTCGGTCGCCCCCAGGGCGTCCCAGTACTCGTCGTTGAGGTGGATCGTGTGCCAGTCGGGGCTCTCCACCTCCCACTCACAGCGCGGGCACTCGACGCGCCCGGACTCGTCGGGTTCACAGACCGTGCCGCAGTCGTCGCACTCGTAGTACGGTTCGGTGTGCGAACCGCAGTCCGGACACAGGCACTTGAACGTGTGCTCGCCGCAGTCGGGGCACTCGCGCTCACCGACGAGCACGTCGTACACGCCCTTCCCCTTGTCCGTGCGGTTGCGGGCGGCCTCGCCCATCGAGCGCTGACTGCCACCCAACTCCTTGATCGGGAACAGCGTGTGCACTGCGGGTGAGAGGTCGCGGCTCTCGGACTTCTCCGGGCGGCCCATCCGGTTGCCGATGCGGGTCGGGGCGCGCTCGCGCACTGCGAAGTCGACGACCTCGTTCACCGCCCGAATCGCGTTCTCTCCGTCGTCCCACTCGGTCGCCTCCGCCGAGAGGTCGTCGCGCTCCCACTCGCGGCGCAGGCCGTCGGTGACGCCCAGTTGCCGGAGGAGCGGGCGGAAGTCGGGGATCCGGAGCGCGTCCTCGGTCTGGCTGTGTTCGACGAGCAGTTTCTCCAGCGCGCGCCGCACGGTGTCGGTGTTCTCGACGACGAGCAGGTCGCCGGTCACCTCGCCCGCCGCGGCGGCGTCGGCGACGGCGTCGTACTCGTCGACGCTGATGTCGTGCCAGCAGTAGGTGTACGCCGGGTGCAGCGGCGCGTCGTACTCGCCGACCCACGCGAGCGCCGTCTCCGCGTCGGGGTCGTCGAGGTCGATGGTGAGGTCGTCCTCCAGCGCCTGGAGGTCGGCGCCCGCGGCCGCGATGTCCTGTTCCCACCACTCGCGGACGTAGCCAGCGGGGACGAGTGGGTGGTTGTTCTCGACGAACTCGCCGAAGTTGACGAGGTACTCGCCGAGGTCGAGCACCTCTTCGACGCCGTTGCGAACCTCCAGCGCCTCCTTCGGGTCGTCGATGCGGCGCACGTCGCCGTTCGCCAGCCTGACCGTCGGCCCGTCGATGGAGTCGACGGGGACGACGCCGCCGGCTTTCCCGGGGCGCTCGGTCTTGATCTGGGTCCCAGTCGCGAGGAAGTCGTCGACGATGTGCATCGTCGCCGGGTGGACGCCCGCGGTCGCGAAGCCGTGGTTGCGCGCGCGACCGTAACGCAGGCGGAACCCGCCCGCTTCCGAGGGGTGCCCGAAGACGGGGCGCCCCGCGATGAGGTCGCGCAGGAACTTCTTCGAGGGCTCGGCCCGCGTCGACCCGGTCGGCTCCTCCTCGGTCTCGCCGTCGTCCGCGTCCTCCTCACCCTCGTCGGCGTCGGTCTCAGCGTCGTCGGTGCCGTCGTCCGCCTCGTCGCCGCCGTCGTCGTAGTACGTGCCGTCGATGAGGTCTTGGAGCCACGGCCAGTCGACCTCGTCGAGTTGGCGGGTGTAGCGCTGGATCTTCGGGGCCTTGAGCGCGATCCCCTCCGCGAGCACGAGGCACATCCCGCCGCGGGCGTTGTTGGTGTCGACGCGGTCGAGGTCGCGGAAGCCGGACACCTCCTCGTCGCCCGTCGCCTCGCCGTCCAGCATGATCGGCATGTGCTCGGCGATGAACTTCGTCTCCTTGTCCTTCGGCGTGTACTGGAGCCCCGTCTCCTTGTCGTACAGGCCGATCTCCTCGGCGTAGCGTTCGATCTCTTCGTCGCGAGCGCGGTACTCTTCGATGCCCAGCAGGGCGCGAGCGTAGTCGCCCACGAGCACGGACAGCGCCTGCGCGGTCCCACCCGCAGAGCGGATCGGGCCGGCGTAGTACACGTTGATGAACTCCGTGCCGTCGTCGTTCTCCAGGAGTTCGACGCGGTCGATGCCCTCGATGGGCGCGGCGACGACCCCCTCCGTCAGCAGGGCGACCGCCGTCCGCACTGCGCCTTCGATCTTCCCCGCGCGGGAGTCGAAGTCGCCGACGGTGCCCTCCACGAAGTCGGTCACCAACTCCAGGGCGGCCTCCTCGCGGGAGTAGTCCTCCTCCAGTTCGCGGACGCGCTCGGCGACGCCGGGGATGCCGAGGATGTTCTCGACGCGGTCGGCCATGTCGCGGGCGACGGGGATCTCGATCTCCGTCTCGGGGTCTTTCCCCTGCTGCTTGGCGGCCTCGGCGCGCTCGAACGCCTCGTCGAGTCGGTCCTCGATCCGGGTGAAGTAGCGCTCGTCGTCGGGTCTCATCGCGTCGCCTCCGCGGTCGCTGCGGTCGTCGGTGACGACCCCGGAACCGGGGTCACGGCGCCGTCGTGGGCACCGCCTCGGCTCGCGTGTCGGGGTCGTCGATGCACGTCACGTCGGTGAGCGGGGCAGGGTCATAAGGGTTCGTCAATCCGGTCTCGGGGCCGGTCACTCGCCCCCGACCCGCCGACTACAGCCAGAGGTCCAGATCGGTCACCGCGTCGTGTTCGCGCTCCAGCGGCTCCTCGAACGCGCGGAGGTACACCTCGCCCGCGAACACGGTGCCGCCGTCGAGGTGGCCCGCGAGCGCCTGCCCGCTGCGTCGCGAGAGGACCGCGTGGGTGTGGGCGAACCGCTCGCCGTCGAGCAGCGCGACGTTGCCGACGCAGGCGGCGACCTCCAACGGCTCGTCGAACGTCACCGACTGGTACTCCTGGTCGTCTTGGTCGTAGAACCACACCTCCGCGTCCTGCACCGCGCCCATGGCGTTGAACCACGCGGCGTCCGCCTCCACCTCGTTCGCGAGCGACTCGATCTCTTCGCGCCAGTCGGCGCCGTTGTCCAGGCTCGCCATGTACTCGCCGGCGACCTCGACCTCACGGTAGTTCATACGCGACGCGTCGGTCGACCGGCAGTAAAGCGTTGCCGCCGCGGGCGAGGCTGACCGGATGGGGTGCCTCGGTCCGAGCGGCGAGCGACACGGGCCGCGGGCGATCCTGGCCCGACGGGCGGCCTCGACGCGCGCCCTCGACGCGCGCCCCCGGTCCCGCACGAGGGTTCAAGTCGGATACCGGAACCAGTCGCGCCGATGCGACGCTGAGCACTGTCGTCGGCGGCGAGGCGGGTGTGCGGCCCGACCGCCGACGCGCGACCCACGTCGTCTCACGGGTCACAGGGCCGCCTGTCAGCCCCTTCGTGAGCGGAGCCTATCGCGTCGCCGCGTCGATGGCCTGGTCGAGGTCCGCGACGATGTCCTCGGGGTTCTCCACGCCGACCGAGAGGCGCACCATGTCCTGGGTGACGCCGGCGGCCACCTGCTCCTCCTCGGTGAGCTGCTGGTGGGTCGTCGACGCCGGGTGGATCACGAGCGTCTTCGCGTCGCCGACGTTCGCCAGCAGCGACGCCAACTCCGTGTTCTCGACGGTGTCGCGGGCGGCCTCGTAGCCGCCGGCGAGGCCGAAGGCGATCATCCCGCCGTAGCCGCCGTCGAGGTACTCCGACGCCTCCGCGTGCGTCTCGTGGTCCGGCAGCCCCGGGTACGTCACCCAGTCGACGGCGGGGTGGTCCGCGAGGTGTTCGGCGACGTGCTGGGCGTTCGCGCAGTGGCGCTCCATTCGCATCGGGAGCGACTCCAGCTTCTGCATCGTCGCCCACGCGTCGAACGGCGACTGCGCGCTCCCGAGGTCGCGGAGCCCGCGAGCGATCCCGGCGTAGGTGAGCGCCGCCTCGCCGAAGCGCTCGGCGAAGTTGACGCCGTGGTACGCCGGGTTCTCGGCGCCCAACTCCGGGAAGCGGTCGGCGTGTTCGCCCCACGGGAACGAGCCGCCGTCGACGAGGACGCCGCCGACGGTGGAGCCGGAGCCGTGGATCCACTTCGTCGTCGACTCCCACACGAGGTCCGCGCCGTGGTCGAGTGGGCGACACAGGTACGGCGTCGCGAACGTGTTGTCCACGAACAGCGGCGTGTCGTGCTCGTGGGCGATGTCGGCGATCCGTTCGATGTCGGGCGTCACGAGCGCGGGATTGCCGATGGTCTCCAGGTGGACGTACGCGGTGTCGTCGTCGATGGCCTCAGCGTAGGCGTCGTAGTCGAGCGTGTCGACGAAGCGCGTCTCGACGCCGCGGCGCTCGACGGTGTGGGTGAGGTAGGTGTAGGTGCCGCCGTACAGCGACGACGAGGAGACGATGTTGTCGCCCGCCGACGCGAGCAGGAAGTTCGCCAGATCGAACGACGCCATCCCCGAACTCGTCGGCACCGCGCCGACGCCGCCCTCCAGCGACGCGAGTCGTTCGCCCAGCCGTGCGACCGTCGGGTTGAGCAGCCTGCTGTAGATGTACCCCTCCTCTTCGAGTGCGAACAGCCGTGCCGCGTGGTCGGCGTCGTCGAACACGTAGGAGGTCGTCTGGTGGATCGGCGGCGCTCGTGCCCCCGTCGCCGGGTCGGGGTCGGCGCCCTCGTGCACGCTGCGGGTCCAGAAGCCGTAGTCGGTGTCGTCGCTCGTCATACTACCCGCGTGTACACACACGGACAGCTAAGTGCTACCGTCGGTCGCGGAACTCGCCGGAACCTGTGACGCCCGCCCGCCGCGTCGGGCCGGCGACGGTCGATCACCCGGGGAACAGGCTCGCGTGGACGGGTGCGCGGTCCGGGCCACGTCCGCGGCCACCGGGCGGCCCGTCGTCGTCGTCCTCGTCGCGGACGGCGCGGCCGCCGACACCGTCGGCGAGGAAGTCGCGCAGCGGCGGCCCCACCGACTCCGGTTCGACGAGGAACGCGTCGTGGCCGTGGTCGGAGTCGACGACGTGGTGGGCGGTCGGCACGTCGCCGTCGCGGGCCGCCGCCGCGAGCACGCGCGACTGCTCGACGGTGAAGTGCCAGTCGCCCGTGAACGACAGCGCGAGCAGTTCGCCCTCGAACGCCGCGAGCGCCTCCGCGTCGGAGCCGTAGCCCGCCGCGAGGTCGTACTCGTCCATCGCCCGCGTGAGGTAGAGGTAGCTGTTCGCGTCGAAGCGCGTGGTGAACGAGTCGGCGTTGTAGTCGAGGTACGACTCCACCTCGCGGTACGGGAAGAACCGCCCCGTCGGGTCGTCGGGGCCGTCGCCGAAGGCGTCGCGACCGGCGGCGCGGCGCCCGAACTTCCGCCCCATCGACGCCTTCGAGAGGTACATCACGTGACCGATGCGTCGGGCCTGCGCCAGCCCGTCGGCCGGGCTCGGTCGGTCGTCGCCGTAGTAGTCACCGCCGTTCCAGTCCGGGTCGGTGGTGATCGCCCGGCGCGCGATGGCGTCCAGCGAGAGGCACTGCGTGTCCAGTCTGGAGGCGGTCGCGACGGCGGCGACGCGGCGCACGTCGTCCGGGAACCGCTTCGCCCAGTCGAGGGCGTTCATCCCGCCGACGCTGCCGCCGACGACGGCGTGGAGGCGACCGACGCCGAGTCGATCGAGTAGCCGGCGTTGCGCACGCGTCCAGTCGCCGACCGTCACCGGTGGGAACTCGGTGCCCCACGGTTCGTCGTCGGGGCCGTCCGCGGGCGGCCCCGAGGAGCCGTAACAGGAGCCGGGGACGTTGACGCAGACGACGTAGTACTCGGTCGTGTCGATGGCCTTCCCCGGGCCGACCACGTCGTTCCACCACGCGCGGGCTTGCCCGGCGGTTTCGACGGCGTCGCCCAAGTCGTCGCCGTCGTGGTCGGCGCTGGAGGGTGCGTTCGAGACGTGCTGGCTCCCGGTGAGCGCGTGGCACACGAGCACGGCGTTGTCGCCGTCGAACTCGCCGTACGTCTCGTACGCGAGCCGGAGATTCTCGATCGACTCACCGCACTCGAAGCGGAACTCGCCGACCGACTCGACGGCGGTCACGCCGTCACCTCCGTGATGGCGCGGTCCAGATCCGCCACGATGTCGGCTGGGTCCTCGATGCCGACCGACAGTCGCAGGAGGTCGGGCGAGACGCCGGCCGCGCGCTGTTCGTCCGGGGTGAGCTGTGCGTGCGTCGTGCTCGCGGGGTGGATGATCAGCGAGCGCGCGTCGCCGATGTTCGCGAGGAACGACACCAACTCGACCGCCTCGCAGACGCCCTTCGCCGCCTCGTAGCCGTCTTCGAGGCCGAACACCACCATCCCGCCGAAGCCGTCGAGGTACTCGCTCGCGTTGTCGTGGGTCGGGTGGTCCGCGAAGCCGGGGTAGGTGACCCACGCCACGTCGGGGTGGTCGCGGAGGTGTTCGGCGACGATGCGGGCGTTCTCGCAGTGCTTCTCCATCCGGATCGGCAGCGTCGCGAGTCCCTGGAGCGTCTGCCACGCGTCGAACGGCGACTGCGGGTTGCCGAGCGTGCGGACGCCGCGGTGGCGCGCGACCTGCGCGAACGCCCGCTCGCCGAACCGCTCGGCGAAGTCAACGTCGAAGGCGGGGTTCTCGCCCGACAGCTCCGGGTAGTCGGCGGCCGGGTGGTCCCACGGGAACGTCCCGCCGTCGACGAGCACGCCGCCGACGGTGGTGCCGGCGCCGTGGATCCACTTGGTCGTCGAGTCCCAGACGATGTCGGCGCCGTGCTCGATGGGACGGCAGAGCGCGGGGGTCGCGAACGTGTTGTCGACGACCAGCGGCACCGCGTGTTCGTGCGCGATGTCGGCGATGCACTCGACGTCGGGCGTGACGAGTGACGGATTCGCCAGCGTCTCGACGTGGACGAACGCGGTGTCCTCGTCGACTGCCTCGGCGTACGCCTCGTAGTCGGTCGTCTCGACGGTGCGGAGGTCCACGCCGCGCCGAGAGGCCATATGCGCGAGATACGTGCTCGTGCCGCCGTACATATCGGCGCTGGCGACCACGTTGTCGCCGGCGCGCGCGAGGAGGCTCGTTGCGGTGTCGATGGCGGCCATCCCGGAGGCGGTGGCGACGGCGTCGACGCCGCCCTCCAGATCCGCGAGTCGCTTCTCAAGTACCCGGGTCGTGGGGTTGGAGATGCGCGTGTACACGTCGCCCTCCCGCTCCAGCGCGTACAGGTCCGCCGCGGTGTCGGCGTCGGGGAACGCGTAGGAGGTCGTCTGGTAGATGGGCGGCGCTCGGGCACCCGTCTCCGGGTCGCCGCTCCACCCCGAGTGCAGCGCGCGCGTCCGTGCCCCCAGATCGTCGCCCGCCCCGATCCCCCGCCGTCGCCCGTCCGCCGCCACCCCTTCCCCGGCCGATCGCGGGGTGTCGTCGTCGGTCATGTGTTACGGTCATATCCATGCGCGGGGATATGCGCGACAGTTACGGCAACGTTCGCCGGAGGGACACGAAGTCCCAAAGTCTAATGCGGGGACCGGGGGAAGCGGGCGTGTATGGCCGCTATCGAGTTGGAGGGCGTCACGAAGCGGTACGGCGACGTGACGGCCGTCAGCGACCTCCACCTGCAGGTCGAGGAAGGCGAGGTGTTCGGCTTCCTGGGCCCCAACGGCGCGGGGAAGTCCACGACGATCAACATGCTGCTCGACTTCGTGCGCCCCACGAGCGGCACCGTCCGGGTGCTCTCGCGGGACGCGCAAGCGGAGTCGGTCGCGGTGCGCCGTCGCACGGGCGTGCTCCCCGAGGGGTACGACGTGTACGACCGCCTCACCGGACGCCGCCACGTCGAGTTCGCGATGCGCTCGAAGGAGGTCGACGCCGACGTCGACGCGATCCTCGACCGCGTCGGCATCCTCGACGCCGCCGACCGCCGCGCCGGCGGCTACTCCAAGGGGATGCGCCAGCGCCTCGTCCTCGGGATGGCGCTCGTCGGCGACCCCGACCTGCTCATCCTCGACGAGCCCTCGTCGGGACTGGACCCGGCGGGAGCCAAGGAGATGCGTGAGATCGTTCGGGCGGAGGCGGACCGCGGCACGACGGTGTTCTTCTCCTCGCACGTGCTCGGACAGGTCGAGTCGGTGTGTGACCGTGTCGGGATCATGCGCGAGGGCGAACTCGTCGCGGAGGACTCCATCGAGGGCCTCCGCGAGGCCGGCGGCGGCGAGGAGCAGCTCGTCGTCACGGTCGACGCCGCCAGCGAGGACGACCTGGCGGCGGTCCGCGCGCTGGAGGGCGTCTCCTCGGCGGCGACCGACGGCGGCACCGTCACCGTCTCGTGTGCCAGCGACGCGAAGACGAAGGTGATCGGCGCGCTGGAGGACAACGGCGTGACGGTGAAGGACTTCTCCACGAAGGAGGCGAGTCTGGAGGACCTGTTCATCACGTACACGGAAGATGGTGCGGCGCCAGACGGAACGGCGCCGGCGAACGTGGGTGATGACCGATGAGTGTCGAGGCCGTCGCGCGCAAGGACTTCCAAGACGCCGTGCGCTCGCGCTGGCTGCTGGCGCTGTCGGCGTTCTTCGTGCTGCTCGTCTCGGCGGTCGTCTACGTCATTCGCCCGGGGCCGGGCCAGACGTTCCCGACGAGCGCGCTCCTCGGCTCGGTGTTCGTCCGCGACGCGCTGGTGACGACGCTCATCCCGCTCATCGCGCTGGTCGTCTCGTACAACGCGGTCGTCGGCGAACGCGAGTCCGGGTCACTGAAGCTCCTGCTCGCGCTCCCGCACTCCCGTGCGGACGTGGTGTTCGGGAAGGTGATCGGTCGTGCGGGCGCCATCGCGGTGCCCATCTCGGTGGGCTTCCTGCTGCCGGCGCTCGTCGCCGCCATCGGCCCGCTGTCGCTCCAGCCGCTCACGTTCCTCGGGTACATCCTGCTGACGCTGGTGTTGTCGTCGGCGTTCGTCGCCATCGCGGTCGGCTTCTCCGCGGGCGTGGCGTCGAACCGCCTCGCCATCGGCGGCGCGGTGGGGCTGTACTTCCTGTTCGTCCCGCTGTGGGGCGCCATCCAGTTCCCGCTGCGCCTGTACCTCGGCACGGGCGGCCCCGACTGGCTGCCCATCTCCGGGTCGGCGCTGCTGGAGTTGCTCCGACTGATCAACCCCACCGGCTCGTTCAAAATCGTCGCGGGCGAGTTCGTCAACGGCTTCCTGTTCGCCGCGGGGCAGGCGGGCGTCGAGGGCGGTGCGGGCCAGTACGCCCTCGACATGGAGATCGCGGCGTTCGCGATGCTCGCGGCGTGGCTGCTGGTGCCGCCGCTCCTGGGGCTGTGGCGGTTCGAAGACGCCGATCTGTAGTCGGCTGAAACGCCGCTGTTGGTCTTCTCGTCGCTGTTGGTCTTCTCGTCGCTGTTGGTCTTCTCGTCGCTGTTGGTCCTCTCGTCGTTGGCGGTGGTGTCCTGGCTGTTTCCGTCGGCGTGAGTTCCGTCCACTCGACAACGAACGCCCCCACGGCCCCGTTCAGTCCCCCCACCGCGCCCGCACCGCCCACACCCTCCCCAGCCGACTCGTTCGCCGCTCGCTCCGCTCCGGGTCGCTTCGCTCCCGGCTCACTCGTCCCTCGCGCGCTCCCGGCGGACACTGAGGTCCGCCGGCACGCGCCGTCCAGTTCGTCAGTCCTCGTCGCTCGGCGGCCAGTCGATCCCGTATTCCGCGAGGAGGTCGGCGAACTCGTCCTCGTCGACCTCGGGCACGTCGTTCGCGGCGGCGTCGTCGCGCTTGCTCGTCCCCGGCGAGTCGCCGATCACGAGGTAGTCGGTGTTACCCGAGACGGAGGAGGTCGCGTTCGCGCCGTGGGCTTCCACGAGGTCCTGTGCGACGCTCCGCGAGGTCGACAGCGACCCGGTGAACACGAAGGTGAGGCCGTCGAGCGCGTCGCCCGTGTCCGTCTCGTCGGGCTGGGGGTCGACGTAGTCGAGCAGGTCGTCGATGACGCGGGCGTTCTGCTCGGTCTCGAAGAAGTCGCGCACGGTGTGCGCGACCGTCTCGCCGATGTCGTCCACCTCGACCAACTCCGCCTCCGTGGCGTCCCTGACCGCCGCGAACGTGCCGAAGTGGCGCGCGAGGTTGCGGGCGGTCGCGCCGCCGACTTCGTGGATGCCGAGGGCGGCGAGGAACTCGTCGAGGTCGGGTTCGCGGCTCGCGCCGACTTCCCGGAGGAGGTTGTCGGCGCTCGTCTCGCCCCACCCCTCCAACTCGACCAACTCCTCGCGACGCTCCCCGAGTCGGTACAGGTCCGGCAGGGTCTCGACGAGGCCGGCCTCCCGAAGTTGTTCGACCGACTCCTCGCCGAGTCCCTCGATGTCCAGTCCGCCACGGCTGGCGTAGTGGACGACCGCGCGCTCGGCTTGCGCGGGGCACGCGAGGCCGTTCGGACAGAACGCGAGCGGGCCGTCGCGCTCGACGGCGCTCCCGCAGGCCGGACACTCGTCGGGGAACGCGTAGGCGGTGTCGCTGTGGGACTCCACCACCTCGGCGACCTGCGGGATCACGTCGCCGGCGCGCTTCACGCGCACCACGTCGCCGACGTTCACGCCCAACGACTCGATCTCGTCGGGGTTGTGGAGCGTCGCTCTGGACACCGTCACCCCGCCCACGTCGACCGGGTCGAGCAGCGCGACCGGCGTGAGTCGTCCCGTCCGCCCGACCTGCACGACGACGTCTTCCACCGTCGTCACCTCGTGGCGCGCGGGGAACTTGTACGCGAACGCCCAGCGGACGCTGCGCGCTTTCGTCCCGAGGCGCTCGCACGCCGCCCGGTCGTTCACCTTGATCACGACGCCGTCGATCTCGTAGTTCAGGTCCTCGCGGTCCTCGCCGAGGCGGTCGCGGTAGTCGATCGCCGCTTCGATGTCGGCGGCCGACTCCGCCCGGTCGTTCACGTGGAGGCCGAACGAGCGCAGCGCCTCCAGTTCCGCGAGGTGCGTCGCCGGGTGGCTGGGCGCGAGGCCGTCCTCGTCGCGCGGTTCGCCGTCGTCCCAGCCGAGCACGTCGTAGAAGAAGCAGTCGAGCGGGCGCTCGGCGACGGCGTCGAGGTCGAGTTGGCGGAGGGTGCCCGCGGCGGCGTTGCGTGGGTTGGCGAACGGCTCCTTCCCCGCCTCGACGCGCTCACGGTTGTGGTCTTGGAACGCGTCGCGGGGGATGAACACCTCCCCGCGCACCGCCAGCGTCTCGGGCGGGTCGCCCCCGAGGCGCTCCGGCACCGACCGGATCGTCCGCACCTGCTCGGTCACGTCGTCGCCCTCGTAGCCATCGCCGCGCGTCGCCGCCTGCACGTACCGGCCGTCCTCGTACACCACCTCGACGGAGAGGCCGTCGAACTTCGGTTCACAGGAGTACGCTACGTCGCCGACCTCTCGTCGGACGCGTGCGTCGAACTCGCGCACGTCGTCGGCCTCGCCCGACTGGTCGATGGAGAGCATCGGCGCCGCGTGCTCGACAGTCCCGAGTTCGTCCAGCGTCCCGCCGCCGACGCGTCGGGTCGGCGAGTCGCTCGCGTCGAGGTCGAACGCGGCTTCGAGGGCCGTCAGCCGCTCGAACAGCGCGTCGTACGTCCGGTCGGCGATCAGCGGGTCGTTCGCCGCGTAGTAGCGGTGGTCGTGCTCGCGGATCGCCGCCCGGAGGAGCGCGACCTCCCGCTCGGCGTCGTCGGCGTCGAGGCGCTCGATCGGCGTGAAGTCGGTGTCCGGTGCCGTCAGATACGGGTTGTTCGGCTCGGCGAACCGCAGGTCGTCCGCGTCGAGGTCCGCGGGCGTACTCATTGCCCGCGGTAGGGGTGCCCCCCGCGTCAATCCATCGGAGCCGAGATCACAGACCTCTGGACGGCGGTCGAATTCCGATGACAGATATCCGGCTCACGGCCTCAGCGGCCGGCAATATCGGGCTATCAGCGCGGATATTTTGACAACCGTCTTTTTAGTGATATCTCCCCTGTCAATCTTTCATGAGTAACGTGGAGGGGACTCGGACGGGCGCCGGCGTCGCCCAGCGATTCCGGGGGAAAGTCGACGAGGTCATCAGATACACACCGAGCGGCGACACGATCCCGGACGAACAGTGGAAGAAGCGCCACCGCACGATCCTGATCGCGTTGGTCGCACACATCCCGTTCTTGACGGCGCTGGGCCTGTACGAGGGCACTGAGTCGCTGGTGACGGGGGCGACCATCCCCGCGGTGCCGACCTGGCTGGTCGGCGGGCAGGCCGTGTTCCTCGTGGGGATCGCACTGCTTGCGAACTGGTCGCGTCTCGGCAGACGGTGGCAGACAGCGCTCACGTCACTCGGGCTGATGGCGAGTTCGACGTTCCTCGTCCGGTTCTCGGGCGGATTCATCGAGGCGCACTTCCACTTCTTCGTCGTCATGGCGGTCGTCGCCCTGTACGAGGACTGGGTGCCGTTCGCGCTCGGTCTCGTCTACGTGTCGGGGAGCCACGTCATCTTCTCGATGATCGACCCGACGAACGTGTACAACCACGAGGCGGCGATCCAGAACCCGTGGGTGTGGGCAGGGATCCACGCCGTGTTCATCCTCTTCCTCGCGGCGGCGCTGATGCGCAACTGGTTCTCCATCGAGAAGTCCCGCGAGGCGGCCGACGAGCGGATGGCGGCGGTCGAACGCCAGAAGTCGCAGGTGCGAGACGCCGAAGAGGCGATGGCGGAGGCCAAGCAGCGACGCGAGGAGGTCGAGCGGCTGAACGAGGTGCTGGAGTCGAAGGCGGACGCCTACAGTGCCCGGATGGCCCGTGCGGCCGACGGCGAACTGACCGTCCGTCTCGACGCCGACAGCAAGAGCGAAGCGATGGCAGAGATCGGCGAGGCGTTCAACGAGATGATGGACGAGATGGAGGCCGCCGTGAGCGACGTCAAGTCGGTCTCGCGGCAGGTCAGTTCCGCGAGCGGTCAGGCCTCGGTCGGCGTCTCCGAGGCGTCGCGCGCGGTCGACCGGATGAACGAGGCGAGCGACGGGATCGCCGACAGTGCCGACGAGCAGCGCGACCTCCTCGAGGAGGTGGCCGGCGAGATGAACACGCTGTCGGCGACGATCGAGGAGGTCGCCTCCTCGGCCGAGTCGGTGGCGGAGATCTCACAGGAGACCGCCAGCGTCGCCGAATCGAGCGAGGAGGCCGCCGCCGAGGCGATCGATCGCATGGACGAGGTCGAGGACACGATCGACACCACCGTCGACAACGTCAAATCGCTCGACGAGCAGATGGACGAGATCGGCGACATCGTCGACCTCATCGGCGACATCGCCAACCAGACGAACCTGCTGGCGCTCAACGCCTCCATCGAGGCCGCACGCGCCGGCGGCGGCGGCGACAGCAACGGGTTCACGGTCGTCGCCGACGAGGTGAAGCAACTCGCCGAGGAGACGCAGGAGGCCGCCACCGAGATCGAGTCGCTGATCGAGCGCACGCAGTCTCGCACCGACGCCACCGTGGACGAGGTCCGCGAGGCCGAAGCGCACATCGCCGAGAGCGCCGCCGCCGTCGAGGAGGTGTCCGAGTCGCTCTCGACGGTCGCCACGAACACCGAGGAGACCAACCACGGCGTCCACGAGATCAGCAGCGCGACCGAGGACCAGGCAGCCAGCACCGAAGAGGCGGTCGCGATGATCGAACCGGTGATCGACATCAGCCGACAGACCGCCACCGACGCGACGGAGGCCGCCGACACCGCCGAGGAACAGACGGAGTCGATGGCCGCCGTCTCCGCGGAGACTGAGTCGCTGTCGGCACAAGCCGACCGGCTCACAGACCTCCTCGCGGAGTTCGAGGTCGGCGGCACGGTCGCGGCCGACGCCGGGTCGCCCAGCGGCGACAGAGCCGAGGTCGCCGGCGACGGCGGCGCTCGGGTGGCGATAGAGGACGGCGGCACGACGGAGGACGACGGCGAGTTCCAGTTCGGCGCTGAGTCGGACGCCGAGCGCTGACCGAGTCCAGCACCGACCACTCCGGTCTCTCTCGTCGGTCACTCGCCGTCGGCTGACGGCGTGTCGGTCCGGACGGCGCCGCGTCGTTACCGTTCGTGCTGGACGTCCGGCACGAGGATTCCTTCGTTCTCGAACAGGTCTGCGAGGTCGAACATCGACTCGACGACCACGTCGCACGCCGGTTCGACAGCGGGCTTCGGCTCGTAGCCGACCGCGAGGCCGGCGACTTCCAGCATCGGCAGGTCGTTAGCGCCGTCGCCGACGGCGACGGTGCGGGTCATCGGGACGCCCTGCTCGTCGGCGACGCGCTCCAACTGCTCGTCTTTCGTCCCCTCGATGAGCGGCCCCTCCACACCACCGGTGAGGCGACCGCCCTCGATCGGGAGGCGGTTGGCGACGATTTCGTCGACCTCGACGCCCGCCTGCTCCAGCGCGGCGGCGACGCCGCGCTCGAAGCCGCCGGTGAAGATGGCGACGTAGTGGCCACGGTCGCGCAGCCGCTCGATGACCCGGGCGGCGCCCTCGCGCAGTTCCACCTGGTCCCACGCGATCTGCGCTTCCTCCTCTTCGAGGTGTTCGAGGAGGGCGGCGCGCTTCCGGAGGCTCTCGGCGTAGCTGAGTTCGTCATTCATCGCCCGGGCGGTGATGTCGGCCATCTCGTCGGCGACGCCGCACCGCTCGCCCAACAGCACGGTCATCTCCGAGTCCGACAGCGTTCCGTCGAAGTCGAACGCCACGAGTCGCGTCATGCTCGGTCGTTCGGGGCCCCCGGTCTCAACTCCTGTGGTTCGCGTCGGGGCACGATCACGTGTTCGTCCGTTGATGACGCACGACCGTGGAATCTCCACCCGAAACGATGGGGTTGTCTATCCAGTGATATGGATCGCTCTGGTGGGCAGGTTACGCCGACGTGGAAAGCCTTACCCACGCGCCGTGATTCCGGTCGCGCATGAAGGTACTCGTCACGGACCCCATCGCGGACGCGGGGATCGAGACGCTGCGAGACGCCGGCCACGAGGTCGAGACGGGGTACGACCTGGAGGGCGACGCGCTCCTCGACGCCGTCGCCGACGCCAACGCGCTGATCGTCCGCTCCGGGACGGACGTGTCCGCCGAGGTGTTCGAGGCGGCGCCAGAGCTCGTCATCGTCGGGCGCGCGGGCATCGGCGTCGACAACATCGACATCGAGGCCGCGACCGACCACGGCGTCGTCGTCGCGAACGCCCCCGAGGGGAACGTCCGCGCGGCCGCCGAACACACCGTCGCGATGACGTTCGCCGTCGCGCGCTCCATCCCGCAGGCGCACAGCCGTCTCAAGGACGGCGAGTGGGCCAAGGGCGACTACCTCGGGCGCGAGGTGAACAACAAGACGCTCGGCATCGTCGGCCTCGGGCGCGTCGGGCAGGAGGTCGCCAAGCGTCTCGACTCGCTGGGCATGGATCTGGTCGTCTACGACCCGTACATCAACGAGGAGCGCGCCGCCCAGTTCGGCGCCGAACTCGTCGACGACCTCGACGACTGCCTCGCCCGCGCGGACTTCGTCACCATCCACACGCCGCTGCTCCCCGAGACGGAGGGGATGATCGGCGCCGAGGAACTGGAGACGATGGGCGACGCCTACCTCGTCAACTGCGCACGCGGCGGCATCGTCGACGAACCGGCGCTCGCGGAGGCCGTCGAGAACGGGCCGGTCGCCGGCGCCGCGCTCGACGTGTTCGCCGAGGAACCGCTGGCCGACGACTCGCCGCTGCTCGACGTCGACGAGATCATCACGACGCCCCACCTCGGTGCCAGCACCGAGGCCGCCCAGGAGAACGTCGCCGTCGACACCGCCAAGCAGGTGATCGCGGCGTTCGCCGACGAACCGGTCGTCAACGCCCTGAACGCCCCGTCGGTCGACGAGTCGGCGTTCCCGCGCATCGAGCCGTACCTCGACGTGGCCGAGACCGCCGGCAAGATCGCCGCCCAACTGCTGGGCGAGCGCATCTCAGGCGTCGAGGTCCACTACGAGGGCGACATCGCCGCCGAGAAGGTCGACCTCGTCACCGCCAGCGCGCTCAAGGGCGTGTTCTCGCCGCTGGAGTACGAGGTGAACGCGGTCAACGCCCCGCAACTGGCGAAGGACCGCGGCATCGAGGTGACCGAGAGCAAGACACGCCAGGCCGAGGACTTCCAGAGCCTCGTCACGGTCACCGTGAAGGACGGCGACACGGAGCTGTCGGTGTGCGGCACCCTGTTCGCGGGCGACGACCCGCGCATCGTCCGCATCGACGGGTACCGCGTCGACGCCCGCCCGTACGGCCAGATGCTCGTCGCGCGCAACCGTGACGAACCGGGTGTCATCGGCCTCATCGGGAGCGTCCTCGGCGACGCCGGCGTCAACATCGCGGGGATGTTCAACGGTCGCGAGACCATCGGCGGGGAGGCGCTCACCGTGTACAACCTCGACAACGAGGTGCCCGACGACGCCATCGGGCGCCTGCTCGACGACGACCGGATCATCTCGGTGAACCAGATCGTCCTCGACGACGCCGACAACGGTCGCTGAGGCGCCACGCACAGTTCGATCCGGATCTCACCGCCGCTCGGATCCCACCGCTACTTCTCCGCGTTTCGGCGACCTCCGTTCCGACCACGCCCGACCGACGAGTGTCACAGTCGGTCGAACAGCCGCTGGATCGGCGAGGACGCCTCGCTCTCCGAGTCGTCGCCGTCCCGACGCCGTGCCGCGTCCAGCAGCGTCTCGTAGTGGTCGACGAGTTGCTCACGCTCCGAGCGTCGTTCGTCGAGGCGTTCACGGAGGCGCTCGTTCTCCCGTTTGAGGCGAGTCACCGTCGCCTCGCGCGCCGTCTCGTCGCTCCCGTCGCGGGCGTCGTCGCCGTCGCTGCCGCTGCCGCGGTCCGCGCGCTCATCCCCCATGTGACAACGTACCGACCGAAGGCGCAAAAAGCCTCGTCGGACGGAGGGGCGACGATCGGGTGACGCCCGCGCGTAATCCGTCTGCGTCGTCGGAGCCGTGGGCCGGTTCGTCGACCCAGAAACCGAGCGCCTCAGCTGGCTCGAATCAACTCGACGACCGCGGACACGGCTGCGAGTGTCCCGACGAGCAGGCCGATCGTTCCCAGCAGTTGGTTCCGCGGGACGGTGGTCGTCTGTGAGATCGTCAACAGTGCGAGTACCACGACGTGGAGGGCGAGGAGCCGGTCGGTGCGGTCGGACACGACACCGACCACTCGACCTCCGCACCTGAAGCGTTCGGTCGGTCGCCGCCCCCGCCACTCGCGTCGCCGCCTCACTCAGCGCCGATGTGTTCCAGCACCGCGTCCGTCGAGTTCGCGACGGGTTCGGGGTCGCCGCCGGCCTCGTAGGCGGCGTCGGGGTCTTTCAGCAGGTGGCCGGTCGTGAGACACACCACGTCCTCGTCGGCGTCGACGACGCCCTGTTCACGCAGTTTCCGCAGGCCCGCGACGGACGCCGCGGAGGCCGGTTCGACGCCGACGCCCTCGCGAGCGAGGTCGCGTTGCGCCTCGGTGATCGCCTCGTCGCTGACGGCGACGGCGGTGCCGCCGGTCTGGCGGATGCCGGGGAGCGCCTTCGGCGCGTTCACTGGGTTGCCGATGCGGATGGCCGTCGCACGCGTCTCCACCTCGTCCCAGCGGCGCACCTCGTCGGCGCCGTTCTCGATGGCCTCGACCATCGGCGCGGCGCCGGCGGCCTGCACGCCGGTCAGGGCGGGCACCTCGTCGGCGTCCATCTCGCCGGCGGCGACCAACTCGCGGAACGCCTTGAACAGCGCCGAGGTGTTGCCCGCGTTGCCGACGGGGAGGACGATTCGGTCGGGGAAGCGGCCGTAGTCGTCGCGGAACTCCTCGAGGATCTCGAAGCCGATCGTCTTCTGGCCCTCCAGGCGGAACGGGTTCAGCGAGTTGAGCAGGTACACCTCGCCGCGGTTCGCCAGATCCTGCACGATGTCGAGGCAGTCGTCGAAGTTGCCGTCGACTTCGAGGATCCGGGCGTCGTGGAGCGCCGCCTGCGCGACCTTGCCGGCGGCGACCTTCCCCGCCGGGAGGAGCACGAGCGTCTCCATCCCGCCGCGGGCGCCGTACGCCGCGAGCGCAGCGGAGGTGTTCCCGGTCGAGGCGCACGCCAGCCGGTCCACGCCGAGTTCCTCCGCGACGCGGACGCCGACGGTCATGCCGCGGTCCTTGAACGACCCCGTCGGGTTCATCCCCTCGTGTTTCACGCGGAGGCGGTTGACGCCGATGTCCTCGCGGAGGCGCGGCACCTCGTGGAGGGGCGTGTGGCCCTCGGGGAGCGAGACGCCCTCTTCGAACGGGAGTGCGGCGGCGTATCGCCACACGCCCACGCCGGAGAAGTCGTCGAACGTCGGCGGGTCGGCGTAGCGCACTTCGAGGAGGCCGTCGCAGTCGTCGCAGGTGAAGCGGACGTCGTCGAACGGGGCGAACTGCCCCTCGCAGGCGATACACTCCAGCCAGACGCCGTCGTCGGCGACCGCCGGCGCGTCCTGCGCGGGCGCGTCGAGAGAGAGGCTCATGGCGAGTCGGTCGGACTCGCCGCGTAAAAGTGGGTGGTTCGGGGCGGGTAGTGCCAGCGAGAGCGAGCAGTGCGAGGGCGAGCGAAGCGAGCCCTCGACGGACGGCGGAGCGGTCTTGTGCCGCTCCGCCCATCGAAAACGTGAGACCGACCGCAGGGAGGTCTCGAAGAACGGCGCAGCGGTCCGCGAACGACCCGACTACTCCTCGCCGCCGAAGTCCTCGATGACGCCGTGGACCGTCTCGGCCCACTGGTCGAGCGCCTCGTGGAGCAGTTCCTTCGCCTCCGGCAGCGGCGTCGCGGTGTACTGGTACACGTAGCCGCCGGGGTCGAGTAGCCGTCGCTCGCGCTCGGCCAGCCCCTTCTCCAGCAGCGTCGTCAGCGACCGGTTCACGTTCGACCGGTCGCGCTCGAGCACGTCCGCCAACTCCTCGACGGTGCTGCCCGGGTTCTCGAGGAGGCGGAGGTACGTCCGGCTCTCGTGTTCTTGGATCCCGAACACACAGGCCATCACGTGGCCGAAGGTCGGGTCCTGCGTGTGGATCAGGTCCTCCATATCCGGCGGCTCACTCATCTCGTCTCGAACGTCGGCGTCGCCGCGAATAAAGCCCCGCGGTCGCGGCATCCGGACGGTCACCGCCCGGCGGCGACGCGGCGGCGCGTACCACCGCGTCCGCGGTCACTCCTCGTCGTCCGCGTCCGCCTCGTCGTCGCGCGAGTACCCCATGCGCTCGATGCACAGCACCATGTCCTCCTCCGCCTCGTGTTTGTGGAGTCTGGTGGGCGTGTCGCAGTAGAACGTCTCCCCGTCGTGGCGCAGCGTCAGTTTCCGCTCGCTGCCGAACAGGTCGGCCGTGACGACGACCCGACGGCCCTCGCGGAGGGCGTCGATGATCTCCGCGGTGGTGAGTTCGCCGGCGTCGACCTCCAGCGGTTGCATGCACTGCCATCTGGGACCCGCCGTTATCTTTCTTGCCTCCGCGACACCAGATCCGCCGTGAACGTCCGCACTATCGACCACGTGAACCTCCGCATCCCCGCCGACGGCCTCGCCGACGCCCGCGCGTTCTACGCCGACGGCCTCGGCCTCTCGTTGGAGGGCGTCGACCGCTTCGAGGCCGGCGAGAAGCCGTTCTTCGACGTGCGCCTCGCGCCCGAGCACGTGATCCACCTGTGGCCGACCGACGACTTCGACCCGCCGACGGCGACCAACTACGACCACGTCGCGCTCGTCGTCGAGGAGGACGTGGAGACGGTCCGTACAGAACTCGGCGACGCCGGCATCGACGTGGAACAGGAACTCGACAGTCCGCTCGGCGCGACCGGCGAGGCGGGCGCGGTGTACGTCCGCGACCCCTTCGGCTACCGCGTGGAGTTGAAAGAGCCGGTCACGGACGAGTGATCGCGGGCCGCATCACAGATCAAGAGAATCGCCCGACGAAGTGGGCTCAGTTCGTCGTCGGGTTCTTCGACTCCCACGACGACGGTATCGCCCGACGAAGTGGGCTCAGTTCGTCGTCGGGTTCTTCGACTCCCACGACGACGGTATCGCCCGACGAAGTGGGCTCAGTTCGTCGTGGGATTCGACTGTCCCTCGGTGCCGTCCTCGACCGTCTTCGGCGGCGGCTCGGCCCCCTCGGCGGCCTCCGCCGACTCGACCGCCTTCGGGGTGTCGACGTGCCAGCGGTCGATCGCGTCCTCGTAGTCGGCGAGTCGCTTGGACACCTCCGACTTGAGCGCGTCGTCGTTCACGTTCACCTCGAAGACGAACTCGGGGCCGCCCTCTCCGCGCGTGGACTTCTGGATGTTCGCCGACACCAGTTCGTTGTCGAAGTAGTACGGCGCGAGCTGGGTCATCACCTTCCGGTAGACGGTGTGCTCGAACTTGCGGACCGCCTTGCGACCGGCGGAGTCGGCGGCGCGGGCGACGTGGTCGATGGAGTCCTTCCAGGAGTCCAGCGCGCCGTCGCTGTCGCCGTTCTCGACGCGCTCGTACGACTCCGAGAGCTTCTCTCCGGCGGTCTGGAGGTCCTCCTCGGGCGTCTTCCCCTCCTGCTCGCCTTTCCCCTCGGCGACGCTGGCCTGCTCGGCCGTCTTCGCGTCGACGTCCTCGCCGAGGCGCTCGTGCGCCTTCGGTCGCCACTCGTCCCACGCCTCGAACGCGTCTCGGTTGTCCTCCGGCACGCCGCTCTCGTGGAGGGCCCGAGTGATGCGTTCGCCGTGTTCGACGGCGTCGCCCCAGCCCCCACGCATCTTGAATCCGGAGATGCTCTCTTCCATGCGGTTGAGCCCCGGCTACGACCCGGAGCGGTATAAGCGTCTCTCCCGGCGTCGGGCATCTGTCCGACGACCGTCCGTCAGGGGAGCGAACACCGCCTCAACGACCGCCGTAGGTAAACCGCGTCGCGATGTCGTCAAGCGTCGAGACGACGCCGCCGAGCCACGCGCTCGGGGACACCCGCCGGAGGTCGTCGTCCTCGAGTTCGATGCGCTCGTCGCCGTACGGGTCGCGGTCGCCGTCGGCAGTCGCGTCGACGACCGTCGTCATCGAACAGCGCCCGCACGCCTCTCGATCACCGAGTCCCATGGTAGCTGTGTCCACATGGGTGGACGACGATGATAAATCGACCGGCTCCCCGCGTCCCGTCCGAACACCGCCAGCACGCCGCGGACGACGCGCTTTTCATGCCCGTGCCCATCCCGCGAGGTATGGGATACCACGTCGTGAACCCCGAGGACCTGGACGAGGTGCCGGATCGGCCGTGTGAGCTTCGACGGATCGCCGAGGTCGCAGGCTTCGAGGAGTTGGCGGCCAACTGGTTCCGCGCGGAGCCGGGCGAGGAGATTCCGCTGGCGTACCACTACCACGAGGAGCAGGAGGAACTGTTCTACGTCGTCGAGGGGACGCTCCACGTCGAGACGCCCGAGGAGACGTTCGAAGTGCACGAGGGATCGCTGTTCGCCGTCACGCCGGGGAGCCCGCAGTTGGCGCACAATCCCGAGGACGCCGACGGCCCGGTGACGACGCTCGCGCTCGGTGCACCAGCCGTCTCCGGCGACGCCGTGGCGTACGACCCGGAGGAGTAGATGCCGGGCGAGGACGAGGCGGACCCGTCACACGGGCCGGGCGGCGGTGCGGACCCGGCGTCCGCCGCCGAGACCGGCGACGACGGCGACGAGTTCCGGACCGACGCGCAGGGCCGCATCGTCGACGGCGCGGCCTACGAGGACGTCCCCGTCTGGGACGACGAGTACCTCGACCGCGTCAGCGACCGGCTCATGTTCAACTACGACCTCGAACGCGACTACCGCGTGGGCGGCGAGTCGTTCGACCTGTTCGGGAGCATGCAGATCGCCTCCCAGAAGGAGTTCTTCCACCCCTCGCTCGACTACGCGAACCACCACAGCAACGAGCACCTGTTCGCCCGCCGCGTCGCCCGCCCGACGGTCGGCGAGTTGGAGCGACTCGTCGAGGTGGCCCACGACCTCGCCGACGAGTGGGTCGAGGGCGACGAGGAGCACTACGGGACGGACTTCTCGTTCGTGCTCGTCGCCGAGGAGATTCCCGACGACGTGCGCGAGTTCGTCGTCGACTTTCGCGAGCGCGAACTGCTGAAGTACGGCTACTACGGCCACTACGAGATCAACCTGGGCGTCGTCGCCCCCGACGACGAGCGCGCGGTCGCCAGCCGCGAGGCCGACGTCGTCGCCGCGTTCGCGCTGTGGGACGACGTGCCCGAACGGCGGGGCCAGCAGGGACTCGTCTCGCGGATCCTCGGGAAACTCCGCGGGTAGTCGTCGCCCGCGCTCGTGGCGGAACGAGTGCGTTTTTGTCACCCGGTCGACTCGTGGCGCGCATGGACGCACAAGACCGCGTCACGGAGTTCTTCGACCGTCACGACCTCGGTGGGGGTCCCGCGTACCAGGCGCTCGATCTGGCCAGCGAGGTCGGCGAAATCGCCGGCGACGCCGCCAAGTCGACCGCCTACGGCGAACGCCCCGACGACCTCGCCGTGAAGACGGACGAACTCGGCGACGCGCTGTTCTCGCTGCTGTCGCTGTGTAACTCGCTGGACGTTGACGCCGACGAGGCGCTCGACGAGGCCATCGAGAAGTACGAGACGCGGATCGACGCGCGCGACGATCCGGGATCTCGGCCGGACGAGTCGTAGACCGCCGGACCGCTCTACAGCGCCTCTTTGTACGCCTCCAGCGTCTCCTCGATGTCCGCCTCGGTGTGGGCGTAGGAGACGAACTGCGACTCGAACTGGTTCGCGGTGAGCCAGATCCCGCGCTCTTTCATCTCCTGCCAGAACACGCGCTCCCAGCGCTCGGTCGAGGCCGCAGCGGTGTCGGCGCCGGTCTTCGGACACAGGTCGAAGCGGGGGCACGACTCCCGCTGTGAACACCCGCCCTCGCAGTGGCCCTCGAACGTCTCGGGCGCCTCGCGCGTGAACACCGTCTTGAACATGGAGTCGGTGCCGACGACGGTGTACTCGGGCGCTTGGTCTTCGCAGATGTCCTGGATGCCCGAGCGCAGTTCGTCGCCGAGGGCGTTCACGTGGTCGTACACGTCGTTCTCGGCGGCGTACTTCAGGTACTCGTGGCCGGCGGCCATCGTCACCGGGTGCCCCGAGAAGGTGCCCGACTGGAACACGTCGCCGGCGGGCGTGAAGTGCTCGACAATCTCCGCTTTCCCGCCGATGGCGCCGACCGGGAAGCCCCCACCGATGATCTTGCCGAAGGTGGTGAGGTCGGGCGTGATGCCGAACTTCCCCTGGGCACACTGGAGGCCGCCGACGCGGAAGCCGGTGATCACCTCGTCGAAGATCAACAGCGAGCCGTTGGCGTCGCACAGGTCCCGCAGCGTCTCGTGGTAGCCGTCGACCGGTTGGACGATGCCGTAGTTCGCGAGGATCGGTTCGGTCATCACCGCCGCGATGTCGTCGCCGTGCTCCTCGAACACCGCCTCGACGGCGGCCTCGTCGTTGAACGGGACGGCGATGGTGTGCTCGGCGAAGGAGTCGGGGATGCCCGGTGAGGAGGGGTGGGTGTGGTACGGGTCGTCGCCAGCGTCGACCAGCGTCGACTCCTGGGCGCCGTGGTAGCCGCCCTGCATGATGACGATCTTGTCGCGCCCGGTGTACGCGCGGGCGAGTCGGACCGCCGAGACGGTCGCCTCGGTGCCGGAGTTGACGAAGCGGAGCATCTCGACGGAGGGGACGTGGCGCGCGACGAACTCGGCGTGTTCGACTTCGATTTCGGTCGGGCCGCCGTACATCGGCCCCTGGCTGGTGTGGCGCTGGACGGCCGACTGGACGGCGTCGGGGGCGTCGTGGCCGTACAGGAGGGGGCCGTACCCCATCACGTAGTCGAGGTAGCGGTTGCCGTCGGCGTCGATGACGTGCGCGCCGTCGCCGCGCTCGATGACGAACGGGTACGGGCGCGTCGCGCGCACCGAGGAGTTGACCCCGCCGGCCAGCACTGAGAGGGCGCGGTCGTACAGTTCGCGCGAACGGTCGTGGTTCATGCGCGGGCCTTCGCACGTCCCCCGCAAAGGCGTTACTGGGTCGCGGCGCGGGCGCCGTTGCTGTCGATACGGGTGCTTGACAGAAAGCGGGTGACTGTCGCGACGGGCTGGCGGCCCGTCGCGGCTGTGGCCGGACACGTCACCCGGCAGACGGCTACGGCGGCCGCGGGGGCGGTGACACGGAACGTGGCACGGTGGCGGTCGCACGGAGGTGAACACCAGTACCAGTGGGATCCTCCTGTGCGCTGCCCCCGTCGGCCGCGTCCGTGCCGGCTACGGAGCGGGTGTCCGGGTGGTCGGCTGTCGATGCGTCGCGAGCGAGACGTGGGGCCTCAGACCGCGGGGCGCCCCGTCTCGCCGGTGCGGATCTGGTACGCCTGTTCGACGGGCATGATGAACACCTTCCCGTCGCCCTTCTCGCCGGTGCTGGCGGCGTCACGGATGGCCTCCGCGACGTCCTCAGCCGGGATGTCGGCGACGACGCACTCGAGCTTCACCTTCTGGTGGAGGTCGACGGTGTACTCCTCGCCGCGCCACTGGCCCTTCTTGGCGGGCTGGCTGCCGCGACCGGAGACGTTCGTCACGGTCAGCGAGGGGGCGCCGACCTCTGCCAGCGCCTGCTTGACCGACGAGAGCTTGTCGGGACGGATGAACGCCGTCACCATCTTGATGCCGCCGTCGTTGGCGACGCCGCCGTCGGGGCGGACGATGCCGTCGCGCTCGACGAAGCCGCCGTCGGCGGCGGTGTCGGGGCGACCGAACTCGGGGTACGTGTCGACGCCGTGCTCGGAGGAGTCGAGGCCTTCGAGCTCGTGGTCGCGGGTGACGCGAATCTCACCGAGCGCCTTGATGACGCCGAACACGAGAGCGGTCGCGCCGATGGTCCAGGCGGCGATGACGGCGACGCCGACGACCTGCGAGACGAGCGCGCTCACGGTGAACCCGTCAACCGCGAAGAACGGGAGCAGGACCGCGCCCAGCACACCCGCCGAGCCGTGGACGGGGAACACCGCACACACGTCGTCGATCTTGAGGCGCTTCTCGACGAACTCGAACACGATGGGCAACTGCGCACCGGCCAGCAGGCCGATGACGATGGCGCCGGGCCAGATGATGGCGTCCGTGTTCGAGGTGATGCCGACGAGGCCCGCGAGCAGGCCGTTGGCGACGTACAGCGTGTCGACCTTGCCGGTCTTGTACACCGAGAGCAGGCCCGCGCCGATGGCGCCGGCGGCCATGCCCAGGGTGGTGGTCAGAGCGACGCGACCCACGTAGGAGAACGCGCCGAGCGTCAGTTCACCGTTCTCGACGGCGAACACCGAGGCGGCGGTACCGACGTTGAAGCCGTACCAACCGAACGCGAGCACGAGCGTGCCCAGCACCGCGAACGTCAGCGAGTGGCCGGGGATGACGTTCACCGACCCGTCGTCGTTGTAGCGCCCGATGCGCGGGCCGACGATGTACGCCGCCGTGAGGCCGGCGATGCCGCCCATCCCGTGGACGATCATGCCGCCCGCGAAGTCGGAGAAGCCGAAGTTCGCCAGGAAGCCACCCGCCCACGTCAGGCCGGTGACGACCGGGTAGATGACTGCCGCGAGCAGGATGGTGTAGGTCACGTACGCGCGGAGCTTCATGCGCCCCGCGACAGCCCCGGAGACGATGGTCGCCGCCGTCATGGCGAACACCGCACCGAAGAGCCAGCCGACCCAGTCGGCGGAGTTCTCAGTCGTCAGTACGCCGAACGCCTCGGCGATGGAGTAGCCACCGCCGCCGGTGAGCCCGCCGGTTAACGCGGAGACGCCCGCGCCGACGAGGAAGAACGCCGTCACGCCTACACTCCACGTGAGCAGGTTCTTCGTCAACTGGTTCGCCACGTTCTTCGAGCGCACCTGCCCGGCCTCCAGCATCGCGAAGCCGGCGTGCATGAAGAAGATGAGGAAGGTGACTACGAGCACCCACAGCATGTTGACGCCCTCCGCCAGCACGGCGGGGTCGACCTGCAGGAGACTCACGCCTCCACCTCACTGGTTCCGCGTTCGTTCATCGATGCCGAATATTCCGTGTCGTTTTCGCACATCTGCACGCGAGTCAGGCCGATTTGGAACTACATAAACCCTCGAGTTGACAAACGTGGATTATGAAGTGAATATTCTGACGGGTGTCGAATCTTCAGGTGAATATAGGTCATATAAGGTTGTAACAGCGTCGCACGCTCGGCAAGTGTTGCACGAGAAGTTGACGGCTGTAGTGTAAGGCCACTGGTATATTAAGGCGATTTCGCGTCAGATCGGCGAAGATCGCTCGCACGCGCTCGCCGATCGCGACAGATCCGTCCAGATCGTTCGAGCGGATCGAGCAGCGCTCGTGTCGGCGGCGATCAGACGTCCAGCTCGGCGACGACCGCCTCGGCGAGCGTTCGGAACGTCGCCTCCGCGGGCACCACGTCGACGGCGACGCCGCGCTCCTCGGCGGTTTCGCGCGTCGGGTGGCCGATACAGCCGACGACGGCGTCGTTGAGGCCGGCGACCGCCGCTTCGCGGACGTCCCGCTCGGCGGCGGCGTCGAGGAAGTGGTCGACGGTCAGCGAGGAGGTGAAACACGCGCCAGCGAGGTCGCCGGCGGCGGCGGCCTCGGTGGACGCGCCGCTGCCCGCGGGTCGGACCAACTCGTACAGGACGGTCTCGTTCACACGCGCGCCCGCGTCGCGAAGTCCTTCCAAGAGCACCGGACTGCCGTGGTCCGAGCGCGCGACTTCGATGCCGACGCCGTCGACGCCGACCGCGTCGAACGCGGCGACCAGTCCGGTCGAGGAGTACTCGTCGGGGATCAGGTCGACCGTCCAGCCGGCGGCTCTGGCGGCGTCGGCGGTCGAGGGACCGATACACGCCAGTGCGGGGCGGGTTCCGGCGTCGTCGGGACGACTGTCCGTGGGCGACCACCCGGCCTCGGCGGCCAACTCCACGCCCGTCTTCGAGGTGAACACGAGCCAGTCGGCCGGGTCCGGCACCGCGCCGGTCGGTTCGACTGCCAGCATCGGGTCGGGGACCGCTTCGACGCCCAACTCGTCGAGCGTCTCGACGGCGGCGGTCAGGCGCTCGTCGTCGGGGCGGAACACCGCCACCCGGGGACGGTCGGTCATCTACTCGGCACCTCCGTCGTCGGTGGTCGCGTCAGCGGTCGCCTCGGCGGTCGCACTCGCGTCGCCGCGACCGCGGAGGAACTCGACGACGCGCTCGCGGCCGCCGGCGACTTCGCCGATGACGGTGATGGCGGGCGGTTCAATCTCGGCCTCGTCGCGGACGTCGACGATGTCCGCGAGGGTGCCGGTGGCGACGCGCATCTCGGGCCACGTGCCGCGCTCGACGAGCGCGACGGGCGTGGCGGGGTCCATGCCAGCGTCGAGTAGTTCCGCGGTGTACAGCGGCAGTTTGCCGACGCCCATCAGGACGACGATGGTGCCGCCGGTGTCGGCGAGCGCGCCCCAGTCGACGGCGGACTCGTCTTTCGTCGGGTCCTCGTGGCCCGTGACGAACGAGACGGAGGAGGCGTGGTCGCGGTGGGTCACCGGGATGCCCGCGACGCCGGGGGCGGCGATGGGGGAGGTAACGCCGGGGACGACCTCGAAGGGGATTCCGTGGTCGGCGAGGTGTTCGGCCTCCTCGCCGCCGCGCCCGAACACGAACGGGTCGCCGCCCTTCAGCCGGACGACGTGGTTCCCCTCGCGAGCGAGTTCGACGAGGCGGTCGTTCGTGTACTCCTGACTCGTGCGCTCGCCGCCGGCGCGCTTGCCGACGTCCTCGCGCTTGTCCTCGGGGATGGACCCGAGAATCTCCGGGCCCGGGAGTTTGTCGTGGAGCACCACGTCGGCCTCCTCCAGCAGGCGCGCTGCCTTCACGGTCAACAGCTCCGGGTCGCCGGGGCCGGAGCCGACCAGCGAGACGAAGCCGCCCTCCTCGGGTGTGTCGCTGTGCTCGGCCATCTACTCCTCCGTGTCCTCCGTGTCTGTGGAGCCGACCTCCGGCCAGCCGTCGTCTGCGGTGTCGTCGTCGCTGGTGTCAGCGTCGTCTGCGGTGTCGTCGTCGCTGGTGTCGGCGTCGTCTGCGGTGTCGTCGTCGCTGGTATCGGCGTCGTCTGCGGTGTCGTCGTCGCTGGTATCGGCGTCGTCTGCGGTGTCGTCGTCGCTGGTATCGGCGTCGTCTGCGGTGGTGTCGGTGTCCTCCTCCATCGCGTCGACATCCGCGGTGGCGTCGTCGGTGATGTCGGCGTCGTCGGTGGTGTCGTCCTCGTCCGCGGTCGCGGCGTCCGCCGCGCGCTTGGCGGCGCTGATGAGTTCGGCGGCGCCCTGCTCGCGCAGCGACGCGGCGAACTCGGCGGCGGCCTCGCGGTACGTGCGAAGCGGGAGGTCGCGCGTCGCCGACACCTCGGTGTCGCCGTCGGCCGACAGCACCCGGACGCGGGTTTTGACGTGCTCGCCCTGCACGAGCGCGTTCACGCCGATGGGGGCGATACAGCCGCCGCCCAACTCCGCGAGCACGGTACGCTCGACGCTGGTGGCGACGCGCGTCGGCTCGTGGTCCAGCGCCTTGCGGACGACCTCGATCACGTCGGGGTCGCTGGCGGTGACGGCGACGGCGCCCTGTCCGGGCGCGGGCACGTGGTCTGCGCGGTCGAGGCGCTCGACTTCGTACTCGTCGCGGTAGAACAGGTCCGAGCGGCGCAGGCCGGCTTCGGCGAGCACGATGGCGTCGTACTCGTGGTCGAGTTCGTGCTCCATCGCGGCGCGCTGGAACTCCGAGAGGTCGTCGAACCACTCCTCGACCGTGCGCTCGAACTCGGCGTCGGCCTCCCTGAAGTCCGCCGCCTGGCCCTTGCGGTCGGCCTCGGCTTCGACGCGGCGCTCGTGCTCGGCCTGGAGGTCGGGCGCGATGAGCTTCTGGAGGCGGGTGTCGACGTTGCCCCGCAGCGGTCGCACCTCGAGGTCGGGGCGCTCGGCGAGTACCTGCGCCTTCCGGCGCAGCGAGGAGGTGCCAACGACGGATCCGCGCGGCAGGTCGGCGAGGTCGCCGCCCTCGCGCGTGACGAGCACGTCACCGGCGGGCGCGCGTTCGCCGACGGCGGCGACGACGAGGTCGTCGGGCATCTCGGTGGGCATGTCCTTCAGCGAGTGGACCGCGACGTCCACCTCGCCCGCGAGCACGCGTTCGTCGAGCGCGCGGACGAACGCGCCGGTCCGCCCCAGTCTGGTGATCAGTTCGTCGTCGAGTCGGTCGCCGCGCGTCTCCACCTCGACCACCTCCACGTCGCGTCGGCGCGAGGAGAGCGCCTCCCGTACGCCGGCGGCCTGTCGGAGCGCGAGGTCGGAGCCGCGGGTGGCGAGCCGCAGCGTCCCGGTTGTCATGCTCCGAACTCCGGTGCCGCCGGGGAAAACGGGTTCGCTTCGCAAACGGCGCGCGACCGACACACACGGCGGACGACGCGGCCTCACTCTCCACAACCACCTGTGCCTCCGCCGCCGACTCCGCCGCCGCCACGGACGTGTCACACGAGCGAACGCAACCCTCGCCGGACCAGTATCGTTTTTACCGATGGACCGGGAACAAGTACCTGTGACAGCTGACGCCGTCGCTCACGTTCGCTCCTCCTTCGAGCGACGCGTCCGAGGTATCGCGGCCCGGAGCCGAGTCTCCGCGCCGCGACGACCGGGCCGCTAGGCCCAACCAACATCACTCTCGTCGGTCCGTCTCGCTCGCGCTTCGTCCGGGTAGCGTGCAGTCCGCGATTAAATTTCACAACTTACAAACGCCGAATTTATGGGTATCCACGTTTCAGAAGCAGGTATGACAAAACGCGTTGCGCTCGCATTCAGCGGCGGACTCGACACCACAGTGTGCGTCCCGCTCCTCGAAGAGGAGTACGGCTACGACGAGGTCGTCGGCGTCACCGTCGACGTCGGCCAGCCGTCCGAGGAGTTCGACGAGGCCGAGGAGACCGCCGAGGCGCTCGACCTCGAACACTACGTCGTCGACGCCAAGGAAGAGTTCGCGGAGCTGTGTATGGACTCCGTCCGCGCGAACGCCACCTATCAGGGCTACCCGCTCGGCACGGCGCTCGCGCGCCCGGTGATCGCCGAGGCGATTCTGGGCGTCGCCGAGGAGCACGACTGCGACGCCCTCGCCCACGGCTGCACGGGGAAGGGGAACGACCAACTCCGCTTCGAGACGGTGTGGCGCGCCTCCGACAAGGAGGTCATCGCGCCCGTGCGCGAACTCGGCCTCACCCGCGAGTGGGAGATCGAGTACGCCGACGAGAAGGACCTGCCCGTCGAGAGCGGCAACGAGGGCGCCTGGAGTATCGACACGAACCTCTGGTCGCGTTCGGTCGAGGGCGACGACCTCGAAGACCCGACGTACGTCCCGCCGGAGGACATCTACGACTGGACGACCACGCCCGGCGAGGTCGAGGGCGAGGAACTCGTCGACGTCGAGTTCGAGGGCGGCCACCCGGTCGGCCTGAACGGCGAGGCGATGGACCCCGTCGACCTCATCGAGGAACTGAACGACCTCGCGGGCGCGTACGGCGTCGGCCGCACGGACATGATGGAGGACCGCATGCTCGGCCTGAAGGTGCGCGAGAACTACGAGCACCCCGCGGCGACCGTCCTCCTCACCGCACACGAGGCGCTCGAACAGCTCGTGTTCACGAAGTCCGAGCGCGACTTCAAACAGCAGATCGACGACCAGTGGGCCCAGCAGGGGTACAAGGGGCTCGTCGACAATCCGCTGATGACCTCGCTGGAGGGGTACCTCGACGCCGGGCAGGAGAAGGTCACCGGCACGGTGACGGTCAAACTGCAGGGCGGCCAGTGCCGCCCCGTCGCCCGTGACTCCGAGTACGGCGTCTACTCCGAGTCGGCGGCGTCGTTCAACACCGAGACCGTCGACGGCATCGAGCAGGCCGACGCGACGGGCGTCGCGAAGTACCACGGCTTCCAGGAGCGCCTCGCCAACGAGGTCCTCGCGGGCGTCAAGGAGTCCAGCGAGACCGACGAGGAAGACGAGGAGGGCGAGAAGCTGAAGGCCGACGGCGGCGAGGTCGCGGAGGAGTAATCGATGAGTGACGGCGAAGACGCGCACGACGGCGACGACGCGGCCGAGACCGTGGTCCGCCGCGACCGCTTCGCGGGTGGCCCCGCACGCGGGTTCATGTCGAGCCTCGCGGCCGACGAGCGCATCTTCGCCGCCGACCTCGCGGTCGACCGCGCGCACACGGTGATGCTCGCGGAGCAGGACATCGTCGGCGACGACGAGGCCGGCGAGATTCTGGCTGGGCTCGACACCGTCGAGAGCGCCGGCCACGGTGCGCTCCCCGACGGGGAGGACGTCCACGAGGCCATCGAGTCGGCGGTCGTCGCCGACGTCGGCCCCGTGGGCGGGAAGATGCACACGGCCCGCTCGCGCAACGACGAGGTGGCCGCCTGCATCCGCTACCGCTACCGCGAGGACCTGCTGGCGGCCGCCGAGGCGACGCTGGCGCTCCGCGAGGCACTCCTCGACGCTGCGGCCGAGCACGCCGACACGGTGCTGCCGGGGTTCACCCACCGGCAGTACGCCCAGCCGGTGACCGTGGGACACTTCCTGTCGTCGTACGCAGGCGCCGTCGAGCGCGACACCGCGCGCCTGCTGGCGGCATTCGACACGACGAACGTGTCGCCGCTCGGCGGTGCGGCGTTCGGTGGCACCACCTTCGACGTGGACCGCGAGCGCACCGCCGCCCTGCTCGGCTTCGACGGCGTCGTCGAGAACTCGACGGACGCCGCCTCCGCTCGCGACTTCCTCGTGGAGGGGACCGCCGCGCTGGCGAACCTGACGGCGACGCTGTCGGGGCTCGCGACGGACCTCATCGAGCACGCGAAGGACGGCTACTTCGACCCCTCGGACGACTACGCGTCCACGTCGTCGATCATGCCCCAGAAGGTGAACCCGGACACGCTCGAACTCGCTCGCGCCGTCGCGGGCGACGTGTCCGGCGACCTGACGGGCCTGCTGACGACGCTGAAGGGGCTGCCGCGCGCGTACAACCGCGACCTGCAGCGTGCGACGCCGCACGCGTGGGACGCCGTCGACGACGCGACCGAGGCGACGGAGGTCGTCGCCGGCGCGGTCGCGACGGGCGACTGGGACGCGGAGGCGTGTGCCGCCGACGCGGGGGCGGGGTTCTCGACGGCGACCGGCGTGGCCGACGCGCTGGCGGCGGCGGGCCTCCCGTTCCGCACGGCCCACGAGGTGGTCGCCGAGGCCGCCGCGACGGCACCCGACGACGCGGATCCGGAGACGCTCGCCGCAAATCTTGACACGGCCACACAAGAGGTACTGGGGGAGTCCCTCTACGACTACGTGAGCCGCGAGACCATCGACGCCGCGCTCAACCCCGCCGGGAGCGTCGCCTCCCGCGCGTCGCGCGGCGGCCCGGCGCCCGACGCCGTGGCCGACTCCCTCGCGCGCATGACCGAGACGTACGACGACCACGAGGCCGCACTCGCCGCGCGCCGCGACGCGCTCGCGACCGCCGAGGCGGACCTGGCCGACGCCGTGAGCGAGTACGTCTGACCACCACCGAACGACCATGACCGGACACACCCTCCGACGACGACCGCTCGCCCGACCGCGAGCGACGGCGCCGTCGCGAGGCCGACTCCCGCGACTGCCGCGACGACCGCGACCGTCGCCGCGTCCGGTCGAGGCCACCGCCCCGCACCCGCGCCCGCCGGCGGCGGTGGCCCCGCCGGCCCCCCTCGGGGCCCACACTACTCAGATTTCGAACATCGGATTCGAGATCCGCGCCGAACTGCCCGCGTTCGCCCGGTAGCGACGCTTCTGACTTTATTTTTCGGTGACAATATCGACGGATTAAAGTCTTCTACTGGGGTACTGTGGAGTACATCATGACCGAATCCGAATGCGTCGAGTGCGGTGGCACGGTCGCCCTGCACGACGACCTGGAGGTCGGAGAGATCGTCGACTGTGAAACGTGCGGTGCCGAGTTGGAAGTCGTCGACGTCTCCCCGCCGGTCCTCGATCGGGCACCCGAGCTCGAAGAGGACTGGGGGGAGTGAGATGAAGCTCGGCCTGCTCTACTCCCGGATCCGGAAGGACGAGAAGCTCCTCCTCTCGGAGCTTCGCGAGCGCGGCCACGAGGTCGTCAAGATCGACGTGCGCAAACAGCGGTTCGACCTCGACGGCACGACCGCCGAGGTCGCCGACTGTGACCTCGTGCTCGACCGCTGTCTCGCCACCTCCCGTTCGCTGTACGCGACGCGGTTCCTCGCGGCGTACGGCGTCCCGGTGATCAACGCACCGGAGACGGCAGCCGTCTGCGCGGACAAGGTGAAGAACAGCCTCGCGCTGGAGAACGCGGGCGTGCCCACGCCGGCGACCACCGTGGCGTTCACCAAGGAGGCCGCGATGGAGGCCATCGAGGACTTCGGCTACCCGTGCGTGATCAAGCCGGTCGTCGGCTCGTGGGGCAGGCTGATGGCGAAGATCGACTCCGAGACCGCCGCCGAGGCCATCTTGGAGCACAAGGCGACCCTCGGCCACTACGAGCACAAGGTGTTCTACGTGCAGGAGTACGTCGACAAGCCCGGTCGCGACATCCGCGTGCTGGCGTGTGACGGCGAACCGGTCGCCGCTATGACGCGCTCCTCCGACCACTGGCTCACTAACGCCGCGAAGGGCGGTGAGACGGCAGACTTCGCACTCGACGAGGAGGCGAAGGACCTCGTCGCGACCGCCAGCGACGCGGTCGGCGGCGGCCTCCTCGGCGTCGACCTGATGGAGACGGCCGACGGCGAGTACACCGTCCACGAGGTGAACCACACGGTCGAGTTCAAGGCGCTGAACGAGGCGAGCGCGGTCGACGTGCCCGCGGCGGTCGTCGACTGGCTCGAACTGAAAGCCGAGGTGGCGGACGAAGCCGTGATGACAGCATGAGCGAGGGACAGACCCTCACCGCCTCGGTCGTCGGCGCGTCCGGCTTCGCGGGCGGCGAACTGTGCCGTCTGCTCACCAGGCATCCGAACTTCGACCTCGTCCAAGCGACGAGCCGCGAGTACGAGAACAAGACGCTCGGCTACGTCCACCCGAACCTGCGCGGGGTCGACCTGCGCTTCTCCTCGCCGGAGGACCTGGACTCCGTTGACGCGCTGTTCGCGTCGACGCCCCACGGCGTCTCGATGGAGCACATCGACACGTTCCGCGACGCCGCGGGCACCGTGGTCGACCTCTCGGCGGACTTCCGTCTGAACGACGAGGCCGCCTACGACGAGTGGTACGACGGGCACACGGCGCCCGAGCACATCGCCGACGCAGCCTACGCGCTCCCCGAGTTGGGGCGCGAGAAGCTGGAAGGAGCGGACCTCATCGCCTCCGGCGGCTGCAACGCGACGGCGACGATGCTGGCGCTCAAGCCGCTCGTCGACTCGGGCGTCATCACGCCCGACGACCGCGTCGTCGCCGACCTCAAGGTCGGTTCCTCGGAGGGCGGTGCCGGCGGCGGGGCGGCCTCCAGCCACCCCGAGCGCTCGGGTGTCGTCCGTCCGTACGCACCGACGGGCCACCGCCACGAGGCCGAGATTCAGCAGGAGTTGGGCCTCTCGCTGGCGTTCACTGTCCACGCGGTGGACATGACCCGCGGCGCCGCGGCGACGTGTCACGCCTTCCCGAGCGAGCGCGTCACCACGGGCGACCTGTGGGGCGCGTACCGCGAGGCGTACGACGACGAGCCGTTCGTCCGCCTCGTCGCGGGCGGCGGCGGCGTGTACCGCTACCCCGAGCCGAAGGCCGTGGCCGGGACGAACTACGCCGAGGTCGGCTTCGAACTCGACCCGAGCAACGGCCGCGTCGTCGCGTTCTCGGCCATCGACAACGTGATGAAGGGCGCGGCGGGGCAGGCGGTCCACGCCGCCAACGTCGCGCTCGGGCTCGACGAGACCGCCGGCTTGGAGTTCCAGGGGCTCCACCCCGTGGGGGCGCCGTGAGCTGGCCCGGCGCCGCCGCGGTCGCCGACGGCGAGATCCTGTCCGACGGCGGCGACGGCCCGCCCGTCGTGGTGAAGCTCGGCGGTGCGCGCGCCGTCGACCCCGCGGGCGCGGTCGGCGACGTGGCCCACCTCGTCGCCAACGGGCGCGACGTGGTCGTCGTCCACGGCGGCTCCACCGCCGTCGACGACCTGCTCGCAGACCTCGGGAAGGAGGCGGAGTACGTCGAGACGCCCTCGGGCGTCACCGGCCGCTTCACCGACGAGGAGACGATGGCGGCGTTCACGATGGCGATGGCCGGCCAGGTCAACACCGACCTGGTCACCGCGCTGAAGAACGCCGGCGTCGACGCGGTCGGCCTCTCCGGCGTCGACGGCGGCCTGCTCACCGGCCCGCGCAAGTCCGCCGTCCGCGTCGTCGAAGACGGGAAGAAGAAGATCAAGCGCGGCGACCACTCCGGCACGCCCAAGCAGGTCAACGACGGCCTGCTCGACACGCTGCTCGCGGACGGCTACACGCCCGTCGTCTCGCCGCCCATG
This sequence comes from Halobaculum marinum, assembly GCF_029338555.1. GTDB lineage: Archaea > Halobacteriota > Halobacteria > Halobacteriales > Haloferacaceae > Halobaculum > Halobaculum marinum. The sequence continues at coordinate 238,187 of NZ_CP119989.1, read as the reverse complement.
TTCGGGATGGAGTCCGAGAGCGAGGGGACGCCGGTCAACACGGACGCCGACCGCGCTGCCGCGGCGGTCGCGGGCGCGCTCGGCGCAGAACTGGTGATCCTGACGGACGTCTCCGGCGTGTACGCGGACCCGGACGACCCCGACACGCTCATCGAGTCGGTCGCGACGAGCGCGGAGTACGACGCGCTCACCGACGCCGCCGAGGGGTTCATGACCCGGAAGGTGATGGCCGCAACCGAGGCGCTCGAATCGGGCGCCGCGGCGGTGACCGTCGCCGACGCGAACGTCCGCGACCCCATCGTCGCGGCGCTCGACGGCACGGGGACGCGCATCGAGCGCTCGGCCGTCGTCGACGAGGTCGACGAACTGGCCGACACCGACGCCGCCGACGCGAAGGTGGACGGATGAGCGTCTTCGAGGACCTGTCGGACGCCGGTGAGGGGTTCGTCTTCTCCGAGAAGCCGATCCCAATCGAATCGGGTGAGGGCGTGCACCTCACCGCCGAGGACGGCACCGAGTACCTCGACTTCGGCGCGAGTTACGCCTGCACGCCGCTGGGGCACTGCCCGCCCGCCGTCGTCGACGCGGTGCAGGAACAGGCCGCAGACCTGCTGTACGTGCAGGCGTCGTACCCGAACGCCGCCCGCACCGAGTTGTACGAACGCCTCGGCGCCATCGCGCCCGCCGACATCTCGAAGGTGTGGCTGTGCAACTCCGGCACCGAGGCGAACGAGGCGGCACTGAAGTTCGCGCGCTCGGCGACCGGGCGCGAGAAGATCGTCGCCACGAAACGCGGCTTCCACGGTCGCACGCTCGGCGCGCTCGCGATGACCTGGAAGAAGAAGTACCGCGCCCCGTTCGAACCCGTCGCCGGCGGCGTCGAGTTCGTCGACTACGGCGACACGGAGGCGCTCGCGGAGGCGGTCGACGACGAGACAGCCGCGGTGTTCCTCGAACCCGTCCAGGGCGAGGGCGGCATCAACCCCGCCGACTCCGAGTACCTGCAGTCCGCGCGCGACCTGACGGACGACGCGGGCGCGGCGCTCGTGTTCGACGAGATCCAGACGGGACTCGGTCGCACGGGCGACATCTGGGCCTGCGAGGGCGCTGGGGTCGCTCCCGACATCCTCACGACGGCGAAGGGCGTCGCCTCCGGCCTCCCGCTGGGCGCGACGCTGTGTGCCGACTGGATCGCCGACGGCGCCGCCAGCCACGGGTCGACGTTCTCGGGCAACCCGGTCGTCGCTGCCGCCGCGAACGCGACGCTGGAGGAACTGGTCGCCGAGGACGTCCCCGGCAACGCGGCGAAAGTCGGCGACTACCTCACCACACAACTGGAGGAGGCCGTCGAGGCGCACGACCTCCCCGTGCGCGACGTGCGCGGCGAAGGCCTGATGATCGGCGTCGAGGTCAAGCGCGGGGCGAACCGCTACCTGCGCGACCTCGCGTTGAACCACCAGATCCTCGCGCTGCCGGCGGGTCGCTCCGTCGTCCGCCTGCTCCCGCCGCTCGTGGTGAACGAGGAGCACGCCCGCGAGGTCGTCGACGCGCTCGTCGAGGTGTTGTGATGTTGGTCGTCCCGAACCCGATGGAGCCGACCGACGCGCTCGACACCGAGGGCCGGCAACTGCTGTACGACCTCGTGTCGACGCCCTCCGTCTCGGGCCAGGAGGAGGCGGCGGCAGCGGTGCTCGTCGAGTACTTCGAGTCGCACGGCCGCGAGGCGTACACCGACGAGGTCGGCAACGTCCACGCGCCCGGCGACGACGCGGTCCTGCTCACCTCCCACGTCGACACCGTCCCCGGCGACGTGCCGGTGGACATCGCCGACGGCGACGAGGAACTGGACGCCGACGGCCCCGTGCTGTGGGGTCGCGGCAGCGTCGACGCGACGGGATCGCTCGCCGCGATGGCCGTCGCGGCCGTCGAGACGGGCGTCTCGTTCGTCGGCGTCGTCCGCGAGGAGACCGACTCCCGCGGCGCGCGCCACCTCGTCGAGACGCGCGAGGCGCCCGGCGCGGTGATCAACGGCGAGCCGTCAGGCTGGGACGCCGTGACGCTCGGCTACCGGGGACTGCTGTCGGGGACGTACGTCGCGACGAGCGAGTCGGGGCACACCTCACGGCCCGACGCCAACGCCGTCGAACACGCGATGCACTGGTGGCAGCGCGTCGAGGAGGCGTTCCCGCACGACGACTACGAACCCGTCTTCGAGCAGGTGACGACCAAGCCCGTCTCGGTCGACGGCGGCCTCTCCGAGGACGGCCTCTCGATGGAGGCGACGATGGACGTGCAGTTCCGCGTGCCGCCGTCGCTGACGCCGGAGGACGTGCGCGAACGCGCCGACGCGGAGTTGGAGGCGGGGACGGTCCACTGGAACGACTCGATCCAACCGGCGATGGGGAGCCCCCGCGACCCCGTGGCGACGGCCATCCGCGGCGGTATCCGCCGGACGGGCGGCGAACCGCGCCTGCTCCGCAAGACCGGCACCGCCGACGTGAACATCTTCGCCGGCGCGTGGGACGTGCCGATGGCGACGTACGGTCCCGGCGACTCCTCGCTGGACCACGCGCCCGACGAACGACTCCCCCTCAAGGAGTTCGACCGCGCGGTCGACGTGCTCGTCGACGCCGGTCGACGATTGACCGACGAGTAACCTACCCCACGGCGGCCTCGGCGGCACCGACCGTCGCCCGCCCCGTTCTCCCGCTCGCTCACACGACCACACGACACCGCCCGCACCGACCGCACCGACCACCCACGACACACAGACCCCGACGCATGAGCACCAACACGACCTCGACACCGACCGACGACGGCGACTCGTTCCCGAGCGACTTCCTCGACATCGACGACTTGAGCGCCGACCAACTCGCGACGGTCCTCGCGCGCGCCTCCGACCTGAAGGCGGGCAAGGACCTCACGCAGTTGCCGCGGACGACCCTCGCGATGCTGTTCGAGAAGCCGTCGACCAGGACGCGCGCGAGTTTCGAGACGGGGATGACCCAACTCGGCGGCCACGCGATGTTCCTCGGCCCCGACGCGATCCAACTGGGCCACGGCGAACCCCTGCGCGACACCGCCCGCGCGCTCGCGGGCTACGCCGACGCCATCATGGTGCGCACGTTTGCCCACGAGAACGCCCAGATCCTCGCGGAGTACGCCGACGTGCCCGTGATCAACGGGCTCACCGACGACGCCCACCCGTGCCAGACGCTCGCGGACCTGCTCACCATCCACGAGGAGGTAGGCGACCTCTCGGAGGTGCAGGCCGCGTGGGTCGGCGACGGCAACAACGTCGGGCGCTCGTTCGCCGTCGGCGCCGCCCTCGCGGGCCTCGACCTCACCGTCGCCACGCCAGACGGCTACGGCCTCGGCGACGACGTGTACGACCGCTGTGCGGAGTTGGGCACCGAACCGACGGTCGCCGACACGCCCGAGGAGGCCGTCGCCGACGCGGACGTCGTCTACACGGACGTCTGGGTGAGCATGGGCGAGGAGGACCGCCGCGAGGTGAAACTGCCAGACTTCGACGGCTACCAGGTGAACGAGGAGTTGCTCGCCGACACCGACGCCGCGTTCATGCACTGTCTGCCCGCCCACCGCGGCGAGGAGGTGACCGAGGCGGTCCTGGAGTCGGACCGCTCGCTCGTGTGGGAGCAGGCTGAGAACCGGATGCACGCGCAGAAGGGGCTGCTGGTGGAGATGCTGGAGTAGTTGCCCGCGGCGATCGTGCGGAAGTAGTGGTCCTCGTAGACAGGTTATTGATAGGTTGGCGAGTAGCACCGTCTGTGCCCTCCTCAGCCCGCGACCCCCTCCATCGACTCGTCTCGTTCGACGCTCGGCCTCGCTACTGGCGACCGCTCGTCGCCGTCGAGGGGAGTCTCGTCGCCGCCCTCGCCGCCGTCACGGTCGCCGTCGCCGCACTCGACCACAACACGGCCGTCGAACCGCTGTACGATATTCTGCTTCGCGCCGTGTTGTTCTACGCACCACCCGTGCTGGGGGCCATCTGCGCCGTCCTCGACGGCGGCCTGTTGCAAGCGATCGCACTCGGGACGGTTCCGGCGCTCGTTTGGGCGCTCGCGATCGTCGTCGGTGACGCGGTACAGGCGGTGTTGTCGATCCCGGCGGCGATACCCGACTCGCCGCTGTGGGCCATTGCGGGGACGGCCCTCGTCATCGGCGTCGTGAGCGCACTCGCCGGGTTCGCCGTCGGGCGGGCAGGACTGCTCGTGTGGGGGCGACGTGGGTCCGGTGGTGAGGCTGCGTGAGCGTCGTGTCACGAGTCGGTGGACGGCCTGACGGTGACGGTCAGTACTGGCTGTGGCGAGCGTCGATTGTCGTCTTCGGGGCGGCCGTGTTCGCACTCGCCACGCTCACACTTGCGTCGGTTCCGTTCCGTGGGGCGTCGTGGCTCGCCCCCGCGTACTACGCGGTGATTCCGGTGGCGTTGGTCGCACCCGCGCTCCCAGCAGCGACTCGCGGCATGCGCGGTCGTGGTCCGGCTATCGCAGTCGCGCTCGGCGCCGTTCCGGGGTCGGTGTGGGCGGTCGCCGCCGTCGTCGCACGCGGCGTCACGCGGTCGCTCGGACGTACGCCCCCCACGGGGGACGCGCCGCTGTGGGGTGTGGTGCTGTACTTCGTCGTCGCCGGCGTCGTCGTCGCGGGTGTCGGGTACGCGCTCGGGCGGACGGGTCGAGCCGTGCGGGGGCGACTGTAGCGACGGGCCCCAGTCGGCGTCCGTCCACCTCGACCGGCTCCGGCTACGGCTGTGGCGGCGGCCCGTCGTACGCGTCGTGGTCGGTGTAGAAGTTCAGCATCGCGAACTTCAGTTTCTCCGGGCCGATGTCGATCAGTTCCTCGCGCTCCTCCTGCGGGAACGCGTCGCGCACGGAGTACTTCCCCATGTCCGCCGAGGTGTAGCGCTTGTCCAGCAGCGCCCGCACGCCGAAGTCGTCGGGTGCGCGGATCACCCGGCCGAGCGCCTGCCGGGTCTTGCGGATGGTCGGAATCTCGACGGCGTACTCCCACCCGGCGTCGCGCGACCGGTCGGCGAACGCGCGGTCGTACGCATCCTGCACTGCCTCCATCCGCTCGGAGAGGTGCGGGTACGGGACACCGACGACGGCGACCGTACGGGCGTCGTCGCCGTCGAAGCTCACGCCCTCCGCGAGCGTCCCCCACAGCGACGTGAACAGAGTGGCGTCGTCGCTGCCGACGAGCCGCTTGCGGAGTTGCTCGGTGTCCGGTTCGGAGCCGTCGAGCAGCAGCGTGCCGAGATTCGGGTCGCCAGAGAGGAGTTCGTGATAGCGCTCGGCCTCCGCGTACGACGGGAAGAACAGCAGGCTGTTGCCGGGTGTGAACCGGACGACGTCCGACAGCGTCGCGGCGATGGTCTCCTGTGTCGCGGGGTCGTCGCGCTCGGAGGCGAACAGCGCCGGCGTCGCCACCGAGTACGTCCGGCGGTTCGCCTCGGGGTACTCCATGCCGTACGCGAGCGTCGCGGGGTCCGACAGCCCGAGCACGTCCTTCGTCACGTCGAACGGGCGGAGGGTCGCGGACATGAGGACGCTCGCGTACACCTCGTCGAACAGGTCCTCGGTCACCTCGCGGGGGATGCAGGTGTACAACTCCGCGCGGCCGTACACCTCGTCGGTGCCGGCGTCGCGACGCACGGAGACGACCGGGTGTTGCCCCAACTCGCCGCCGCCGTCCATCCACGCGGAGACGAACGCCGCGGCTTGCAGGGTCTGGCACTCCCGGCGCGTCGTCGTCTCGCCGTCGCGGTACGCCTCCTCGTACTCCTCGTCGAGGCGCTTACCGAGTTGGAGCGCGAGGTCGCACTCCGCGCGGATGCCGCGCCCCTCGTAGCGGTCGAGGAACGCGAGCGTGAGGTCGTCGCGACGGTCCTCGTTGGCGATGGACACGTCGTCCCAGTTCTCGCCGACGGACTCACGGGCACCGAAGCCGAGTTGCTCGTCGTAGGTGTCCCGCAGCGCATCGGTGAACGCCCGGAGCACGTTCTCGGCGGGTTCGGCGCGGGAGTCGTCGGACTCCTTCAGTTCGTCGAGCGCGGCGTCGAGGGTGTTCTCGGTGAGCGTCTTCGAGGCGTGGTCGCGGGCGGCGTCCTCGATGTTGTGCGCCTCGTCGAACACGGTGATGACGTCCTGCGGGTCGCGGTCGAGCCACCGGAAGAACTGCTCGCGGATCATCGGGTCGAGCAGGTGGTGGTAGTTGCAGACGACCAACTCCACGTCCTCCATCCCCTCCTTCAGCAGTTCGTAGCCGCAGAAGCCGCGACTGCCGGCGTACTCGTACACCTCCTCGGGCGTGCGCACGTCAGCGAACAGCCACGAGAAGAACTCCCCGGTGTCGCCGGTGAGGTTGTTGTAGTAGTAGTCGCAGGTGTTGGCCGACTCCTCGTCGGCCTCCTCGTCGATCCGTTCTAACTCCTCTTGGACGGCCTGCCGGGCCTCGGCGGCGCTGCCGGCGTCGCCGCCCGACCCGTCGCGCATCTCGTCGGTGAGGTCGTCGAGGCGCTCCTCCAACTGCTCTTTGTCGGCCTCGTCGTCGACGAGCGAGCGCGTGGTGTCCCGGAGCGTCTGACACTCCTGGTAGTCGACGTCGATGTGGCACATCGACGCCTTCCCTTTGAACACCGACGCGCGGATGGGCTCGGCCTCGTTGATGGCGCGGGCGTCCTCCACGAACTGCCGCATCTGTTGGTGGACGTTCGTGGTGATGACGACGGTCCGGTCGTGCTCGCGGGCGTGCTCTAAGGCGGGAACGAGCGCCGAGAGCGTCTTGCCCGTCCCGGGTGCTCCCTCGAACAGCACGTCCTGCCCGCGTTCGAGCGAGTTGGCGACGCGGTCCATCGCGTCGCGCTGGTTCGGGTACGGCTCTTCGTACGGGAAGAAGCGCAGGTGGCCGTCCGTCGTCGACACGGGCGTACTTCCGCCTCGTCGGGTTTGAAGCTACGGGTGGCGGGGTGGAAGTGAAGCGATTCGCGGTGCCGCTGACTTTTTCGCCGCCCCGGTTCATCCCACGCACATGAGCGACGACGTAGCCGCCGGAGACGACTCCGGGTTCGACAAGGAGGCGGAGCGCGAGAAACTCCGCGAGAAGTTCGCCCGCGACGACCGGAAACGGGAGTCGACGCGGCGGATGAGCGAACTCCTGTTGAAGGGCGCGACGATGACCAACAGCCACTGTGACGCCTGCGGGTCGCCCATCTTCCGCCAGAACGGGCGGGAGTTCTGCCCGCAGTGCGACGGCGGCGGCTCCGGCGCTTCGGCGAGTGCGGACGCCGCAAGTGCGGACGCCGCGACCGGCGACGCCGGTGCGGCGGGTTCCGACGCCGGCCAGCAGACGTCCGCGTCGGGTGCGTCGGCTGCCCCGCCCGTCTCGCCGTCCGACGGCGAGGACGTGCCCGACGGCGCGCCGACGGGCACGCGGGCCCCCGTCGACGCCGCACCCGGTGGGTCCGCACCCAACGGCACCGCCCCCGCGGCGCCAGCGGCGACGACCGCCGGCGACCCAACGGGCGCCCCCGACGCCGCGACCGGGGCCGGCGACGGCCTCGCGGCGGCGCGGGACTCGCTCGTTCGCGCGCTCGGTCGCCACGCGGACGCCGGTGCGGAGGCGACGGACCCGCGGACCGCCGCCGCCCACCTCGAAGCGGCCCGCGAAGCCGCCGAGGCGCTCGCGGCGCTGCGGCGCTGACGCGCCGACCGATCACCGCCCGAGGTGTCTCCCGACCTACGGTTTTATTCTCTCGTCGTGCGCCGATCCGGTATGGAAGTCCTCGTCGCAGTCGACGGGTCGGACAACAGCGACCGGGCGCTCCGGCGTGCCGTCGCCTACGCGGAGGCGTTCGACGCGACGGTCGACGTCGTCCACGTCTCGGACGGCGAGACGAGCGCCACCGACGACGTGCTCGAACGCGCCGAGGCGACGCTGGCCGAACTCGACGCCGAGGCTGACGTGTCGCTCGACGTGATCGAGATGGGTGTCCCGACCGACCGCGAGGTCGCGAAGGAACTGCTCGCGCTGGTCGAGCGCGAGGGGTACGACCACGTGTTCATGGGTCACCACGGCGTCGGGATGGTCGAACGGACCATCCTCGGATCAGCCGCGGAGGGCGTCGTGCGCAACACGACGGTGCCCGTCACCGTCGTCCCGTGACGGACGCGACCGCCGACTGACCCGCTTCACTCCTCGTCTTCGGTCGCTTCCTCGTCGTCACCATCCTCGTCGCTCGCGCGGGCGGCGGCGTACTCGCTCCCGACGACCTCCCGGATCCGGTCGGCGGTCACCTGCCCGACGCCCGACACCGCCAGCAAGTCCTCCTCGCGGGCGGTCATCACGCCCTCGACGCTCCCGAAGTGGTCCAGCAGCGCGCGCGAGGTGACCGGGCCGATGTCGGCGATGGACGAGACGACGTACTCCTGCTGTTCGGCGAGCGTCTTCGCGCCCTTCTCGCCGTGGGCCGACACCTCGCGATCGTTCGTCTCCTGTTCGCGGCGAGCGATCACCTCCAGCAGGTCGGCGGTGTCCTTCTCGTTCTCCGTGCGCAGGACGCTGGCGTCGAAGTCGATGGCGAGCGACGACAGCGCGCCGCGGATCGCGTTCGGGTGGACGTTGCGCTCGCCGTACAGGTCCTCCCCCTCGACGATGACGACCGGCCGGGCGTACGCGCGGGCGGTGTCTTTCACCTGCTCGAACATCGAGCGGTCGCCGCCCACGAGCGTGTCGAGGAAGTCGGCGACTGACTTGCGCTCGACGGCGACGCGGTCCGACAGCACGTAGTCGCCGACTGCCAGCGTCTCCAGTCGCGTCGTGATCCCGTCTCGGGTGGAGAGGTCGCGCGCGATGGTCGACTCCAACTCGCGCTGGTCGACGACGATCTCGACGCCGTCTGCGTCGTCGGTGCCCGCGGTCGCGACGACGCCGTCGTCGTCGTCGGCCGCGCTCGTCTCGTCTCGTTCGTCCGCGTCCACCTCGTCGTCGGTGGCCTCGTCGTCGGTGGCCTCACCGTCGCGGGCATCAGACTCGAAGTCGGTGAGCCCCGGCTGACTGTCACTCGCGTCGGTCGCCGTCGACTCGGCCGAGGCGTTCGCGGCGTCGGCGGTCGACTGCTCACGGGTCGCTTCGCTCTCCGTTCGCTCCGAGGGTTCGCTTCCCTCGCCCTCGCTCTCGAAGTCGGTGAGTCCGGCTTGGTCGTCGTCCAACTCGCCAGCGATCTCGTCGGCGACGCCCTTCAGTTTCCGCAACTCCTCTTCCATCTCCTTCTCGCGGCGCCGGGAGATCCAGAAGTACGCCTCGTCGCGGGTGTCGTTGGCGAGCAGGACGACGACGGCGCCCTCGTCTTGCCGACCGGTCCGGCCCTTCCGCTGGATGGAACGGATCGCCGTGGGAACCGGCTCGAAGAACAGGACGAGGTCGACTTCCGGCACGTCGAGTCCCTCTTCGGCGACGCTGGTGGAAACGAGCACCTCGAACTCGCCGGCGCGGAACGCGTCGAGCGTCTCCTGCTGTTGCGTCTGGGTCATGCCGTCGGACCCTTCCGTGTCGTTCTGCCCGACGAACCGCCGGGTGTCGAAGGAGGTGGAGAGGAACTCGGTCAGCGCCTCGGCGGTGTCGCGCGACTCGGTGAACACGATGACGCGCTCGCCGCCGCCGATGCCGAGCGTCTGTGCGAGCAGGACTCTGGTCCGGCGGAACTTCGGGTGGAGGTCGTCGAAGTTCTCTGCCTTCCGCATCGCCTCTCTCACTTTCGGCTCGGAGACGAGCCGCTGACTCGCCTTCGAGGCGCCCGACGAGCGCGCGGCGTTGCGCTGGCGTTCGAAGTAGCGGCGCAGCGCCTCGACACTCTGGGTCTCGACGAGTTCGACCGCCCGCCGGAGCTTCATCACCTCCGCGTGGACGGACATCCCCTTGTACGCGTCCGAGTCGCCGCCGTCCATCATCCGCTGGAGCTCCCCGCGCATCCGGTTGAGGTCCTTCTGGGACACGTCCGGCTGGGTCGTGCGCGACACGCCGAGCGACTTCAGCATCTCTAACCGGTCGGTGATCACCTCGTTGAGCGCGTCGCGGATCTCGACGATCGGCTCCGGCAGGTCGATCCGCTCCCACTGCACGTCGGTGTCGTGGGTGTACTCCGCCACGTCGGCGTCCTCCTCAGTCATCACCTCGACGCGCTCGATCCCGAGGTTCTCACACACCTCGGTGATCTCCTCGCGGTCGCCCCCGGGCGACGCCGACATCCCCGTCACGAGCGGGTCGTCGGCGTCGGCGTGGTAGCGCTCGGCGATGTACACGTACGCGTAGTCGCCGCTCGCGCGGTGACACTCGTCGAAGGTGAGGTGGGTGACGTCCGACAGCGAGATGCGGTTGCCGACGAGGTCGTTCTCGACGACCTGCGGCGTCGCGATGACGATGCTCGCCGACTCCCACAACTCGGCGCGGTCGTCGGGGCGTACCTCGCCGGTGAACACGACGATCTCCTCGTCGGCGACGTCCAGCGCCTCGCGGTAGAAGTCGGCGTGCTGCTGCACGAGCGGCTTCGTCGGCGCGAGGAACAGCGACTTGCCACCGACCTCGTACAGGCGGTGGGCGGTGACGAGCAGCGAGACCGTGGTCTTCCCGAGGCCAGTCGGGAGACACACGAGCGTGTGGCCGCCGCGGGCGGTCGCCGCCAACTCCGTCTGGTAGCGGCGGTCCTCGATGAACTCCGGCACCAGCAGGGGGTGCTCGACGTACGCGCCCGTCTCGGCGGCCTCGGCCATTGCCGATCCTATCGCCTCATCGGGGGTAAACCTTCGCGAACCGCGGTGGAAGTGAAGCGGGCGGGTACGCCCGCCGGTACCCCCGATCAGACGGCTTCGGCTGGCCGGAACTCGAACTGCCGCTCCTCGCAGGCGTCCGCCGGGACCGACTCGTCGAGGAGCGCGGCCCACTCGCCGATGTGACAGCGCCCTGATTCGGACATCACGTGGGAGAACTTCGGACGCTCACATAACGGTTCGCCCCGAATCCCGGCGAGTCGGATCCGGCGCGGGCGTTCTCCTCCCGGTGTTCACCACACACCCTGTCGCAGATCCATCCACGTCACGACGGCGACGTGCGGCAGGGTCATGACCGCGATGGCGACGAGGTACACGGCGAGCAGCCCCTCCGGCCCCGCGGTGGGCCGCGGCGCGAGCGCCCACACGCCCGCGACGACGAGGAGGCCCCCGGCGGTCGCGGGCGCGGCGTCGCGGGCGAACCGCCGGAGCGTCCCCGGGAGGTCGCCCGCGGCGAGCGTCTCACGCGCCCCCGGGTCGAGCAGTTCGAGTCGCGCGATGTGGCGCGTCGCGTGCCAGAAACAGAAGTACAGCCCGATCCCGACGACCGGCGGCACCAGCAGGAAGTACGCCCACAGGCCGAGCGTCTCGCCGGCGTCGACGAGCCACGGCCGCCGTGCGGCGTCGTCGCGGCGGACGCGGTCCCCCCCGACCACAAGCGCGAGGAGTGTGAGCGCGCCGAAGCCGACCGCGACCGCGACCCGTGCCGCCGGCGTGAACACCGGGTCGAGCGCGCCGACCCCGCCGGCGAACAGGCCGACGAGCGCGCCGGCGACGCGGCGGTACTCAGTGGGGTGGCCGACGAGGGGGACGAGCATCGGGAGGCCGCCGCGGACGACCAGCGCGAGTCCCCGCTCGACGCGCGAGGGGAGGTGCTCCGCGCCCGCGAGCACGAGCAGGGCGTACACGTCGCCTTGCCCCCAGTGGAAGAGGGTGATCGCGATGAACGCCACGAACGCCGACACCGGCGCGAGGGCCCACCACAGTCCGTAGCCGACGCCGAGGACGGCGTAGACGGCGACGACGACGGCGACCGACTGGACCAGTCCCGTACCGGCGAGGCGGTCGGGCACGAGGTGGTCGACGGCGCCGTGCGGGAGGCCGAACACCAGTACCGACGCGAGGAACGGCGCGTACCGAAGCGCCGGCGACAGCGTCGGTGCGAGCAGGCCGAACGGGAGTGTGACCGCGAGCGCGACCCACGACGCGCGGATCCCCCACCGGTCGAGTGCCGCGCGCAGCGACCCTGGGAGCGACTCGGCGACGGCCATCAGTCGTCCGCCGCGATGTCCGTGCGATCGTCGACCGTTCCATCCTCGCTCGTCCCCGTGAACCGCACGACGACCCACTCGAGCAGGATCAGCCCGTACACCACGAGCGTACACGTCACGACGAAGAAGACGGCCTCCTCGACCGGGAGGCCGAACAGCGTCACGCCCGTCGAGGTGGCGTCGGCGATGGTCCACACGCCCACGCCGATGGCGACGCGGTCGACCGCCCACAGGTACAGCGACGGGACGGCGATGCCGAGGAGCCACGGGCGCGGCCGTCGGAGCAGGAACGCCCCGCCGACGGCCCACTGGAGCGCTATCACCGGGCAGGCCCACGCGAGGATCGCGCCGAGGTAGAAGAGCCGTTCGGGGCCGGCGACGACGAACCACCCGCCTGCGGCACCGAGCACGAGGAGCGCGGCGGCGCCGACCGCTCGTGGGAGGCGGGCCGTGTCGCCGGCGGTGGGCGTGGGGTCGAAGTCGACCCGGTAGAGCCACAGGCCGACGATGACGGTCTGGAGAACGAAGAACAGGTACTCGCCGACGGGCGCGAGCCACACGCGCGCGGCGACTCGCCCGTCGCCGTAGAACCACACGCCGCGCTCGATGAGGGCGTTGTCCCACGGCGTCGTGTACGCGAACGCGACCGTCCCCATCAACACGAGACCCGCGCGAGCGACGCGCAGGCGACGCCGCGGGAGCGCCGGACGGCGCCACAATAGCAGCGCCACGACCGGCAGGACGAACAGCACGTGGAAGCCGAGGTAGGTGAGCGTCACCGCGCTCCCCCGTCGAGGTGGGCCGACGACCGACGGCGGAGATCCGGAGCCATACAGCGTCCCGGGCGGCGACGGCGATAAGCGTGGGGGGACTGGACGGACGCGCTCGACGACGACGGCCTCGCGCGGCCGAACGCGTTCGCGTCGGGGACGGGGCCAGGTCCGATCGGCGCGACATCCCGGGTCAGGCGAGCATATAAGCCCGCCCCCGGCTCACGGCCGACCGGGATGGCGACACCAACACCGGGGCTCGAAGCGGGGAGCCTGTGGCTAGCGACCGTCGGGATGGCGCTCGGGACGCTGTATCTCGTCGCACGGGGCTGGTCCGTGAGCGACTCCGCGCGACAGCAGTACTACGTCGTCACGATCTTCGGCACGGCAACCGCGGCGGCGACGTACTTCTCGATGGCCACCGGGTTCGGCCTGATCGAGGTGCCGGTCCAGACCGTCGGGACGCTCGACGTCTACTGGGCCCGCTACGTCGGCTGGCTAGTCGTCACACCGCTGATCCTGACGGCGATGGCGCTGCTCGCCGGCGCCGACCGCAACGCCCTCGCGACGCTGCTCGGCCTCGACGCGTTCGTGTTCGTGGCGGGGCTCGTCGGCGCGCTGGCGCGCGAGGGACAGGTCGCCCGCCTCTCGTGGTGGGCCATCTCCACGGGCGCGCTGGTCGCCCTGCTGTACGTCCTGCTCGGGGCGCTCTCGCAACGAGCAGACGAGCAGTCCGACGCCCGCGCGGAGTTGTTCGGTCGCCTGCGCACCCTCGTGGTGGCGGTGTGGGCGCTGTACCCGGTCGTGTGGCTCCTGGGGACCCAGAGCGGCTACGGAATCGTCCCGCTGTCGGTCGAGACCGCAGCGTTCGCCGCCCTCGACCTCGCGGCGACGGTCGGGTTCGGCGTCGTCCTCGTCCGCGGCGTGGGTCGGCTGGACGACTCGGATCTCGCGCCGGCGCGGACCGCGGAGTGACGCGCGAGCGACTCCGCCGCGGCGTCGCCCTCAGATGAGCTGTTCGCCGTCGTCGTCGTACAGTCGGATCGCGTCGACCGGGCAGGTCCGGGCGGCGAACTTCGCGTCCAACTCCTCACCCTCGGGCACCTCCAGCGAGAAGGTGTCCTCCTCGACCTCCTCCCCGCCGACGAGCGTCGCCTTGCCGGCGTCCATGTCCTTCTCGAAGGCGTCCCACTCGGCGACGCACTGGTACATGCCGACGCAGGTGTCACGGTCGAACTCGATGTGCATACCGGACGGTCGGCGTCGGGTGTAATACCGTCTTCGCCCGACGGAGGCCGGGTGGTGTGGCTGGATCGACGAGCACCCGTCGCCGTCGACGAACGCTCGGCTGCCCCGCCGAGCGACGGGCAAGCGTTTTGCGCGCCGCGCCGGCATCACCGCGCATGAAGAACACCGCGGGGAGCGAGACGGCGAAGCGCGCGGCGGGCGAGGCAGCCGCCGCCGAGGTGGCCGACGGCGACCGCGTCGGCCTCGGCACCGGGTCGACGGCTGCCCACGCCATCCGGACGCTGGGCGAGCGCGTCGCCGACGGCCTCGCTATCGAGGGCGTCGCCACGTCGTACCAGTCGCGGGCACTCGCGAAGGAGGTGGGCGTCCCGCTCCTCCCGCTGTCGGACGTGGCGCGCGTGGACGTGGCCATCGACGGCGCCGACCAGGTCGCAACGGACGCGAACGCGCTCGTCAAGGGCGGCGGGGCCGCCCACGCCCGCGAGAAGGTGGTCGCCTCGGCGGCCGATCGCTTCCTCGTCGTCGCCGACGACTCGAAGCTGTCGGCGTCGCTCGACTACCCGGTGCCCGTCGAGGTGCTGCCCGACGCACTCGCCCGCGTCGAGCGCGCGGTCGTCGACGCCGGGGGCGAGCCGACGCTTCGCGACGCCGAGCGCAAGGACGGCCCGGTCGTCACCGACAACGGCAACCTCGTGCTCGACTGCGAGTTCGGCGGCGTCGACGACCCGGCGGCGCTGGCGCGCGACCTCTCGGGCGTCGCGGGCGTCGTGGAGCACGGTCTGTTCGTCGGACTGGCGGACGCGGTGTACGTGGGCGACGCCGACGGCGACGTGACGACGCGGACGCCGTAGCGAGCGACGACGCCGTCGCTACGCGGGTGGCGAAATAAGTGGAGGAAGGTTGGACCGAGTTTACAGGTCGCGCGGCTGGACCGTCTTGCGGTCGTTCTCCTCGGCGCGGCGGGCCGCGTCCTCGAGCAGCTCCGCGACTTCCTCGTCGAGCGCGTCGTAGAAGTCAGACGCGACGTTCTTCTCCTCGAGGTACTCCTTGACGGCTGCCTTGACGATGAGGTCTGCCATGCAACCGGGTTTTCCCGACGGCTCCTTATAAACGTTCCCAAGTTTACCCACAGGGAAGGCCCCTCGCGCCCGTTCGCGGGGGTTTACGACCGTACATTTATATACTCGTGTCGGTCGGAGCCTTCGAGTCAGTCGCGCGTCGTACGGGAGGCATGCGCGAGATTCTGGACGCGCTCGCGGCCGGCGACCTCACGCCCGCACAGGCGGAGGCACGGCTCCGCGGGTACGCGACGACGGAGGCTGGTCGGTTCGACGCGGCCCGCGAGGACCGCCGCGGTATCCCCGAGGGAATCCTGGCCGAGGGGAAGACGCCCGCGGAGGTGGCCGCGATGGCCGACGCCGCCGTCGAGTCGACGGGGCACGCGCTCGTCACTCGCGCGGACGACGACACCGCCGAACAGGTCCGCTCGTACCTCGACAAGGAACACCCGACGGCGACCGTCGAGCGCGACGCCCGCGCGCGGACGGTCGTCGTCCACGCCGCCGACTACGAACTGCCGGCGGTCGACGCGGACGTGGTCGTCGTCTCCGGGGGAACCGCTGACGCGCACGCGGCGCGCGAAGCCGCCGTCGTCGCCGGGGAGGCGGGCCCACGCGTCGAGACGGTCGAGGACGTCGGCGTCGCCAACGTCACGCGCGTGCTCGACGAGGTGGAGACGCTCCGGAACGCGGACGTGCTCGTCGCCGCCGCGGGACGTGAGGCGACGCTCCCGACGCTCGTGGCGGGCCTCGTCGACGCCCCGGTGATCGGACTGCCCACCTCCACGGGCTACGGCGTCGGTGGCGACGGTGTCGCCGCGCTGTTGGCCCTGCTCCAGTCGTGCACCGTCCTCTCGGTGGTGAACGTGGACGCGGGGTTCGTCGCGGGGACGCAGGCCGCGCTGATCGCCCGCGGGGTCGATGGTCGGTCGACGGCCGGCGACCGCTGAGTCGGGTTCTGTCTGCGAGACGGCCGAATACAGCCGTGAAAGGGTATATGTGATCGTATCCCCTAGTGCTCACACCGGCAGCGGTGGATGCCGGTCGACCACATGCCACGCTGCGACCACTGCGGGTCGCACGTATCCGACCGCTTCGCTCGCGTGTTCAGCGACGAACACGGGAATCTGAACGCGTGCCCGTCCTGCTCTGCGAACGCGGGCATCGCGGAAGCGGCACGAGAGCGGACCCGCGCCGACGACTGAACCGCTCTGTGACCACCCCACCGCGCGCGACGGCCACCACCCCAACCCGTACCCACTCCCCCGGGGGGACCACGGTACACGCGGCACCGCGCCGCACCGCCACCGTTTATCTGGACTCGACCGTTCCCGTCAGCCGTGCACGACGACCACGCCGCCCGACCCGGCGACCGTGACGGCGCTACCGCTGGTGCCGACGCCGATGACGCCGACCCCCACGCAGAGCGTGTCGACGGCGTCGTGGTCCCGGCGGCCGACCACTACGTGTACGTCGTCGAGTGTGCCGACGGCTCGCTGTACACCGGCTATACCACCGACGTGGCGCGGCGCGTCGCCGAACACGACGCCGGCGACGGGGCGAAGTACACTCGCGGTCGAACCCCGGTGGAGTTGGCGCACGTCGAGGCGTTCGGGTCGAAGTCGGCGGCGATGAGTCGAGAGTACGCGGTGAAACAGCTCTCGCGTCGTCAGAAGGAGTCGCTGGTCGAGTGAGGGTGCCGGCTACTCCGGCACGTCGAGGAACGCGTCTTTGTGTCCCGCGTAGTGGGCGACCCGCCGCCCCAGTTTCTCGGTGCGCTCGCGCAGCGAGTCGTCGACGAACTCGTAGCGCGACTCCGCGCCGATGGCGCCCTCCGGCGGCCGTTCGCCGTCCGCCCACGGCTCGAACTTGTTGCGAGCGCCGCGGACGCCGACCTGGAGCGGGGCGACCCAGCCGTGGACGCCGCGGATCGTCGCCCGCATGTGTTCGAGCGTCTCCCCGTACGTGCCGCCGCCGGCGACGGCGAACAGGCCGACGATGGTGTCCTCGTACTCGTCGAAACTGCACCAGTCGTGGAACGACCGGAACGTCGAGGAGTACGAGCCGTGGTACACCGGCGAGCACAGCAGCACCCCGTCGGCGCGGCGCATCCGCGCGAGCAGGTCCGGCACGTCGCCGGCGTCCGCCTCGTCGACGTCGGGGTGGTACAGCGGAATGTCGAGATCCGGATCGCCCAGATCGATGAAGTCCGGTTCGGCGCCGTACTCGGCGGCGGCGTCGAGGGCGTACTGCAGGGTGGCACGGCCGTAGCTCCCGTCGCGCCGCGAACCGTTCACGGCGACGACGGTGGGCGTCTCCGACATGGGGGTCACTTCCCGAGCGCGAGGAAAAGGCCGTCGGCTCCGCGTGCGTCGGCGTTCGCCGCTGACACGACGTGGGCACCCGGGTTTTTGACCGCCCCGGCCGACGCCGTACCCATGGACGAGATCTCCTTCGGAACGGACGGGTGGCGCGCCACCCTCGACACGTTCACCGACCGACGGGTCCGCATCGTCGGGCAGGCGGTCGCCGACACGCTCGCCGAACAGGGGCACGACGGCCCCGTGATCGTCGGCTACGACGCCCGCCCGACCTCCGAGGGGTTCGCCGAGTCGCTCGCCGAGGTGCTCGCCGGCAACGGCTTCGACGCGGTGCTCCCCGAGCGGGACTGCCCGACGCCGTGTGCGGCCTACGCCGTCGTCGACCGCGACGCCGCGGGCGCGCTGATGGTGACGGCCTCGCACAACCCGCCGGAGTACAACGGCGTGAAGTTCATCCCCGACGACGGCGCCCCCGCGCTCCCCGAGGTGACCGAACGGATCGTCGCCAACCTCCGCGAACCCGCACTCGACGCCGCCGACCCCGGAGAGATCCGACGGGCGGACCTCGTGACGCCCCACGCCGAGCACGCACGCGCCCTCGTCGCCGACGACAGCGCGCTCGACCTCTCGGGGTTGACGGTCGCGTACGACGCCATGCACGGGAGCGGGCGCGGCGTCACCGACGCGCTCTTGGAGGCCGCCGGCGCGGACGTGATCCGACTGCGCTGTGAGCGCGACGCCGAGTTCGGCGGGAGCGCCCCAGAGCCGTCCGCGGAGAACCTGGAGACGCTCGCCGAGCACGTCGGCCACGGGGACGCGGATCTGGGCATCGCGAACGACGGCGACGCCGACCGCCTCGCGGTCGTCACGCCCGAGCGGGGTCACCTCGACGAGAACCTCTTCTTCGCGGCGACGTACGACCACCTCCTCCAGAGCGACTCCGGCCCCGCCATCCGCACCGTCTCGACCACCTTCCTCATCGACCGCATCGCCGAGGCGCACGGCGAGGAGGTGTTCGAGACCGCGGTCGGCTTCAAGTGGGTCGCCCAGGCGATGGGCGAGCACGACGCGCTGATGGGCGGCGAGGAGTCCGGCGGCTTCTCCGTGCGCGGCCACATCCGCGAGAAAGACGGCGTGTTGATGGCGCTGCTCGCCGCGACCGCCGCGGCGGAGGAGTCGTACGACGAGCGCGTCGACCGCCTCACCGCCGAGCACGGTCGCATCGTCGCCGACAAGGTGAGCGTCGACTGCCCCGACAGCGAGAAGGCGCGCGTCATCGACGACCTCGCGGACCACATCCCCGACGAGGTCGCCGGCGAGGAGGTGGCCGACGTGGTGACCGTCGACGGGTTCAAACTCCTCTTGGCCGACGGCTCGTGGCTGCTCGTGCGCCCCTCGGGCACGGAACCGAAGATGCGCGTGTACGGGGAGTCCGGTTCCGAAGAGCACACCGCGGCCATCCTCGACGACGGGCGCGAACTGGTCGAGGCGCTCGTCTGAGGCCGTGACGCCGGCACTCCGCTTCCGCGAGGCGAGCGATGCAGCCGACGTGGCGAGCGTCGAGCGCCTGCTCGCTGCGGCCGACCTGCCGACCGACGATGTCCGCGACGGCGCCGCGCAGTTCTTGCTCGCGACGCCCGCGGCCGGGAGCGCCGCCGCGGACGACGCCCCCGGGTCGCCGCCCCAAACCGACCCCGACCCGGTCGCCGTCGGCGGCCTCGAAGCGGTCGGGGACGCGGCGCTGCTCCGGTCGGTCGCGGTCTCCCCGGGTCGCCGCGGCGAGGGCATCGGCTCCGCGATGGTCGCGGAACTGGAGCGACGGGCGGTCGCCGACGGCGTGGCGGTGCTCGTCCTGCTCACGACCGACGCCGCGGGGTTCTTCGCCGCTCACGGGTACGAGCGCATCGACCGCACAGAGATTCCGGCGGCGCTGCGCTCGACGCCGCAGGTCGCGTCGCTGTGTCCCGACTCGGCGACGGTGCTGCGCAAGCGACTCTGAGCGGTCCTCGACGGCTCGCGGATCAGTCCGTCAGTCGACCGCGGAACCGCCCACGGTCGTCGCTACACTCCTCGATCACGAACCCGAGCGCCTCGTAGAACGGCCGCACCTGTCGTCGGAACGTCGCCGTCAGCGGCGCGTCCGTGCGTTCGACCGCCGCCGCGACGAGTGCGCGACCGACGCCCTCGGCCCGGCGCGACTTGCGAACCGCTATCGACTCGACGTGACTGCCGTCGAGGACGAGCGCCCCGACGACGTCCCCGTCGCCGCCGTGGTCGTCCCCGTCGCCGCCGTCGACCGCGACGAGCGCGTCCCTGGCGGCGACCCGCTCCGCGAGGTCCGCGGGCACGGTCAACATCGCCGCGTCGAGGAGGTGTCTGATCGCGTCAGCCTCGCTGTCGCGAGCAGGTCTGATTCGTGGACCGTCGTCTGCGCCGCGGTCGTCGCCGTCGCTCATCCGCCCTTGATGAGCCTGAGCACCTGCACCTCTGGTGCCTCAACCGGGGCGTCCTCGGGGACCGGCGTGCCGTCGACCAGCACCGTCACCTCGTGGGGGGAGTAGCCGACCGCGCGGCACACGTCGGCGTACGTCGCGTCGTCGTCGAGCGCGAGCGTCTCGGTGCCCTCGCCGACGACCTCCGCGGTCACGTCCATGCACAGTCGTGGAGTGCGCGGCGACTTCCCGCTTTCCACCGCGGGGTCGCAATCTCGGGGCGTTTATCCCCCCGGCCCGCCGACCACCGTCCATGAGCGAGGCCGACGACGCCGAGGCCGCCGACTCGTCCCCCGGGCGGGAGGTCTGGATCGAGAAGTACCGCCCGCAGACGCTGGACGACGTGTACGGGCACGAGCAGATCGTCTCCCGACTGGAGAGCTACATCGAGCAGGACGACCTCCCGCACCTCCTCTTCGCGGGCCCCGCGGGCGTCGGGAAGACCACCTGTGCGGTCGCCATCGCCAAGACCATCTACGGCGACGACTGGCGAACCAACTTCCTCGAACTGAACGCCTCCGACCAGCGCGGCATCGACGTGGTGCGCGACCGCATCAAGAACTTCGCGCGCTCGTCGTTCGGCGGCCACGACTACCGCGTCATCTTCCTCGACGAGGCCGACTCCCTCACCGACGACGCGCAGTCGGCGCTGCGCCGGACGATGGAGCAGTTCTCGGACAACACGCGCTTCATCCTCTCGTGTAACTACTCCTCGAAGATCATCGACCCGATCCAGTCGCGGTGTGCAGTGTTCCGCTTCTCGCCGCTGTCGGACGCGGCGGTCGAGTCGCAGGTACGCGACATCGCCGCCGAGCAAGATATCGAGATCACCGACGACGGCCTCGACGCGCTGGTGTACGCCGCCAACGGCGACATGCGCCGCGCGATCAACTCACTGCAGGCGGCCGCGACGACCGGCGAAGTGGTGGACGAGCAGGCAGTCTACGAGATCACCGCGACCGCCCGGCCCGAAGAGATCGAGGCGATGGTCGAGGACGCGCTCGCGGGCGACTTCTCGAAGTCGCGGGCGACGCTCGACACCCTCCTCACGGAGACGGGGATGGCCGGCGGCGACATCATCGACCAACTCCACCGCTCCGTCTGGGAGTTCGGGCTGTCGGACCGCGAGGCGGTGCGGCTGATGGAGCGCATCGGCGAGGCCGACTTCCGGATCACTGAGGGCGCCAACGAGCAGGTCCAGTTGGAGGCGCTGTTGGCGTCGCTGGCGCTGGCCGAGGAGTAGCCGGCGGCCCGAACGCAGCCGTCGCCACGGTGGACTTCCCCGGTCGTCGTCGGTCCATCGGGGTCGTGTTGCCACGGAGCGCGTACTCGTCACGGAGTTCGACCCACCTGTGGGGGCAACGAACGAACAGGACCGACCATCCGAGCCGAATCGATGGGGTACGTGGCGGATAGGTATATACACGCACGGCACTTCATATCAGATGACTGAAAATCAGAGCGTACCATCGACCCCTTCCGCACCCCGACGCGGGAGTCCCCTGGTACGGGATCGTGGTCCGCGGATTCGACGTGCGGATCGGTCTTTTCTGCTTCTCAGCCAGGAGAAACCGATGAAACAAGCAAAAGACGGGATCCCGATCAGGATCGACACGCCGAACGCCGTGGCCCGCCAGCAGACGGGGTTCGGCGACACGAGCGACTACGGTGAACTCAGCGGCGAGTACTTCACGCTCAAGCGCGGGACGGACATCGCCCCGCTGTTGGCCGGGCTGGAGGACGACCTCTGTCAGACTCCCCACTGGGGGTACGTACTCGCGGGCACGCTCACCGTCGGCTTCGCGGACGGAACCGAAGAGGTCGACTCTGCCGGCGACCTCTTCTACTGGCCGCCCGGCCACACAGTCCGGGCGGACGAAGACTCCGAGATCGTCATGTTCAGTCCGCAACACGAACACTCCGAGGTTATTGATCACATGCTGGCCAAGATGGCCGGAAGCGCGTAGTCGAACGGCTGTGCCCGCGTCGACGCCTGCGGCTGTGGGATCAACCGGTGCGTATCCCAGGGGCAGCAGATATTCGGCTGCTCAACACCGGCTCGGCCCGTCGAGCCGACCGATCCGCCCTTTCTCGTCGACCCTGATCCACCTCACACTTCCGGCTCGATGTAGACGATCCGGACGCGGTCGTCCAGCCCCTGGAGTCGTTCCTCGATCCGGTTGATGTCGGCGTCGATGTCGGCGGTGTCGAGGTCGCCGTCGAAGCTCACGTCGGCGGTGACGAGCACGTCGCCGGGCCCGACGAACACGGTGCGGAAGCCGTCGATGTGGACGACGCCGTCGTGCTCGCTGATCGCCTTCCGGAGTTCGGTCTCGACGTCCGCCGGCAGCGACTCGCCGAGGATGAGCCGCTTGTTCTCCCACGCGAGCGCGACCGCGAAGAACATGAGGAGTCCGCCGATGACCACGGAGGCGATGGCGTCGAAGATCGGCATCTGGAGGTAGCGCGCCAGCGAGATGCCGACGAGCGCGATGCCGGCGCCCGACAGCGCGATAGCGTCCTCGGTGAAGGCGGTGAGGGTGGTCACGTCGCTGGTCTTCGAGAACGCCTCGCGCAGCCCCGACCAGCCGTACGTGTCGATCTGGCGTTGCAGCTCGGTGTTCGCCTTCGCGAACGCGTAGATCTCGAACAGGATCGCGCCCAGCAGGACGACGACGTTGATCCAGAACGGGTCGACCGGAACGAGCTCGGTGAAGTTGATCCCCGCGAGGATCACGTCCGCGCGCTCCCCGCCGTGGACGGGGTGCATGATCGCCTCGTAGCCGTGCTTCAGCGACTCCCAGCCGGCGATGCCGAACAGGAGGACCGAGACGAGGAACGAGTAGAAGAACTGCGCCTTCCCGAAGCCGAACGGGTGGGCGCGGCTCGCGGTCCGCTCTGAGTAGCGAATCCCGATCAGGAGGAACACCTGGTTGCCCGTGTCGGAGATGGAGTGGTACGTCTCCGACAGCATCGACGGCGACCCCGTCAGCAGGAAGCCGAAGAACTTCAGCACCGCGATGGCGCCGTTGGCGATGAGCGCCGCGATCACGACCGATCTGCTTCCTCCTGCCATTGCCGGGTGTGCTCGGTGGACTGTTATCAAGCCGACGGCTTCGTGTCGTCCGTCCCGAACCGTTAGTAGCCGTCGGCGCCTCCCTCCGGCCATGCTGGTCCTCATCTCCGACACGCACGGCACCGACGGGCACCGCCTCCGCGGACGCACGCTGGAGGCCGTCCGCGAGGCCGACACCGTCGTCCACGCCGGCGACTTCTACCGGGAGCAGGTGCTCGACAACCTCCTCCGGGTGAACGACACGGTGTACGGCGTCACCGGCAACAACGACGACGCGCCGCTGCGCGAGCGCCTCCCGAACGAGCGGGTGGTCGGCTACGAGGGGGCGACGCTCGCGGTGCGCCACCGGAGTCGCAGCGGCGCGACCGGCCTCGTCCTGTTCGGCCGCGAGCGCGACGCCGACCTCGTCGTGTTCGGCCACAGTCACCGCCCCGAGTTCGACGACTCCGGCGCGGTGCCGCTCGTCAACCCCGGCAGCTACGCCCAGCCGCGGGGGAACCGGCCCGCACACGCCGAACTGGAGCGGACGGCCGACGGACTCGCGGGGCGACTCGTCACGCCGGACGGCGAGGTGTTCGAGGAGTTCACGGTGCCGGTCCGCGACTGAGAACCGCGAGGAGGGTGGTGGCTGTGCCGGCGGGCCGGCGACGGTCGGACCCCGTCGTCGCAGGTGTGTGGAGGGCGACCGTGTGGAGGGCCGAATCGGGGACCGGTCGGGAGGGCCGTCGCGTCACCGGGAACCGGTACCAACTCCTTTCGGTGCCCGTATCAAGTACTTTCTCTATACTCAAAGACCGCTTTGAGCCATCGGCGTCGAACGATCAGACGCCGCCGCGGCGCCGGGCGTACAGCGCGACGACCGCGAGCGCGAGCAGGCCGCCACAGAGGAACAGGAACCCCGGGGACGCGGCCAACTGGTCGACGACTGTCGGCTCGGCGGACGTCGCGACGGTGTAGACGGTCTCGGCGGCCGTCTCCGTCATCGCCGGCTCCGCAGTCGGGGCGGGCGTCGCCGCCTCCGTCGCGGTCTCGGTCGCCTCCGCGATACCGACACCGCCCCCGTCGGCGGCCGTCTCGGTCGGGGCGGGCGTCGGCGTGGCAGTCGCCTCGCCCACCTCCGCGGTCACGTTCGTACCGCCGGCGCTCCCGTCGTCGACGCTCCCGGCGTCGGCGCCCCCTGCCGACCCCATCGAGAACGCGCTGGCGGGCGAGAACGGCCCGCCGAGCACCGTCTCGACGAGCACCGCGCCGAGGGCGACGGCGCCGACGCCGCCGAGGAGGCGACTCAGCGTCGCGCGGATGCCCGAGGTCTGTGACTCGCTGCCCGCGACGAGCACCAGCGGCCCGTCGGCGGGCGCGTACACGTCCATCTCGCGGCCCTTCTGCGAGTAGACGGTGTCGGTGACCTCGACGACGCCCGCCTCGCGCAGGCGCTTGAGGTGGTACTGGGCGTTCTGGAGCGAGGTGTCGACGCGGTCGGCGACGTCGCTGGCGGGACCGGGGGACTCGTGGAGGGTCGAGAGGATCGCGCGAGCGGTCTCCGAGGAGAGCGCGGCCAGCACCGCGTCGGCGTCGTCGCCGTCGACGCCGATGACGCGAGGGTCGCGGTCGTCGGCGTCGTCGTCCCCGCGGGACCACGGTCCGCCGATCCCCGGAATGGAGGAGGGGATGTCGGCCATTCGTCGTGCTTCTTTCGAGGTGTTCGTCGTAAGCCTTGCCGTCGGTGTCAGGAGGCATTGTTTACTCGGCTGTGGTTGGGAACGACCGGCGCCCACTGTCGATCTGCGAGTTATCACAGGAATAACAAGAACGCCTCCGTCTCTCGACCCCGTATGGCTTCTCCCAAGTCAACCCGACGCCAGTTCACGAAGCTCAGCAGCCTTGCCCTCGGAGCGACGGTGGTACCAGTTTCCGTATCTGGCGCGCGTGCGAGCCCCAACGCACTGTTCGACCTCGACTTCGGTGACGCTGCGGACGTCGCCGCGAACAGTGCGACCGAACCCGGCTGGGTCCTCGACCGGTACAACCCGAACCTGAGCTACGACCCCGTCGAGTTCAGTCAGGAGTCCTTCGACGGCGACGACCGACTCTGCATCGACATCAGCGAAGACGGTCCCACGAGCGGCTTCTACGCCTACCAGGGACAGAAGTATCAGGATGCGGACGGCTCGTACTGGTTCGCAGAACGCGGTGCACCCGTCCTCTCGTACGACTTCTACATCGACCCCGAGTGGGAGACGGACGGTGTGCCCCAGGAGACGGGCGTGTGGCCGGTCCTCGGCGACGACGATGGTGACATCAACGCGTACCCTATCCTCGCCTACCAGGACAGCGATGCGAGCAGTACGGGTGAGGCACAGTTCCGTACCTACGTGTACGAACTCGACGACGACGGTGCGTTCGTCGGTGCCGACTGGGTGAATCTCGGCCTCCCGAAGAAGCTCGGGATCGATCCCGAGGAGGGTGGCTGGGTCACTGTCGAGGCGCGGCTCCACCCCATCAGCGGGAAGAACGTCGACGGCACCGGCGCGGCCCTGAAGTGGTACGTCAACAACAAACTGCTCTACGACGCCCGGAACTACAACTACACCTTCGAGGAGCAGGTGTACAACAGCACGCAGTTCCTGGAGATCATCATCAACAGTCCGAACTTCGGCGTCGACCAGCAGTACTACTACGACAACATCACGCTCTCAGAACCGGGGAACGCTCGGAACCAGTGATCTCCGGGTTCTGAGACTCCGCGTCTCGCGGTGGCACAAATTGGCTTTGGAGTCTCCTCTCGCCGGATTCGATGTCTCCACTTGCCCGACTGCCCACTGCACGCGCCGATCCATCACCGACGACCCGGTAGGATCCCGATACCCATTAGTCGGCGTGTCGCTGTGGTTCGTGTATGCTCGATTACGTCGGTCTGGAGGCGGACCTCTCGGCGGAGGAGAAGCTGATCCGGGACACCGCTCGGGACTTCATCGAAGAGGAGGTCGCCCCGGACATCGCCGACCACTACGAGGCCGGCACGTTCCCCACGGAGCTCATCCCCGAGATGGGCGAACTCGGCTTCTACGCCCCCAACCTCGAAGGCTACGGCTCTCCCAACGTCTCCGAGCGCGCGTACGGCCTGCTCATGCAGGAGTTGGAGGCGTGCGACTCCGGCCTGCGCTCGATGGCCAGCGTACAGGGCGCGCTCGTGATGTACCCCATCCACGCGTTCGGGAGCGAGGCCCAGAAGGAGGAGTGGCTGCCCGCCCTCGGACAGGGTGAGGCGGTCGGCTGCTTCGGCCTCACCGAACCCGCGCACGGCTCGAACCCCTCGGGGATGGAGACCACGGCGGAGCGCGACGCCGACGGCTACGTGCTCAACGGCGAGAAGACGTGGATCACGAACGCGCCCATCGCCGACGTGGCCGTCGTGTGGGCGAAGCTGACCAGCGAGGAGGGGTCGCCCGTCCGCGGCTTCCTCGTCGAGACCGACCGCGACGGCGTCGAGACGCCGAAGATCGACGACAAACTCTCGATGCGCGCCTCCGTCACGGGCGGCATCGTCCTCGACGACGCGCGCGTCCCCGAGGAGAACGTCCTCCCCGAGGTGTCGGGGATGAAGGGGCCGCTGTCGTGTCTCACGCAGGCGCGCTTCGGCATCGCGTGGGGCGCCGTCGGCGCCGCGCGCGACTGCTTCGAGACGGCCCGCTCGTACCAACTCGACCGCGACCAGTTCGGCGGTCCCATCGCGCGCTTCCAGATCCAGCAGGAGAAACTCGCGGAGATGGCGACCCAGATCACGCTCGCGCAACTGCTCGCGTACCGCCTCGCGGACCTGAAGGAGCGCGGCGACCTCCGCCCCCAGCAGGTGTCGATGGCGAAGCGCAACAACGTCAGCATGGCGCGCGACCAGGCGCGCATCGCCCGCGAGATGCTCGGCGGCAACGGCATCACGACCGACTACTCGCCGATGCGCCACCTGAGCAACCTCGAAACTGTCTACACGTACGAGGGCACCCACGACATCCACTCGCTGATCATCGGCGAGGACCTCACGGGGATCGCGGCCTACGAGTGAGGCGGCGGTCGCCGCGTCTCGCGGTCGCTCGCGCCGTCTCGCGACGATTCGCGAGCGAGGTTACGCGGACTGCGCTAGGCGGTGACTAGCCGTCCGAGCGGGGTCGACCGACCGCGTCTCCAATCGTGTCACAGTTCTAACGTTTTCGGAAGCATAACCATAGCTAAGTAGGTGGGGTCTGAGTCGGCGACCGAAGATGGCCGAACCAGTCGAGGGTGGTTGGCGGACACTCGCGTTCCCCCGCGAAGAGGCGTGGGTAGTCCACGCTGCGCTCCTCGAGCGGGTGAGGTCGGCGGTGGAGTCGGGTGACGACTCAGAGGGCTACCCGGAACTGGACGCGCTGACGGCGATCGAAACCGGCCGCGAGCAGTTCGCCCCCGACGAGACGAACGTGATCCGCGACGCGCTGGAGTCGTACCTGATGCGCGCGCCGCCGCGCGACCTGACTCCCGGGCGGGCGGCGCTCCGACGGACGGCCACGGGCCAGTAGTCGGGCGACCACCCGGTCGCGCCCCGGTCACTCCGGGAGCGACTCTCGCCGGGCGAGTTTCCCCCACAGCCCTCGACGGTCGGCGGCCCACCGGTACAGTTTCTCGCGTGCGGTGGGGTACTTCGGCAGTCCCTTCGCGCCGGCGGTGAGCCACCACCCTGCGGCGCCGGTACGGCGGGCGACCTGCTCGACCGCCTCGCCGCAGGAGTACACCGCGTCGTCGGTGACGAGGTGCATGCACTCCTCGTAGTCGGCGGGCAGGCGCGCGCGCAGGTCGTCGCCCATCGACGAGAAGCCGACGGCCTCGAACTCGCCGAGGTCCAGCGCGTGCGACACGCAGAACGTACAGAACCCGCAGTCGTCGTCGTACACGAGACGGGGAACGGACACACCGATCGAAGGCGCTCGACGGCTATGTGCGTTCGGGCGATCTGAGGGTGGGGCGCCTCAGTCGGCGGGGTCGCCGACCACCCGCTCGCTCCCGAACCGGCTGAGGTACCCCTTCGCCAGTTGGGCCTCGGCCTGCCGCAGGCGGTAGGAGACGGTCGAGGCCGGCAGGTCGAGCCGGTCGGCGAGGTCGCTCACCGTGATCTCACGGGGCGTCTCGTAGTAGCCGCGGTCGACGGCCGCCCGGAGCGTCTCGCGCTGTTCGGGCGGCAGCGACACCGTCGCGAGCGAGTCGTCGTTCCAGCTGTCGACGGGGCCGAGCCGACCGATCTCGAGGCGGATCCCATCGTCCAGGTGGGCGGCCGCCTCGCGGCGGAACACCCCGACGTTCGTCGCAGAGCGCAACAACAGCCGCCACTGGTGGCGGTGCTCGCGCCGCCGCGACTGGAGGACGAACCCCAGGTCGAGGCGGCGGGCCGCCTGCGCGAGCACGGAGTCACACTGGTGGAGTTTCGTGACGAACGTGTAGAGGACGAGTGTCGACGGGGTGCGCTCGAGCACCCCGTGTTCCCGCACGGCCTGGCACTCCGTGTCCGTCATCTCCTCGTGGGGTGCGTCCGGGTCGAGCCGGTGTCGCTCCACCCGGTCGAGCGCCGCTCGCGGTCCCGTGAACCGCTCGACACGCCACAGGCGGTCGCGGCGGACGCAACTGGCGATCGCGTTCGCCGACAGCGAGGGGAACTCGATGAACACGTCCGCTACCGGGTCGGCCCCCCGCTCGTACACCAGGTCGAACGTCAGCTCCCGCATCCCTCGTCCCCCCACAGTGGTGCGGTCGCGCTTGTCCCACCGCGGCTGTTCTGGAAGTCCCCCCTCCGCGTCATGTTTACTACTCTTGATCGTACGGCGACATTAGCCTACCCCACGATCTCAGCGACGCGGCGACGACGGTTGGTGTGGGCCAATTCAGGATATATGTCCGTCGCTCGCTTCGATCCGCCCGATGAGGACCGACAGACGCGGACTCCTTCGACTGACCGCCGTCGCCGCCACCGCCACGACGCTCGCCGGGTGTACGGGGGGTGGGGCGGACGGCGGCGACGGCACGGCGGCGACGACCGCCGAGACGCCGACGCCGGAGCCGACTCCAGAGCCGACGCCGACGGCGACCCAGACGCCGGCGGCGGGCGTCACGGAGGTCGCCGTCGGCCCGGAGGGACGACTCCGCTTCGTCCCCGACCTGGTCGAGATCTCGGTGGGCGACACCGTCAGGTGGACGTTCGAGAGCCCTGGCCACAACGTGTCGAGTCTGCCGAGCGCCGACTCCCGCTGTTCGAACCCCGACGGAGCCGAACCGTTCGCCTCCTACGAGGACGAACAGCACTTCGCGATCCTCCCGCCGGGCGAGACGTTCGAGCACACGTTCACCGTCCCCGGCGAGTACGTGTACGTCTGCGTCCCCCACGCGGGCCAAGGGATGATCGGGACCGTCCAGGTCTCCGAGTAGTTCGTCGCCGACGGCGCCGCCGCGTTGGTGTGGGCCAACCGACACTTCTTGCCGGGATCCACCGAATGCGAATCCATGTCACGGAGCAGTGAACGCGACCCCGGACGCGACGAGGGTGACCGCGAGGAGTCGACCGCCGGCGCACGGAGCCGGTACCTCGAACGACGACGGTTCCTCGCGGCGACGGGCGCCTTGGCGGGCGTGGGCGTGCTCGCCGGCTGTGGTGGGAGCGCGCCGTCGACCGAGAACGGGACGACCGCGGGAACGGCGACCGAGGAGCCGATGGCGACGGAGACGGAGGAGCCGACCGAAGAACCGACGGAGACGGAGGAGCCGACGGAGGAGGGACCGTCGCTCGCCGAGCGGTACCCGGGGCTGGAGATCCTCTCCCCGGAGCCAGAGAACGCCCAGGCAGCCGCCCGGTCGACGTACGCCGAGTACATCACCTCGCGCGAGGAGCACTACATCCGGAACCACTACCCGACGCCGAGTATCGAGGAGTCCGAGTGGACCGTCTCACTGACGGGCCTCGTCGACAGCGAGGTCGAACTTACGATGGAGGAGATCAAGAACTCCTTCGGCACGGCGTCGGTCACCCACACGATGCAGTGTGCGGGCAACGGGCGCTCGTACTTCGACCCGCAGGTCGGGGGGAACCAGTGGACGTACGGCGCCGTCGGCAACACCGTCTGGACGGGCACGCCGATCGCGCCAATCCTCGAGGCGTACGGCGCCGAGACGAGCGAGGAGTACTTCCTCACCGTCATGGGTGGCGAGCACCCCGAGGGCGAGGACGTGTTCACCCGTTCGATCCCGATGTCGAAGGTGCTCGACGACACCATCCTCGCGTACAACATGAACGGGTCGCCGATGTCGGCCGACCACGGCTTCCCGGTGCGACTGGTCGTGCCCGGCTGGTTCGGCTGTAACAACGTGAAGTGGGTCGACCGGATGCACGTCATGGAGACGATGGTGATCGGCCAGCCGTGGGAGGAGGAGGGCGCCCCCGAGAGCGGCCAGCGCACGTTCACTCACTGGCAGCAGTACTCCTACCGGATCGACCCCGAGGAGGACGCCAGCGCGACCCAGTACGAGCGCCTCCCGGTGTACGACACGCGCGAGCAGATGGAGCGCACCGGCGAGATCCGCAACGCGTACATGTACGACCAGGTGGAGAAGTCGCTCATCGGCTACCCCGGCGAGGGGCAGACCGTCACGCCGTCGCCGTCGGGCACCGTCGAGGTGATCGGCGTCGCCTGGGCCGGCGACGACGCGGTGCAGGCGGTGGAGGTGTCGACCGACGGCGGCGACACGTGGAACGAAGCGGAGTTCTTCGGCCCCACCGGGGAGGCGACCGGCTGGCGGCAGTTCCGCTACGTGTGGGACTCGCCGGAGCCGGGGGAGTACACGCTCGCCTCGCGCGCGACCGACGAGCGCGGCTACACCCAGCCGGCGACCATCTCCGCGCCCGACCAACAGCTTCGGGGGATCGAGAACGACCAGTTCCCGTGGAACCAGGGCGGCTACGGCAACAACGCGTACATGGCCCACGCGGTGACCTGCACCGTCGAGGAACGATGACCGCGACCGTCCTCCCCGGCCGGATCGCGATCGTCCACCTGACGGGACGACTCGCCGACGGCGACGACGCCGGCGAGGTGTTCGAGACGACCGACGTCGACGTGGCGCTCGAGGAGGGCGTGTACCACGACCACCGCGACTTCGTGCCGTTGGAGTTCCGCGTCGGCGAGGGGCACGTCATCCCCGGTGTCGACGAGGCGGTCCGGGGGATGGAACCGGGCGAGACGAAGACGGTCGTGCTCGACCCCGAGGACGCGTACGGCGCCCGCGACGACGACGCGGTCGTCACGGTCGACCGCGAGGAACTGGAGGCCCGCAGCGACACGACCGCCGCGGTCGACGACCTCGTCCGGAGCGAGCGCGGCGACGTCGGCTGGATCGTCGCCGTCGACGACGCCGAGGCGACGGTCGACTTCAACCACGAACTCGCGGGTCGGCGCGTCGAGTTCGAGATCCGGGTGCTGGAGGTGCACGCCGAAGACGACACTCACGCCGACGCCGGTGGCGCGGGCGAGGCCGCCTAACCCGTTTCCTCCCCTTCGCCGTCCCAGTAGTCGACCGCGTCGTCGCGGCGGAAGTACGCGTCCACGTCACGCTCGCCGTCACCGCCGGGCGGGGCGCCGGCCATCGCGCCCACCTTGCCTGAGTCGGGGTAGACGAGCACCTCGGGGTCCCGCATCGTCGACACCGCGAGGTAGCGGAGGGTGTCCTCACCGTCGTTGATCACGCGGTGGGCGCCGTCCTCGCCGACGGGGAGTGCGACGTAGTCGCCCGCGCGCAACGCCGTCTCCCCGTCGGCGTGCCGGAGCGTCCCCGCGCCGGCGAGCACGTACAGCGCCTCCTCGTTTGCGGCGTGGTAGTGGTACGGCCACGCGCGCTTGCCGGGCGGCAACTCGTACAGGCTACAGCCGAGTTGGTCGCCGTCGGCGGCCGCGGCCAGTTGCTTGCGGCGCCACCCCACGGACTCGCCCCGGTCGGTCTCGTCCCAGTCGACGTCGTCGGCGTTGACTCGGTTCATGCGTCTCGATCGCCGCGTCGGAATGTAGCCCTACCGACACCACGGGCGAGCGGAAGCGGTTTGGGCCGGCAGCGCCTCCGTGTGCCCGTGCAGCCTCCCAGTCGCCTCGTCGTCGCGCTGGTCGTGCTCGTGTGCGTGACGAGCGCCATGTGGGCGGGCGTCGCCGCCGCGGGCACGACGGGTGCTGCGGGCGCGGGGTCGCTCGCCGGGGGCGCCCCGGCGACGCACTCGTTCGTCCAGTTCAACGTCTCCGCGGTCGAGACCGACCCCGGTGGGGCCGTCGCCGCGCGGGTGACGTTCCACAACGCCTACGGGGCGGTGTTCGCCGTGACGGGGCCGGACGGCTTCCGGTACGAGGCCGAACTGTCGCCCGTGGGGGGCGTCCAGACGGTCGTCCGGTTCGACACCGCCGCCGCTGGCCGGGGCGACCCGGGCGCGCTGACCGCGGTCGACGGCGTGGTCGCGAACGCGACGGTGACGGGCGCGTCGAGGGCGTCGCTCCCTGCGGGGACGTACAACGTCACCCTCGCCACGGGCGGGGTCGTGCGCGACTCGATGCCGTTGCGGGTCGGCGACGCCGACGGAACGCCGCCGCAGGCGATGGCCGCCCAGCCGACGCGGACGCCCGGCGGACCGACCGCCGTCGGCGACGACACCGCCGGCGAGTCGCGCGCCGCCGCTCCCGGCCTCGGCGTCGGTTCGGCGTTCGGGGCACTGGTGGTCGCCGCGGTGGCGACGCTCGGCCTCGTGCGTCGTCGCCGCTGACGCTCCCGCTGGACGCCGGGTCGGGGATCCGGATGCCCGCGTTTTTGTACGTGTCCGGTGAACCCACGTCCAATGGGAATCGATCCGAACTTCGACGAGAACCGCGAGCACGCCGGCGAGGAGAACGGCCTCGACGTGTGGGGGCCGGTCGACCCACCGGAGAAACTGGGCATCCACGGCGCCCACGTCGCGGTCGACTACGACATCTGCATCGCCGACGGTGCGTGTCTGGAGAACTGCCCGGTCGACGTGTTCGACTGGGTGGACACGCCCGACCACCCCGCCAGCGAGCGGAAGGTCGAACCGACCCGCGAGGACCAGTGTATCGACTGTATGCTGTGCGTGGACATCTGCCCGGTCGACGCCATCGACGTGGACGCCTCGCGGTCGTAACGAACGGCGAACGCTGACCCGGCGGCGGTGTCAGTCCGCCGCCGCGGGCGACGTGTCGCCGTCGGCGTCGACGGGTGTCTCGACGCCCGTGCCCTCCTTCGCCGCCAACGCCTCACACAGCAGTTCGGCGATGTCGATGATTTCGATGTCGTCCTCGAAGTCGCCGGTCTTGCGACCGTCCTCGTACATCGTCCCGCACATCGGGCACGCGACGACGAACTTCTCCACCTCGCTCCCGGCGTCGGTGTCCTCCAACGCCTCGCGGAGGCGCTCCTCGCTGGGCTTGGTGTGCTCCTCGTGGTCCATCCAGAGGCCGCCGCCGCCGCCCCCGCAACAGAACGAGTCCGAGCGGTTGCGCGGCATCTCGTACAGGTCGACGCCCGTGGCGCGGATGAGGTCGCGCGGCGCCTCGTACACGTCGTTCATCCGCCCGAGGTGGCACGGGTCGTGGTACGTCGCGGTGTAGTCGAGTTCCGTGCCGTCGAGGCCGAGCCGACCCGTCTCGACGAGGTTCTCGACGACCTGCGTGTAGTGGAACACCGGGTCGTCGAACTCCGACACCTCGGGGTACTCGTTGCGGAAGGTGTTCATCGAGTGGGGGTCGGTCGTGACCACCTTCTCGAAGCTGCAGGAGGCGAACGCCTCGGTGTTGTCCTCGACGAGCATCTCGAACAGGCCCTCCTCGCCGACGCGGCGCACGTCGTTGCCGTCGTGCTGTTCGTCCTCGTAGAGGATGCCGTAGGAGACGTTCGCGCGCTCCAGCAGCGTCGCCAGCGAGCGGGCGACGCGCTGGTTGCGCTCGTCGTAGCTGGGGTACTCGCCGACGTACCAGAGGAACTCCACGTCCTCCTCGCGGGCGTCGGGCACCTCGAAGTCCAGGTCCTCGGTCCACTCGGGGCGCTTGCGGGCGGGGTCGCCGAACGTGTTGCCGTTCTGGAACACGTTCATCATCGCGTCCTGCACCATCTCGTCCATCTGGCCTGTCTCGGTGAGGCGGCGGTTCATCTGCGTGAACTCCGAGACGTGCTCGATGTCGACCGGGCACGCGTCCATGCAGGCCATACAGGACATGCACGACTCCATCGACTCGGCGGCGATGACCGAACTCCCGCCGTCGGCGACGATCTCGATCTCCTCGGTCCGACCGGCGTCGAGGTCCTCGCGGTACTGCTTCAGGTCGAGGATCACGTCGCGCGGGTCGAGGTTCCGACCGGAGGCCTTCGCCGGGCAGACGGACGAACAGCGGCCGCACTTCGTGCAGGCGTCGTGGTCGAGGATGTGGCGCCACGAGAAGTCCTCGATGGAGCCGTAGCCGATGTCGTCGGGGCCGGCGTCCTCGGGGACGCCCGGGAGGCGGACGCCCGCCTTCTCGTCGCGGGTGACGACGTTCGCGAACGACGAGATCATGTGGAACGGCTTGGCGTACGGGATGAGCGCGATGAACGCGAACGCCAAGACTGCGTGGCTCCACCACGTCACGGTGTACAGCGTTTCTGCCATCCCGACGGTGACGCCCGCCTCCGCGAGGATGCCCGCGAGGAAGTAGCCGACGAAGGAGACGCGCTCGTAGGCGACGAACTCGGCGGAGCCGATGATGCGGAACGCCTCCAGTACGTAGCCGCCGACGCCGAGCACGAACAGCGTCCAGACGAACGCGTCGTCCTCCAACGAGGTGTGCTTGCCCCAGAGGCGACCCTCGCGTTCGGTGTACCGGCGGTAGATGGCCATGCCGACGCCGACGACGAACAGCAGCCCCATCGCGTCCATGACGAACGAGTACGAGAGGTAGAAGTCGCCGACGAAGAACGACTCGCCCGTCACGGGGCGCCAGAAGTCGAGGTCGATGCCGAGGATGGTCGTCCCGATCAGCAGGGTGAGGAAGCCCCACAGGATGAACGAGTGCATCACGCCCGCGTACAGGTCGCGGTCGTACTGGTTGCGGTTGGAGGCGACGATCCGGGCGGCGCGCAGCACCCGCCCCGGCAGGTCGTCGAGGCGGTCGAACCAGTCGTCCTCGCCGGCGGCGTAGCGCGCGAAGCGGCGGTAGGTACCGTACGCGAAGACGGCGAGCGCGACCGCCGCGAGGTAGTAGAACGCGGCCTTCCCGACCGGACCGATGGTCCAGAAAGTCTCCCGCGTCACGTCGGCTTGCATGTGCGATCCGGGTTTCCGTCCGTGGTTAAATCTTCTCACACCATCGTGTGTGAAGGACCGCGCCGCCCCCGATCCGATCCGCCGGAGTGCCACGGTGGACGGGTCGTTCTGGCCGTCCCGGAGCCGCCAACACGTTTTTCACCGCCGACGGCGTTCAAATCGTTCTATGGACGAGAAGACGGCGGAACTCCGCGACATCTTCCTCGACACGACCGGGGGGGAGACGGTCACGGAGCGACAGGAGGAGGGGCGTGGCTCGCTGGCGGCGGAGTCGGACGCCGACGGCCGGATCGCCGAACTCGTCGCGCGGATGCGCGAGCGCTACGAGTTCGCCTCCGACCTCGACGACGCCGCCCTCCAGCGCGTCGTCCGCCTGTTCTTCGAGGACGCCGCCGACGCGGCCATCGCCGCGGCGGTCGACGCCGACGAGGCGACCGTGTTCGACGCACGGATGGACCTCCACCTCGTCCGCGACGCCGACCGCGAGGCGCCGTTCGACCTCGCGGAACTCCGATCGCTGTACGTCGAGGACGTGCCGCTGGCCGAGCGCGCCGCCGAACTCGACGCCGACGAAGAGACGGTCGCGCACTACTCGCGGGTCGTCGCCGCCGACGTCCGCTCGACGCGCGCGAACGACCGCTTCCGCGACGAGTTCGCCGAACTCCTCACCGAGTCTGACCTGAAGCACGGGCTCACCGAGGACGCCCGCGAGGACGGCCTCCGGGAGGCCGCCGAGGACATCGAGACGAACGTTTCCTTCTAACGAACCGCTTTTCGCCTCGGGTTTCCTCGCGCTCGCCGGAGGCGAGCGCTGCGGGAACCGCTCGGCGAAAACCCGTTCATGACAAAAGGCCGCTCGCTCGGCCTCCGGCCTCGCTCGCGGTACAGTATCCTGTGGCTACAGCACCGCTCCGCCGCCGCGACCGCTATACCGCTTGGCCGCCGACGCGACCGCTCCGAGCTGCGACGAACGTTCAAGTACGAAGACGGGACCACACCCCCGCGTGCCCCCGGCAAAGACGACGTTCTCGGATCTCGCGACCGCGGCGTACTGCCCCCGCCAGTTGTACTACGACCGCCGCGAAGACGACCGCGAACC
Organism: Halobaculum marinum; assembly: GCF_029338555.1. Classification (GTDB taxonomy): domain Archaea; phylum Halobacteriota; class Halobacteria; order Halobacteriales; family Haloferacaceae; genus Halobaculum; species Halobaculum marinum. Next base: position 201,650 of record NZ_CP119989.1, on the reverse strand, counting down.
GCCGCCGGAGGCGACCGCTCGGATCGATCTGGCGTTCCGCTACCCCGCGCTCCGCGGCATGGACGACGCCGAGTTGCGAGCGGAACCGATCGACCGCGACCCTGCGGAGTACCGCGCCGCGCTCGCCCGACTCACGGACCGCCCCGACTGGGCGGCGCTGACCGACCCCGACGGCACCCGCGTCTTGCTCGACGGCAAGGACGCCCGCGGCATCGCGCACAAGGTGCTCGGCACGACGGGTGCGGACGCGACCGACGACGAGGGTGAGCCGACGGGCGACCCGCCCGTTCCGGTGGTCGTCTCGCCCGGCGAACCCCCGGATCGGGGGGTGTGGGAGCCACAGTCCGTCCGGGCGGTCGCGGCGATGCACGCGCTGTCGTGGGAGGAGGGACGGCGGATCCGACGAGCGATCGTCGAGTACCCCGCACACGCGGTCGTGCGCGAGGTGCGGTTGTCGGTGCGTCGGTCCGGGACGTACCGTCGGGTGCTCAGGACGGTCCGCGACATCGACGGCCCGCCGGCACGGCTATCGAACGACGCGAAGTGTCGGGAGTGCCGTCACCGGTCGAACTGCGGGGTCAGGACGCGGAGTCTGCGGAGTCTGCTCGGGTTGTGAGGAGGGCGCTGACGGTCGGGCCAGTCAGGGCTGGCTCGCCAGCCACTCGCGGATCTCGTCGGCGAGGGGGCCCGCGCGGTGGATCAGGCTCCGGTCGGGGTCGACGACCGTGCTCTCGCCACCGGGCGTCTCTCCGCCGTCGAGCACGACCGCACAGCCCTCGCGGACTCGCGGGTCCAGGTCTTCGACCCGGCGGACGCTCCCGGCGCCCGACCGGTTCGCGCTCGTCGCGGTGATCGGGCCGGCGGCCTCTGCGAGCGACCGCGCCGTCGGGTGGTCGGGCACGCGGATCCCGACGCGGGGTTCGCCGTCGGTCAGCGCGCCGGGGAGCGCGTCGCCCCGGGCGACGACGACCGTCACCGGGCCGGGGAGGAACGCTCGTGCGAACCGCGCGGCGCGGTCGCTCGCGGGGAGCAGCGACAGCGCCGTCTCCACGTCGCCGAAGGCCACCGACAGCGGCTTGTCGCGGGGCCGGTCCTTCAACTCGAACACGCGCTCGACCGCCTCCGGGTCGGTCGCGTCGGCGCCGAGACCGTACACCGTCTCGGTGGGGTAGACGACCGCCTCGCCGGCGCGGATCGCCTCGGCCGCACGCTCGACGGCGGCGTCGGCGACCCCGCCAGTCGTGCCGTGGGAGGGCATCTCGACGCGGTTACAACCCCTCGATGTGCGCTTCGACCTCGTCGTAGTCCGGGAACGCCGGCCACTCCGAGGCGACCCACGCGTACTCGACGGTGTGGTCGTCGTCGAGGAGGAACACCGCCGGGCGGTGCTCGCGGACCCCCGCCATCCCGTCCAGATCCTGCACCGCGCCGTACAGGTCGCCGACCTCGGCAGACGGGTCCGAGAACAGTTCGTAGTCCATCCCGCGCTCGTCGACGAACGTCTTGTGCTCGTAGGGAGAGGAGATGGAGACGCCGACGACGGTCACGTCGCCGTCGCTGCCCCACTCGCGGTCGCGGATCTCGTTCCAGATGTACGTCGCCGGGAACGCCCCGTCCATCGGGAAGAACACGAGCGCGACGGGACCGTCGATGTCGGACAGCGACGTGTCGCTCCAGTACTCGTCGCCCACGAGCGGGCGGGTGAAGTCGGGCGCCGCCTCGCCCACGTCGACGTGGTCGGTCTCGGGGAGGTCGACGACGTCGAAGTCGACCATTCAGGCACCCCCCGCGGCGCCGCCCTCGCCGTACGTGCGGTCGAGGTAGTCGACGATGTTGCCGGACTCGGACATCGTGACGCCCGTCCGCTCGTCGCGGATGGCCGGCACGGAGCGCTTGCCCGTGAGCCGGGCGACCGCGTTCCGGTCGGAGTGCATCGGCTCGACGAAGCGCGACTCGTAGTCGAGGTCGTACTGCTTGAGTTTGCGGACGACCCGCTCGCAGTACGGACACGCCTGGAGTCGGTACAGGGTGATCTCGGGGTCAGACATACGTGGCCGTTGGAGCGGGTGTCGTGTAATGGCTTCGCCCCCGGCACAGTGGGCCGGTCTGTGGGTCGGCGTCGGCGTCGCGGTCGCCCGACGGATGCCTGTCGGTCGACCGCGAGGACAACGCTTAATCCGGGGGCAAGGTTAGCTTCCGTATCACATGGGTTTGTCGCCGGTACACGCTCTCGTAGTCTCGCCCGCGCAACTCGGCGGGCTCGCGAACGCGGTGCCGATCAACGATACCACTATCGCGATCGGCGGTGCGGTCGCTATCGCCATCCTCATCGCCCTCTCCGGCTTCTTCTCCTCGTCGGAGATCGCGATGTTCTCGCTCGCCAGCCACCGGGTCGACCACCTCGTCGAACAGGGGCGCCGCGGCGCCGAGGCCGTCGCGGAGCTGAAGTCTGACCCCCACCGCCTGCTCGTGACGATCCTCGTCGGCAACAACCTCGTCAACATCGCGATGTCGTCCATCGCGACGGCGCTGGTCGGCATCTACGTCGACAACGCCGGCACCGCGGTCCTGATATCCACGTTCGGGATCACCTCGCTGGTGCTGTTGTTCGGGGAGTCGGCTCCGAAGAGCTACGCGGTCGAGAACACCGAGTCGTGGGCGCTGCGCATCGCGCGCCCGCTGAAGCTCTCCGAGTACGTCCTGCTCCCGCTGGTCGTCACGTTCGACTACCTCACCAGACTGGTGAACAAGGTCACCGGCGGTCGGTCGGCCATCGAGACGTCGTACGTCACCCGCGACGAGATCCAGAACATGATCCAGACCGGGGAGCGCGAGGGCGTCATAGAGGAGGAGGAGCGCGAGATGCTCGACCGCATCTTCCGCTTCAACAAGACCATCGCCAAGGAGGTGATGACGCCCCGCCTCGACGTCACCGCCGTCCCGAAGGACGCCTCTATCGACGAGGCGATCGAGACGTGCGTCCAGGCCGACCACGAGCGTGTCCCCGTGTACGAGGGGAACCTCGACAACATCATCGGCGTCGTGAACATCCGCGATCTGGTCCGCGCGCGCTACTACGGCGAGGGGGAGACCGACCTCGCGACGGTCGTCCAGCCCACGCTGCACGTGCCCGAGTCGAAGAACGCCGACGAACTGCTCGAGGAGATGCAGGAGACCCGGATGCAGATGGTCGTCGTCATCGACGAGTTCGGGACGACCGAGGGGATCCTCACGCTGGAGGACATGGTCGAAGAGATCGTCGGCGAGATCCTCGAAGGTGACGAGGAGGAGCCGTTCGAGTTCGTCGACGACAACACCGTGCTCGTGCGCGGCGAGGTGAACATCGACGAGGTGAACGAGGTGCTGGAGATCGAACTCCCCGAGGGCCAGGAGTTCGAGACGCTCGCCGGCTTCATCTTCAACATGGCCGGCCGCCTCGTCGAGGAGGGCGAAGAGATCGACTACGAGGGCGTCCAGATCCGGATCGAGGAGGTCGACAACACTCGGATCATGCGCGCCCGCGTCACCGTCACCGAGGCGTACTACCAGGACGACACCGAGGAACCGGAAGCCGGCGCCGAAGCCGAGAACTGAGTCACCGGCGCTCGGCGTCGCCTGCTCGGTGTATCGTGTCCGCCACGCGCCGTCGCACACCGTCGCCCACCACCGCGCACCGGCACCCGACGGACGCCACGCTCACGAGGTGGCGGGCCAGGGGAGAACTGCTCTGTTTACGTGCTGTTCGCTTACGGCGTCGGCGTCGCGAGCGGCCGCACGGACACTTCGCCCTCCGAGTCGACTGTCACCATCGTGTCGAGGTACTCGAAGGAGATTTCGCCGGTCGTGTCCCCGAAGAAGTTACCGAGACACTCCGAGTCGACGACCTCGTACAGCGGGCGTTCGAGCGCCGTCGGTTCGACGCCCTTCTGTTCGGCGACTGCAGTTACGACCGCTTCTACCGTCGTCTGTTGAGATGGTCGGGACATAGTGATGTGAGGAAGTACTGTATCGGGTCCGGTTCAGAGCGCCCCGTCGTGGCCCCCTCCCCGGGTCTATCTCTTGTGCACTCGGCACAACTCCCTAGTCACTAATAACGCCTTTGGGCCACGTGTCCGTCGGTAACTATCTGGCTCAATTCGAAAATAAGCTCCCTAGAGGCCCACTATTTTGGGTGCCTGCACTCCAGTGGCGACCCGTGATCGTTCGTGCTCACTCTTTGGAAATGCTCGAACTTCACAACACAATGTCGACGAGCGTGAACGCGCCGTAGCCGACCCCGAGTGCGAGCGCGAGTGAGCCGACCCACGCGAGGACAGTGTACACCATCTTCCGGGTGCTGACGCCGGCGCCGCCGGCGGCGTACCCCGACCCGATGATCGCCGAGACGATGATCTCGTTGAACGAGACGGGGATGCCGAACGCGACGGCGGTCTGGGCGATGGCGAAACTGGGGATGAGCGCAGCGATGGAGCGGCGCGGGCCCAGCGAGGAGTAGTCCTGCGCGAGCGCCTTGATCATCCGCGGCGCGCCGGTCCACGACCCGGCGAGGAGGCCGAGTCCCCCACCGACGAGTACGGCAGTCAGGGGGATCTGCACGCTGGCGCCGTCGCCGCCGAGGAGCGGGACGAGCGGGCCGATTGCGAGTCCGACCTGCGACCCACCCGCGGAGAAGGCGACGAGGCCGCCGAGCACGAGGAGGAAGCGCCGCTGGCCGCGGGCCTCGTCGCCGGCCATGTCCCAGAACAGCGCGAGCGCCGCGACGACGGCGACGGCGACCGTGACGAGCAGGCGGGCGGTGTCGACGCCGCCGACGACCGGGGTGGGGACCGCAATCGCCGCCATCTCCGCGAGCGACCGCTGGACCCCCGGCGGGCCGAGGATGGTGAACCCGATGTTGGCGACGATGGCGGCGACCAGCCCCGCGAGCGTCGGCACGGCGACGGTCTCGGCGACCCGCTCCGAGCGGAGCAGGCGCGCGGTGGCGTAGGCGATGGAGCCGCCGACGAACGGGACGGCGACCCACAGCGCGACGATTTCGCGGTACTTCGCCCACGCGGGGTCGCCGCCGAGCGCGAGGCCGACACCGACGACCGCGCCGGTGACGGTGAACGCGGTGGCGATGGGGTAGCCAGCGAACACGCCGATGGCGACGAGGATGGCGGCGGTGAGCAGCCCCACGATGGCGGCGGCGGCAGTGATGGTGACGCCGTCGATGAGGGAGGTGCCGACCGCCTCGGTGACGTTCGCGCCCTGGAGGACGGCGCCGAGGAAGCCCAGCACACCGACGATCAGGCCCGCGCGCATCACGGAGATGGCGTTGGCGCCGACGGCGGGGGCGAACGGCGTCGACCCGGAAGAGCCGGCACCGATCGCCCACGCCATGAACAGTGACGCGAGCGCGGCGACGAGGAGCGTGGCGAGGGTGCCGGCGGCGACCATACCGGGCCCTCAGCGTCCGCGGCTAAGTCGTTGTTGGGTTACCGACGAGTCTGGGCGGCGCCAGCGGCGACGGCGACGCACGACCGCCCCCGATCACCGGCGGCCTTCGTCGTACCCTTCGGCGACGTTGACGACGACTTTCCGCAGGTACAGGTAGCCGCCGAACACCAGCGCGAGGAGGACAGCGAGGATCAGCGTCAGACCGGGATTCGCCGCGACCGCCGAGACCAGCGTGTCGACTACGCTCATGTGCGCGGATGCGGCGGTGTGGGGGATAGGGGTTTCGACGTTTCGGGCGTGGCCCGGTCAGGCCTCCGCCTCGGGCCCCGCCTCCGCGTCGTCGCGGACGCGCCGGCAGTAGGCGGTGAAGTTGTCGAACAGCGTCTTCGCCTCGCAGGCGGCGTCGTAGCGCTCGGGGGAGATGTCCGCGAGCACGGCGTCGACCTTGGCGTCGCCGATGCGTTCGCGCTTCCCCTCGGTCACCTCGCGGGCGGTCTCGACGTCGTACTCGGGGTGGAACTGCACGCCCCAGGTGTGGCCTTTCCGGAACGCGTGGACGCCGAACTCGTTCTCGGCGAGCAACTCCGCGCCCGGCGGCAGTTCCAACACCGCGTCGCCGTGGGTGGTGAACACCGTGAACTCCTCGCCGATGCCGGCGAACAACTCGTCGTCGCCGGTGTGACCGATCTGGTTGTAGCCGATTTCGAAGTCGTCCATGCCGCCGACACGGCCGCCGAGCGCCTCCGCGAGCACCTGGTGGCCGTAGCAGACGCCGAGGATCGGCAGGCCGCGCTCGGCCGCCTCGGCGGTCCACTCCACCAGCGGGTCGATCCACTCCTCGTCCCAGTAGACGGAAGAGCGAGAGCCGGTGATCACGACGCCGTCGAAGTCGAACGTCTCGGGCAACTGCTGTGCGTTCGCGTCGAACTCCGCGAGGTCGGCGTCGAGTTCCCGCCGGAAGTTCCGGGCGGTGTTCTCGCCCTCGTGGGCCGCGTTGAGGAGCGCGAGCCGAAGTCGTGTCATTGCCGGGTTGACGGCGCTGGGCGGCAAAGGACTTGCGTCACCGCCGACGTTCGCCGGCGACGCGGACGCGGGTGTTCGGCAGTTCGACCGCGCTGGTCGCTCACTCCTCCCCGAAGAACCCGAGGATCCGGTCGTTCACCTCGCGACTCGCCTCGACGGTCGCGAGGTGGCCGGCGCCGTCGACCGCGACGAACTCCCCGCGCGGGAGTCCCTCAGCCAGTTCCTGTCCCTTCGCGGGGGGACACACCGCGTCGTCGCTCCCGTGGAGCACGAGCGTCTCGTTGGTCACCTCGTACAGTCGGTCGGACAGGTCGAACTCGCGGAGCGCCGCCCGCTGGGCCTCCCACGCGTCGCGGTCGGCGTCCTCGGCGGCGCGCCACTCGACGATGCGGGCGACCGCGTCGGGCATCGCGTCGAGGAAGTCGTCGGTGACGGCGGCCCGCAGCGACGCCTCCAGCGCGGCGGGGTCGCCGGGGTCGGCCCACAGCGCGTCGGGATTTAGCCCACCGCCGTACGCGGGGGTCCCGACGAGTGCGAGCTTCTTCGCCCGGTTCGAGTGGAGTGCGGCGTGGAGCGCGACCATCCCGCCGAGGCCGACGCCGACGACGTGGGCCGACCGGACCCCCGCGTCGGCGAGCACGGTGTCGAGGTCGGCGGCCAACTGGCCGACGGTGTACGGCCCGGGTGGGGCGTCGGAGTCGCCGGTGCCCCGGGTCGCCGGGACGACCGTCCGGTACGGCCCGGCGACCGCGGCGTGTTGCCAGCCCCACTGCCACGGGCCGAACCCGACCTCGCCGCAGAACGCGACGGCGTCCACGTCGCGGTCGTCGTCGCCCTCGCCGTCCACCTCGTAGTACAGATCCACGTCCCCGTTCGATGCGTACGGCACTGATCGCACGTTCGCCGCCGCGAGGCGTCAATCCCGGGGATCGGCGTCGGGGTTCGCCGACCGCTCCCTATTTCCCCTGCCACGCGGACACTCGCGTATGATCGACTTCCGGTCGGACACGGTGACGCGGCCCAGCGACGCGATGCGAGACGCCGCCCGCGACGCCGCCGTCGGCGACGACGTGTACGAGGACGACCCCACCGCAAACGAGTTGGAAGCGCGCGCAGCCGACCTCGTCGGGATGGAAGACGCGCTGTACGTCCCCTCGGGGACGATGGGCAACCAGATCGCCATCCGCACGCACACCGACCGCGGGCAGGAACTCCTCTGTGACGAGCAGGCCCACGTGTACAAGTGGGAACTGGGCGGGATCCCGCAACTGTCGCAGGTGCAACCGCGCATCCTCGACTGCGGCGACCGCGGCGTCCCCACCGCCGAGCAGGTGCGCGACGGCTACGTCGCCGAGGACCTCCACCGCCCCGGCACGGGGCTGTTGTGTCTGGAGAACACCCACAACTCCCGCGGCGGGGTCGCGGTCCCGAAGGCCGCTATCGACGAGGCCGCCGCCGCCGCCCACGACCGCGACGTGCCGGTCCACCTCGACGGCGCGCGCTTCCTCAACGCCTGCGTCGCGCTCGACACCGAGCCGAGCGAGATGACCGCCGAGGTCGACTCGGTGATGTTCTGTCTCTCGAAGGGACTCGGCGCGCCGGTTGGCTCGATGCTCGCTGGCGACGCCGAGTTCATCCAGCGCGCCCGTCGTATCCGGAAGCTGTTCGGCGGCGCGATGCGGCAGGTCGGCCTCATCGCTGCGCCCGGCCTGCTCGCGTTGGAGAACGTCGACCGCCTCGCCGACGACCACGCCAACGCCGCCCGCCTCGCCGCGGGGCTGAACGAGATTCCGGGGCTGTCGGCACCCGCGCCGGACACGAACATCGTGATGGTGAACAGCGAGGCCGCCGGGCTCACCGGCGAGGAACTGTCCGCCGCCTGCAAGGAGGCGGGCGTGAAGTTCCACGCCTTCGGCGAGTACACCTGTCGGCTGTGCACCCACCTCGACGTGGACGAGGACGACGTGGACGAGGCGCTCGACCTGATCGCGGCGGCGGTCGCCGACGCCTGAGACCACCCCGTACGCACGACTCGCGGTCCGTTTTATGCCGTCTCGACGCGTAGCACGTGTCGTGACAGACTCCGCGTCCTCGACCGACCGTGCCGGCCCCCTCTCGGGGCTCGACGACCGACTCGACGGGCTCTTCGGCCTCGTCGCGCTCGTGCTCCTCGTCAACGTCGTCGGCGGCGTGCCGGCGGTCCTCGGCGGCCCCGACTCCGCGTGGTTCGACGCGCTGGTCAAGCCCGCCATCTACCCGCCGTCGTGGGTGTTCGGCGTCGTCTGGACGACGCTGTTCACGCTCACGGGCGCGGCGGTGTGGCTCCTCGTCCGCGCGGACGCCTCGCCCGAGCGCCGGGTCGCGCTGGGGGCGTTCGTCCTCCAGTTCGTGTTCAACGTCGCGTGGACGCCGACGTTCTTCGCCCTCGAGCAGATCGGACTCGCGCTCGGCATCATCGTGGTCCTCGCGGTGCTGCTCGCGGGCACCGTCGCCGCGTTCGCCCGCGTCGACCGCCGTGCGGCGGTGCTACTGGTGCCGTATCTCGCGTGGGTGTGCTTCGCGGCGGTGTTGAACTACCGCTTCCTCGTCCTCAACTGAGGCGGCCTCCTCACCCGTCGCGTGTCGTGAACTCGAAGCGCGCGCCCCCGTCTTCCCCCTCCACCAGCGTCACCGCCCAGCCGTGGGCGTCGGCGATGCGGCGGACGATGGCCAGCCCGAAGCCGGTGCCGTTCTCGGCGGTCGAGACGCCGGCTTCGAACACGTCGTCGCGGCGGTCGGGCGACACGCCCGGGCCGTCGTCGGCTACCGCGAACCCCCCGGGAATCGGCTCGACGGTCACGTGCACGTCGTCGCCGCCGTGCTCGACGGCGTTGCGGAACAGGTTCTCGAACAGTTCACTCAGTCGGTCCGGGTCGGCGTCGACGACGCCCCCATCGACGGCGAGCGACGCGTCCGCGGTGTCGACGATCCGCCACGCGCCGCGGGCGGTGTCGTCGAGTTCGACCGCCGTCGTCTCGCCGACAACGCGCCCCTCGCGGGCGAGGCGCAGCAGGTCGTCGATGAGGGTCCGCATCCGCTCGATGGCCTCGCCGACCGTCTGGAGGTGCTCGTCTTCGCCCGTCTCCTGTGCGAGGTCGAGATACCCCTCGGCGATCGACAGCGGGTTCCGGAGGTCGTGGGAGACGACGCTGGCGAACTCGTCGAGGCGCTCGTTCTGCCGCTGGAGCGCTCGCTCGCGCTCGCGTCGCTCGGTGATGTCCGAGTAGATTGCGTACCCGCCGATGTTCTCGGCGCCGAGTTCCAGCGGCACGACGTACATGAGGAAGTCGCGCACGCCGTCGACGGTCTCCCGTCGACACTCGCGTCGGATGCTCTCGCCGTGCCGGAGTCGCTCGTTCAACTCTATGGCTTCCTCCTCGGCGTCGCCGGGGACGATGTACTCGTCGATGGACTCACCGATCATCTCCTCGCCGTAGCCGAACGTCTCGGTGAACGCCGAGTTGATCGCGCGGGCGACCGGGTCGCCGTCGGCCAACTCGAAGGAGACCGCCGCGTCCGGGACGTTCTCGAACAGCGCCGACAGCCGGTCGCGTTCGGATCGGAGATCGGCTTCGGTCCGGAGTCGCTCCAGCGAGACGGCGACGTGCGTCATCAACAGCTCCGCGTTGTTGAGGTCGTCCCGGTCGAACGCGCCCGGCTCGGTCGACACCGCTTGGAACACACCCAGGGTGCCGATAGGCACCGACAGCCCGGACCGGTACTCCGCCCGAACGGGGTCGGCGTCGTCGTGCTCCGCGACGTCGTCGACGATGATCGACTCGCCCGTGCGGTACGTCCGACCGCCGACGCCCTCGTCGAGGTTCATGGGGCGCGAGGCGCCGTCCAGGGTCTCCTCGGAGGTGGCCACCGGGACCAGTTTGTCGCCTTCCCTGAGCGAGATAGTCGACTCGGCGAACGACAACACGTCCTGTGCGGCCTGGATCGCGCGGTCGATCAGCGCCTGCTCGTCGTCGGCGGCCGCCAGGTCGGCGGCGGAGTCGTGGAGCTGTTCGGTGACCCGTCGCGCCTCACGCAGCGCGGCCTCCGAGCGGATGCGCTCGCGGGTCGCCGTCGCGTACGACACCAGGAGTTCGGCGAACTCGAGGTCGCGCTCGTCGAAGGCTCCCGTGGCGTCCGTCACCGCCTGGAAGACGGCGTCTTCGGCGAACGGGACGGAGATGAGCGAGCGCGACTCCCCGTCGTGGGACTCGGCGACGCTGTCGGCGACGACGTCGTCGGACACCAGCGACGCCTTCTCGGCGTGGCTGTACCCCAGCGCCCCGAACCCACGGGGGAACGCCGTCGGGAGGTCGGGGTCGGTCGTCGCGCGCAGACGGAACTGGTCGCCCTCGAGCGTGTACACGCACGAGCGGTCGAACGAGAGCACGCGCTGGGCGATCTCGGTGGTGAGCTCGAACAGCTCCGCCTCGCTGTCGGCGTCGACGAGTCGCGGCGCCGCCTCGTGGAGCTCCGCCATGACGCGCTCGCGCCGGGTCAGGTCTGCCTCCGCCCGGAGCCGTTCGTACGCCTGCCCGACGTGCGTCGTCAGCAACTCGGCGAGTTCGCGATCCGTCTCGTCGAACGCGTGTGACTGCCGTGACACCGCCTGGAAGACGGCGTCACCGCCAAACGGTACCGAGATGCCCGACCCCGAGGTGGCGTCCGTGGCACTCTCGTCGGCGGTGACGTCCTCGACGTGGATCGTCTCGTCGCGCAGAATGGCTCTGCCGGCGATCGACTCGTCGATGGGTACCCGCTGGCGCAGCCAGTCCGCGTCGGTCGACCGCGCGCGCGAGACGAGGTTGTCTCCCTCGCGGACGGAGATCGAACAGTGGTCGAACGCGAGAATCCGCTCGGCGACTTCGATCGCCCGCTCGAACAGGTCGGGGACGCTCTCGGTCGCCGCCAGTCGGGCCGTCCCGGCGTGGAGTTCGGTCACGCGCCGGCGGGCCGCGCGCAGTTGGCGTCGCGTCTCCCCCACGCGCGCCCGAGCGATCTCTTCGGCGAGCCGTTCGGCCCCGGTTCCGGCGTCGACGTAGCCGTCGACGTAGTCGGCGGCGGGTTCCGTCTCGGCGTACGCGATCACACACACCCGCGTCGTCGCGAGCAGGTCGACCACGTCGTCGGGGAGGTGTGGGTCGTTGACCAGCACGACCGCCTCGAGTCGGTCGCCAGCCTCCAACGGGTCGCGGAGGGCCGCAGGTGTGGCGACGTCGGTCGCCACCCCCTCGACGGACTCGCCGAGGCCGCCCACGAGTCCGTCTGGGACCGCCGCAGACTCGTCCGCGACGACGAGGACGAGACGCGACGGCTCGGCGAGAGAATCCGCCATTGGTTACCCTACGTTGTTGTTCCTTAATTTAAGAGTAACGGGGGCGCGGTCGACGGCGACCGCGGCCCGGAACCCTTTTGCGCGGCGACGGGGCACAACGTGGTAATGAGCGACCTTACTGCGGAGTACCGCCTCGAGTACTTCGAGGAGGAGGGGTTCTCCCGGAAGGAGTGTCCGTCGTGCGGCGCGCACTTCTGGACCCGCGACGACGAGCGCGAGCTATGCGGCGAACCGCCGTGTGAGGACTACTCGTTCGTCGGCGCCCCCGGGTTCGACGAACCGTACACGCTGGAGGAGATGCGCGAGGCGTTCCTCTCGTACTTCGAGGAGCACGATCACGAACGGATCGCGCCGTACCCGGTCGCGGCGAACCGCTGGCGCGACGACGTGCTCTTGACGCAGGCGTCTATCTACGACTTCCAGCCGCTGGTCACCTCCGGGGAGACGCCGCCACCGGCGAACCCCCTCACCATCTCCCAGCCGTGTATCCGGATGCAGGACATCGACAACGTGGGCAAGACCGGGCGCCACACGATGGCGTTCGAGATGATGGCCCACCACGCGTTCAACGCCAAGGAGGAGGTCGGCGACAAGTACGCCTACTCGGGGGAGGTGTACTGGAAGGACGAGACCGTCCGGCTGTGTGACGGGCTGTTCGAGGAACTTGGCGCGGATCTGGCGGACATCACCTACATCGAGGACCCGTGGGTCGGCGGCGGCAACGCCGGGCCCGCCATCGAGGTCATCTACAAGGGCGCGGAGCTGGCGACGCTCGTCTTCATGTCGTTGGAGCAGGACCCCGACGGCGAGTACGAGTTGAAGGACGGCAACACGTACTCCGAGATGGACACGTACATCGTCGACACCGGCTACGGGCTGGAGCGGTGGACCTGGATGAGCCAGGGCACTCCCACCGTGTACGAGGCGGTGTACCCCGAGATGATCGACTTCCTCAAGGAGAACGCCGGGGTCGGTCTCACCGACGAGGAGGAGGAGCTGGTGCGCCGCGCCTCCACGCTCGCGGGCCACCTCGACATCGACGAGGTCGAGGACATCGAGGCCGCCCGCGACAACATCGCGGACAAACTCGACGTCGACACCGACGAGTTGACGACGCTACTGGAGCCGCTGGAGAACATCTACGCCATCGCCGACCACTGCCGGACGCTGGCGTACATGTTCGGCGACGAGATCGTGCCCTCGAACGTCGGGACCGGCTACCTCGCGCGGATGGTGCTCCGGCGGACGAAGCGCCTCGTCGACGAGGTCGGCGTGGACGCGCCGCTCGACGAGTTGGTCGACATGCAGGCCGACCGCCTCGGCTACCAGAACCGCGACACCATCCGTGACATGGTGCGCACCGAGGTCGAGAAGTACCGCGAGACGCTCGAACGCGGCGGCCGCAAGGTCGAGGCGCTGGCCGACGAGTACGCCGGCACCGGCGAGTCCATCCCGGTCGAGGACCTCATCGAACTGTACGACTCCCACGGCATCCAGCCGGACATGGTCGAGGAAATCGCCGCCGAGCGCGGCGCCGACGTGGAAGTGCCCGACGACTTCTACGGGCTGGTCGCCTCCCGCCACGACTCCGAGCAGGCGTTCGACCGCGACGAGTCCGCCGACGAGCGACTCGCCGACCTCCCGGAGACGGAGCGACTGTACTACGACGACCAGGACCGCACCGAGTTCGAGGCGGTCGTCCTCGACGTGTTCGAGCGCGAGGACGGCTACGACGTGGTGCTCGACCAGACGATGTTCTACCCGGAGGGCGGCGGGCAGCCAGCCGACCGGGGGACGCTGTCGACCGAGGACGCCACCGTCGAGGTCGAGGACGTCCAGCTCTCGGGCGACGTGGTGCTCCACCACACCGACGAAGACCCCGGCAAGGGCGAGTTCGTCCGTGGGCAGGTCGACGCCGAGCGCCGGCGCCGCCTGATGCGCCACCACACGGCGACCCACATCGTCGGCTACGCGGCCCGGCAGGTGCTCGGCGACCACATCCGACAGGCGGGCGCCCAGAAGGGGCTCCAGTCGTCGCGCCTCGACGTGGCCCACTACGACCGCGTGAGCCGCGAGCAGGTGAAAGAGATCGAGCGCGTCGCCAACGACCTCGTCCGCCGGAACCTCCCGGTGAAACAGGAGTGGCCCGACCGCCACGAGGCGGAGTCCGAACACGGCTTCGACCTGTACCAGGGCGGCATCCCGCCGGGCGAGCAGATTCGCCTCATCCGCGTCGGCGACGACGTGCAGGCGTGCGGTGGCACCCACGTCGCTCGGACGGGCGACATCGGGACGATCAAGCTCCTGAAGGCCGAGCCTGTCCAGGACGGCGTGGAGCGCCTCGTGTTCGCGGCGGGCGAGGCGGCAATCGACGCCACCCACCGCACCGAGGACGCGCTGTACGACGCCGCGGACGTGCTGTCGGTCGACGCCCAGGAGGTGCCCGAGACCGCCGAGCGCTTCTTCACCGAGTGGAAGCAGCGCGGCAAGACCATCGACCGCCTGAAGGAAGAGTTGGCGGAACTGCGCGCCGCCGCGGGTGGCGAGGAGGTCGAAATCGGCGACGCCGTCGCTGTCGTCCAACGGATGGACGCCGACAGCGACGAACTCCGCGCGACCGCCAACGCCCACGTCGAGGACGGTCGCATCGCCGTGCTCGGGAGTGGCGAGGGTGGCGCGGCCACCTTCGTCGTCGGCGTCCCCGACGGCGTCGGCATCAACGCCGGCGAGGTCGTCGGCGACCTCGCGGGTCGCGTCGGCGGTGGCGGTGGCGGCCCGCCGGACTTCGCGCAGGGCGGCGGCCCCGACGTGGACGCGCTCGACGAGGCGCTCGAGGCGGCGCCGGACGTCCTCCGACAGAAACTGGAGGCGTAGGGCGGTGGCGCTGATCGACGCCCTCCCGTACCCGATGGCGGCGGCGCAGGTGCGCGGCCTCACCGAGTCCGAGCGGATCGTCGAGGCGCACCACGAGGTGATCGCGAAGCGGTCGGGCACCGAAGTGGTGCCGGCGATGCTGATCACGACCGAGACGAAGTCGTTCGCGGTCGTCGAGGACCGCGAGGCCGAGCGATACACCGTGCTCGCGTCGGGTGACCGCGAGGACCGCGAGGACGTGTACGCCAGCCTCCGCGAGTGGGCGACCGAGCAGGGCTACGGCGGGCCGTAGCGCCCGACCGGTCGCGACCGAAACCCCTACTCGCCCGCGCCGCAAGCGCCGCACATGGACCCACGCATCCGCGAGCACGCCGAGACCATCGTCGAGCACTCCATCGAGTTGGAGGCGGGCGACAACCTCGTCATCCACCTCCCCGCCGAGGCAGAGGACCTCGCGGTCGCCCTCCACGAGTACGCCGGCGACATCGGCGCCAACCCCGTCTACCTGAACAACTCGACGCGCGCCGACCGCGCGTACCTGCGCGCCCGCGAGGAGGACTTCGAACTCCCCGAGCACAAACTCGCGCTGTTCGAGGAGACGGACGCGTTCGTCATCGCCCGCGGCGGCGGCAACGTCTCCGAGAAGGTCGACGTCGACCCCGAGACGACCGCCGCCTACAACCGCGCCACCCGCCCCGTCCAGCAGGAACGCCTCTCGAAGACGTGGTGTCTCACCCAGTTCCCGACCGAGGGCCGCGCCCAGTTGGCCGGGATGAGCACCGAGGAGTACGAGAACTTCGTGTACGACGCCGTCAGCCTCGACTGGGAGGCGCAGGCGGAGTTCCAGCAGGAGATGGTCGACCGCCTGAACGTGGCCGACGAGGTCCGCATCAAGTCGGGCGAGGAGACTGACCTCACGATGTCCATCGCGGGCAACTCCGCGCTCAACGACGACGGGAAGGCGAACCTCCCCGGTGGCGAGGTGTTCACCGCGCCGGTGAAAGACAGCGTGAACGGCACCGTCTACTTCGACATGCCGCTGTACCGGCAGGGCCGCGAGATCGAGGGCGTCCGTCTCACGTTCGAGGACGGTCGCGTCGAGGAGTTCTCCGCCGAGCGCAACGAGGACGTGCTCGAAGGCGTGTTCAACACCGACGAGAACGCCCGCTACCTCGGCGAACTCGGGATCGGGATGAACCGCGCCATCGACCAGTTCACCTACAACATGCTGTTCGACGAGAAGATGGGCGACACGGTCCACATGGCCGTCGGCGCCGCCTATCCCGAGACGGTCGGCGAGGGTAACGAGGTCAACGAGTCCGCCGAGCACGTCGACATGATCGTCGACATGAGCGAGGACTCCGTGATCGAACTGGACGGCGAGGTCGTGCAGGAGGATGGGACGTTCGTGTTCGAGGACCGCGAGGCGTGAACGGAGTGAGCGCCTCGACAGTACGGCGGCGAGGTCCGGAGGGCCGAGCCGCCCACGACGACCACGAGGCCTGAACCGAACGTACTGAGGCGATCTAACGACCCCTCGGGAACCCGCCGCGACGCCCGCGGCGCCAACAACGGCCCGTTCTCCGACCCGACTCTCCAGTCGAAACCCTGGGGATCGCTCGAAGCACCACCCGACCGTTACTGTGTGGAACAGTCTCACTCACTGCCGATACCGACGTGTAGGGACCTCGAAGCCATCGGATCGCAAATCTTCACGGAAGTGCATGCACTAATATCTTTCTCTCCACACCCCGGTGTTAGGATTTAAGCCTGTGTGGTCGTGGCTCTCACACGTGCCCAAGGTGAACTGTCCCGACTGCGGCCGTCACATCGGAATGCACGAACTTGAGGCGAAGACGACGGCCCAGTCCGGCGGCTTCTCGACCCGGTACCGTTGTCCGTTCTGTCGGACGGACATGGACGACGTCACCGAGTTCATGGTCTGACTCGGCGGACAGTCCTCGCCCGACTCACTCCCTACCGACGCGACGCAGTCACTCCTCGACGTCCAGTTCGAACTGCCCGTTCTCGACGACGGTGTTGAGCACGACCGAGGTGTTCGTCTCGCGGATGTCCTGGTCGGCGAGCAGCCCCTTGATCCCCTCGTTCATCTCGTCGGTGTCGTGGAACTTGCCGATCGCGATGACGTCGTAGTCGCCGGTGACCTCGTAGACGGAGGTCATCTGCTGTTGTTCGCGGAGTCGGTCGACGATGTCCGGCAGCGCGCTCCCCTCGACCTTGAGTTGGACGATGGCGGTCACGTCGTAGCCGAGTCGGTCGTAGTTCACCCGCGGTGTGTACCCTTCGATGACGCCCTCGTCTTCGAGGTCGCGGAGGTGGTTCGAGACGGTCGTCACCGACACGTCGAGATCCTCGCCCAGCGAGCGGAGGCTGGCGCGACCGTTTCCGAGCAGCGCGTTGACGAGCCTGGCATCGAGATTTTCGTACGTCATTACACTCGACCACGTCCCCCGGGGTTTAGAATTTGACGGATGTCCAGTCCGCCGACCCATGAGGGGAAATTGCACTTACCGTCAACGTCTATATACCCGGAGTGTGTGTAGTCGAACGTCCACAACATGACGGACGGAAACACCAAACCCGACGGCGGGCTGAGCGCGGTGGAACAGAACGTCCTCGACGAGATTGAAGACAAGGGGATCGACTTCCTCCGGCTCCAGTTCACCGACATCCTCGGGACGGTCAAGAACGTCTCAGTCCCGGCGACGCAGGCCGAGAAGGCGTTCACCGAGGGCATCTACTTCGACGGCTCCTCCATCGACGGCTTCGTTCGCATCCAGGAGTCCGACATGCGGCTCAAGCCGGACCCCGAGACGTTCGCCGTGCTCCCGTGGCGGACCCGCGAGGGACAGGAAGGCGGCGCCGCTCGCCTCATCTGCGACGTGATCGACACCTCGACGGGCGAGCCGTTCGAGGGCGACCCCCGCGGCGTCCTGAAGTCCGCGCTGGAGCGCGCCAGCGACATGGGCTTCGAGGTCAACGCCGCCCCCGAACCGGAGTTCTTCCTGTTCGAGCACGACGAGGAGGGCCGCGCGACGACGAAGACGAACGACGCCGGTGGCTACTTCGACCTCGCGCCGAAGGACCTCGCGTCGGACGTCCGTCGTGACATCATCTATGGCCTCGAGGACATGGGCTTCGAGATCGAGGCGTCCCACCACGAGGTCGCCGAGGGCCAACACGAGATCAACTTCGAGTACGACGACGCCCTCACGACCGCCGACAACGTCGGGACCTTCCGCACGGTCGTGCGCGCCATCGCCGCCCAGCACGACCTCCACGCGACGTTCATGCCCAAGCCGATCCCGCGCATCAACGGGTCGGGCATGCACACCCACATCTCGCTGTTCACCGAGGACGGCGAGAACGCGTTCCACGACGACGACGACGAGTTCAACCTCAGCGAGGAGGCCAAGCAGTTCACCGCCGGGATCCTCGAGCACGCGCCCGCTATCGCGGCCGTGACGAACCCGACCGTGAACTCCTACAAGCGGCTCGTCCCCGGCTACGAGGCACCCGTGTACGTCGCGTGGTCCGACCGCAACCGCTCGGCGCTCATCCGCAAGCCGGCCGCGCGCGTGCCGGCGGCCTCGCGCATCGAGGCGCGCTTCCCCGACCCGTCGTGTAACCCGTACCTCGCGTTCGCGGCGCTCATCCACGCCGGTCTCGACGGCATCGAGAAGGAACTGGACTGTGACGACCCGGTCCGCGAGAACATCTACGAGTTCGACGAGGCCAAGCGCGAGGAGTACGGCATCGAGACGCTGCCGTCGAACCTCGGCGAGGCAATCGCCGAACTCGAGGAAGACGAGCTCGTGAAGGAGGCACTCGGCGACCACGTCGCCGAGAAGTTCATCGAGGCGAAGAAGACCGAGTACGACGAGTACCGGATCGACGTCTCCCAGTGGGAGCTCGACCAGTACCTCGAGACGTTCTGAGCGTCGCCCCACTCCGTCCCGCACCTTCTTTCGCGCGCCGCCTTCGACAGCGGCCGCCCCGCCGTCGTGGCATACAGACCTGCCGCGCCCGCTGAGCGCCGAGCCGCCACGCAACCGCGGCGGGTGAGGAAGTCGGTTACGCCGCGTCCTCGTCCTCGTCGTCCACACCGACCGACTCGGCCTCGGTGATGAGGTCGGCGACCGCCTCCGCCTCCGACGCCGCCTCCTCGCGCGTCCGCGTCTCGCGCACCTTGCTCACGAGCGTCGGCCACGCGACGATGACCGCGACGCCGACGAATGACAGCGGGAGCACCGCAAGCAGGCGAAACGGCGTGGTGTCGGGGACGACGCCGAACACGTACGGCAGGCCCAGCGAGGCGACGCCGTAGGCGGAGCCGAACACCACGGCGATCACACCGAGGCCGACGACGGTGTCGAGGCGCCCGACGGGGGCGGTCTCGGTGCCGCGCAGTCGCCAGACGAGGTAGCCGCCGAGGCCGCCGCCGAGCGCGATACTCCCCTCCAGCACCTCCGCGCCGTGGCCGCCGACGGCGGCGACCGCGGTCGCGACCAATCCGAGGCCCGCGGCGAGGAAGAACGCCCGGTCGGGGTGGGGACGGAAGCCCGAGCGGGCGACGCGCTGGAACAGGTGCAGGCCGCCGACACCGACGGCGACGCCGACGACCACGTCGACGACGTAGTGGACGCCGAGCACGACCCGGGTGAGCGCGACGACGCCGATAACGACGCTCGCGACGCGCAGGCGGGTGCGGCGGTCCCACACGTCGAGGAAGGTGGCGAGGCCGCCGTACACCATCGTCGCCCCGATTGCGTGGCCGGAGGGGAACGAGAAGCCGTCGCCGGTGGCGGCGCTCGCGTAGGCGTCGGCGGCGACTGCGGGGAGCCACAGCGGGGCGACCGCCTCCCCGGCGCCCGGCGGGCGGCCGAACGCGAACAGGCTCTTGAGGCCGACTGTGATCGCGAGCGCGCCGAGGCCGACGGCGATGAGCGTCGCGCCGACGCGGCGGGGGTTGGCCGCCAGCCGGCGGTCGCCGAGCCAGTAGAGGAGCCCCAGCCCCAGGTAGAGGAACCACGCGTCGCCGAGTTGGGTGAGGACCGCGGCGACGGCGACGAGCCACTCCGGCAGCGGGAGTGTGGACCCGGTGATCAGCCCGTGGTCGGACATCGGGTCACCTCAGCGCCGGTCCCGGACGGCGTCGATGGCTCGCCCGGGCACCTCGACGACGTTCAGGCCGACGCCGACGAGGACGAACAGGGTGTACAGCCCCAGCGTCGACAGGAACAACACGATCATCGCGCCGATGGCGAACCACCCGTCGAGGAAGTAGAACGCCCCGAGGGTCATCACGGTGCCGTACAGGAGCACGAGATACGGCCCCCACCCACGGGCGTGGCCGCGCCGCATCCGGCGACGGACGTACCGTTTCAGTTCGGCCTCCAGCGCCGGCTTCTTCACCGTCCGGTCGTCGATGGCGTCGAGGTCGGCCCGGAGTTCGGCGACGCGTCCCTCCAACTCCTCGATGTCGGGCGCCGGCCGGCCGTCGGCCTCGTCGCCCCCGGCGTCCGCCCCGGCGTCCGCGGTGTCGCCGCTCATTCGTCACTTCGCACGCGCGTCCGTCCCTTTACCTTGCCGGTCTGCCACGCCGCCCCCGCCGGATCCGGCGGTCGCGTCGCCGTCGTGGCGGTCGTCGCCGGCCAAGACAGCGTTGAGCACCGCCCCCACCAACACGAGCGTCGCCCCGAAGTAGAGGAACGACACGAGCAGGAGGACGGCGCCGAGCGTCCCGTACAGCGCCGCCTGACCGCCGCCGCGTGCGGTCTGGAACTCGACGTACGCCTGAAAGACGCCCTGAAGCACCGACCAGCCGACGCCCGCGAACACGGCGCCCGGAATCGCCTCACGGATCGTCATCTCCACGCCGGGGAACACGTAGTACATCGGGAGGAACGCGATCGTGAGCAGTGCGGGCAGCGTGAGGAGGCCGACGACTCTCCCAACCGGGCCGATGTCCACCGCGGCGACGACGCTGCCGAGCACGACCATCGCGAGGAAGCTGCCGCCGACGCTCCCGGTGACGACGAGCGCGTCGCGCAGTTGGTTGGCGAGCCCCTCCGTCTTCATCCCGCCGTACACCTGCGTGAACGCGATGTCGAGGCCGCGGAGCACCTTCAGCGCGCCCCACAGCGTCAGCGGCAGGCTGATGAGCGTCACCGACCCCGCGCCAGATCCGGAGAGCGCGTCGATCAACAACTGCTGGCCGGTCTCGGTCAGGACGCCGGCGCTCGCCGCGACGACCGTCGCCGCGAGCTCGTCGCCGCCGACCCACACGGCGACGACGAGCGCGAGCGCGGCCGCCGGCAACAGCGAGACGAACGCGTAGTACGCGACGCTGGCGGCGAGGAACGTCACGTTCCGGTCGCTGGTCAGGCTCGCGACCGCGCGCGCTGCCGCGACGGCTCGCGTGACGGCGCCGCCCTCTGCGGTCTGTTCGGGACCCACGACCGACTGTTCTCGCGAGCGAGAGAAAAGCGCACGGGTGGGTTTCCCCGTGACGGGAGCGCGGTCAGCCGAGGTCGGCGGTCACGTCGCGCATCTCGGCGACGGTCGCGTCCGTCTTGAACGCGGTGCCGGAGTAGTGAGCGCGGGCGGCGTCGAAGCCGGCCTCGCGCAAGGCGGCGACGAACTCGTCCATCCCGATGGCAGGACGACTCCACTGCTTGTACAGGCGGTGCTGGTCGTAGTGGGTGGGCGTGTCCAACTCGTCGGCGACCGTCTCCAGCATCGACCGGGCCCGCTTCGCCTCGCCCATGTCGTCGGTCACCTCGTCGGCGACTCGCCGGGTGAAGTCGGCGTCGGCGACCGGACCGAGCCAGATCGGACCGGCGGTGACGACGCGGCGCGACCCGCAGTCGGGGCACTCGTCGGGCACGTCGGGGAGGCGACCGAACTCGTGGGCGCGTTCGAGACAGTCCTGGCAGTGGTGGACGAACCCCAACTGCTCCAGCGCGGCGTTCGCCTCCGTCGCGTTCGCCTCCAGTTCGAGGTACGTCCGGGCGTAGTGGCGCGAGACGTGCGAACAGATCGGGACGGCGGCCTTGTCGCGGCAGGCGGCGCGGCGCACGAGCGCGCCGATCAGGACGCGCAGGCCCATCTCGGGGTGGTACTCGGTGTTGCGCGGGACCGTGTCGTAGCGGCGGACACCCGACTCGAAGTGGGCACCACACAGCGGCGCGGTGTCGGTCGCGGTGACACACAGGAGGTTGCGCGTCCCCGCGACCGCCGCGTCGACGAACGGCATCGGCGAGCCGTACGGGTCGACGTCGACGACGTCGTAGAAGCCCTCGTGGAGCAGGGCGTTGGCGTCGCGCTGGACGGCCTCTCCACCGTAGTCCGCGAGGTTCCGCTCGGCGAGCGCGACGGCGTCCTCGTCGACGTCGGCGGCGGTGACGTCGTACCCCTCGGCGGCCGCTCGGGTCGCGCGGACGCCCGAGGCGGCCATCGCGTCGAGGTACGTCTCCGCGCGCGGTTCGCGCTCGGCGTACGCCCGGAGGACGGCGACGGTCACGTCGCGGTTCAACTCCATCTTCGGGTTGTAGAACACCTCGTCGGCGCGTCCCTCGCTGGCGCCGTCGCGCGCGTCCTCGACTTCGACGGTGACGCCGCCCTCCGTGACCTCCATTTGCTCGACGTGCGCCGCCCGCGCGTTTAACGCCGGTGGATCGCCGCGCTGAGCGCCCCCGCCCTCACAGCGACCGCGCCTGTCCGAAGCGTTTTGCCACGGCCACGCCAACGACAGCGACGTGACGCAGGGCGACGGCGAGGACCAGACGCGGGCTCCCGGAAGCGACGGCGCCGGCGACGCCGATGGGACCGACGACGCCACCGCGGACGCCGATGCCGACCTCGACGCCGAGGCGCTCGCCGCCTTCGCGGCGGACGACTGGCGCGCCGCCCTCGCCGCCGTCGGCGAACTCCGCCCACAGGTCGTCCGCGAGATCATCGACACCCACGGCGACCGTGGCCGCCGGGCCATCGAGGCCGTCGCGGAGGGGCGCGTGAAGGGGTACCGCGACTTCACCGTCGTCGTCGGCTACCGCACCGAACACCTCGTCGAGGGCGGCGGCTGTGACTGTCAGGACGCGACGTACAACCTCGACACCTCCGACCCCGACGAGCGCTGTTGGCACGCGCTCGCCGTCGACATCGCCGAGCGCGTCGACCGCGTCGACGAGCACGACATGTGGTACTCCGACGTGGCGGAGTTCCTCTGAGTGGTCGGCGGCGAACGTTCTTGTATAAAGACGGGACCACCTGCCTCGATGCGCTGAGTCCGACGGCGCGCCGGGCAGCGGGTGTGTGGCCCGACGGCGCGTTACGACGCCGCGAGCGGGGTCACCTGTCAGCCACACTGGTCGGTAGCGGCGGCGTTGGTCGTCGTTGTGTCGAGGCCTCGCTCCGCTCGGCCCTGAGGTGCATCCGTGGGCGGCTCGGCCCGGGGACCTCGCCGCCGATGGTTGAGGCCTCGCTTCGCTCGGCCATGGGGTGCCTCCGTGGGCGGCTCGGCCCGATGACCTCGCCGCCGATGGGCGAGGCCTCGCTTCGCTCGGCCTCGCACTACTCGAACGACGCCGTCTCCACCGTCAGCCCGTAGTAGACGGCGGGCGCGAGCGCGAGCGCCACCGCCGACAGCATCGCCGCCGCCGACACCGCGCCAGCCAGGAGCGCCGCGAACAGGACGGCGACGCCTGCGACGACGCCGACACCGACGGCGATCAATCGAGTGTCCTCGGGCGCGTAGAAGCCGGCAGCGCGGGCCGCGAGCGCACCGAGCACCCACAGCAACAGCGCCGAGGCGGCCCCGAACGCCGTACCGACGAGCAATCCGGCGAGCAGCAGCGCCGCGCCGGCGACGCCGCCCGCGAGGAGGAGGATGCGCCCCTCTGGGAGCCGTCGTGCGGGCGTGTACACGACGGCGTACGCCCACGTCGGGGCGGCCACGAGAAGTCCGAGGAACGTCCCGCGCAGCGCCGCCGTCGCGACTTGCCCGTCGGCCGTCGCGAGCGCGTCAGCGAGTAGCACGAGGCCGGCGACCGTCCCGACTCCGGCGACGACACGGGTCGGCAGCACCGTCGTCGGATCGTCGTCGTGGTACACCGCGTACAGCCCGAACGGGTAGAGGAGTCCGACGCCGGCGAGCAGCGCCCCCGTCACGTCACCCATCGCCCACAGGACGAACGCCGCAATCGGCAGCGCCAGCAGGAAGCCGGAGACGAGGGCCAGTTCCGGGGCGCGGCGGTTCACGGCCATCGTACGTGGGCGCCGACCAAAACCCCCTCGCCGAGTCGGGGCGACTCCCTCGCAGTCGGGTGGTTCGGGCCACGGCGTGTGGGATACCCCCAGACGGAAGCGTTTAGGCGGTGCCGGAGGTAGCCTCCGCCATGGCGGACTGTCCACTCGCTGATGACTGCCCCCGATTCTCCGAACGGATCGCGGGGATGGGATGTCAACACTACGGCGACCGCGGCGGCGCCGAGTGGTGTAACGAGTACAACATGCCGATCTCGGACCTGAAGCAGCAGCCCGTGAAGCCCGGCGAAGAGGTCGTCGTCGAGGTCGACGACATCCACGAGAGCGGCGCCGGCGTCGGCCGGACGGAGGACGGCTTCATCGTGATGGTCGACGGCCTGCTCCCGCCCGCCCGCGCCATCGTCCGGATCGACCGGGTGAAGCAGAACCACGCGAAGGCCAAGCACATCGTCGAGCGCCTGCCCGACGAGGACGCGGAGGGTGAGGGCGACGCAGAAGCCGACGTGGACGCGACCGACGACACCCAGGAGGAGCCGCAGTCGCGCCGCGAGCGACTCGGTTCGCGCGACAACTTCTGGGGATCGTAGGACGACCCCGTCCCGGGGCCGCGGCTGGACAGTCCGTACTATGCTTTTTGTGCGCCCGGGTCACAGGTCGGGTATGGCAGACGAGGGGAGTCTCGACGCGGTCGACGTCGCCGAGTTGCTCGACCGTGCCGGCTTCGACGCCGAGCGCAGCGTGCTCACCCGTCGGCAGGCCGAGGTGTTGGCGCTGCGCGAGCGCAACGTGAGGCAGGCGGACATCGCCGAGTTGTTGGGCACCTCCCGCGCGAACGTGTCGAGCGTCGAGTCGTCGGCACGCGACAACGTCGAGAAGGCCCGCGAGACGGTCGCGTTCGCCGAGGCGCTGTCGGCGCCGGTCCGGATCGAGATCGAAGCTGGCACCGACCTCTACGACGTGCCGGACCGCGTCTACGACGCCTGCGACGACGCCGAGGTGAAGGTGAACCACACCGCCCCTGACCTGATGAAACTCGTGAGCGACCACGCGGGCGACGCCGTGCAGGGCCGCGAGGTCGTCGCCCCCATCTTCGTCGGCATCACCAGCGCGGGCACCGTCCGGGTCCGTCGCTCGGAGTAGCCTCACGGTCCCCGCAGCGCGTTCCGGTGGTGGCGGCTTTTTGTGCTCGCCGACGGAGTCGCCGGTATGGACCTGCGACTCGACGACGAGACGGCGCTGGTGACGGCGAGTTCGAGCGGCCTCGGCTTCGCGGCGGCGGCGTCGCTGGCGACCGAGGGCGCGAACGTCGTGGTGTGCGGCCGAACCCCGGCACGCCTCGACGAGGCCGAGGAAGCCCTCGCGGACGCCCCCGGTGCCGTCCTCACCGTCGAAGCGGACGTGACCGACCGCGAGGACGTGGCTGCGCTCGTCGAGGCGACCGTCGCGGAGTTCGGCGGTCTCGACCACGTCGTCACCAGCGCGGGGGGCGTCCCGCCGGGCACGTTCGACGAGACGACCGACGACCAGTGGCGCGGCGCGTTCGACACGCTCGTGATGAGCGCCGTCTGGACGCTCCGCGAGGCGCGCCCCCACCTCACGGAGAGCAACGCCGGCACCGTGACGTGCATCACCTCGACCTCAGTCCGCGAGGCTATCGACGGCCTCGTGCTCTCGAACGCCGTCCGCCGGACGGTGATCGGCCTCGTGAAGACGATATCGCGGGAGTGGGCGCCGGACGTTCGCGCGAACGCGGTGCTCCCGGGGGCTCACGAGACGGCGCGGATCGAGGAACTGATCGAGGACGCCATCGACCGCGGCGAGGTCGACAGCTACGATGAGGGACTCGCGGACTGGGCCGACGACATCCCGCTGGACCGCATCGGCGACCCGCGGGAGTTGGGTGACGTGGTCGCGTTCCTCGCCTCCGAGCGCGCGTCGTTCGTCACCGGCACCGCGCTCCCCGTCGACGGCGGGACCTTGCGCTCGTAGACAGCCAGCCCCTCAGAACTCGTCGCGTTCTTTCAGTTCGGCCACCGCGTCGCGCACCCGTTGGGCGGCCGCCTTCGGGACGACGAGCACGCGGTCGTCGTAGGCGACGACGCACAGGCCGTCGACGCCCACCAGCGAGACGTGGGTGTCGCCGTCGCCCGCCACGACGTTGTCGGCGGCGTCGACCGCCAGCGCGTCGCCGGCGACGACGTTCCCCGCGGCGTCGGTGTCGAGCACTCGGTCCAGCGCGTCCCACGCGCCCAGGTCGTCCCACGCGAAGTCCGCGGGGACGACCGCCGCGCGCTCGGCGCGCTCCATCACCGCGTAGTCGACGCTGACGGGGTCGACGGCGTCGAAGCCGGCGGCCGGGTCGGGGTCGTTGCCGTCGAGTTCGTCGACGAGCGGGCCCAGTGGGGTGTCTCTGGCCTCGCGAAACAGCGCCTCGGGCGTCCACGCGAAGATGCCCGCGTTCCAGCGGTAGCCCGCGTCGACGTAGTTCGCCGCAGTGTCGGCGTCTGGCTTCTCGTGGAAGCCGGCCAACTCGTGGAAGGCGTCGCCGTCGTCGCTCGTCCGCCCGTCGCCGGGTTCGATGTACCCGTACCCGGTCGCGGGGCGCGTCGGGTCGACGCCGAAGGTGACGAGGCGGTCGGTCGCGGCGGCGACCCGGGCGCCCCGCGCCATCGTCGCCTCGAAGGCGGCGTCGTCTGGCACGTGGTGGTCGGCGGGGAGGACGACGACCACGGGGTCGCCGTCGACCGCCTCGCGGGCCCGGTGGGTCGCGTAGAGAATCGCTGGGCCGGTGTCTTTCCCCGCCGGTTCGACGACGACCTCGGCGTCAGGGGCGTGGTCGGGCACTTCCTCGGCGAACTCGGGGCGAGTGGCGACGAGCGTCGCGTCCGCGAACCCCGTTCGGGCGACGGTGCGCGCGAGGAGGCTGTCGTCGCCGTCGCCGAGCGCGAGGAACTGCTTGGGGCGGTGGCTCCGCGAGGCGGGGTACAGCCGCGATCCGGTGCCGCCGGCGAGGACGACCGCGACGACTGGGCGGGTCATTGCCGGCGGGTCGCTCCGACGGGGCAAAAGCCCGACGGGGCAGTGCCCACCGTCGACTGGGTCACTCGTCGTCGCCGTCGACGAGTTCGATCGTGTCGTCGCCGTTCGGCACGACGCAGACGAACGCGCCGGCCTCGTCGCCGTCGTTGCGGTACCAGTGCGGGACGCCCGCCGGGATGAGGAGCGCGTCGCCGGCGCTCACCACGTGTTCCTCGCCGTCGATTCCGACCGTGTACTCGCCGGCGAGCACGTACTGCTCGTGTTCGACCTCGTTCGTGTGGGTCGGGACCGTCGCGCCCGGCGCCAACTCGAACCGGCGCATCGCGAAGTGAGGGGCGCCGTCGGACTCGTCGAGCAGGACCGCCTTCGACATCCCTTCGCCGGCGTCGACCGTCTCGGCGGCGACGTCGCCGCCGCGCTTCACGATCGGTGCCGGTCCGTCCGCCGTCGGTGACTCGGTGTCGCTCATGGGTGGGAGTTCGCCCGGCTGCGTATAAGTCCCGTCGCCCGGGTTTATACCTCGTCGGGAACTACCCCCGACCATGCGAGGAATCCGTGTCGGGCGGGTCGCGGGGATCCCGATCCAGCTAAACTGGACGTTCCTTCTGGTGCTTCCGCTGTTCGCCTATCTCATCGGGAGCCAGGTGGGGGAGTTCTCCGGTCTCGTCACCGACACCTTCGGCGTCGCCATCGCGAGCGACGCGCTCACCGGCGGCGTCCTCCCGTGGGTGTTGGGAACCGCCGCCGCCGTCGGACTGTTCGTCTCGGTGTTGCTCCACGAGTTCGGCCACTCGCTCACCGCGATGCACTACGGCTACCGGATCAACGCGATCACGCTGTGGCTGTTCGGCGGCGTCGCCCAGTTCGAGGAGATGCCCGAGGACTGGAAACAGGAGTTCACGGTCGCCATCATGGGGCCGGCCGTCTCCGTCGCGCTCGGGGTAATCGCCTACGTCGTGCTCGTCACCGTCAGCCTGCCCGCGACCGTCGCGTTCGTCGTGGGCTACCTCGCGCTGATGAACCTCGTGCTGGCCGCGTTCAACCTCCTTCCGGGGTTCCCGATGGACGGCGGGCGCGTCCTGCGGGCGCTGCTGGCTCGCAATCGGCCGCACGCTCGCGCGACCCAGATCGCCGCCGAGGTTGGGAAGGTGTTCGCGTTCCTGCTGGGGCTGTTCGGCCTGTTCGGCGGCAACTGGCTCACGGTCGGCCTCGCCTTCTTCATCTACATCGCCGCCTCCAGCGAGTCACAGCAGACGACGATGCGGGCGGCGTTCCAGGGTGTCACCGTCGGCGACATCATGACGCCGCGCGCGCACCTGAACACCGTCGAACCCCGGGCGAGCGTCGCCCAGTTGATGGAGCGGATGTTCCGCGAGCGCCACACCGGCTACCCGGTCGTCAAGAACGGGACGCTCGTCGGGATGGTGACGCTGGAAGACGCACAGGCCGTCCGCGAGGTCGAACGCGACGCCTACACCGTCTCCGACGTGATGGTGACCGACATCGCCAGTGTCACGCCCGAGGCTGACGCGCTCGTCGCGCTGGAGACGATGCAACAGCGCGGGGTCGGTCGCCTCGTCGTCGTCGACGCCGACGGCGAGTTGGTCGGGCTCATCTCGCGCAGCGACCTCATGACGGCGTTCAACATCATCCAGCGCGGTGGCCGGGAGTCGATCGGACTCGGCGGCGACGCTGGCGTGCTCCCGGACGTGGGCGGACGTAGCGTCTGAGCGGTTCGCGGGTCGGCGTGCGACGGCTGTACCTAGAAGGCCGTCCCCCGTCACCTCCCCTGATTCTCTCGTCTGCTCGACTCACTCGTCGCTCAGCGGGAGCACGAACCCCTCGACGACGGTCCCCCAGTCGGTCTCGTCGCCGTCGGGGACGCCGCGCCCGCGCTCCCACACACGGATGACCTCGCCGTCGGCGCGCCGCACCCGGTAGGTGAACTCGAAGGGCTCGCCCGAGACCAGCGACGCCTCCATTGCGTCGTGGGTCCACGCTCTGTCGTCGGGGTGGACGATGTCGTCGGCGTACGTCAACTCGCCGCCTTCGAGGTCCTCCGGGTCGTACCCCAGGAGCACGGTCGCGCCGGGGCCGACGACCTCGGCGGGCCACCCGGCCGCCCACCGACAGCGGTAGAACATGGCGTCCGGTCGCTCGACCGTCCAGCGACGCCCGGAGACCTCGTCACTGAGGGGGGAGTGGGCGGCGGCACACAGTCGGTGGAGCCCACCCGCGAGCGTCCTGAGCGCGTCGGTGCCGCCTTTCGTGTACGCCGGCGGCGCCGTCGAGCGCGCGGCGGCCGAGCGCCGCCCGGTGAACAGGACGAACGGGATGGACGGGTCGGTCTCTCGGACTCGCTCGTACAACTCCAGTCCCGACATCCCCGGCATCTCGAGGTCGCTCAGGAGACAGTCGTAGTCGTCGCGCTCCAACTCGGTGAGGGCGGCTTGGGCGTCGGGGGTTCGCGTCACGGACGCCACCCACTCCTCGCGTTCGAGCACGGCGGCCGTCAGGTCGGCGTACGCGTCGTCGTCTTCCGCGTGGAGCACCCGCAACGGTGGCGTGCTCCCCCAACTGGGCATTGACACGCCTATGGGCGACTGTGACCAAAAGCTACCGATGCGACAAGTACACGGCGACGGCTGGCGACGCGGTCGTCGGAGAAGGTCCAGGTGCGAGAATTGAACCCGCGTCTCAGCCTCCACAAGGCTGAAGGATAGTCCACTACCCCAACCCGGACACGCAGACGACAGTAGCCCGGTGCGACTGAAATACGTTACGACTCCGCCGGCCACAGTGCGTGAGAGGCCCACGCACGTCGGCGTTCGCCGCTCGCGTCGCGTCGGCGGCGCGGTGTCGCGACCGACCGCGGTGCTTTTGCCCTCCGATCCGCTACAGAGGGTCAAGCTGTGGCCATCACGGACAAGATCTACCTGAAGAACCACCGGCAGATCGCCTCCCAACTCGACGCCAACATCCCGAAGGGCGCGTTCAAGGGGGCGACGCTGGATCTCGTGTTCTCGGGCGACGGGCTCGCCGACCTCGACGAGGCGACCCGCGACCGCGTGCTGGAGTTCGCCGAGGACTTCCTCGACTGCGGCTGTGACGACGCACCCTACTGCGGCCACCCCGAGCGGAAGTTCGTCCGCTACCTGCTGGAACTGCGGGCGCAGGGGCTCGGCCCGGACGCCATCGTGGACGTGATGGGCGACGACTACATGCTGTACGCCTACCCCGGCGACGTGCTCTCGTTCCTCGATAACGCCGTCCGGACGCTGGAGGCGACCGAGTCGCTCGCGGCGGTCGAGGGCGACGAGGAGGCACGCGAGCGAGCGAGCCAGGCGCGGGACGCACTGGCGCGATAACCGCGGCCTACCGGGCCGTTCCGCCCCAAAATCGCGTTAATCGGAGTTGATCGGAGTTCGCGACGCGCGGTGTTCATGTCTGCCCAGTGTATTGACGACTCTGTGATCGAACGGATGCGTCCCTCCCGAACCGACGGCCCCCGTCCCGTGAGCGAGCGTGTGGTCGACCGAGTTGCGACCGCCGAAGGAGTCTCTCCTGCAGAGTTGGAGGCCCGACTGTACGACGCCGTCGACGGCGACGCGCTCGACTCGCTGGTCGCGGCTGAGACGACCGCGGTGACGGTGACCTTCGAGTTCTCCGGCTACACGGTGACGGTGGACGGCGATTCACCCGCGAGCGTCACGGTCGAACCGGCGGAGTGAGCCGCCGCGGCTACCCGAGTTGGTACGGTTCGTCGTCGCCGCCGTCCAACTCCTCCAAGAAGACGACCTCCTCGGCGTCGTCAGACTCCTCCAGTTGGTCCTGGAGGAACGTGACGAACGCTTTGTACTCGTCTAGCTGCTCGCGGAGGTGTTCGGCCTCCAGTTCGAGGCGTTCGTGCTCGCGGACGAAGCTCTTGGGCACTTCGACCGTCGGCGGGAACGACTCCCCGTCGCCGTCGGTCTCTTCCACCCGGTGCTCGGGGACGACCTCGACTTGCCCGTCGTGGGCGACGAGGGTGTCCACGTAGTCGCGGAACACCGCCGACAGCGACAGGTCCCGCTCGTCGGCGATCTCCCGCAGCGCCTCGAAGGCGTCCTCGTTGACGCGGAAGGAGACCGTCTTGTTCTTGCTGCCCATTTGGCGTCTAATCGCCCACGGGTCCACTTAATCGTTCGTCAGACACTCGCACGGGTGATACTCGGCGGGGTCGTCTCCCGGCGCAGAACGTGGCGAACGTGGGGAAAGAGGGGAAAGTGGGGAAAGAGGGGGAAGTAGGGAACGCGTTCGGTCGGTGCGTCGCCTACGCGGTCGGCTCTTCTTCGAGTTCGTCGCTGTCGTCGAGCGAGCGCAGCGCAGCGACGGCGGCGTCGCGGTACTCCTCGACGGGCAGGTCGTACTGCTCGCGGGCCATCCGCGCGTACTCGTTGCCCTCGTCGTCGAACGCCTCGATGCGGTCGAGCGTGCGCGCGGCGGTCTCGGCGACCCAGCGGTCGCGCGTCGACGCGTCGACGGTCGTGATCGACTCCGGTCGGACGGAGACGTTCACGTTGCCGTCGTCCGTCTCGTACGTCCGGGGCTTGCCCACCACGGCGACGTAGGCGGGTGGCTCCAACTCGCGGAGTGCACTCGCGGCTTCGGGCTGGTACTGCCCGGCGTACGTGAAGAACGTCCCCGTCGGGTCGACGATGCGCCCGCGCCAGTACTCGCTGTCCTCGCCGACGTCCTCCTTCTCGGTGAGGGTGCCGACGATGAACACGCGGTTCGCGCGCTCGCCGGTCGGGAGCAGCAGGTACAGCGGCGCCCGGTCGTCGTCGGACTCCTTGAAGGTGTAGCTGGCGTCGTTGTACTCGGACGCGAAGACGCGTCGTGCGACCTCTCGGGTGAGGGTGTTCTGGCTCATTACAGGGACCTCGCGCGGATCAGCAGCGATTCAGCATCGACCGTCTCGTCGGTGCCGGACAGTTCCTCGAACTCGTCGGCGAGCACGTAGCGGCCGAACGTCGGGCCGCGCACGCGGTAGTAGCGCCCGACGATCATGTCGGCCATCTCCTCGCCCACGACGGTCGTGTCGAGGGCGTCCTGGGCCATCTGCTTGGCCTCGTCGAGGCCGATGCCGGTCAACTGGGCGGTCGCCTCCTCGTTGAAGATGACCTCCTGGACGGCGTCGCCGTCGTCGAGGACGGCCTTGATGCGGAGGTCGAACTCGCCGTCGACCTGGCCGTGCTCGTTACAGCGGCCGTTCTGGAGGACGCGGGTACAGTCCTCCTCCGGGCAGCGCTTGATGAGGCCCGACCCGGACTGGATGTCGACGAGGGCGCCCTCGACCTCGTCGGAGTCGTCGCCGACCTCGACCTCCTCGTCGAGTTCGGTGATGGTCGTCGTCCGGTTGAGCTTCACCGAGAAGTTGCCCTGGTACTCGTCGGTGACGACGTTCGAGAGGGCGTAGCTGGTGCCCTCCTCCAGTTCCTCCAGTTCGCTCGTCGAGAACGAGACGAACTTGATCGTCCCGGACTCGTCGCCGAGCAGGCCGACCTGGGCGATCGACTCGTGGTTGGGGTCCCAGAGGTCGGCCACCTTCACGCGAAGGTCGACCCACTGCTCGTCCTGGTCGATGTCGCCGACGAGCACCTGTTCGGCGCCGCCGGAGCCGAGTTCGTCGCGCTCCAGCCCTGCCTCGTCGAGGTAGGAGTTGACGACGCTGCGCCGCGCCTCGTCGACGGGGACGCTGTACTCGTTCACCAGCGAGGCGAGGCGCTCCTCGATCTCGTCGACGGTGAGGTCCAGATGGTCTGAAAACTGCTCGTGTATCTCGTCCGCGTGGGTTTGCAGGTCTGCCATGGTTCTCCTGCCTCCGGGTATGTGTTCAGTGGGAGGCGTAGGATGGTTGGTGCCGAATCCTATTTAGTATTCCGTGACCCACCGGAAGTGAAATCGCCGGACAGCGCCCGTCCGTCGTGCGTGCGTCGGACGCGGGGCTCGGCGTCGCCGAGGGGTGACCCGACGCGGGCGCCGGCAACGGACTGATAGTGGGTGCGCCCGCAGGGTCGGACATGGGACTGGGCGACAAACTGCGTCGCGTCCTCCACCAGCAGGCCCGCAAGGCGGGCCGTGAGTACGCACGGAGCAAGCGGGCCTACCGCGACGGGCGCGACTGGGGCGACAACCGCGCCGCGGAGTTCGACCTCCCGACTGACGCGGACGACCGTGCGCGCATCGTCTGCCGTCGCCACGCCGAGAAGCGCCACGTCGCCGTCAACCGCGACGGCGAACCGGCGTGTTTCGAGGCCGGACACCCCGACTGCGAGGGGTGTGCCGAGGACGTGCGCGAAGGCCGGATCCAGACGTGGTGACCCGAGACGACGACGGCTGAGTCTGCGGTCGGCGCGTGCCGCCGCGGCGCTGTCCGCGGCGGACGCGCGCGAGGGGCGAACGAGGAACGAGCGCAGCGAGTGACGAGTGAGTCGGCTGGGGAGGGTGAGGCCGCTGTGCGGTGTCGTGGGCGGGACTGAACGGGGCTCCCGGGGTCGCGAGCCGAGACGACGCAAGCACCGCAGCGCGAGCGGAGCGAGCGCGAGGAGCGCAGCGAGTCGCAGGCCGCGAGCCCGGGAGGGGCGTTCGCGATCGTCCTCCGCTCCGACCCGACGTTCTCGACCGACCCGACGACTCGACCGAACTCGACCACCTCCCACCCAGCCGTATTGAAGCCGAATCCCTGAAATACCGCATCCACGTACCTCGCCCCAACCGATCACCGTGTCCGAACAACTCCCGCAGGTCGAGACGCTGTTCCTCCACGAGCGCGACGAGGACTTCACCGTCGTCGTCGAGCGCGACGGCAAGCGCGTGCTCCAGGGCGTCCTCGAACTGAAAGAGACGGACGCCGGCCCCCGCCCGCGCCGCTTCCGCGTGAAGCAGAAGGGGGGCGAGGAGCCGCGCCAGCCCGACCAGTTCGTCGAGTTGGCGCGCTCGGCCCGCCGCATCCGCATCTCCGAACAGACCCGGTCGAGCGCTCGCGAACGCCTCCAGTCGATGCTGTCGGCGTACCAACTCGACGCCAAGCAGGTGCGCACCTGCCGGTACTGCGCCAACGCCGGGCGCTACTCGCCGGTCACGAGCGACACCGCCGTGAAGGCCGACCGCGACTGGATCTGCCCCGACTGCGCCAAACGAGAGTTGGACCGCGAACTGTCCTACAAGGGCCAGTTCACCGGCAACGCCCAAGAACGGCTGGAGGACCTGCTGTTCGAGGTGCAGGACTTAGAGCGCATCACGAACCTCCTCCAGGGGAACCTCGACCCCGACCTCACGAAGTTCGACACGATCTCCGCGACGACCGACGAGATCGACCCCGTCCCCACCGACTCGCTGAACCTCCACCCCGGCCTCCAGGAGCGCGTGGAGGGCCGCTTCGACGAACTGCTCCCGGTGCAGAGCCTCTCGGTCCAGAACGGCCTCTTCGACGGCGACGACCAACTCGTCGTGAGCGCGACGGCGACGGGGAAGACGCTCGTCGGCGAACTCGCTGGCGTCAACAACGCGCTCAACGGGAAGGGGAAGATGCTGTTCCTCGTCCCGCTGGTCGCGCTCGCCAACCAGAAGCACGAGGACTTCGAGGAGCGCTACGGCGACGTGCTCGACGTGACCATCCGCGTCGGCGCCTCCCGCATCAACGACGACGGCAACCGCTTCGACCCGAACGCCGACATCATCGTCGGCACCTACGAGGGCATCGACCACGCCCTGCGCACGGGCAAGGACATGGGCGACATCGGCACCGTCGTCATCGACGAGGTCCACACCCTCAAAGAGGAGGGGCGGGGCCACCGCCTGGACGGGATGATCTCGCGGCTCAAGCACTACTCCGAGAACCGCGGCTCCTCGGCCCAGTGGGTGTACCTCTCGGCGACCGTCGGCAACCCCGAGTTCCTCGCCGAACGCCTGCGCGCGACGCTCATCGAGTTCGAGGAGCGCCCCGTCCCCATCGAGCGCCACGTCACCTTCGCGACGGGCCGCGAGAAGGTCGACATCGAGAAGAAACTCGTCCGCCGCGAGTTCGACACCAAGTCCTCGAAGGGGTACCGCGGGCAGACGATCATCTTCACCAACTCCCGCCGCCGGTGTCACGAGATATCCCGGAAACTGGAGTACGACTCCGCGCCGTACCACGCGGGGCTCGACTACAAGCGCCGCAAGACCGTCGAGCGCAAATTCGGGAATCAGGACCTGGCCGCGGTCGTCACGACCGCCGCGCTCGCCGCGGGTGTCGACTTCCCCGCCTCGCAGGTGATCTTCGACACGCTCGCGATGGGCATCGAGTGGCTCTCCGTCCAGGAGTTCGAGCAGATGCTCGGGCGGGCGGGCCGCCCCGACTACCACGACGAGGGGAAGGTGTACGTCCTCGTCGAGCCGGACGCCAGCTACCACTCCTCGATGGAGGGGACCGAAGACGAGACGGCGTTCAAGCTGCTGAAGGGGGAGATGGAGGACGTGACGACGGTGTACGACACCTCCTCGGCGGCCGAGGAGACGCTCGCGAA
Organism: Halobaculum marinum; assembly: GCF_029338555.1. GTDB lineage: Archaea > Halobacteriota > Halobacteria > Halobacteriales > Haloferacaceae > Halobaculum > Halobaculum marinum. Next base: position 166,067 of record NZ_CP119989.1, on the reverse strand, counting down.
CGTCGTCGTCGCGGGCAAGGGCGCCAAGAAGCTCAACGACCGGATGATCGGCGAGGTGCCGACGACCCACGCCGTCGGGAAACTGCTGGAGTGGGAGTTCATCGACGGCCTGTCGCCGACGCCGCTCGGGCGGGCGGTGTGTCGCCACTTCCTCGCGCCCGACGACGCGTTCCGCATCCTCGACGGGATCCGCAAGGACCACCACCCGTACGACATCGTCGCGGACATGGAGTTGGCCGAGGAGGAATTGTAGGCGGGTCACGCGACCGGTGTCGGACGCACCGCCGACCGCGCAGGTCGGCACCACGTTAATTGTCACTGGGGGACTACGTAGGGGATGGACGAAACAGACCGGCAACTCGTACACGAGGTTCGTTCCCAGCTCGACGAGTGGACCACCAGCGCCCGCAGCGAGGCGTACACCGAACTGTTCGAGGGGACCGACCCGATCCTCTCGACGGAGGAACTCCGGCTGCTCGACGCGGTCGACTCCCTGTTGGAGCGCCACGGCGGCGACGGCGTCTGGGGGACCGACCAGTACGGCGTGCACGCCGACGTCGCCGGCGACGCGACCGACTCGCTGGGCGTCGTCTGCGTCTACCACCCGCAGGTGACGAGGGACTCGGTGCTCCGGGGCGTCGACGACCTCGACGACGCCACCGAAGAGCGGATCAACGCGGCGCTGTGGACGTACGCCGAGCGCGTCACGGACATCATCGAGCGCGAACTCGACGCGTACCTCGGGCGAGAGTAGCTCCGGCGAGACCGACGTCGGCGGCCGGTCGGGGACGGCGACGACGCACCACGGCGGGGGTGCGGCCGCTCAGACCCCGAGCCACTCGTCGTTGCGGACCTCGTACCCGTTGGCCCGGCAGAACGACGCCGCCTCCCTGCGGACCGACCGCGACCCCGGGAGGGCGCGCTTCTCGTGGATCTGCTCGACGATCCAGTCGGTGACCACCGGGATCCCCTCGTCCTCGTCGACGGCGTCGATCGCCGCCAGCTCTCGGAGCGTCCGCTCGTACCCCTCGCGCTGTGACCCGTCGAGTCTCGCGTTCGGGAGCGTGTCGACGGCCTCGACGATCCGCTTCATCGCCGAGGCGACCGTCGGCCGCCGGACGTGCACGCCGACCGCTGTCGGCGAGTCGAACGTCTCGTGGTCGGACTCCGGGATCAGCTCTTCGACGGTGTAGGTCTCTTCGACTCCGCCGATCTCACGGTCGCCGACGGCCGCCACGATGTCCGCCCCCGTCGCCGGGAACGCGACCGACGCCAGGTCCGCCACGAGCGCTTCGACGTCGCTTTGCTCGACCGGCGGTTCCGGCTCGTCTCCACGCTCCAGTTCGATCGCGATCTCGCGTGCTCGTCGCCGCTTCTCCGAGTCGTGAGCCTGCTTGTCGCGTCCCTGCTTGTCGTCTGCCATCCCTAATGATTGGTCCTCTGGCCGTATAACCTGCCGGACAGTTCCGTCGGTGAGCGAACGCGGGTGACGAGATCGGTCGGATCGAACGCCGACGCCGCCAACGGTCCCGTACCCTTTTTCCGGCCGCCGGGCGTCGGTTCGCCCGTGCTCGTGCCCGAGGTCCTCACGCCGGAGATCCTGTTCGTCTTCGTCGTGATCCTCGCGGCCCTCGTGCTGTTCGTCACCGAACCGTTCCCGGTCGACATCACGGCCATCGGCGTGCTCGTGACGCTGCTGCTCGCCGGCCCCCTCTCGACGGCGCTCGCAGAGGTCGGCCTGCTCGCGGCGCCGTTCGAGTTGGTCACCGTCGAGCAGGGGCTGTCTGGGTTCGCGAATCCCGCGACCCTGACGGTCCTCGCGATGTTCGTGCTGTCGGAGGGCGTCCGGATGACCGGGATCGTCCAGCGCCTCGGCGCGTTCATCGCCAGCATCACCCGCGGCGACGAGACGAAGCAACTCGCCGCGACGATCGGCGTCGTCGGCCCCATCTCCGGGCTGATCAACAACACCGCGGCGGTCGCCATCCTCCTCCCGATGGTGACGGACCTCGCCGAACGGAGTCAGACCTCGCCCTCCAAACTGCTGCTCCCGCTGAGCTACGCGTCGATGTTCGGCGGGACGCTCACGCTTATCGGCACCTCGACGAACATCCTGGCGTCGGACTTGTACGCGACGCTCGCGCCCGCCGACGTCGCCCGCCAGTTCCGGATGTTCGAGTTCCTCCCGCTGGGCGCGGCGCTGCTGGTCGTCGGGTCCATCTATCTGCTGACCATCGGTCGCTGGCTCACGCCGGCCCGGATCAAGCCTCGCGTCGACCTCACCGAGGAGTTCGAGATGGCCGACTACCTCACCGAGGTCGTCGTCCGCGAGGACTCCCCGCTGGTGGGCCAACGCGTCGAGTCGGCGCTCGTCGAGACGGAGTTCGACGTGGACATCGTCCAACTCGTGCGCGGCGATCAGGTGTTCCTCGAGCCGCTCGGGCAAAAGGAGATCAAGGCGGGCGACCTGTTTGCGGTCCGGACCGACCGCGCGACGCTGGTGGAACTGCTCGACGTGGAGGCGCTGGACCTGATCCCGGAGGTCGTCGACGAGGCCGAGTTGGAGGTCGCCGACGCCGGCCAGAACCTCGTCGAGGTCGTCGTCGCCCCCGGCTCGTCGCTGGTCGGCGAGTCGCTCGCCTCCGCCAGTTTCCGCCAGCGCTACGACGCGACCGTGCTCGCCTTGCGCCGCGGCGGCGAACTCGTCCGCCAGCGGATGGACCGCATCCCGCTGAAGGTGGGGGACACGCTGCTGGTGCAGGCCAGCGAGGGGTCCATCGAGCGCCTCGACGCCAACCGCAACTTCATCCTCGCCCAAGAGATCGAACGCCACGACTACCGGCGCTCGAAGACGGGCGTCGCCGTCGCCATCGTCGCGCTCGCCATCGGCCTCGCCGCCGCCGACCTCGTCCCCATCGTCGTGTCGGCGCTCGCGGGTTCGCTCGCGATGGTGGTGACGGGCTGTCTCAAGCCCGGCGAGGTGTACGACGCCGTCGAGTGGGACGTGATCTTCCTGCTCGCGGGCGTCATCCCACTGGGCATCGCGATGCAGACCTCCGGCGCCGCAGAACTCCTCGCAAACGCCGTCGTCGCGGGGTCGGTCGTGCTCCCGCCGTTGGCGCTGCTCGGGGCGTTCTACGTCGTGACGGCGCTGCTCACGAACGTCATCTCCAACAACGCCAGCGTCGTGCTCATGATCCCGGTCGCGCTCCAGGTGGCAGCGACGCTCGGGGCGAACCCGCTGGCGTTCGCGATGGCGGTGACGTTCGCGGCGTCGACGGCGTTCATGACGCCCGTCGGCTACCAGACGAACCTGTTCGTGTACGGCCCGGGCGGCTACCGCTTCACCGACTACGTGCGCGTCGGCGCGCCGCTGCAGGCGGTGTTTGCGGTCGTGACGACGCTCGGCATCCCCATCGTGTTCGGCCTGGGGATGTAGGGTGTCTCGCGCCGCGGGCGCGAACGGAACGGTTTAGTTCGGCCAGGGGTGATTCGTAGTCGCGGGACCGTGGGTTAGTGGTATACTCCTGGCCTTGGGTGCCAGTGACCCCGGTTCGAATCCGGGCGGTCCCACTCAGTTTTCACGCCCGACGAGAGTTCAAATACGTTAGCGCCCCAACGAGCCTATGGACTCGTTGGATGAGATGCCGAGCCATCGGAAGGGGGATTACACGGAAGTCGTTGTCGTCGCGGAGTTGAAGCGGCGTGGCATATCCGTCTCGAAACCCATCGGTGACAACGAGCGGTACGACCTCGTCGTTGAGGCGAACCAGAAATTCTGGACACTACAGGTGAAAACTGGCTCCTACCGCGACGACGGAATCAACTTCCGTGGGGTTTCACAGCATACGAACGCGAGTGGAAACACGTACAAATCGTACGACGGCGACGTAGACTTCTTCGCCGTATACTGTCACGAACTCGGATCGATGTACCTCGTTCCGGAGGAGGAAGTCGGCTCGAATATGTTCCTCAGAACTGCGGAACCGTCGCAACGTCACAGGAACATCAACTGGGCGGACGTGTACGAATTCGATCGGAATTGGCCGCCGGACGAAACTACCGGTTCGTCGGACGATGTCTCGACGGTTGTCGACATGCTCGAGGAACGAGGAATCACGATTCACAAGCCAGTCACACGAGAGACGTATCAGTTGCTCCTCGAAGCAGACGACGGTACCAGATACAGGACAGCAGTCGAGCATGGTACGATAAATGGGGGAAGAATTCGATTCGATCCGAAGTGTGCGGTCGCAGGTCCGGACGCGATCGATCTCGTACTCGTGTACTCGACGGAACTCGATACGCTCCATCTCGTCCGTCGAGACGAGTACAACACGGCGATCTCACTCCGAGTTGCAGCACCTGAGCAGTGGAACCGAGATATCAACTGGGCCGAGGAGTACGAATTCGACGCCCGTTGGCCGGATGATCTGGAATAACTCTCGGTTCTCATTCCCGGTTAACGACGTGATACGCCCCACACCCTCTCGTAATCGAGGCAAACCAACCTACACAGTTATTGGTGATAAATCTAAACGTGTCAATGTATCCATGAGTACGGACGACCACGACCAATCGACCGACGCACACGGCCACGAGCACGAAGAGGTATCGGGCCCCGGCTATCCGACGCCTGCGGCGATGCGTACCGAATCCGAACGCGAGAAGACTGCCTTCGTCATGTCGCTGCGCGTCGGGATGGACGTGGACGGCCCGGACTTCGTCGGCGTCGTCGACGTCGACCCGACCTCCGACACGTACGCGGAGTTGATCGACACCGTCGAGATGCCGAACAAGGGCGACGAACTCCACCACTTCGGCTGGAACACCTGTTCGTCCTCGTGTCACGCCGAGGGGCTGACCAGGGACCACCTGATCGTCCCCGGGCAACGCTCCTCGCGGATCCACATCCTCGACGCCGCCGACCCACGGAACCCGGAGATCGAGCACGTGATCGAACCCGAGGAGGTGTTCGAGTACGACCTCTCGGCACCGCACACGGTCCACTGCGTGCCCGAGGGCAAGATCGTCATCAGCATGCTCGGGAACGCCGACGGCGAACTCCCCGGCGGCTTCCTCCAACTCGACCAGGACGACTTCTCCATCGACGGCCACTGGGAGGCCGACCGCGGCGCCATGGAGATGAACTACGACTACTGGTACCAGCCCCGCCACGGGGTGATGATCTCCAGCGAGTGGGCCGCTCCCGAGACGTACTACCCGGGCTTCGACCTGGAGGACGTCGAGGCCGGCAAGTACGGCGACAGCATCCACATCTGGGACTGGGAGACGAAGGAACACCGCGACACGCTCACCTTCGGCGAGGAGGGCCTGATCCCGCTGGAGGTCCGGATGCCCCACAACCCCGAGGAGACGGAGGGGTACGTCGGCGCGGCGCTCTCCTCGAACATCCTCCGCTTCTGGGAGGACGCCGACGGGCACTGGGACTGGGAGACGGTCATCGAGATCGAAGACCGCGAGCACCCCGACTGGGACATGCCGGTCCCCGGCCTCGTCACCGACCTCCTGCTCTCGCTGGACGACCAGTACCTGTTCTTCTCCAACTGGCTCCACGGCGACGTGCGGATGTACGACGTGAGCGACACGGGCAACCCCCGACTGGTGGACCAGGTGTGGGCCGGCGGCAACTTCGGCGACCGACAGACCGTCGGCGGTCACGACATCCGAGGCGCCCCGCAGATGCTCCAACTGTCGCGCGACGGTCGCCGCCTCTACTGGACCACCTCCCTGTTCTCCACCTGGGACAACCAGTTCTACCCGGAGATGGGCGAGGAGGGGTCGCTGATGCTGAAGGCGGATGTTTACCCCGAAGAGGGACGGATGGAACTCGACGAGGAGTTCGTCGTCGACTTCGGCGACGCCCCCGGCGGCCCGGCCCGTGCCCACGAGATCCGTTGGCCCGGCGGCGACTGCACCAGCGACGTCTGGCAGTAGCCATCGATGCCCCACGCGGTCACCCTGGAGTGGCGCGACGGTCGGTCCGCGACCGTCGAGGTCCGGGACGCCGAGACGGTGATCGACGCGACCGAGCGTGCGGGTCTCGGCGTCCCCTACGGCTGTCTGTACGGCGCCTGCGCCACCTGCACCGGGCGCCTGCTGGAGGGTGACCTCGTCCACGTCGACCGTCCGCGGGGGCTGAAACCCCGGCACAGACTGGACGGGTACGTCCTACTCTGTGTGGCCGAACCGCGTTCTGACTGCCGGATCGAGGTCGGCGCGGCGGTCCAGGCCGACCTCGTGCCGAACCCGTGGAGGTGACGTCGACCGCCCGCCGTGCGGCCGCCGCCGTGCTCGGGGTAGCGCTCCTGTCGACGCCGGCGTCCGCACACGGCGCGAGCGCCGTCGCGACAGGCCTCTCCTTCCCACTCGTCGTCGCTGGCGTCGTCCTCGTCAGTCTGCTCGGCGGCGGGGTCGCCTTGGTCGCGTCCGGTCGCCGTTCGTGGTCGACGAGGCTGGCGAGAGTCTCGGGACGGGCGGGACTCCCGGCTCTCGTGTTCGCACTCGGCGCGGCGGCGCTTGCGCTCGCCGTCACCCGGGCGGCGGCAGCGACCGTCGTCGGCCTCTCGGTCGGCGTCAGCGCCGTCTTCCTCGCCCGCGGTGCGGGGGTCACGGACTGCGGTGCCTGTGCGGACGCCGCGCTGGGGGCCGTGACGCTCCACCGTGGCCTCGAGGGGGTCGTCCTCGCCACCGTCTACGCCGCCGACGCGGCGCTCGGGCTAGCGGGCGCGCTCGTCGTCGCCGGGCACGCCGCCGCCGAGACGGCGGCCGTCGGTGCGCTGTACGCCACCGCCGGCAGACGGTACGCCCTCGCCACGGTGCTCGTCGTGCAGGCGGGGTTCGTCGTCGGCGTCGCTGCGGGGTGGGGGGTCGTCGGCAGCGTGTCGCCGATCACTGAAGCCGGCCTGCTGGCGCTCGTCGGGGGTGTCCTCCTCGCCGTCGCCACCCGCGAGGCACGACGCCGGCACGTGGCGGGCCTCGCGGCGGCGTAGGCCACACTCGTCGCTCGCTCGCACGTACGCTCGCGACCACTTCCACTCGGAGGCGACAGTTCTTACCCGATGAGGTGACTACCAGTTCCTAATGAGTCAGGCCGCCGAGGGACAGGACGTCGACGAGTTCCTCAGTTTCTATCGGACCTACTACAGCGACGACATCGCCCGCCTCGCGCAGAACTATCCGAAGGAACAGCGCTCTCTCTACGTCGACTACAACGACCTCTACACGTACGACCCCGACATCGCCGAGCGCTACCTCAACCGCCCGGGCGAGATGCAGGAGGTCGCCGAGGAGGCCCTCCGGACGTACGACCTGCCGGTCGACATCTCGCTCGGACAGGCACACGTCCGCCTGCGCGACCTCCCGCGCGAGAGCACGCTCGACATCCGCGGCATCCGCGTCAGCGACGACCACATCGGGTCGATGGTGGCGGTGCAGGGGATCGTCCGCAAGGCGACGGACGTGCGCCCGAAGATCGTCGAAGCCGCCTTCGAGTGCCAGCGCTGCGGGACGATGACGTACATCCCGCAGAACGACTCGGGGTTCCAAGAGCCCCACGAGTGCCAGGGCTGCGAGCGACAGGGGCCGTTCCGTGTCAACAACAACGAGTCGAAGTTCATCGACTCCCAGCAGCTTCGGGTGCAGGAGTCGCCCGAGGGACTGCGCGGCGGCGAGACGCCACAGAGCATCGACGTGAACCTCGAAGACGACGTCTGCGGTCGGGTGACGCCGGGGGACCACGTCACCGTCGTCGGGCGACTGGAGATGGAGCAGGTCACCTCCGGCCAGGAGAAGACGACCGTGTTCGACCCGTACATGGAGGGCGTCTCCGTGGTCATCGAGGACGAGGAGTTCGAGGACATGGACATCACCGACGAGGACAAACAGGAGATCCTCGAGCTGTCCACTCACGAGAACATCTACGAGGAGATGGTCGCCTCCGTCGCGCCGTCCATCTACGGCTACGACCAGGAGAAGCTCTCGATGATCCTCCAGTTGTTCTCGGGCGTGACGAAGCACCTCCCCGACGGGTCGCGCATCCGCGGCGACCTCCACATGCTCCTCATCGGTGACCCCGGGACCGGGAAATGCGTCGCCGGCGACACGCGGGTCACCCTCGCGGACGGGCGTGACGTGCCCATCCGCGAACTCGTCGACTCGACTCTCGACGACCCTAAGCCGATAGACGACGGCGTCTGGGACGAGGCCGACTTCGCAGTCCCGTCGCTGGGGCCGGACGGGGAACTCGAGCCGCGACAGGCGACGAAGGTCTGGAAGCGGGAGGCACCCGAGCAGATGCTCCGGATCCGAACGAACAGCGGTCGAGAACTCGAGGTCACGCCGTCGCATCCGCTGTTCGTCCGCGAAAACGGTTCGACGACGGCGATTCGAGCCGACGAACTCTCCGAGGGTGGGTTCGTCGCAGCACCGCGTTCGCTCCCGACTCGGGGCGACGACACGCTCGATGTCGCGTTCCGGCGTTCGAAGTCGAACAACGCGATTCGACTCGACGTGCCCGACGAGTGGACGCCGTGGCTCGCGCGACTCGTCGGGTACGTCGTCGCCGAGGGCTACGTCGAACAGCGTGATGACTCGACAGGCTACGTCTCGGTCACCAACAACGACCGTGAGGTCTTGGACGATGTGGTCGACGCGCTCGACCGTCTCGGGGTGAACCACTTCGAGCGGTCTCCACACGACGGAAAGACCGCACGCGAGGTCGTCTGTGGCTCCGGCGAGTTGGTGAGTTTCCTCACGAGCCTCTCCGCCTCGATGATCGAAGGATCGGCAAACCAGCGTGTCCCCGAACCGATCATGGCCGCGAGCGACACGACGGGCCGCGCGTTCCTCCGTGCTTTCGTCGAGGGCGAAGGCCACGTTTCAGCCAACGAGCGCGAGATAACGGTCGCGTCGATGAGTCAGGACCTCCTCGACGACGTGCGAACGCTCCTGCTGTCGTCGGGGATCCAGTCGCAACTTCACCCGCGACACAACGGGAGCTATCGCCTCCGCATTAGCGGCGACGACTTCGCTCGGTACGTCGAACGGGTCGGCTTCGTCACGGAGCGGAAATCCCATGCGTGTGCCGAGTTCGCTGACGTTCTCGGGAATACGAATACTGATGTAATTCCCGCGGGCGAGGAACTCCGCGACCTCCGTGAGTCGCTCGGACTCACGCAGGCTGAGTGTGGCCTGCCGCGGCCGACGTACCAACACTACGACCGCGGCGACCGAAATCCGAGTAGAGACAGTCTTTCGGCGGTCGTCTCCGCGTTCGAGGAAACGCTCGCAGAACGCGAACCAGTCGATACAGGTGCGGTGGCCGACGGTGGTCTGTCAGTCGCCGACCGGGTCGCCGAACTCCGATCGCTCGTCGACGGCAACGTGGGCTGGGAGCGGATCGAGTCCATCGAACACGTCGAACCCGCTGAGGAGTGGGTGTACGACCTCGAAGTCGAAGGGACGCACAGCTACGTCTCGGATGGACTCATCTCGCACAACTCGCAGATGCTGTCGTACATCCAGAACATCGCCCCGCGCTCCGTCTACACCTCCGGGAAGGGTTCCTCCAGCGCAGGGCTCACCGCGGCGGCCGTCCGCGACGACTTCGGCGACGGCCAGCAGTGGACGCTGGAGGCCGGCGCGCTCGTCCTCGCGGACAAAGGGATCGCGGCGGTCGACGAGCTCGACAAGATGCGCTCGGAGGACCGCTCGGCGATGCACGAGGCGCTGGAGCAGCAGAAGATCAGCGTCTCGAAGGCCGGCATCAACGCGACCCTCAAGTCGCGGTGTTCGCTCCTCGGCGCGGCGAACCCGAAGTACGGTCGCTTCGACCAGTACGAACCGATCGGCGAGCAGATCGACCTCGAACCCGCGCTCATCTCGCGGTTCGACCTCATCTTCACCGTCACCGACAGCCCCGACCCGGAGCACGACGCGAAACTGGCCGACCACATCCTGACCACGAACTACGCGGGCGAGTTGAACACCCAGCGAGAGCGCATGGCCACCTCCAACTTCACCCAAGAGGAGGTGGAGAACGTCACCCAGGAGGTCGCGCCCGTCATCGACGCCGAACTCCTCCGCAAGTACATCGCCTACGCGAAGCGCAACTGCTTCCCGACGATGACCGACGAGGCACGGGCGGCCATCCGCGAGTTCTACGTCGACCTCCGCTCGAAGGGGGCCGACGAGGACGCGCCCGTCCCGGTCACCGCCCGGAAACTGGAGGCGCTCGTCCGCCTCTCGGAGGCGAGCGCGCGCGTCCGCCTCTCGGACACCGTCGAAGAGGAGGACGCCACCCGCGTCATCGACATCGTTCGCTCGTGCCTGCAGGACATCGGCGTCGACCCCGAGACGGGGGAGTTCGACGCCGACGTCGTCGAGACTGGTCGCAGCAAGACCCAGCGCGACCGGATCAAGGGGATCAAAGAGCTCATCCAGACCATCGCCCAGGAGTACGAGGACGAACCCGGCGCGCCGGTCGACACCATCCTCGAACGCGCCGACGAGGCGAACATGGACCCCGCCAAGGCCGAGAAGGAACTGGAGAAACTCCGGACGCGCGGCGAGATCTACGAGCCCCAGTCCGGCTACGTCCGCACGACGTAACCGATGGACCGCATCTCCGCACTCCGGAACGTCGAGGACGCCATCCGCGCGTTCGAGGACGGCGACGCCGACCTCGCCGACACCGAGCGACGGGTCGCGACCGTCCTCCGGACGTACGCCACCGAGTTCGAGGCGGACGACCGCCGCGCGTACCAGGTCGTCGACGGCCCCGGCGAAGGCCGCGTCGTCGTCGCGGGCGACTCAGCGGCGGCACGCGAACGAGCGGTCGCGCTCGCCGAGGATGAGGCGGCCGCGCCCGACGAGGTGCGCGTCGAACCGCTGTAGCGACGCCGACCGCACCCCGGAAGCCCTGATCGGACCGGATCGGACCGGATCGGACCGACGTCGACCGTCTCCCGCACGTCCGCCACAATTATATTCAGACACGCTACTTCGGAACTATGTTGTTCGTCGCGACGTACTCGCGCGGGGCGCGGACGACGCTCCGCAACGTCTGTCGCAGCCACGACGACACCGTCGTCCGACGGTTCGGGCGGGCCGCGCTGTTCGAGGAGACGGAGTTGGGCGCGTTCCTCGCGTGCCGCCTGCGGGCGAAACACGGCGCCGACGTGCGCGTCGAGCGGACCGAGCCGTTCAACGAGTTCGCCGCCGTCCGTCCAGCGGTTCGAGAGGCCGCGGTCGCCTACGAAGACCGGGAGACGCGCTCGACGCCGTACGCCAAGTTCGCGGTCGGCGCGGACCACCCAGACCCGGACGCCATGCGCGACGCGGAGCTGTGAGGATCCGGATCGGCGGGGAGGTCCACCACGGCGACGCCGTCGACCTCCGCGGGGTCGACGCCGACGCGACGGCGGTACGCGAGACGCTCGACCTCGCCGCGGACGACCCGCTGGCGACCGTCTCTGCGACCCCGCCCGCGCTGTCGGTGGCGCTCGCGGCTGCCGCACGCGAACGGGGGCACGACCACCCGAACGACGCCGAGATCGAACGACTCCGAGCCGCCCTCGCGACCACCGAACCACCTGACTCGTCAGATCCGGCGGTCGACCTCGCGACGGCCCGGCGACGTGCTGCCGAAGCCGGCAGCGACGTGGCCCGCCTCCGCGAGCGGGTGGCCACGCTCCGCGGTCGACTCCGGGAGCGACGCGGCGGTGACGCGGAACCGGGCACGTCGGCCGGAGAGGCGGAGTCGTTGGCGGAGGTGGAGTCGGCGTTCGAGGCGGCGACGCGGGCGCTAACGGAGGCGGAGACGGAGCGAGTCGCGGCCCGGCAGGCGCTCTCGCGGGCGACCGAGCGCGCGAGGCGCGCCCGGGACGCGAGCGAGCGCGAGCGGTCCCGCCGCGACGCGCTGGCGAACCGCCGCCGGGAGGCGCGTGCCGCTCTCGCTCGCGAGCTGTGGGACGAGTTCTGGACCGCCTTCGACGCGGTCGCGGCGGACGCACCAGCGACCGACCACGTGGGCGACGACCCGACCGCGTTCGACGGCGACCCCGTCGCCGGCCACGCCGCTGCCGTCCGACTCGCCCGTCGCGACGACCCTGTTGTCGTCTCGGCTCCGCTGTTCGACGACGAGGCCGCCGCGACGGTCCGGGACCGACTCCGGGCCCCGGTGGTGCTGGTGTCGGCCCCCTGAGCGCCGACCGTCTGGGCGTCGACACTCGGCGGACGTTTATCGCCGATTAGGTGACCACTCGCCGCATGCCAGTCACGCTCGACGCGACGGTGACCGCCACGGCGGGCGTCGCGCTCGTTCGACTCCGCCTCCGCAACACCGAACCGGTGGCGCGACGCGTCCAGGTCGCGAACCGCCTCGACGGGCGACTGCTCCCGCCGCGGCGACACGGTCGACCGGAACCGGGGTGGAGCGACGACGGGTACACCGGCGTGGTCGACGCCGACGGCGCGCGCGCACTCGGCTACGCGGTCGACCTCGCGGATGGGACCGACTCGACCGTGGCTGCGACCGACGACCCAGCGGAACTGGTCGCCGTCTCCGACCCGGACGACGACGCCGCCGACCCGCTGGACGCCGCCCGCGCCGACCTCCCGGACGCGCGACCGCCCGCCGACGCCGTCGTCCCCGTAGCGCGGTCGCGGGCCGCAGACTCAGCGCCGTCCTCGACTGCGCCAGCAGCGACCGAGGCGACGGAGGCGGGCGCTCGCGAGACGGACGCCGCCGAGTGCGAGGCGCGCACCGAGCGCACCGAACGGCCCGATTACGACGATGAAGCGGCCGTGCCGCCGGGTGTCCGTCGGGCACTCGACGCCGCAGACCGACGGATCGGACGCGCCGAGACGCTCGCCGAGGGGTCCGTGGCGGACGCAACGGGCGTCCTCGCGGACGGAGTCGACCCGAGCGGCTTGGACGCGTTGGTGGCGGCGGATGCCGAGACGCTGTCGCGGGTGGCCGACCGCGCGGCGGCGCTGGCCCAGCGCGCAGAGGGGGTGTCGGTGCCGGTCGCGGCACTGGAGCGGTTGGCGTGATCTTCGCCGTCGCCGGCGGGAAGGGCGGCGTCGGCAAGTCGACGCTCGCGTACAACGTCGGCGCCGCGCTCGACGCGCTCGTCGTCGACGCCGACCTCTCGATGGCGGATCTGCCGGGAGAACGCGAGCGCGGACCCGACCTCCACGACGTGCTCGCGGGTCGTGCGGCTCCACGGGAGGCGCTCCGACCTGGCCCGGTCGACGTGCTCCCGTGCGGGCGGACGCTCGCGGGCGCTCGCCTCGCGGACATCCGCCGCCTCCGCGACGCCGTCACAGTCCCCGGGTACGACCACGTCGTCGTCGACTCGCCCGCCGGCCTCCGTCTCGACGCCGGCGCGCCGCTGGCGGTCGCGGACGCCTGCCTGCTCGTCGCGTCGCCGACGCGGTGGGCGCTCGCCGACGCGATGGCCGCCCGCGAGTTGGCCCGTGAACTCGACTGCGGGCTCGCGGCGGTCGCGCTCAACCGCGCTGTCGAGGACCCGCCGACGCGAGCGGTCGGGCGCGCGCTCGGGGCGCCGGCGACGGCGGTACCCGCGGCCCCGCGGCTCGGCAGTTCGATCGCCCACGAGGAACCGGTGACGCAGGTCGCCCCCGACACGGCCGCCGCACGGGCGGTCGAGACACTCGCCGACGCCGTTCGGCGGTGCGACCGCCCGTCGTAGTTCGAGGGGCCGACTCGACTCCCGGCTCAGTCCTCGCGCAGTTCGACGTACGAGGAGCGCAGCGTCACGGGCGTCACGTCGGCGACGTCGGCGGCAGCCGCCTGCGTACACTCCACGCCGGCGTCGCGCGCGGCGGCGTACAGGCAGGCCGCGGCGACCCCGCTCGGGTTGCGCCCGTTCGTGAGGCCGAGGTCGGCGGCCTCGTCGAGGTACTCGCGGGCGGCGCGCTCCACGTCGGTGTCGAGGCCGAGTTCGGTGGCGAACCGGGGGAGGTACTCGACGGGGTCGATCGGCCCGACCGGAAGACCCAACTCGCGGTTCATCGCGTCGAAGGCGGCGTCGAGTTCGTCGCCGTCGGCCTTCGCGTCAGCGACCAGTTCCGCGCGGGTCCGGGAGACGCCCCCGACGCGACAGGCGACGTACACGGCGGCGGCGGCGAACCCCTCGATCGATCGCCCGCGGAGCAGGTCGGCGTCCTGTGCCGACTCGAACAGGGTGCACGCCTGATCCCGCAGCGAGTCTGGGAGGCCGGTCGCCGACACCAGCCGTCGGATCTCGGTGAAGCCGTACACCTTGTTCCGGTCGCGCTTCGAGGAGATCCGCGCTCTGGTGTGCTGTCGCCGCATCCGCGCCCACTGGCGGCGCTTGCGCCCCTTCACGCGGGTGTGACCGATCTCCGTCGAGAGGCCGCGGTCGTGGCGCGACCGGGTGAGCGGCGCGCCCGTTCGGCGTGGGTCGGTGTCGTCGTCCGCGAAACTGCGCCACTCCGGCCCGCGGTCGATGCGGTCTTCGCCGACCACGAGGCCGCAGTCGCTGCACACCGACTCGTCGTCGTTCGTCCGCACTCTCCCGTCGCACTCCGGGCACGCTGTCGTGCTCGTCGCCATACTCGAAGCTCGGTCCCGAACCCATACTTATGTGTGGGGGAATCGACACCCGCCGACCGGCCGAACGGCCCTCGAACGTACCGATAATCGGCACGTTGCACCTGATTCCAGAGTTGTAACAGCAACTATTCGGAGTGAATTTATGTGGGGTGAGGACCGAGTGCGCCTATGACGCTCTCGGACATCGCCGCGGGGATCGAGGTGACCACGAGCCAGGAGCGGCGCGGGGTCGCGGCGGTCGACGACACCGACGGCGACCTCGCCACGCGCCTCGCCGCCCACGCCGACGCGTTGGCGTGCACCCCGGAGGCGGCGGCGGTCGTCCTCCGGCACCACGCCCGCGGCGTCTCCGTGGGCGAGAGCGCCCGTGAGGCGAACGTCGCCCCGATGACCGCCGCGAAGGTACTCCACCGGTGTGGCATCCAGGGGATCTCCCCGCTCGCGCCGACGGCTCGTCGGATCGTTCGCGACTGGCTTGCGGGGGAGCTCTCGCGGGCGGACGCGCTCGAACTCGCAGGCTGTGGCGAGGCGGAGTTCGCGCTCGCCGGCTACGTCGAGTCGCACGATCCGATCCCCGAACTCGCAGACGCGGCGCGCGGCGCGCTCGCTGAGGGAACCAACGCTAGCGTGGCGAAACGCGACTCGCTGGACGACACGATGAGTTCCGTCGCGGACCTCCGTTGACGGTGCCGGCGGCTCCCGACTCCGTCTCGCTCGGCGTCAGTCGTCGTCGCCCCGGACGCGCTCGACGCCGGCGCTGATCCGGTCGACGACGCCCGTCGTCTCGAACTCGACGCCGAGGTCGACGCCGAACAGCGACTCGGCGGCGGCGACCGTGCCCGCGGCGACCTCGTCGCGACCGAGACACGCCGGTGCGGCGGCGACCGACGGCGGGCCGCGCGGCACGGTCACGTCCGGGGCCTCGCCCGCACCCTCACGCTCGCCGACGGCGACGACCACGGGATTCCCGTCGGGTGCCTCCACGTCCCGGAGCGCGTCGAGTTGACGTCGCACCCCGTCGGCGCCGTGCGGCGTGTCGGGCCGGACGAGCGCCACTCGGTCGACGGCGTGGACGGCGGCGACGGCCTGGTTGGCGGCGATCGGCGGCGTGTCGACGATCACGTGGTCGAACTGCTCGCCCGCCTCGGCGACGCGATGCTCCAGTTCCCGCGCCGGGTCGACTGCCTTCGCACGAGCGACGCGCTCGAACGGCGCGCGCGCCGGCGCGAGCGCCACCCGACCCTCGGTCGCCGCGTCGAGGTCGAGGTCGTACAGGCCGTCGGTCAGCGGGCGGTCGGGGTCGAGACACAGCGACGTGACATCCGGGTCGATCCGGCCGTCGACGTGTTCGCTCAGCCCCTGCGTCGCGTACGCGGCGTCGAGCACGGCCACGTCGCGCCCGCCGCGGGCGAGCGCGGCAGCACACTCGACGGCGGTCCTCGTCGTTCCGGCGCCGCCGACGGCGCCGACGAACGCGATGGATGTGATCTCGCTCACAGGTCGACTGTATCCTCCTGCAGGAAATAATTTCGTGGGTGGGGGAGAGAAACCACCGTCGAGGATCGGCGAGACCCCGTCGCACATGGCCACACAAAAACGCTAACTGTGGCCCCGAACGCCCGTCACTATGGATCGCCCCCGCGAACCAGCCGTCGACGCCCGACTGCTCGCGCTCGTCGGCCTCGCCACGCTCTTGAGCATCGGCCACCACGTCGACCACCTGATTCGCGGGAACCACGTGGGCTGGCCGGTGACGCCGGCGGTGAACGCCTTCACGTTCAGCCTCGGCGTCTACCCGGTCATCGCGACTGGCCTGCTGTTGACACTCCGGGGTCGAGCGGGTGCCCGGTACTGGTTCGCGGTCGCCGCCGGCGGACTGGGGCTACTGGGTGCGATCCACTTGGGCCCGTGGGCGATCGAACCGCCGGGCGACATCATCGGACCGTACGCGCCCTCGCCCGTGGGCTATCTCGCGTTCGCGTGGCTGCTCGCGCTACTGGCCGTGCTGTGTCTCACGGTCGTCGTCGCCGCCGCGGCGTGGCGGAGTCGGTCGCCGGCGTGAGTGGCCGGTCGGACGACGGGACCGCTCGGTCAGTCCTCGCTGATGCCGGCGGCGATGTCGTCCAACTCCTCGTCGCTCACGTCGGGACGCTCGCCCGCGGCGACGTGGATCGGGCCGCCGCCGTCGCCCTCGAAGCGCGGGATGATGTGGACGTGCGCGTGGGGTACCTCCTGCCCGGCGTCGGGGCCGTCGTTGACGCCGATGGTGTGGGCGTCGGCGCCGACGGCGTGCTCGATCCGGGGGGCCAGGTCGTGGACGAGGTCGAACACGGCGCGCGACTCCTCGGAACTCAAGTCGGCGACGCGTTGGTGGTGGCCCTTCGGGATGACGAGCGTGTGCCCACGGGCCATCGGGTTCGCGTCGAGGAACGCGAGCGCGTCGTCGGTCTCGGCTACGATGCGACCGGGGATGTCCCCGGCGACGATGGAGCAGAAGATGCAGTCGTCGCTCATACGAGCCGATCCGTCGCCCGGTCGCTTCAAACTGCGGGGCGTCCGGATGCCGCGCTCGCGGCGGGGCGCCGCGCTTGCTGCCCCTTCGCCCCGCGACGCGGGCGGACGGGAGCATCGAACCAGTTTCGTGGCCGTACCGGGCCGTGTCGAGTACGTACGGTTACGCTCTGACCCGACGTTCTTCTCACGAGACACTATGAGTTCACGTACGTCGTCGCTATCGACCGCATCGGCCGAGGCGCTCCGCAACTGGCGGTACCTCCTCGGCGTCGGGATCGTCTTCTCGCTACTGGGGGCCGTGGCGATCCTCGCCCCCTTCGTGACCGGGATCGGCCTCTCGTACCTGCTGGGCGCGGTCGTCCTCGCCGGCGGGGTCGCCGCGCTCGTCCAGGCGCTGCGCGTCCGGACCTGGCGCGCGACGATCTGGCAGGGGCTGCTCGCGGCGGTGTACGTCATCGCCGGCGTGATGCTCCTGGCGAACCCGCTCGTCGGGCTGGTGGCGCTGACGCTGCTGCTGGTCGCCTACATCGCCGTCTCCGGCGTCGTCGAGATCGCGATGGGCCTCCGCTTGCGCCCGGCGGCGCGCTGGAGTTGGTTCGTCGTCAGTGGCGCGCTGTCGCTCGTGCTGGCCGGCCTGCTGTGGGTCGGCTTCCCGAGCACCGCCGCGTGGGCCGTGGGCCTCCTCGTGGGCGTCCACTTCCTCACCACCGGCGTCGCGCTGATCGCCGCCGGCTACGAGACCCGGCGGACGGCGGGCGTCGAGCCCGCGCCGACGGCCGACACCGAGCCCCGGAGCGGCTGACCCGCCGGGCGCAGCGCGACTGACTCACTGGGGGCCACAACGCCGCGCCATTGCAATCGCGACCACCGTTTTTGTCTGCGGACGACACACGTCGACACACCACATGAAGAAGCTGATCAACGACGCCGACGACTACGTCGACGAGATGCTCGACGGGATGGTCGCCGCCCACCCCGACGCGGTGCGACGCCTGCCAGAGACGAAGGTACTCGTGCGGTCGGACGCGCCGGTGGAGGGGACCGTCGGCGTCGTCAGCGGGGGCGGCAGCGGCCACGAGCCGACACACGCGGGGTATCTCGGCGAGGGGATGCTCGACGGCGCCGCCGCTGGCGAGGTGTTCACCTCGCCGACCGGTGACGAACTCGCGGAGATGGTGCGGGCGTGCGACGGCGGCGAGGGGGTGTTGTGCGTCGTGAAGAACTACGAGGGCGACGTGATGAACTTCGACACCGCCGCCGAGATGGCCGAGATCCAGGGGGACGTCGCCGTCGAACAGGTCGTCGTGAACGACGACGTCGCCGTCGAGGACTCGACGTACACCTCCGGGCGCCGCGGCGTCTGCGGCACGATCCTCGTCCACAAGTGCGCCGGCGCGAAGGCGGCCGAGGGCGCCGACCTGGACGAGGTGAAGCGCGTCGCCGAGAAGACCATCGAGAACGTCGCGACGATGGGGACGGCGCTCACCTCCTGTGTGACGCCGGCGAAGGGGGAGCCGACGTTCGACCTGGGCGAGGACGAACTCGAACTCGGCATCGGGATCCACGGCGAACCCGGCGTCGAGCGCACGGGGATGCTCTCGGCCGACGAGGTGGCCGACCGGCTCACGGCGGCGGTACTCGACGACCTCGAACCGTCCGGGGAGGTCGCGACGGTGGTCAACGGGATGGGCGGGACGCCCCTCTCGGAGCTGTACATCGTCCAGCGCCGCCTGTCGGAACTGCTGGACGAGGAGGGGCTCGACGTCGCGGAGGCGATGGTCGGCGACTACATGACCTCCCTCGACATGCGCGGCTGTTCGATCACCGTGTTGGACCTGGACGACGAACTGCGCGAGTTGCTCGGGCGGCCGGCCCACACCCCGGCGCTGACGGTGTGACCCGCCACGCATCGCGACGATCCGCGACCACATTGACAATCACGCAACACGAACGATGGGTATGACAGCCGACACCGACCACGGCGCCGCCGTCGTCGCCGCGGTCGCCCGCGTCGCCGACCGGATCGCCGACGAGCGCGCCCACCTCACCGACCTCGACTCGGCCATCGGCGACGCCGACCACGGCGCGAACCTGGACCGCGGGTTCCGGGCGGCCGTCGAGCGGGTCGAGGCGCTCGACGACCCGACGCCCGAGGAGGTCGTCCAGACCGTCGGGACCGCGCTCATCTCGGAGGTCGGCGGCGCCGCCGGCCCGCTGTACGGTGGCGGGTTCATGCGTGCGGCCGGGACGCTCGACGACGGAATCACCGCTGAGTCGACCGTCGCATTTGCCGAGACGTACCTCGACAGCGTCCGCGACCGCGGCGACGCCCGCGTCGGGCAGAAGACGATGGTCGACGCGCTCGTCCCGGCGGTCCACACGTACAAGAAGTCGATCGAGGAGGACGGACTCGACCCGCTGACGGCGCTGGCGAAGGCCGTCGACGCCTGCCGCCGGGGGGTCGCGTTCACCGTCCCCATCCGCGCCGAGAAGGGCCGCGCCTCCTACCTCGGCTGGCGGTCGGTCGGCCACCCGGACCCGGGCGCGACGAGCACGCTGTGCGTCGCCGAGGAACTGCTGGCGGCCGCCGCCGACAGCCTCGACGCCGAGGTGCCGACCGACGTGGACGCGACCGCGCCGACGACGCCCGACGAGGGGGAGTCGTAGATGGTCGGCCTACTCGTCGTCTCCCACAGCGCGAAGGCCGCCGAGGGAATCCGCGAGATCGCCGCCGAGATGGGCTCGGAGGCGGCGCCGATCGCCGCCGTCGGCGGCGACCCCGACGGCGGCATCGGCACCGACGCGACCGCCATCGCCGACGCGCTCGCGGCGCTCGACGCCGACGAGGTCGTCGTCCTCGTCGACCTGGGAAGCGCCGTGATGAACGCCGAACTCGCCATCGAGATGAGTGACAAGACCGTGGTCATCGCCGACGCCCCCGTGCTGGAGGGCGCCGTGGAGGCGACCGTCGCCGCGACGAGCCCCTCAGCCACGCTCGACTCCGTCCGCGAGGCCGCCGAGCGGGCCGGCGGGACCTCGAAGCGCTAACTCGCCCGCCGCCGTCGGCTCACTCCTCGTCGCCGTCGCCGTCAAGGAGTCGCTCGACCGCACCGCGCGTCTCGGCGGCCAGTGCACGCTCGGCCAGTCGCTCGGCGGTGGCCGCGTCGACCGACTCGATCCGCGTCTTTACGCGCGGCACCGTCGGCGGACTCACGCTGAACTCGTCGATCCCGAGGCCGACCAACAGCGGCGCGAGCCGCGGGTCGCCGGCCGCCTCACCGCACATCGCCACTCGCGCGCCGGCGTCGTGACCGGCGGTGACGGTGCGCTCGACCGACCGGAGGACGCCGGGATGGGTGGGGTGGTTCAGCTCTGCGACGGCGGCGTTCTCACGCGAGGCAGCCATCACGTACTGCGTCAGGTCGTTCGTGCCGATGCTGAGGAACGACACGCGCTGACCCAACTCGCCGGCGAGGGTCGCGGCGCTCGGCGTCTCGATCATCACGCCCGTCTCGGGGACGGCGTGCTCGACACCCTCGTCCGTCAGGTCCTCGGCGACCGCGTGGAGTCGGTCGAGCGCCGTCTCCAACTCCTCGACGGTCGCGACCATCGGGAACATGACCGCGAGGTCGCCGTCCGCGTCGGCAGCCGCCCGACACAGCGCCCGCAGTTGGGTGTCGAACAGGGCGGCGTCGGGCCCCAGCGAGCGCCTGATCCCGCGGACCCCGAGGAACGGGTCCGTCTCCTCGGGGGCGTCGAGGTACGGGAGCGGCTTGTCACCGCCCACGTCGAGCGTCCGGACGACGACGCGCCCGTCGGGGAACGCCGACGCGGCCTCGCGGTACGCCTCGTACTGCTCGTCCTCGTCGGGTGGCTCCTCGCGATTCTGGAACAGGAACTCGCTGCGGAACAGCCCGACGCCGTCGCTCCCGCGCTCGACGGCGCGGTCGACGTCCGCGGCGCCGCCGACGTTGGCGACCACCTCGACGTGTCGGCCGTCGGCGGTCGCGACGGGTCGGTCGACGACGGCGACCTCGTCCCCGCCGGCGAGGCGCTCGCGCGTCTCCGTGTCCGGCTCCGCGATCACCGTGCCAGACGCCCCGTCGACCGCGACCGTCGTCCCGGCTTCGATCGACCGGAGCGGCTCGCCCACCCCGACGACGGCGGGGATCCCGAGCGATCGCGCCACGATCGCCGCGTGGGAGGTCGCCCCGCCCGTCACCGTCGCCAACCCCGCGACCGCGTCCGGGTCGAGGCCGGCGGTGTCGCTCGGCGAGAGTCGCTCGGCGAGCAGGACCGCTCCCTCGGGCAGGTCGTCGAGGCGGGCCGCGGGAGCGTCGAGCAGGATCCGAACCAGTCGGTCGCGCAGGTCGCGCAGGTCGTCGGCCCGCTCGGCCGTCCGGCCGCCCGCGGCCTCCAACTCCGCGGCGGCCCGCTCGTACGCCTCGTCGACGGCGTGGGGTGCCGGACGCCCCCCGTCGATCGATTCGTCGACCCAGTCGGCGATCCGGGGGTCGTCGAGGAACCCCTCGTGGGCCTCGAAGATCCCAGCCTCCGCTTCGCCGACCCGCTCGAGGGCGCGGTCGCGCTCGGCGTGGAGCTGTTCGCGTGCCCGCTCGGAGGCGTCCGCGACCCGCTCGCGCTCGGTCGCCGGGTCGACCTCGTCGGGGTCGGGCGCGTCGGGGAGGTCGACCGTGGCGTCGTACCACACCGCCGTGCCGACGCCCGAGAACGGCGTCGCGCTCGTTCCGCCGAGTTCGTCGTTCACGACGGCTCACCGCCCGGCGGATCGGTCCCCGCGTCGTCGTCGTCCGCCGGTGTCCCACTGTCGCCCGGCGGTGTCCCCCCGTCGTCGGCGTCAGCTTCCCTCTCCTCGGGCGTCGAGAGGACGGCTTCGAGGGCGTCGAGCGCCGCCTCGGCGTCGTCGCCCTCGGCGACGAGTCGCACCTCGTCGCCGTGTTCGACCCCCAGCGCCGTCACCGACAGCATGCTCCGCGCGTCGACCGTCTCCTCGGCGTCCGCCCGCCCGATCTCGACGGTCGCCTCGAACCCGTTGGCGGTCCGGACGAACACCGACGCCGGACGGGCGTGGAGGCCCGCCTCCGGGACGACCGTGACGATACGTTCCATGTGTGACAATACGACGGCCGCCGGTTTACCCTATCGCCGGTTCCTAGCTGCCGGTAGCGTCGCTCCTGGCCGCCGGTTGGGAGCCCGTTCGACATCTCCGGCGTTCCAGCGTCTCCCGCGCCTTCAGCGGCGACGGTCGGATGACCGAAAGGGTTTCAATCGGTGCTCGCCGTCGTCAGGGCATGGCAGGACTGTTCGACGCCGCGTGGGCCGCCGCCGAGTACGCCTTCGTCGCGTTCGCGTCGGTCGCGCTGACCGGCATCGGCGTACACTTCGAGCGAGCCGCCGCCGTGGCGATCCAGACGGCGCCGGAGACGGCGGCCGTTGACGGCGTGATCGGGCTGCTCGCGCTGTTCTGGGGGCTGTACCTCGTCGGCTACAAGCAGTTCCTCCCGCGGACGCGGCGGTTGATCGACGGGCGGTAAGTCCGGAACCGGACGGTCGTTCTTGTGGTTACAGTGCGTCGGCGACGAGCGGCGCCACCGACACGTCGCTGGCGGCGCGCTCGATGGTGTCGCTCGCGATCACACGCTTGACGCCCGCCGCCGCGAGTTTCGTCCGGGCGTTGGCCGCGAGCATCCCGTGGACGCAGGCGGTGTACACGTCGGCGCAGTCGCGCTCGTGGAGCGCGGCGACGGCCTCGCTCATCGTCGACCCGGTGGCGATAATGTCGTCGACGACGACCACGTCGCGCCCGGCGACGCTCGCGTCGCTCGGCGTCACCGACACCTCGCCGGTGTCGTAGTCGCGCTCCTTCTCGAAGAAGTCCGTCTCGCCCGTCCCGTAGGCGTCGCGGACGGCGACCGCCAGCGACTCCGCGGAGGCGTCGGGGCCGAGGAACAGCGGTTCGGTCAGGTCGGTCGGGAGCGCCGAGGCGAGCAGCGGCGCGCCCTCGAGCACGTCGACGGGCACGTCGAAGAAGTCGGCCACGTCGGCCTCGTGGGGCGTCACGAGCACGACGCGGTCGGTGCCGGTGGACACCGCTCGGGCGACTGCCCGCGCGGAGACGGGTTGGCCGGGTTCGAACGCCCGATCCTGTCGCGCGTACCCCATGTACGGGAGCACGGTCGTCACCTGCTCGGCGCCGGCCTCACGGACGGCGTCTTGGAGTTGGAGCAACTCGACCAGCGCGTCGTTGGAGTCGGTGGTCGCGACGACGACGGCTTCGTCGCCGTCGAAGTCGGGGACGGCGGCGCACTCCTCGCCGTCGGGGAACCAGTGGTACTCCGGCGTCGCGAGCGACCGGCCGGTCTCGTCGGCGAGGGCGGCCGCCAGCGCCTGCGAGGCGGACCCGGGAACGATCATACTCCTCGTTCCCGGGGCTGGATACAAACGCGTTCCTACTCGGGCGACGCGTGTGGCGGCGTCGCAGACGCCACAGGAGGGATGCGCCGTGTCACCGTGCGGCGGCGCTCACCCGCCGCCCGGCACCGCGACCGCCCGCACGTCGGGGAGGCCGAGCATCCGCCCGCGCCACCCGCCGTCGGCGTGCACGCGGGCCTCGCCTGCCTCGGTGATCGCGACGAGGTGACGGCCCGCAAACGCCGCGTCGACGACGCCCGCCTCCGAGTGCTCGGTCCACTCGGTCGCCGTCGCGTCGGCGCGTTCGTACACCGCGCCGTCGGTCGCGGCGACCGCGCGCTCGCCCGCGTCGTCGGCGACGACACAGCGGAAGCCGTCGTCACCCTCGCTCGCGTCGCCCGACAGGTCCGCCATCCAGCCGTTGCCGAGCGTGTACAGCGTCTCGGCGGTGACCGCCAGCGGGACGCCCCGGTCGCTCACGTCGCGAGCGTCGTCGAGGCCGGCGTACTCCAACTCGCCGTCGTGGAGGCGGTGGACGCCGTCGCCGGCGGCGACGAGGCGGCCATCCATCCGCCGCGGTTCGTCGACAGCCCCGACCTCGACCCAGGCGTCGCCGTCGGGGGACGCGCCGTCGGTGTCCGGGTCGACGTCGCCCACGAGCAGCGAGACGGTGCCGTCCGGCGCCGCCGCCAGCACGCCGTCGCCGGCGACGCTCACGGCGACGGCGGGACCGTGCCCCGTCGGCGCGAAGTCGCCCACGAGCACGTCTTCGTCGGTGGCGACGGCGACGGCGTCACCGCGGGCGGCCACGTCGCGGGCGTCACACCGGTGGTCGATCCCGAACTCCCCGACGATGTCGCCGGAGACGGAGACGCTCACCACTCCCATCGAGGAGGCGACAAGCGCCCGGACCACGTCGTCGGGCGTCGTGAACACGCGCTTCTCGGCGATAGTCGGCATACGCGGGCGTCCGGCGGCGCGGCGAATAAGTGCCGCGGAGCGCGCGAGGCCGACGACCGCTCGCGGGCGGGGACCGCACCAGCGCGAGACGTTCGTCTCCCCCACTTGTTCGGATGCCGACTAATGCGAATAGATAACACGGACCGTCGAGAACCCGACTGGTACGTATGCCAGACCCAGTGATCGCGTCGGTCGGCGCCTCGTCGCTCGGCCGGACGGACCTCCCGGGCCGCGACCTGTTCTCGGTCGCGCTCGCGGAGGCGTTCGACGGACTGCCCGACCCCGCCGACCTCGTCGAGGCGGTGTACGTCGGCAACCAGTCGGAGACGTACGAACACCAGATCATGCAGGGGACGCTGCTGGCCGAGTGGGCCGGCCTCCGGAACGTCCCGGCCGAGCGAGTCGAGGGGTGTGCCGCCGCGGGCGCGCTCGCGTTGCGTCACGCGGTCAAGGACGTCCGCAACGGCGAACACGAGGCCGTGCTCGCCTGCGGCGTCGAGAAGATGACCTCCGGGGGGACCAGCGGCGCGACGGACGCGCTGTCGGCGGCGTTCGACCGCGCTATCGAGCAGCGTTCGGGCGTCACCGCCCCCAGCCAGTACGCGCTGTTGGCCCAACGGTACCTCCACGAGACGGACGCCACCGAGCGCGACCTCGCAGAGATCGCAGTAAAGAACCACGCCAACGCCGCTCGCAACCCCCGCGCGCAGTTCCCGAAAGAGATCGACGTAGACACCGTCTTGGAGTCCAATCCGGTCGCCCCGCCGCTGAAACTGTACGACTGTGCGCCCGTCGGCGACGGCGCCGCCGCCGTGCTCGTGACGACCCCGGAACTGGCGGCCGACCTCGACCGCCCGCAGGTGCGCGTCGCCGGCAGCGGCGCCGCGGCGAACAACATCGCGGTCGCCGAGCGGAACCTGACCGACATCGAGGGCGCCCGCGTCGCCGCCGAGACGGCCTACGAGGAGGCCGGAATCGACGCCGCAGCCGTCGACATCGCGGAGGTGCACGACGCGTTCACCGTCTGCGAGGCGCTGCTGTCGGAGGCGGTCGGCTTCGCGCCGAAGGGGAAGGGCTACCAGAGCTATCTGCCGCCCGAGAAGCGGGCGGACGGCTGGACGGACGTGCAGTTGAGTCCCAGTGGCGGCCTCAAGGCGCGCGGGCACCCCATCGGCGCGACCGGCCTCTTGCAGGCGCTTGAAGCGTACGAACAGCTCACGGGCGCCGCGGGCGACCGCGCGGTCGAGGGGGCCGAGACGGCCCTGCTGCTCAACGAGGGTGGCGTCGGCGACGCCGTCACCGTCGGCCACGTGCTCACGACGGCGGAGGCGGCACGATGACCGACGAGTCCCTCGACGCGTCTGACCCGCGGACGCTCCCGGGCTTCTTCGACGCCCTCGCGGACGGCGACCTCTTGGGCGGCGTCTGTGCAGACTGCGGGCAGGTGCTGTTGCCGCCGCGGCCTGCCTGCTACGCCTGTGGCAGTCGCGACGTCGACGTCGAACCGCAGTCGCCCGTGGGAGCGGTCTTCTCGTACACGGCGGTCCACACGCCGCCGCCGGCGTTCGCCGCCGACGCGCCGTACACGATCGCCGTCGTGGAACTCGCGGACGGCGGTCGCCTCCTCGGTCGCGTCGACGCCGACTACGACGACGTGTCGATCGGCGACCCGGTCGAACTGGCGGTGCGCGAGCCGACGGCCGCAGAACGGGAGGTCGCACTCGACTACGAGCGCGACTGGCCGATCCACGTGTTCGAGCCGCGGTGAGGTCGCTCCTGTCCGTGGCGGTCGGCTGAGAACGAGCAGAGAGAATCCGCAGGTGGTGTGAGAACGGCCGACCGCGGCGTCGCGGTCTCGGTGGCCGCTCAGTCCTCTTTCGTCTTGATGTCCGCCGAGAGGCCCTGCGCCATCTCGATGTCCTTCGAGTTGTTCAGGGTCCAGGCGGTGCGCTCGGTGACGGCCTCGATGACCTCGCGGGCCGAGGGGTAGCCGTTGCCGGACTTCTTCACGCCGCCGAACGGGAGGTGGACCTCCGCGCCGATGCACGGGAGGTTGCCGTACGCGAGGCCGATCTCGGCGTTGTCGCGGAAGTAGTTGATCTGGCGGTAGTCCTCCGAGATGATCGCGCCGGCGAGGCCGTAGTCGGTGTCGTTGTGGATGTCGACGGCGTCCTCGATGTCACCACTGTACTTGAGGAGGGCGACGTGCGGGCCGAACACCTCTTCGTGGGTGCAGCGGAGGTCCTCGTGGGGGTCGGCCTCGTACACGAACGGTCCGACCCAGTGGCCGTCCTCGTGGCCGTCGGGGATCTCGTCGTCGTCGAGTTCCTCGCGGTCGACGAGCACGTTCACGCCCTCGTCTTTCGCGAGTTGGTTGTACTGCGACACCTTCTCTTTGTGCTCCTCCTCGATGAGCGGGCCCATGAACGTGTTCTCGTCGAGCGGGTCGCCGACGGCGACGTTCTGGGCGTTGGCGACGAAGCGCTCCTTGAACTCGTCGTACACGTCCTCGTGGACGACGATGCGCTCGGAGGAGACACAGCGCTGGCCGGTCGTCTTGAACGAGGACATCGTCGCGGAGTGGACCGCCGTGTCGAGGTCGGCGTTCTCGGTGACGATGATGTTGTTCTTGCCGCCCATCTCACACGCCGCCAGCTTGCCCGGCTCGCCGCCGACCTTGCTCGCGATCTTGTGACCGACCTCCGCCGACCCGGTGAACAGGACGGTGTCGACGCGGTCGTCCTCGACGATGGCGTTGCCGGCGTCGCCGAAGCCCTGGACCATGTTGAACACGCCGTCCGGGACGCCCGCGTCCTCGAACATCTCCGCGAGGATCTGCGCGCACCACGGCGTCTGCTCGGCGGGCTTGAACACGACCGTGTTCCCCTCGACGAGCGCGACGGCCATGTGCCAGAACGGGATGGCGACCGGGAAGTTCCACGGCGTGATGCAGCCGACGACGCCGCGCGGCTTCCGGCGCATGTAGGCGTCCTTGCTGGGAATCTCCGAGGGGATCACGTCGCCCTTCGGGTGGCGGGCGTCGCCAGCGGCCCACTCGACCATGTGCCACGCCTCGGTCACGTCGGCCTTCCCCTCGCTGATCTCCTTGCCACACTCCATCGTCACGACCTCGCCGAGTTCCTGGTGGCGCTCTTTCAGTTCGTGGTAGATGTCCCAGAGGTACTCTGCGCGGTCGATGTGAGACAGTTCCTTCCACTCCTCGAACGCCTCGTCGGCGGCGGCGACCGCGCGGTCGACGTCTGCCTCGGTGCCGCGACGGAACTCGCCCAACTCGTCGCCGTTGGCCGGATTCTCGCTGACGAACGTCTCCTCGCCCGTCCCGTCTGTCCACTCGCCGTCGATGTAGTGTTGATACGTGTCGGACATGGATCTACCTCCGTCACCACCGCCCCTAATTCCCGGACCGTCCATGGTCGGTTCTTTTTTCCGTGGCTGGCTGCGGAATGCTGCTGATACCTATTCACATATACGTCGTGGGCGAGAGGATGGGATCGATGAGCCAGGCGCTGAACGCCGGGACTCGGCTGACGCTCGATCTGTGGCACCCGAACTGCTGGGCGATCGAGGCGACCGAGCGAACGGGCGGTGGGGTGTTGGCCCACGCCATCTACGACACGCCGATGACCGCACCCGAGTCGGTCAACGGCCTGTTCACGGCGTTCGGCGAGACGACCGCGGAGGTCGAGGACCTCCTCGACGAGATTCGCGCGTCCGAGCACTCGGGCGAGGTGCTGGAACTGCAGGAGCGGTTCGGCCGCGCCCGCGACGCCCCGGGCAACGTCGTCCGGGAGTTCTTCTTGGAGTACGACCCCGACGACATGGTGTGTCCGACGCTGTTGCGCCACGGCTTCGTCCACAGCGCGCCCGTCCGCATCGAGGACGGTCGCGAGGAGTGGCAACTGTGCTTCACGGGCGAACGCTCCGGGATCGACGAGGCGCTCGAACGCGTGCGCGAGGACTCGGGCGCTGAGGTGTCCATCGTCTCGATCACGGCTTCCGACGGCTCGGCGGCGCGCTCCGAGCGCGACCAGCGCCTCGACACGCTCACCTCCACGCAACGGGAGGTGTTCGAGGAGGCGCGCGCCGCCGGCTACTACGAGTGGCCCCGCGGCTGCTCGACTCGTGAGTTGGCCGACCGCGTCGGCATCTCGAAGACGACGCTGTTGGAGCACCTGCGCAAGGCCGAGTCGAAGCTACTGGACCCGTAACGACGGCGCTTAGCTGAGCACCGCCCGGAGCGCGAACAGCGCGTTCTCCTTGCGCTCGCGCACGCGACGGTAGAAGTACTGGAACCACTTGGCGCCGTACGGCACGTACTGGTTCACCTCGACGCCCGACGCCGCGAGGTCGACCTGCGCCTCCTCGCGTACGCCCATCAGCATCTGCACCTCGTAGTCGGTGCCGAACTCCTCGTGGAGGTCGGCGGCGAGGTCGATCATCGCGGGGTCGTGGCTGCCGACGGCGACGCCGCCCTCGAACTCCTCGAACATGTAGCGCAGGCAGTCGCGGTACGCCTCGTCGACGCGGGCCTTCTTCTTGTGGGCGATCGACTTCGGCTCGTCGTAGGCACCTTTCACCAGTCGGATCTTCCCCGGGAGCGGCGCCAACCGTTCGAGGTCGTCGGGCGTGCGCTTCAGGTTCGCCTGCACACACAGGCCCACGTCGCCGTCCGTCTCGACGGCGTGGTGTTCGAACGCGTCAAGCGTCACGTCCGTCGTCTCGTGGTCCTCCATGTCGATCCAGACGAAGCACTCGGCGGCGTCGACGATGCGCGCGAGGTTCTCTTCGAACGCCTCGTCGGAGACGCCCAGGCCGATCTGCGAGGGCTTCACCGACACGCAGGCGTCGAGGTCGCGCGTCGCGAGTTCCTCGACGAGCGCGACGTACGCGTCGGCGTCCTCGTCGGCGTCGGCGCGGTCGTGGTAGTGCTCGCCGAGGAGGTTCAGGATGGCGCCCACCCCTTGGCGGTTCAACTCCTCGACGTGAGCGATCGCCGACTCGGGGGTCTCCCCGGCGACGAAGTTGTTCGCGATCGGCGGGATCATGACCCGAACTCGGAATCGGTCCCCCCTAAGTCGTGACCCGACCAAACGATTCGATTCTATATAGGTGAAAAAATGGTGGCTGAGCGCCCGCTACCGGGGGACACTGGGGGGAGTCCGACCATGGTCGGGACGGGGTATAGGCATAAGCTTGTGCACGTGTAACATTGTTAGTCATGGTACCGAATGACGAGACCGGACCGAACCGGCGCGACGTGCTGAAGGCAGGTGGAATCGCGGGGCTCGCGGGGCTTGCGGGCTGCGTGAGCACGACCGACAACGAATCGACGGAGACGGAGACCGACGCCTCCGGTGGCGGCGGTGGCGGCGACAGCGGGAGCGACGACAGCGACGGCGGGAACGGCGGCGGAAGTTCCGGGCCGTACACCATCGGGATGGTGAACTCCCTCACCGGCTCGCTGTCGGCGTTCGGGCAACGCAACGAACGCGGGAAGGACCTCGCGCTGGCGGCGGTCAACGACGTCGGCATCGGCGGGCGCGACCTGGAGATCATCGTCGAGGACTCTCAGTCCGAGTCGCAGGCGGGCGTCTCGGCGGCCCAGAAGCTCGTCAACCAGGACGGCGTCCCGTTCGTCATCGGCGCGGTGGGGTCGGGCGTCTCGCTGGCCATCTATCAGTCGGTCATCCAAGGCACCGACGTGGTTCAGCTGAGCCAGAACTCCACCAGCCCGGACCTGACGAACTTCCCCGGGCTACTCCGCATGTCGCCGACGGGCTCGACCCAGTCGTCGGGGCTGGCCGACATCATCAGCGAGGACGGCTACGACTCTGTCGCGCTCGCGTGGGTGAACAACGACTACGGGCAGGGGCTCGCGGAGGCGTTCCGCGAGTCGTTCGACGGTGAGATCGCGTACGACCAGCCCCACGACCAGGGGCAGTCGTCGTACTCTTCGACCGTCTCCGGGATGGCCAACTCCGGCGCGGACGCGTGGCTGTTCGTCACCTACCAGCCCGAGTTCACGACGATGGCCCAGGAGGCGTACTCCAACGGCTACGAGGCGCAGTTCTACGGCGCCGACTCCGTCGCGGGGCCGGACGTCCTCGGCAACACGCCGGAGGGGAGCCTCGACGGCATGAAGATCGTGACGCCCTCGGCGGCCATCGACCAGGACAACTACCAGAACTTCGCCAGCGAGTTCGAGAGCGAGTACGGCGAGGCCCCGACCTCGTGGTCGGCGTTCGCGTACGACTGCGTCGTCACGGCGGCGCTGTCCATCGCGACCGCCGACGAGTTCACCGGCGCCGCCCTGCAGGAGACGGTCCGCGACGTGACCCGTCCCGAGGGTGAAGAGGTGTTCACCTTCGAGGAGGCGATGAACGTGCTCGGCGACGACGGCACGCCCTCGGACATCGACTACCAGGGCGTCTCGGGTCCCATCGACTTCGACGAGAACGGCGACCCGGTCGGGTTCCTGCAGATCCTGACGGTCGAGAACCACGAGTACACCCAGACGGGCACGATCGAAGGCTGAGCGAGGATGTCCGTCCTCGAATATTTGGCGAACGGGCTGGTGTTCAGTAGTATCATCGTACTGGCGAGTATCGGCCTGTCGCTCGTGTACAGCATCGCCGACTTCGCCAACTTCGCGCACGGCGACACGATGACCGTCGGGGCGTACTCGGCGCTCGTCACCTTCGGGTTCGTCGGCGGCCTCGGCGCGCGCTTCCTCGGGCTTCCGCTCGGGTTCTTCCTCGCGCTGGCCGTCGGCATCGCGGTCGCCGCGCTCGTCGCGGTGATCACCGAGAAGGTGATCTACGAGCCGCTGGAGGTGGACTCCATCGGGATGCTCATCACGAGTATCGGGGTGGCGTTCGTCTACCGCGCGCTCATCCAGTTCCAGTTCGGCTCCGACTTCACCGAGTTCGGCATCCAGGTGCTGCGCCCCATCGAGGCGCTGATCCCGTTCGGGATCCGGATGACGCTCCACGACGTGGCGATCATCGGGTCGGCAGCGATCCTCGTCGCCGGCTTGCACACGCTGTTGCAGTACACCGACCTCGGGCGGAAGATGCGCGCGACCGCGGACAACCCGTCGCTGGCGCGCGTCAGCGGCATCCGCGTCGACCGCATCACGCTGTGGACGTGGGTCATCGGCGCGGGACTGGCCGGCGCCGGGGGCGTGTTCCTCGGCCTGTACAACCAGATCTCCCCGCGGATGGGGTTCAACATCCTGCTGGTCGTGTTCGCCGCGGTGATCCTCGGCGGCATCGGCTCCGTCTACGGCGCCATGCTCGGCGGGTTCCTCATCGGGATGATCAACCAGCTGACCCCGATCCTCACTGACATCGGGATCCCCATCGGCATCGAGTACGCGAACGGCATCGCGTTCGTGATCATGGTCGCGGTGCTGCTCGTCAGGCCGAACGGCATCGCGGGCGGCACGGGGGCCGGCACGTGAGCGCCGACACCGCGGCGGACGCGGAGGAGGGCTTCCTCGCCGGCCTCACCCGGGCCGAACAGGGCGTCCTCGCGTTCGTCGCCGCACTGCTGGCGGCGCTGGGCATCGGCCTCGTCACCGGCGGCCTCGGCCCGACGTACGTGCTGTACCTGATCGGCCTCGTCGGGATGTACGTCCTGCTGTCGTTCGGGCTGAACGCCCAGTGGGGCTACACCGGCCTGATCAACTTCTCTGTGGCCGCGTTCTTCGGTCTCGGCGCGTACGGTACCGCGATCTTGACGGCGGACAACTCCCCCATCGCCGGGGGACTCAGCCCGGTGCTCGGGCTGTTCGTCGGCCTCGCACTCGCGGCGCTCCTCGCGGTGATCATCGGCATCCCGACGCTGCGACTGCGGGCGGACTACCTCGCCATCGCCTCGCTGGGGCTGGCGGAGGTCGTCCGGCTGATCGTGCTCAACGAGCGCGAGTACACCAACGGGAGCGCTGGCCTGCGCGGCATCCCCGGCTTCTTCGAGGGGTGGCCGCTGCTGTCGACGTTCCCGCAGGCGATGCCGGGGCTCCGGATTGAGATCGTTCCGGGCAGCCCCATCGTCCTGCAACAGCCGTTCTACCAGGCGCTGCTCAACGTCGGCCTCGTGTTCGTGTTCGTCGGGGTCACCTTCCTCCTGTTGCGGCGGGTCCACCGCTCGCCGTGGGGGCGGGTGCTGCGGACGATCCGCGGCGACGAGGACCTGGCGGAGGCGCTGGGCAAGAACACGTACGCGTTCAAGATGCAGTCGTTCGTGCTCGGCAGCGTCATCATGGCGCTGGCGGGCGTGTTCTACGCGCACCTGAACCTGTTCGTGAGTCCCGGCGACTTCGAGCCGATCAACACGTTCTACGTGTGGATCGCGGTGATCCTCGGCGGGAGCGGCTCCAACCGCGGGGCGATGTTCGGCGGCTTCGTCGTCATCGCCATCCGGGAGGGGACGCGCTTCCTCAACGGGATCGACTTCATCGCGTTCGACATCGGCCCGCTCCGCCTGCTGGCGGTCGGGCTGATCATCATCCTCGTGATGCGCTTCCGCCCCGAGGGCGTGTTGCCGCCACAGCGGGAGCTGATCTGGCCGTCCGCCCTCGACGAGGCGGACGTGCCCGGCCCCGAGGAGGCGCAACGCCCGCACGCGACCGAAGGAGGTGACGCCTCGTGAGCGACGCCGAGTCCGACACGCCGGTCGACGACGTGTCCGACGCGAGCGACGCCGCCGACACCGAGTCTGATGGCGTCGTCCACGAGGGCGCGAACCTCGACAAGGAGAACGTCGTGCTGGAGGTCGACGGCCTCGTCAAGACGTTCGGCGGGCTGGTCGCCACCGACGACGCCTCCTTCGAGGTGGAGCGCGGTACGATCACCGGCCTCATCGGGCCGAACGGCGCCGGCAAGTCCACCCTGTTCAACCTCATCTCGGGGTTCTACGAGGAGGACGAGGGCTCCGTCCGCGTCAACGGCGTGGACGTGACCGACGACACGCCCCACGAGATCGCCGACCACGGGCTGATCCGGACGTTCCAGACCCCTCGGAAGCTGGAGGGGATGACCGTCCGCGAGGCGATGCTCGTCGGCCCGCAGACGCAGACCGGCGAGTCGTTCGTCTCGCTGTTCACCGACGGCAGTACGGTGCACGAGGAGGAACGCGCGAACCTGGAGGACGCCCAGCGCATCCTCGAGGAGTTCGAGATCGGGCACCTCGCGACGCAGGCGGCGACCGACCTCTCGGGCGGCCAGATGAAACTGGTCGAACTCGCGCGGGCGATGCTCGCCGAGCCCGAGGTGCTGCTGCTCGACGAGCCGGTGGCGGGTGTGAACCCGACGCTGGCGAACAAACTGCGCGACCAGATCGCCCGGCTCAACGAGCAGGGCGTCACGTTCCTGATCATCGAACACGACATGGAGTTCATCATGAACCTCGCCGACCCGATCGTCGTCCTCGACCGCGGCAGCGTCCTCGTGGAGGGGACGCCCGACGCGGTCCGCGCGGACAACCGCGTCATCGACGCGTACCTCGGGGGTGGCGAATGAGCCGCGAGTGGAGCCAACGGCGAGTGCTCCCGGACGGCGGTGCAGCCGAGTCTGCGCCGCCCGAGCAGTCGACCGCCCCCGTCCTCTCGGTCGATGGCGTCGACAGCGGCTACGGCGACGTGCAGGTGCTCGACGACCTCTCGTTGACCCTCGAACAGGAGGAGATCGCGTGTCTCGTCGGCCCCAACGGCGCGGGCAAGTCCACCGTCCTCAAGACGGTGTTCGGCCTGCTCTCTCCGTGGGAGGGCCACGTCCGCTACCGCGGCGAGGACATCGGCGGGATGGCGCCAGAAGAGATCGTCCGCATCGGGATCGGCTACGTCCCCCAGACGGACAACGTGTTCGCGAGCCTCACGATCGAGGAGAACCTCCGGATGGGCGGCGTCGCCCGCAACGACGACCTCGAACCGGTGATCGCCGAACTGTACGACCGGTTCCCGATCCTCGACGAGAAGCGCGAGGCGAAGGCACGCACCCTCTCGGGCGGCCAGCGCCAAGTGCTGGCGTTCGCTCGGGCGCTCGTGATGGAGCCGGACGTGCTCCTCATCGACGAGCCGTCGGCCGGGCTCGCGCCCAACACCGCCGACGAGGTGTTCGCCGACGTGCAGGCCGTCAACGACCTCGGGACGGCGATCTTGATGGTCGAACAGAACGCCCGCAAGGGGCTGGCCATCTCGGACACGGGCTACGTGCTCGACCAGGGGAGCGTCGCGTACACCGACGACGCCGACGCGCTCTTGGACAACCCCGAGGTGTCGCGGCTGTACCTCGGCGGGTAGCCGGGCTGTCGCGACGGCCCCGGCTCGGCGTTTTCTCGACACTCACCCGCGAGACAGCGGATAGGCTTCGATCCGAGGGTACCTATTCGAAAATGCGAGCCGGTTGCCGGGGGTTGCAGTCGATCGGTCGTCGGTCGATCACGCACCCATGTTCGCCACCAGCTCGGCGAACTCGGCGTCGTGGTCGGCGTGGTGGTGGACGATTTTCCACTCGTCGCCCTCTTTCCGGTAGACGTTGGTCGCGCGGTTCTCGATAGCGACCGGGTCGCCCGCGAAGGTCATCGACGCCGACTCCTCGCACAGTTCGTACGCGGCGTCACCGACGACTCGGACGACCTGGTTCGTCCGGGTGACCGTGCCGTCCGTGCTCGCCGCCGCCACGCCGTCCCACGACGCTTTGACGGCCTCCCAGCCCTCCTCGCGGCCCCCGATCGGGTGCATGGTCGTCACGTCGTCCTCGTGGGACCAGATGTCCGCCATTGAACTGGCGTCGCCGTTCGCCATCGCCTCCAGTGCACCGTAGAATCGGTCGGATGCCGCTCGGACGTCGTCTTCAGCCGCTACGCGCTTTGTAGACATTAGTAACCTCACTCTATTGACGACTCGTGAGCGGTTATACACCTGCGACCACTTGCCTCCGCTTGCGGCTCCGCCGCCGTGAGACGCACGGCATCGAAACCCTTAGTGTACGAACCCGCCAACGCCGGCGTATGAAGAAGCTCATCGTTCACGGCGACCCCGGCCTGCGCAAGGACGGCGTCATCAACTACGACGGGCAGGAGCTGCGCGTCTTCTCCGTCCAGCGCCAAGGCGAGTACCACGGCCCCGAGGAGCCGCAGTTGTGGTGCACCATCGGCACCGACGACGAGCGCGACGCGTTCGAGAAGAAGGAGTACGTCCCCCACTGGCTCGACGTCGACACCATCGACGCCGAGGCGCTCGACATCGTGAAGAAGGGCGGCGACCTCACGGTCTAAGCCGCGAGTCGCCCCGCACTAGTTCGCTCCGCTCTCCACGCGTCCAGCGCCGCGGCTTCGCCCACGCGAGCGGTGCTCGACGACCGAAAGTACTTGCCGGGTCACGTCGGTGATCCGACGTGTCCTCCGCCGACGCCCTCCTCGGCGCCGACCGCCGGATGCGACTCGTCGCCGTCGCCGGGGCGACCGCGCTCGTCGCCGTGGGGGTCGTCGCCGCGGAGACGCCCTGGGCCGCCGGTGCCGACTCTGCGGTCCCGTTTCTCGCGACGACCGCCCTCCTGGGTGGCCCGGCACTCGCGGCCGAGAACGCCAGGCGCGCCGGCGGCGTCCTCGGGAGTTGGCTGCTGGCGTTCGGCCTCGTGTTCTCGGTCGCGTGGTGTCTCGCCGTCCCGAGCGGGGTGGCGACCGGTATCGGGGTGGTCGTTCCGGTCGTCGCCGCCGCGTCGACTGCGACGGGCGTCGGCCTCCCCGGCTACGCGCTCGGGGAGTTCCTGCGGCGACGGAGTGACGGCCTCGACGAAGCGGCCGGGTCCGCCCGCGTCCGTCGGGTGCTCCTCCCGCGGAGCCGTCGTGCGGCGGTGCGGTGGGCCGTCGTCGCGGCCGCGGCGTTCGACGCCGCACTCGCGGCCGCGGTGTGGGTGCCCCGGCACCCCGTCACGGGGGCGCTGACGGTCGCGGAGGTGTTCGACCCGCTGGCGGCCGCGGCCGGCGACCCGCGGGTCGGCGTACTCGTCGCTGCCGGGTGGGTCGGAGCGGCCGCGGTCCCCGCAGCGCGGCACGCGGGGCTGTTCGTCTCGTGGGGTGTCGTCTTCGCGCCGGTGTTCGGCGGTGCGGGAGCGCGCTTCGTCGACAGCGTCTCCGCGAGCGGGGTGGCGACGTTCGACGTCGCCCTGGCGGCGGTGACGGCCGCCGTGCTCGCGGTCTTCCTCGGGACGTTCGGGTTCGTCGTCGGCGTCGGCGCCCGGTCGCTTGCCCCGCGAACGCCGGCGCTCAGGCGCTAGCGTCGAGCGAACCCGCTTCGGGTAACTCCGACTCCGTCACCCGGTACACCGTCACCGTCTGCGTTGAGGCGTCCTCGACCTCCTCCACCCCCGGGATCTCGCCGAAGTCGATCATGCCGAACTGCTGGTAGCGCGTGCGCTCGGCGGGGCCGACCCACACGTACTGCACGTCGTGCTCGCGGAACACCTCGACGGCGGCGGCCTCGGAGGTGTAGGCGTCGTCGACGGCGCGGACGCGGGCGAAGTAGGCGTCGGGCCCGCGGTAGCCGACTTCGTGGTGCCAGCCGGCGACCGTCGGTAGCCCGGTGAGACTCGCCGCGGGGCTGGCCTCCCAGCGGTACATCGTCGGCGAGTGTCCGTAACGGTTGTCGGCGCCGGGGTAGACGCCGGTCGCGGGCGCCGACAGCAGCGTCGGCTGGCCCTCGCGGGCGTCGAGCCAGTCGATCGGACGCTCCTCGCTCGGATGGTACACCGCGACGAAGTCGGTCGCGTCCAGCGTCGGCTCCTCGGGGTACCCCTCGTTCACGTGCGCCGGGAGCGCGAACGCGGCGTACATCCCCGTCGTGACGAGCAGGCCGGCGACGAACACCGACGCCAGCACGTCGCGGGTCCCCTCGCCCGGCCACAGCACGGATGCGTCGGGGCGGGGCACCACGCGGAGCATCCCCGCGAGCACGACGCCGGCGGCGGCGGCCCACAGCGGCCACACCTGCGCGTACGTCTTGAACACGGTGTTCATCCGGCCCGGGCCGGCCTGCTCGTTCAGGAACACCACCTCGACGAGCAACACCAGTCCGGCCCCGCCGACGATCAGCACCGTCTCGAAGCCCGCGCGGTCGGTCCGCAGCGCGACCCACCCCGCGAGGAGCAGGAAGCCGAACGGTCCGAGCGCGGGCACGCCGACGACGAGGCCTGCGAGCGTCAGCGCCGCGAGGCCCGCCAGCACGGCGAGCGGTCGCTCCCGCCCGACGGCCGCGAGCAGGCCGACGACGAACGTCGCGAGGAACGCGCCGTGGACGAGCGCCAACCTGCCAAGCGACGACCGCATCTCGACGGTGAGCAGCGCCAGCGTCCGTTCGCTCCCGCTGCCGGTCACCGCGCCCAGCAGGAACGGCGACGCGACGACCACCGCGAGCACGCCCGCGCCCGCGACGAGCGCCGCGGCGACGACCGGGCGAGCCACCTCGTCGGCGAGCAGGCGGGCACCGGCGCTCCCGCCCCCGCCACCGTCGGTCGCCGTCTCGGTGTCGGCGTCGGACACGCCGTCCACGAGGGCGTCCACGCGGGCCGACAGCGCCGCCGGCAAGAGGGTCCGCGGTGCGGCGGGTGCGGCGGCGACCGCGAGCCACGCGAGGCCGAACACGCTCGGGAAACTCCACGTGTCGAGCACCGCTTGGAAGCCGCCCACGACCGGGATCACGCCGAACAGGAGGAGTCGCCGGCGGCGCGTTTCCGTCTCGGGCGTGCGGTAGAGGGCGAACGCGAGCGCCGCCCCCAGCAGGAGGAACGGCGTCATCGTCATGTGGGCGTGGAGGTCGCCGTTGAGCCACGCGAACAGCGGGAACTCGTTGATGGTTCCCGGGATGACGCGGCTGGCGGTCCAGTAGGAGAACTCGCGGGTGACCACCTCCTGTGCGTCGAGGCCGAACAGGCTGGCGACCGTTGCTCGCGGGCCCGGCGGGAGCGTCCGGAGGAGCACCCAGCCGGCGGTGTAGAGGTT
Source organism: Halobaculum marinum (assembly GCF_029338555.1). GTDB lineage: Archaea > Halobacteriota > Halobacteria > Halobacteriales > Haloferacaceae > Halobaculum > Halobaculum marinum. The sequence continues at coordinate 127,516 of NZ_CP119989.1, read as the reverse complement.
CGCCGCGACGCCGACGAGGAACGCCGCGAGCGCGCCAGCGATGCGGCGCGAGCGATCACGGCTGGCGGCGACCGACCCCGCCAGATCGTAGACGGCGGCGACGAGCATCCCGAACACGCCTGCCAGCGCGAGGTTGTAGCCGAAGCGCGCCGGGGTAGCGGTCAGCATCGACCACAGCGCCGCGAGCAGGTGGCCGCCGTAGTAGTAGCGGACGGGTTCGCCGGCGAACCACATGTCCTCCGGCGGGAGCGCACTCGCCCGCAGCAGCGACTTGAGGATGCCGTAGTCGAGGAACTTCTCGCCGGCGCTGGGGTCGACGCCGGGGTCGAACGCCCGGATCAGCACGACGAGACAGAACCCGAGGACGAACACCGCCGCCGTCTCGGCGGCGACGGTTCGGTCGGGGAGCCCGGCGACGGCGTCCTCGTCGAGGGCGACTTCGCCGGCGCGGAGGGCGTCGCGGTCGAGGAGAGCCAGCGCCGCGAGCGCGACGAGCACGAGGAGGGCGAGCGCGAGCACGAGCGGGCCGAACGTGACGCGACCAGCCCAGAAGGCGACGACGGCGACCGTCAGCGCGGACACGGGGAGCGCGAAGCCGACACCGCGCGTCGCCGAGCGGGGGAACAGGCGGGCGGCCAGCGGGACGCCGACGGCCCCGAGCGCGAGCAGCGCGACCAGCCAGCGGACGACGAGACCGTACTCCATCGATCCCACGGGGTTGCCGCCGGGGTAAGTCCCTTTCCCTCCTTCCGTCGACGCGGTGTCGCGGCGCCTCGCACCCGCACGTCGCCGGATGCCCGTTTCGCACCGCTTTTACCCGGCCACACGGAACCGGGGGGTATGCAGCCGACCGTCGGGGTCGTCGTCCCCGCCTACCATCCGGACCCGGGTCGGCTCCGGACGTACCTCCGCTCGCTCCAACGGACGCTGGACCCGGACGAGCTTCGAGTCGAACTCGACGCACCCGGCGTCGCGGCGGACGCGACCGACGACCCGGCCGGCCTCGCCCTCCCGGACGGCGTCGACTGTCGCGTCGTCCGCCGTCGACGCGGGAAGGGTGCGGCCATCACCGCGGGCTTCGAGGCGCTCTCCACCGACGTGTACGCCTTCGCCGACGCCGACGGCGCGACGCCCGCCGAGTCCGTCGCGGCGGTGATCGACCCGGTCGTCGACGGCGAAGTCGACCTGGCCGCCGGCTCGCGACGTCACCCGGCGGCGGACGTGCGCTCCCACCAGACGTTCGCCCGCCGCTTCCTCGGCGACGGCTTCGCGTGGATTGCGCGCCGCCTGCTCGACGCGAAACTGTACGACTACCAGTGCGGTGCGAAGGCGCTGACCGCTGAGGCGTGGGCGGGCGCCCGCGACCACCTGTACGAACCGGGGTTCGCGTGGGACATCGAACTCGTCGCGGTCGCGGCGGCGCTCGACTACCGCATCGCCGAGGTGCCGGTGACGTGGGAGGACCAACCCGGCTCGACGGTGTCGCCCGTGACGGACGCGCTGGACATGGGTCGGGGACTGCTCGTGGCGCGCCACCGCGCACGACTCATCCGGAACGACCGCCTGCACCGCCTGCTCGACCGCGAAGACGGCGTCGCGCTGGTCGACCGCAGTGGGGGCGGGACGCGCGGCGACGGCGGCGACCCCGACGGGAGTGCCGCCGGGAGCGACCCGCGATGAGCGACGACGGCGCCGTGGAGGCGCTCGCGTCCGGGACGCGTATTGGCCAGTTCCTCTCGGTCGGCGTCGTCGGCTTCGCCTTCGACATCGCCACGTCGACGGCGCTGCGCGAACTCGGGGTGTTTCCCGAACTCGCGGCGCTGATCGGTATCGAGGTGGCGGTCGTCGTGATGTTCCTGCTCAACGACCGCGTGACGTTCGCCGGGGAAGGCGGCTCGGGGGTCGGGGCGACGCTGCGACGACTGGCCCGGTCGAACGTCGTCCGCGCGGGCGGCATCGCCGTCCAGTTGGTCGTGTTCACCGTGCTGTTCCGGTGGGTGGCGGTGCCGCTGACGGTCGCGGGTATCGACCTCTGGTTCGTCGTCTCTCGGGCCGGCGGCATCGGCGCCGGGATGGTCGTCAACTACGTCGCCGAGAGCGTGTTCACCTGGCGCGTGTTGGAGTGACGAGCCGCGCCCGTCGTGCGTGAAAGTCGCACACGGCGGCGGTCTTCGAAACACAACCCTTACAAGTGCAGGTCGACTTCGATGTAGTAGCGGGATGGGATAGCCAGGAGATTCCGCCGGGCTCATAACCCGGAGATCGGTAGTTCAAATCTACCTCCCGCTACTTCTGGCCGAGCGACCGACCGACTCCAAGCGTCCCGTCTCTCTCTCGGGTTCGGCTCCGTGCTCGTCACCGCACTCGTTCTTCCGCACCCAGCTAGCCTGTTCGCAGTCGTGCGACGGGGTCGAACTGACGGCGGTGGATATTTCACCCGGCGGAGGAACCTCCGGGCATGCCCGGCAGCGAGGCGGTCGTCTCGTTCGACGTAGACGCGGCGGTCAACGAGATCGAGGCGGCGCTGGACGACGACGAACACCTTCACGTCGCCGCCGTGTTCACGCGCGACGCGTACGACCTCGCGTACGTCGACGAGACGACGCGGTCGATGTACGGCGACGACGGGGCGATGCGGTCCCACTTCGACCGCATCCACGAGTACGCGGGGATCGACTTCTCGGAGATCGGTCTGTTCGTCGACGACCTGTTTCCTGTCGCCGAAGACGTCGAGTACGTCGCGACTGGGATGGACTACCTCACCGTCGTCCGCCTGTACGTCGGGGCGGAGGGCCTGTTGTGCTCGCTGAGCCCCGACGCCGACGTGACGGCCGTCGTCGACGCCGTCGACGCGGCGCTCGACGCCGACCTCGGGTCGACCGGCAACAGCATCGCCGACGGCGCGTGAGCGCGCTCAGTTCCCGGTGAAGTCGATGCGACTGTCGCCGCCGTCGCCCGTGTCGACGCCGCTGGGACCGAGGTGCTCGAAGACGTAGTCCTCGTCGTCGACGTACACCCCGCCGTCGGTTACGGTCACGTCGACCGACTCCATCACCGACCCCTCGCAGGGGCCGAAGTCGCAGTAGCCGCTGTCGAGTTGGAACGTCGCGCCGTGTTTCTGACACCACACCTCGCCGTTCGTGACGCGAGCGCCGTCGCCTTTGTCGAGGCGCACGTCCGTCCAGTGCTGGCAGTAGTTGCGGTACGCGACGACCGTGCCGTCGGACAGCCGACTCACGAACGCCTCGCGGAGTTCGTCCTCGTCGTCGCGAACGGTGAACAGCAAGGTCCCACCCTCGGGAACCTCGTCGGCGTCGGCGACCCGCGCGTCCTCGTTCATACCCGCCGGCAGGACCGGCGGACTTGTATGCCTCCCTATTCCGGCGACTCGTCGTCGGCGACTGCGTCGGCACCCGCACCCGCCTCCGCGTCGTCCGCCTCGTCGGCGTAGCACGCCCGTTCCACCCGCTCGTCGTACAGCCGCGAGAGGAGCGTCGTCACCGGGCCGCCACCGATCGCGACGCCGTCGTACGTCCCGACGGGTCGCAGTTCCCGGATGGAGGAGGCGAGGAACGCCTCGTCGGCGCCGCGCACGTCGTCGGGGGTGTACTCGCCCTCCTCGACGGGGAACCCCTCCTCGCGGGCGATGTCGAGCACCTCGGCGCGAGTGACGCCCGGCAGGACCGGTCCGTCGAGCGACGGCGTGCGGATGGCGTCGTCGGCGACGAAGAACAGGTTCGCCGTCGCGCACTCGGCCACGTACCCCTCGTCGTCGAGCATGACCGCCTCGTCGGCGCCCGTCACGCGCGTCTCGACGCGGGCGAGGACGTTGTTCAGGTAGTTGTGCGTCTTCGCGTCGCTCGGGATCGCACGGTCCGACACCCGGCGGGTCTTCACCGTCTGAATCGCCGCGGGGCCGTCCCACGTCGACTCGCCGCCGTGGTCCTCGCGGCCGCCACGCGGGAGGGGCTTCACGAGCACGACGACCGTCGGGTCCGTCTCGGCGGCCTCGGGCGGCGCGAACCCCGCCGTCTCCCCGCGCGTCACCGACAGACGGACGTACGCGTCGCCGAGGTCGTTCGCGCGGAGCGTGTCGCGGACCCGTGCCTGGAGGTCCAACTTCGACAGCCCAACCTCGTCGGCGGGCATGCCGAGCGCGTCGAGGCTGCCGAACAGGCGGTCGACGTGGGCGTCCCACCGCCACAGCGTCCCGCCGTAGGCGCGGACCGTCTCGAAGACGGCGTCGCCGTACTGGAAGCCGCGGTCGTGCACCGACACCGACGCCTCGCTCGCGGGGACGAGGTCGCCGTCGACGTGGTAGACGAGGTCGTCGGCTCCCCCGTCGGGTTCCGCGTCGCTCACTCGAATCCACCTCGCTCGCAGACGCGGAGGAAGCTCCGCACCATCGCCTTCCCGTCGGGCGTGAGGATGCTCTCGGGGTGGAACTGGACGCCGACGTGCGGGCGCTCGGTGTGGCGCACGCCCATCACCACCTCGCGCTCGTCGTCGGTCCACGCCGTCTCGACGAGCGTGTCGGGGACGGCGTCGTGCTCGACGCACAGCGAGTGGTAGCGTCCGACCTCGACGCGGTCGGGGAGTGCGGCGAACACCCCGCGCCCGTCGTGGCGCACGTCGGAGGGCTTCCCGTGGACGACCTCTGGCGCGAGCGTGACGGCGGCGCCGTTGGCCGCACACAGCGCCTGGTGGCCGAGGCAGACGCCGAGCGTCGGGTAGTCCAACTCGGCGAACACGGGGATGGAGACGCCGGCCTCCTCGGGGGTTCCCGGACCGGGCGAGACGACGATGCCGTCGGGGTTGAGGGCGCGGATGTCGTCGACGTCGACGCGGTCGTTCCGGCGGACGAGCACCTCGTCGGCCAACTCGCCGACGTACTGGACGAGGTTGTACGCGAACGAGTCGTAGTTGTCGACGACGAGGATGCGGCCGCCGACGGGAGTTCTGTCGCTCACTCGTCCACCTCCATGTGGCCGTCGAGCGCGTCGTCGACCGAGCGGACGAGCGCGCGGGCCTTCGCCAGCGTCTCCTCGTACTCTGCCTCCGGGTCGGAGTCGTGGACGACGCCCGCGCCGACGCGGAGGTGGTACTGCTCGCCCGTGCGGACGAGCGTCCTGATGACGATGTTGGCGACGAGACGGCCGTCGAAGCCGGCGGCGAACATCGACCCGGTGTACGGACCCCGCTGTGTCCCTTCCAGTGCGTCGATGATGGCCATCGTCTTCGGCTTGGGCGCGCCGGTGATGGTGCCGCCGGGGAACACCGCCGCGAGCGTGTCGGCGAGCGAGCGGTCGGCCCGCTCTTCACCCTCGACGAGCGAGACGAGGTGCATCACCTCCGAGTAGCGGTCGACGCGCCGGTACTCGGGCACCGAGACGGTGCCGTAGCGGCTCACCTTCCCGAGGTCGTTGCGCTCGAGGTCGACCAGCATCGCGTGCTCGGCGCGCTCTTTCTCGTCGCCGGTCAACTCGGCCTCCAGCGCGGCGTCCGTCTCCGGGTCGGCGTCGCGCGGGCGGGTGCCGGCGATGGGTTCGGTTTCGAGTCGAGCGCCTGTGTCGGGGTCGTCCGATGGCTCGCGCCGCAAGAGGAGTTCGGGACTCGCGCTCACGAGGTCGACGCCGGGGAACTCCACCAGCCCGGAATACGGCGCGGGGTTGCGCGCGCGGAGGGCGTCGTAGGCGACGACGGGGTGGACCGCCGCGGGGGCGGCGAGGCGCTGGCTCACGTTCGCCTGGAAGGTGTCGCCCGCGCGGACCGACTCCTTGACGCTGCGGACGCGGTCGGCGTACGCCTCGCGCCCGCAGTCGCTCTCGAAGCTGACGGCGTCGGCGTCGCCGGCCGGTGCGGGTCCGACCGACGGGTCGCCCTCGACCGCTCGCTCGGCGAGGGCCTCGGCGGCGGCGACGCCGGCGTCGTACGCGGCGTCCGCATCGGGGTAGTCGGCGACGCGCGGACACGACGTGATCCGAAGCGTCACGTCGCCGTCGTCGCGCGGTTCCTCCCACGAGGCGAGGGTCGTGAACACGCCAGCCTGCAGGCGCGGCAGGCCGCGGTCCTCGACGGCGCCGTCGGCGGGAAACGACTCCAACTCGCGGGCCGCGTCGTACGAGAGCCACCCGAAGACGCCGCAGGGGTACGGCACGTCGCAGTCGCCGCGGACCAGGGTGCCGGCGTCGAGCAGTCCCGCCAGCGCCTCCAGCGTCGGCGACGGGTCGGCGTAGTCGCCGTGGCCGGGGTGGTGTGGGTCACGGACGCTCGCCTCGGCGCCGACGGTCAGCGTCTCCGCCGGGTCGACGCCGAAGGCGCCCCACCCGGACTGGCCGCCGGTCGTCTCGTAGAACACCGCCGGTCGGTCCGCCGTCCGGGCGCGGCGGTAGGCCTCGAAGGGATCCCCGACCGTCGCCCGCCCCTCGACGGGGATGCGGGCGTCGTCGGGCGCGTCGGCCGCGAGGCGGCGGAACGACTCGCGGTCCGTGACCGTGTGCATACGAGTCCGTCCACGCGGGAGGGAAAAAGCGGGTTCGGTTCCGAGACTACGCGTCGTGCTCGGCGGCGCGGTCGATCCAGCGAGTCACCCGCTTCTCGGAGACGTCGGTCCCCTCGGCAACCTCGGCGGCGTCGGCGGCCGCCAGGTCGGCGACGGTGTTGATCCCCAACTCCGCGAGGCGCTCGGCGTACGCCGGGCCGATCCCCTTGATCTGGTCGACCGGGACGCCCTCGTCGTCGGCGTCGTCGGTCTCCTCGCTCTCTGCCTCTTCGACCGCCGGCTCCTCGTCGTCGGCGTCGTCGGTCTCCTCGCTCTCTGCCTCTTCGACCGCCGGCTCCTCGTCGTCGGCGTCCGCCTCCGTCTCCTCGTCGTCGACGTCGACCGCGTCAACGTCGGTCGTGACGTCGTCCGACTCGGGACCGGCGGCCTCGGCTGGTTCGGCGGCGGCGGCTGGCTCCTCGGTCGCCTCGGCCTCGTCGACCAGCGCCTCCGTCGAGGCGTCCGCGTCCGTCCCGGCGGCGACCGGTTCGGCCTCGTCGTCGGTGTCTGCCTCCTCCTCGGCGTCGTCTGCGTCGGCGGTCTCCTCGGCCGGCACCTCGGCGTCGACCTGCCCCTCCTCGGCGGCACCGGCGTCGGCCCCCTCGGTCGCCTCTGCTGGCTCGGCGGCCCCCTCGTCGTCTGCGTCGGTGACGGAACCGGTGGAGGCGGCGGCGTCAGTCTCCGCGGCCGCGGCGTCGGCCTCGTCGGTTCCCTTCACCGCCGCCTCGGTGTCGGCGTCCACCTCTGCGTCGCGCTCGCGCTCGACGGTCACCGCCGTCTCGCTGGAGCGCGACCCGTTCGATTCGCGCCCCCCCAACCCGAATAGTCGCTTGATCTGCTGAATGATTCCCATTTGGCGGATCCACGCCGCGCCCTTTTAAAAAACCAGCGCCGAATATCGAGAAAACCCGACGCAGGAGCCGTGTTGGTGAAGGGTTACGACAGTTCCGCCCGGAGCGCCTCGTTCATCTCCGCGACGGGAGCGTCCTCGCCGGTCCACCGCTCGAACGCCTCGACGCCCTGGAACAGCAGCATCCACGCACCGTCGACGGTGGTGGCACCAGCGTCCCGGGCGTCGCGCAGCAGTCGCGTGTCCAGCGGCGCGTACACCGCGTCCAGCACCGCCAGGTCGGCGTGCAGGTGCTCGGCGGGAACCGGCGTCTCGTCGGACTCCATTCCGACGGTGGTGGCGTTCACGAGCAGGTCGGCGTTCGGCACCGTCTCCGCGAGCGTATCGAGGCCGCCCGCAGTCACCGTCGTCGGCGTGTCGAGGTCGTCCGGGAGCGCCGCGCGCACCTCGGCCGCGAGCGACTCGGCCCGCTTGGCTGTCCGGTTGGCGACGTGCAGGGAGACGGCGTCCTCGGCGAGCGCGAACGCCGCGGCCCGCCCCGCTCCGCCAGCGCCGACGACGACGGCGGCGGCGCCCTCGCGTGCGACGTCGTGGTGGTCCAACGCCCTGCGGACGCCGGCCACGTCGGTGTTGTATCCTCGCGGCGGGTCCGTCGAGAAGTCGACCGTGTTCACCGCGCCCACCTCCGCCGCGAGGTCGTCCGGTTCGACGGCTTCGAGCACGTCCTGCTTGAACGGCACCGTCACGTTCAGCCCGGCGACACCCAGCGTGTCAGCGGCTGCGATGGCCGCGGCGCCGTCGCCGGCGTCTGGTTCGAAGGTGACGTAGCGCGCGTCGAACCCGAGTGCGTCGTAGGCGGCCTCGTGCATTGGCGGCGACAGCGAGTGCCCCACCGGGTTCCCGATGAGTCCGTACACGTTCATGGTCGAATGTGCGGTGGCACCCCCGATAAAAACGGGGTTCACTGGGGAGTCACCGGTCGGGCCCAGAGTCGGCGTCGCCCGCGCCGCCGACCCAGCGCGAACGACAGGGGTCTGCTCCGCACGAGTATGTACGACACACCGGACTCAATATCGGGGCTATCGGCCCTGAGACGTGGCGCAACAGCATTATCGGGGAGAGCGAACCAGCGCCGATATGTTCGAACTCGCGGGGGCGCTCCCGCCGTTGGAGGTGCGAACGAGTCCGCGGTGGATCTGGATGGCACTGACGACCGACGGGGCGGGGGTCTCGTTGTTGGTTGGGGTCGTCCTCCTGTACGTGGGCGCCGAGTCGCTGGTGAAGGGGGCCCAGGGGCTCGCGACCGACCTCGGCGTGCGGGCCGCCGTCGCGGGCGTGACGGTGGTCGCGTTCGCGACGACCGCGCCGGAGCTGTTCGTGGCCATCATCGGAAAGGTCGAGAAGACGACGACCATCGGGCTGGGGGCGGTTATCGGCTCGAACGTGGCGAACATCTGTCTGGTGCTCGGGTTGTCGGCGCTCGTCCGGCCGATGGCCGTCTCCCGCGAGACGGTCCGCCGACACCTCCCGTTCATGGTGCTGGCGGCGCTGCTGCTCGTCGGGTTGGGGTACGACGGCACCCTGAGCAAACTCGACGGTGGCGTGCTCTTGGTCGTGCTCGGAGCCTTCACCGTCGTCCTCCTGCGCGGCGTCCCCGACGCCGACGAGGCCACCGACGGCGAGTCGGTCGCCACCGACGGTGGGACGACAGCCGCCTCCCCGGTGCGTCGCGTCGCCGAGATTCGCCCACGCGACCTCGTCTTCCTGCTGATCGGCCTCGGACTGCTGCTCGTCGGCGCGCGGCGACTCGTCGACGGCGGAACATCGACGCTGTACCTGCTCGGCGGCTCAGACCGACTCGTCGGTGTCACCGTCCTCGCGCTCGGCACGTCCCTCCCAGAACTGGCCGCTAGCCTCGTCTCGGCGCTGCGCGGCGAGGCCGACTTCTCCATCGGCAACGTCGTCGGCTCGAACATCTACAACGTCCTCGCCGTCTTGGGCGTGCTCACGCTCCTGTCGCCGATCCGGGTCCCCACCTCCGTGATCGGCACCGACTTCCCCGTGCTCTTGGGGGCGACGGCGTTCTGCGTCCTCCTCCTCGTCGCCCGCGGTCGCGTCGGTCGCATCGCCGGCGTCCTCCTCCTCGCCGGCTACGGCGGCTACGTCTCCCTGCTCGTCTGAGGGATCGGCCAGCGTCCTCGTCACGGCTCGGGTGCGCTCTATAGTCTCAATACCGATATTTAGAAACGCGCCTTCAAGTAGTGAAGGTCGAACCGAGCCAGACATGCTACAACTGGCCGACGTGCTCCTCTCTGAGCACGGCCTCTTCTTGCTTCTCGGGGTCGTGCTCCTGTACCTGGGAGCCGAATCGCTGGTGAAGGGGGCCGCGGGGCTGGCGTTGGGGATCGGACTCCACGCCGCGCTCGTCGGGGTGACGGTGGTCGCGTTCGCGACGACCGCGCCGGAGCTGTTCATCGGCGTCATCTCCGGAGTCAACGGCGACTCACAACTCGGCCTGGGGGCAATCGTCGGCTCCAACATCGCCAACGTCGGACTCGTGCTCGGGCTGGCGGCGCTCATCCGCCCGCTGTCGGTGTCGCGTACCGTGCTCCGGCGGCACGTCCCGTTCATGGCGCTGGCGGCGGGGCTGCTCGTCGTCTTCGGGCGCGACGCGATCATCGGTCGCGTAGAGGGCGCCATCTTCCTGGTCGTCCTCGCCGGGTTCACCGTCGTGTTGTACCGCGGTGCGAGCGGCGAGTCCGAGGCGGCCGGCGTCGACGAGTCCGGTGCGGTCACCGACGGCGGCGTCGTCGAGGAGATGCCCGACGTCGACCCAGAGAGTGTCAACCTCCGCCACGTCGTCTATCTCGTCGTCGGCCTGGCGCTGCTGTTCTTCGGGTCGCGCTGGCTCATGGACAGCGGTCGATCGATCCTGTACCAGTTCGGCTTCTCCCAGCGCCTCGTCGGCCTGACCGTGTTGGCGTTCGGCACGTCGCTGCCGGAACTCGCCGCCAGCGTCGTCGCGGCGGTGCGCGGACAGGCGGACTTCGCGGTGGGCAACGTCGTCGGCTCGAACATCTACAACGTCCTCGCCGTGCTCGGCTTGGTGGCGGTCGTCGTGCCTGTGTTCGTCTCCGTCAGCGTCGAGTCGTTCGACTTCCCGTCGCTCATCGCGTTCACCGTCGCGGCCATCGTGGTGATGCTGCGCGGCGGCGAGGTCGGGCGCCTCGACGGCGGCGTCCTGCTGGGCGGCTACCTCGTGTTCGTCTACCTGCTGTTACCGTAGGTCGCACCCCACGCCGTCCGACTGCCCGGTCGTCGGGATTCTCGGTCGCTGCACTCGCTCCACTCGAACGCGCGCAACCGCCGTGAAGCGCAAGAGTAAGGGGTTGTCGCCGGCTTCGTGGCGACAATGAGTTCGCGCCTTCGCCACCCGCTCACCGGACTGGTCGGTGGGATACTGCTCACCCTCCCGTGGATCCTCTCGTGGGCGACCGGACTGAACCAAACGTTCTCGACGCTGACGACCGTCGGGGTCGCCGGCGTCGCGGTGCTCGGCGCCTCGTTCCTCCTCGCGTGGGGCGCCGAGACCGCCGAGAAGGACGTGCCCCGCGCGTTCGCCATCGCCGTGCTCGCGGTGCTGGCGGTCGCGCCCGAGTACGCCGTCGACGCGCTGTACGCCTGGCAGGCCGGGCAGGGTGACGCCGCCGCCGGCAACCTCGCGGTCGCGAACATGACCGGCGCCAACCGCATCCTCATTGGGCTCGGCTGGTCCGGCATCGCGCTGTTCTCGGTCTACCAAGCGTACGGCGGCAGCGGCGACGACAACGTCGTCACGAACGGGAAGTTCCTCGGCGACTACGTCTCGCTCGACCGGGACATCTCGCTGGAGGTGGCGTTCCTGTTCCTCGCGACCGTGTACGCGTTCTTCGTCCCGCTCGGCGGCGGTATCGGCGCCATCGACACCCTGTTCCTCGTCGGCCTGTACGTCGCGTACATCCTCGTCATCGTCCGCGGCGACGTCGAGGAGGTCGAAGAGCAGGTTGGCGTCCCCGCCTACCTCCAGGCGCGGTCGTTCCCCGTCCGCGCCGTCTCGGTGCTCGCGCTGTTCGCGTACTCCGGGCTGCTCATCTTCACCGCCGTCGAACCGTTCGCCCACGGGCTGGAGGAGTTGGGTCTGCAGTTCGGCATCCCCGAGTTCTTCATGATCCAGTGGATCGCGCCGCTGGCCTCCGAGAGCCCGGAACTGATCGTCACCGCCTACCTCGTGAACAAGGCGCGCTCGACGGCGGCGTTCAACGCGCTCATCTCCTCGAAGCTGAACCAGTGGACGCTACTCATCGGGACGCTCGTCGTCGTCTACTCCATCTCCGCGGGCCAGTACGGCGTCCTCATGTTCGACGAGAAGCAGGCCGCCGAGATCTGGATCACCGCCGCACAGAGCTTCTTCGCGCTCGCCGTCCTGATCAACTTCAACATCTCCGTCCGCGAGTCGCTGGTGTTGTTGACGCTGTTCCTCTCGCAGGTGCTGGTGGAGTTCTACTTCATCCGCACGATGTCGGAGGCGGCCGCCGAGGCCAACTCCATCGTCCTGCTGCACGGCTTCACCGCGCTGTACATGGTGCTCGGCCTCGGACTCCTGCTGTCTCGCCGCGACGAGATTCTCCAGGTGGCGGCCCACACCCGCTCGACGGTGAGCGACGCGGTCGGCGGCGGCACCGAACAGCCCGCCGACTGAACGCGCGTCGATCCGGGGGTCGCCCCGTTCGCCGAAACCGACGCGTATTCCATCGTCTGTCCGCTACCCCTCGCCAGTGATCGGTATCGTCGTCTCCCGGGCGGACCACGCCTCGACCCACATCGCCGAGCGCCTGCTCGATTTGGCCGACTGGACACAGCGACAGGACGACGACCGCGTCGACGCCGACGGCGGCGGCACGTACCACGTCCTCGACCGAACGGGCGCCCACGGCGACGAACGGCTCGAACTCCGCACGTTCGACGACCTCCACATCCGCCTCGCCGACCCGACGCCCGCGTTCTCCGAGCGCCCCGACTACCTCGTGTTCGTCTCCCGCCACGCCGGTGACACGGGGCCGCTGCTCACCTGCCACTTCACGGGCAACTTCGGCGCCGCCGAGTACGGCGGTGAGGCGGGGTCGTTCGCGCCCGCGTGCCCGGGCGTCCAGCGGGCGCTCCTCGCCGGCTTCGACGAACACGCGCCAGACGAGTACGGCGTCGCCATCGAGGGGACCCACCACGGGCCGACCGCGCTCGCGGTGCCGGCGGTGTTCGCAGAGGTCGGCAGCGACGAGGCGCAGTGGGACGACCCGGCGGGCGCCGGCGCGGTCGCCCGTGCGGTGCTCGACCTCCCCGAGCGCGGCGCGACCGTCGCCGTCGGCGACCCCGAGCGTCCCCGGCACGTCGTCGGCTTCGGCGGCGGCCACTACGCCCCGCGGTTCGAGCGGGTGATCCGCGAGACGGCGTGGGGCGTCGGCCACGTCGGCATCGACTGGCAGTTGGACGAACTCGGGCACCCCGAGGAACACCCCGAGGTGCTCGACGCCGCAATCGGCGCCAGCGACGCCGACTACGCGCTCGTCGCGGACGAGCGGCCGGTGCTCCGCGAGGCGCTGGCCGACCGCGGTGTGCGCGTCGTCGGCGAATCGTGGGTCCGCGCGGTCGACGACACACCGCTGGACTTGGTGGCGTCGCTGGAGGCGGCACTGTGCCCCGTCGACGACGGCCTCCGGTTCGGCGAGCGCGCCGGCGAGGGCGTCGACCCCGACGACGGCTACCGCGTCGTCGACCTGCCCGCCACCCTCCTCGCGGAGGCGCAGGGAATCGACGCCGACGCGGCGCACGCGGCGGTCGCGGCGCACACGGTCGGGTTCGAGACGGAGCAGGCCGGCACGCGGGCGGCGGGGCGAGCGGCGGTCCCGGTCGTCGCACGCGACGGCGGGTCGGACGCCGCGGGCCCGTACGACGAACTCGTCGGGGCCCTCGCGGCGGTGCTCCGGGAGAAGTACGACGAGGTGACGCGCGAGGGCGACGCGGTCGTCGCGCGCACGGAGTCGTTCGACCCCGAGCGAGCGCGGACGCTCGGCGTCCCGGAGGGGCCGAAGTTCGGCGCGCTGTCGGCGGGCGAGGCCGTCGAAGTGAACGGGCGCATGATTCGTCCCGAAACTGTCAGCAGAGAACGAGAAGAGCAGTTTACGGTGTGACAGGTACGCGCTCGTTTCCGCGTCGACTCGTCGCCGTCTCCGGCTTCGAGCCGTCCGTAGGGCCGCCGTACGGTGTCTGACAGATGCAAGACGTGAGGGGGAAGGATAATAACTCTCCGTCAGCAACCCACCCGCATACCTATGGACTCCATCGTCGAGGATGCGATTACCGAGGCCGAGGAGGAGGCCGGGGAGGGGGGAACCGACGGGGCTCCCGTCTCCGACTCCGCCGGGGCCGCGAACGACAGCTCGGCCGGATCGTCGGGCTCGGGAGACGCCCCACGGACGGGGAAGATGACCGACGAGGAACTGCAGGACGTCCTGAAGGACCTCCAGACGAACATCACCGTCGTCGGCTGCGGGGGCGCCGGCGGCAACACGGTGAACCGGATGGCCGAGGAGGGCATCCACGGCGCGACGCTCGTCGCCGCCAACACCGACGTCCAGCACCTGGTCAACATCGAGGCGGACACGAAGATCCTGATGGGGCAGGAGAAGACCCAGGGGCGCGGCGCGGGGTCGCTCCCGCAGGTCGGCGAGGAGGCGGCCATCGAGTCCCAGTCGGAGATTCGCGAGTCGCTGGAGGGGTCGGACATGGTGTTCGTCACCGCCGGCCTCGGCGGCGGTACCGGCACCGGGTCGGCGCCCGTCGTCGCGAAGGCGGCCCGCGAGATCGGGGCGCTCACCATCGCCATCGTCACGACGCCGTTCACGGCGGAGGGTGAGGTCCGGCGCACGAACGCCGAGGCCGGCCTCGAACGCCTCCGCGACGTGGCAGACACCGTGATCGTCGTGCCGAACGACCGCCTGCTCGACGCCGTCGGGAAGCTCCCCGTCCGCCAGGCGTTCAAGATCAGCGACGAGGTGCTGATGCGCTCGGTGAAGGGCATCACGGAGCTGATCACCAAGCCCGGCCTCGTCAACCTCGACTTCGCCGACGTTCGCACCGTCATGGAGAAGGGCGGCGTCGCGATGATCGGGTTGGGTGAGTCCGACTCCGACACCAAAGCCCAGGAGTCGGTGCAGTCGGCGTTGCGCTCGCCGCTGCTCGACGTCGACATCTCCGGCGCGAACTCCGCGCTGGTGAACGTCACCGGCGGCTCCGACATGTCCATCGAGGAGGCGGAGGGCGTCGTCGAGGAGATCTACGACCGGATCGATCCCGACGCGCGGATCATCTGGGGGACCTCCATCGACGAGGAACTCGACGGTTCGATGCGCACGATGATCGTCGTCACGGGCGTCGAGTCGCCGCAGATCTACGGTCGCAACGAGGCCGCGCAGGCCGCCGCCGGCGACCGACTCGAAGACATCGACTACGTCGAGTAGTCGGCGCGCCCTCGCCTCGGATCGGCTGGGCGCACAGCCACTCGGAGTCCGCCGGTCGCGACTCCCCGCAGGTACAGCCCTCCGTTCGTCGCTGCCACCGCCACCGCGAGCGACGACCGCGCTCGCCGGGGTGCTCGGCCCCCAAGCAACAGATATAGAAGGTGCGGCGAAGTAGGCCCGATAACCATGGATGTCAAGTACGACCTGACAAGCTACGTCAGGGTGCTCAAGCTGGCGAGCACGCCCTCCTGGGAGGAGTTCTCCCAGATATCCAAGATCGCCGGTGCGGGCATCTTCCTCGTCGGGTTCCTCGGGTTCGTCATCTTCGCGGTCATGTCGGTGTTCACCGGAGGGATCTGAACGGTGCCCATCTACTCGGTGAAGACGACGGCGAGCCAAGAGCGAACCGTCGCGGACATGATCGCCAGCAAGGAGATGGCAGAGATTCACGCCGTCCTCGCGCCCGACCAGCTCACGAGCTACGTGATGGTCGAGGCCGACGACGACGCCGTGATCCGGCGCGTGCTGGAGGAGGTTCCCCACGCCCGCGGCCTCGTCGAGGGGCCCGGCGGCGTCGCCGGCCAGTCGTCGATGTCCGAGGTCGAGCACTTCCTCTCGCCGACCCCCGACGTGGAGGGGATCGCCGAGGGCGACATCGTCGAACTGATCGCCGGCCCGTTCAAAGGCGAGAAGGCGCAGGTCCAGCGCATCGACGAGGGCAAAGACCAGGTGACCGTCGAACTGTATGAAGCGACGGTCCCGATTCCGGTGACGGTGCGCGGCGACCAGATCCGCGTGCTCGATAGCGACGAACGGTAGTTCGTCGTACCATGCGAGCGGGCCGTTGGCCCGCGAGCAGCCTCCGACGAGCGCTGACGCGCTCGTCGTGCTCTCGTTCGCTACTGCTCACGCGAACTCCGACGAGCGGTAGGCTCTCGGAGCAGTTCTCTCCACCCGTCCGTCCGTTCCGAGCGTCGGCGCCGCCTACACCGAACCGTCGATCCGGTCGACGATCTCTTGCAGGTCGGCGGTCTCTTCGATCACGGCTTTGATCTCCTCGCGCTCGCGCACGTCGTCGGAGTCGGCCTCGTAGGCGCGCACGAACTCGGCGCGGGTGTGCTCGTCGAAGGCGTGGCGGATGGCGAAGTAGCCGTCGGGGACGACGGTGCCGCACACCTGACACTCGTGTCGCTCGTGTGCGGTCGTCTGGTGGACGACGGCGTCCTCGACCGTGTCGAACGCCGCATCACACCCGTCGAGGCCACAGGCCCACCGGGAGGACATACCCGGTAGCAGAGGACAAGCCCGCTTAAGCGTTCCCGTGGCAGACCGCGGCCCGGAAGCGGAATCACTAACGGCGACCCGCGCGACCTCCGCGTGTGACCGCAGGACGGACGCGGGTGGACCCGCACGTGAAGGTGCTCGACGAGCGCGTCGTCGAGCGCGCCCGCGAGTCGGGCGTCGACACGCTCGTGTACGCCCCGCACTTCACGCGACTGCCCGAGATCCGCGAGCGCGCCGACCGCTTCTCGACCGACGAGGTGACGGTCGTCCCCGCTCGCGAGGTGTTCACCGGCGACTGGGGGAACCGTCGCCACCTGCTCGCCGTCGGCCTCTCAGAGCCGGTACCGGACTTCATCACCTTCGAGGCGGCGCTGGCGGAGTTCGACCGCCAGGGCGCCGCCGTGCTCGTCCCGCACCCGGAGTTCATGAACGTGAGCCTCACCAGGGCGGAGGTGAGCGCCTACCGCGACCGGATCGACGCCGTCGAGACGTACAACGCGAAGCTGTTCGACCACCAGAACGACCGCGGCGCCCGGATCGCCGAGGCGTTCGACCTCCCGACGTTCGGGTCGTCGTACGCGCACCTCCGCGGCACCGTCGGCGCCGCGTGGACCGAGTTCGAGGACGACGTGCGCGGCGAGGCGGCGCTCGTGACCGCGCTCAAAGAGCAGGCGCCGCGGTCGGTCGTCAAGCGCACCGACCCCGCGACGCGACTGCGTCGACTCGTCGAGTTCGCCCACCTCGGCTACGAGAACTCCTACGGGAAACTCGATCGCCTGTTCCTCTCGGGGATGGAGGGGACCCACCCGCGCCACATCGCCTACGACGGCCGGTTCGACGACGTGGCGGTGTACTGAACTGGCGGCGCCGGGCCACCAGCCGCGACCGCGCCGTCTCAGATCGGGAGTCCTGCCACCAGCGTCGCGACGGCCTCGCGGGGCGTCCCGGTGTTCAAGTCGACGAGGAAGAACTGCACGAGCGCCAGCACCGCGAGTTCGGCGAGCGTGATGACGACAGTGACGGCGTCGGCGTGCTTACTCGACGTCGTGACGCCGATCGGCAGGCCGTACTCGGTCTTCGACAACGGGTAGAACAGCGCGATGCCGCGCCTGCTGCCGACCACGTCGAGCACGTAGTGGGTGAGGACGCCGATCCAGACGAACCGCAGGTTCGCGAAGTAGATCGGATACGCGAGAAACACCGCCAGCACCGGGAGGTTGTGGAGCGTCTTGCGGTGCTTCCCGAAGGCGGTGTCGACGTCGGGGAACAGCGCTCCGAGGACGAGCGGGACGAACAACTCGGCGATGGTGACGAACGTCTCCACGTCGCCAGAGGGCTGGAGGACGTACCCCAGCCCAATCGCCAGCAAGATCGCGTTCAGCACGTGGCCCTTCTTGTTCACGCCTCACCCTGCTGCCGGGAGCGACCAAACGGTTTCGGCATCGACCGCCCGAGGGCGGGCCGACGGCGTCGCTACTGGCGCGCCTCGACCGCCTCGTGGAGGTCGCGAAGCGCCCGCCGCGCGATCTGCGCTTTGATCTCCGTCCGACTCCCGTCGAACTCGTAGCGCACGACGGTCGCGTCGCTCTCGCCGCTGCCCCAGTCGCCGGCGTAGGCGACGCCGATGTAGACGGTGCCGACCGGCTTCTCGGCGGTGCCGCCGTCGGGGCCGGCGATGCCGGTCGTCGCGACGCCCCAGTCGACGCCCGCGGTGTCGCGCACGCCGCGGGCCATCGCGCGGGCGACCGGTTCCGACACCGCGCCCTCCGCGTCGAGGTGTTCGCGGGGCACGGCCAACTCCTCCAGTTTCGCGTCGTAGCTGTAGGTGACGACCGAGCGGTCGAAGTAGTCGCTGGAGCCGGCGACGTCGGTGAGCAGCGACCCGATCAGCCCGCCGGTGCACGACTCGGCGGTCGCGACGGTCTCGCCGGCGGCCCGGAGGGCGTCGCCGACGCGCGCTTCGATCGGCGGTTCGGAAGCTGACTCGCGCATAGTCGGACCACAGTCGGGGACGCATTAAGACCGCGGGAGTGAAGGGGCGAGCGTCCGGAGTATCGCCGACACACCGTGCCCTACGAGCGCCCGAAGTTCTTCCACGTGATGCAGTACGCGCAGGCAGCAGACCGCGACGTGGTCGACATGGTGTCGGGCAACCCCGACTGGCAGCCCCCGGAGGCCCTCCGTGACGGCCTTCGCGAGTACGCCGACGCCGAGCCGGACGCGTTCCAGTACCCGCCCAGCGAGGGGCTGGTGGACCTGCGCGAGGAGATCGCCGCCCGTCGCGGCGTCGACGCCGACCGGGTCGTCGTCACGAACGGCACCGGCGAGGCGAACTACCTCGCGATGGCGGCGGCGCTCGACCGCGACGCCGGCTCGGAGGTGCTCCTCGCGGACCCCGTCTACCCGTACTACCCCGGGAAGACGGAACTACTCGACGCCGAGGCGACGCTCGTACCCGCCGAACGCGACGGCTCGCTCGACCCGGACCGCTTCCGTGACGCGGCCAGCGAGGAGACGAGCCTGATCCTCGTGAACACCCCGAACAACCCGACCGGCGCCGTCTACTCGCGGGAGGCGCTCCGCGCGCTCGCTGACCTCGCCGCCGACGTGGACGCGACGCTCGTCGTCGACGAGGTGTACGACCACTTCGACTTCACCGGCGAGTTCGAGTCGGCGCTGACGCTCGATAGCGACCGAGTGATCGTCACGACGGGCTACTCGAAGTCGATGGCGATCACCGGCTTCCGCGTCGGCTACGTCGTGCTCCCTGACCACCTCGTCGACACGGCGAAGACGCGCCACATGCTCGTCAACGTCGCCACTTCTCGTCCGCCGCAGGTGGCGGTGCTGAACGCCCTGCGGGAGACCGACGCCGACTACTACGCCGACGTGCGCGCGATGCTCCGTGGGCGCGTCGAGACGTTCACCGACGCACTCGACGCCGCGGGCGCCGAGTACACGACGCCGGAGGGCGGGTTCTACGTCCTCGCCCGCTTCGACGACTTCCCGGGGACGATGGCCAACGCGAAGCGACTGATCGACGAGGCGGGCGTCGCCGGGATGCCCGGCGAGACCTTCGGCTCCGCGCGCGACGAGTGGCTCCGGTTCGCACTCGTCACCCCGCGCGTCGAGGAGGCGGCGACGCGACTGGCGAACTACTTCGGGTAAGGCCGACTGGCTGGCTCGGACCCCGGGCGTACGAGGGCACGCGAGGGGCTACTCGGACTGCTGGTCGCGACGGCGACCGGGTGCGTCCGAGTCGTCGTGGGCCCGGCATCCGATTTGAACCCTCGCGGCGCCGACCGATTTCGACGTTCCCCGACCAACGGATAGACAAGCGTCCGCGACCGACCCCGGGGTAATGACCGACATCGACGTGGAGGCCGTCGACGAGATCGAGGAGGAGTCCGCCGGCGACGCGCCCGCCGCCGACCCCTCCCGGATGGGGGCGGAGATCGACATGCAGGGCGCCGCCGGACTCGCTGACCCGGACGCCCCGGAGTACGTGCTGTACGGCGGGAAGGGCGGCGTCGGGAAGACGACCTGTGCCGCCGCGACCGCACTCGCGAGCGCCCACGACGGCGTCGCCACGCTCGTCGTCTCGACGGACCCGGCCCACTCGCTGTCGGACACACTCGACACCGAGATTCCGGCCCAGCCCTCGCGCATCCGCGAGGACGTGCCGCTGTACGGCGCCGAGATCGACCCCGACGCCGCGATGGAGGAGGGGCTGTTCGGCGCGGGGATGGCGACCGGCGAGGACGACAGCGCAGGGGGTCCGGGGGCGGGTGCCGGCCCCGACGCCAGCCCGCTCGGTGGCCTCGGCGACATGGGCGAGGCGATGGGTGACTCGCCACTGGGCGGGATGCTCGGCGGGACGATGCCCGGCGCCGACGAGGCGGCGGCGATGCGGCAACTGCTCGACCACCTCGACGACCCCCGGTTCGACCGCGTCGTCGTCGACACCGCACCGACGGGGCACACGCTCCGCCTGCTCCAGTTGCCGGAGATGCTGGACTCGATGGTCGGGCGGATGATGAAGCTCCGTCAGCAGTTCTCCGGTATGATGGAGGGGATGAAGGGGATGTTCGGGATGGGCGACGGCGGGCCCGACCAGCCCGACCTCGACGACCTCAAAGAGCGGATCACCCGCCTGCGCGAGACGCTGCAAGACCCCGCGAAGACGGACTTCCGGGTGGTGATGGTGCCCGAGGAGATGAGCGTCGTCGAGTCCAAGCGCCTCGTCTCCCGTCTCGACGAGTTCTCCATCCCGGTGAACACGCTCGTCGTCAACCGCGTGATGGAAGACCCGAGAGAGGTCGCCGAGTTCGACGCGGACGTCGACTCGTCGTGGGTCGTGACGCCGAGCCTCGACGACTGCGAGTTCTGCCAGCGGCGCTGGCAGGTACAGCAGAACAGCCTCGCGAAGGCCGCCGACCTCTACCGCGGCCGCGACGTGAAGCGCGTCCCCCTGCTCGCCGACGAGGTGCGCGGCGAGGACGCCCTGCGCGTCGTCGCGGCCTGTCTCGCCTGACCGGTCGTCGCGCGCTACGTCTCCTCGTCGGTCGTCGCCAACGCCTCCGCGAGTTCCAGCGCCGCCGCGACGTGTTCGTCCGCAGTCTCGTCTTCCGTCTCACCGGCCTCCCGAAGCAGCCGCACCACGTGCCCGGTGCGTTCGCGGACGGTCTCCGGCGCTGCCGGCCGTTCGGCGAGGTCGCGGGCGACGGCCTCGGCCTCCCCGAGGTGGGCGCTCGCGCTCCGGGCGACCGGTCGCTCGGCGGTCGCCGCGAGGTGACCGTGGAGCGCGTCGAGTTGCTCGGCCACGTCGCCCTTGCCGTCGCCGTCGGCGTCCAAGTCGTGGGAGCGGTCGTCGTCCGACACGGGTTCAGGTGAACTTCGCGGCCAGCCCCCACAGTGCGTCGACGAGGCGTGCCGGGAGCAAGCGACCGACCTCCGCCACTTTCGCCATCGGACCCACCGGGTAGCGGGCCGGTGGCTTCGTCGAACTCGCAGCGTCGACGACGTCCTCGGCGACGCGCTCGGGCGTGACCGAGAGGAAGCCGGCGCCGCCGCCGACGGCGTCGTAGTCCTCGAACAGGTCGTAGAAGAACTCGTAGGCGCCCGTCTGATCCAGTCCCTCGACCTCGGACTCGGCGCGCTCGTCGAACCCGGTGTCGACGGGACCCGGTTCGACCAGCGAGACGGTGATGCCGTACTCGCGCACCTCGTTGCGGAGGGCGTCGCTCATCGCCTCCAGCGCGTACTTCGACCCCGCGTACACGCCGCCGCCGGGGAACGACATGCGCCCCACGGCCGAGGAGACGTTGACGATGGCGCCGTCCTCGCGGCGGCGCATCGCGGGCAGCACTTCCTTGATCAGCCGATGGGGGCCGTACACGTTCACGTCGAACTGGTCGTGGACAGCGTCGGTCGGCACCTCCTCGATGGGGCCGAGTTGAGCGTAGCCCGCGTTGTTGACGAGCGCGTCGATGCGCCCCTCCTCGTCGAGCATCCGGTCGACGACGCGCTCGACGTCGTCGGCGTCGGTCACGTCGAGCGTCGCGATCCGACAGTCGTCGTGCTCGCCCAGCGTCTCGATGTCGGCGGGGTTGCGCGCCGTCGCGTACACCGTCCACTCCTCTTCGAGGAACGCCTCGGCACACGCGCGACCGATGCCGGAGGAACACCCCGTGATGAGCACGGTTCTTGTCATGTCATCGGCCATGTCGGCCGCGTAGTTAACTCCCGTCGTCTCGGCGCCGTCCGATCCGGGTGCGGTGGCGACCCGTCGTGCTCAGTCGTCGTCGGTGCGACCGTCGTCGGCCCGGTCGGCGGCGACTACGCGCTTCGCCTCGTCGGCGTACGCGTCGGCGAGACGCGTCGGCTCCGGGAGTTTGTAGTCGCCGCCGAGCGCCGCCACGAGGTCCGTCGCGGTGTCCGCGCTCACGCGGTGGCCGGGACTGACGTACAACGGGTTGATCACCGGCGAGGAGTCGTACTGACGCGACTGGAACGCGTGGCCGACGATGGTTCCCGCGGGAGCGTCGACGCGCTCGTCGGCACGGATCGCCGTCCGCCAGCCCGCGGGCCGCCCGTTGGTGGTCTCGTCCGGCGTCCCGCACAACAGGGACTTCGCGACGCCGATTGCGGGCGCGTCGAACAGCACCCCGACGTGGGTGGCGATGCCCGCCTGCCGGAAGTGGATCCGACCACTCCCGTCGAACACGTACAGGTCCGGGTCGGTCTCCAGCGTCGCCAGCGCGTCGACGATGGGGCCACCCTCACGGAACGCCAGCAGGCCGGGGATGTACGGGATCGATAGCTCGGTCACCGCGTACGAGCGTTCGACCACCTCGCCGCCGCGGAGGACGACGACCGCAGACACCGCGCGGTCGTCGAGGAACGCCTGGTCGACGCCGGCGAGGAGCGGCGTGTCCGCGGATGGGTCGTCGTCGAGGCCGACGCTCGCGGCGTCGAACGGTAGGTCGTCGGCGAACGTCGCGGCGGCGGCGATGTCGCACTGGAGCGCCTCCATGGCCTCGCGGTCGAGCGCGGGGTCGGGGAGGAACTCCGGGCGGACCGGCGTCACCATCGCGCGTCAGAAGCGACCGCGACCGGGGCCGCCGAGGCCGCCACCGCTCCCGATCTGGTTCGGGACGCTCCGTTGGCCGTCGGCGACGTTCGCGTAGATGACGCCGAGGAGCAGTCCCGAGAGGTGCGCGGCGTGTGCGATGCCGCCGAGGTTCCCCGCCGAGAGGACGCCGAACACCGACAGCGCCGCGTACAGCAGGGTGATCGTCCGGATCTTCAGCGGGATCGGCGGGATGAGCAGCATCACCTTCAGGTTCGGGTTCACGACCGAGAGGAACCCCATCACGGCCATGATCGACCCGGATGCGCCGTACACGCCCGCTTCGAGCGGGCCGCCGAACAGCAGTCCCGTCCCGATCTGTGCGAGGCCGGCGACCATCCCGGTCACCAGGAACATGATCGTGAACCGCTTCGACCCGAGGTACCGCTCCACCAGCGGGCCGAAGAAGTACAGCGCGATGGAGTTACCCGCGATGTGGAAGAAGCCGGTCGGCGAGTGAGCGAACACGGAGGTGACCACGGTCCAGACGTTGCCGGCGAGCAGGTTCGCGGCGCTGAGCACGAACAGGTCGTCGAACAGCCCGCCGCCCGCGGTGAACAGTACCGCGAACTCCGCGGCGAACGTGACCCACATCAGCCCGAGGAACACGTACGTCATGTTCCCACGGAACGCTCCCATGATGCCGCCGGTGCCCGTCTCGCGGTCGATGCGCGACTTCACGCGACCCGTGACGCCGCCGGAACCGGCGGAACCGCCGCCGCCGACGCCGTCGTCGTACCCGGAGTCGAACACGCCGCCCGGGTCGTTCCACTCGTTCAGGCCGGGACAGTCGTGGTTCTCCGGGAGGCGGTGTTCCGCACAGAAAGACTGACCGCACCGTCTGCACTGGTACGGGAGGTTCTCGTACTCGCCGCACTGGGAGCACTTCGCCATTACCGCTTCTTGCCGCGGGCGGGTTATATGCCTGCCCCTCACGGCCCTCGCGGTACACGACAGCGGGCGGCGGCGTCGGACGACTCGACTCCGGTCAGTGGTCGTCGGTCGACTCCTCGCAGTCCTCTTCGTCGTCCGCGCGGATCCGTACGGGCTCGGTCGGCACCACGGTCACGTGGTCGATGCCGACGGCGGGCTGTTTCGCGGCCATGTTCGGTCGTACGTTGCCGGTACTCGCACAAAAGATTACTCATGCGCATAACACATCCGCGGACGCGACCGGGATGTTCACGGCTAATCGGCGTCGGCGACCGAGGACAGAAAACGGGGTGCGGCGGTGGTGTTACGCGAAGTGCTCGTCGTACAGGTCCTGGGCGTGCTCGATGGCGTCCATCGCGGCCTGCTTGTCCTCCCAGCCCTGCGTCTCGACCTCTTTGCCCTCCTCGAGGTTCTTGTACGTCTCGAAGAACTCGTCAATCTCGTCGAGCTGCTGTTGCGGGATGTCGTCGAGGTCCTGGATGTGGTCGAAGCGCGGGTCCTCGGTCGGGACGGCGATCACCTTGTCGTCCTGCTCGCCGTCGTCGTCCATCTTCATCAGGGCGACCGGGCGGGCCTCGATGATGCAGCCCGGGAACGTCTGGTCTTCGACGAGCACGAGCACGTCGAAGGGGTCCTCGTCGTCGTAGTACGACTGCGGGATGAAGCCGTAGTCCGAGGGGTAGTGGACGTTCGAGTGGAGCACGCGGTCGAGGACGACGCCGGGGACGTCCTTGTCGTACTCGTACTTGTTGCGCTCGCCCTTGAGACACTCCACGACGGCGTAGATCTCTTCGGGGGCGTTCGGCCCCGTCTCGAGGTCTTCCCAGAGGTTCGTCATGCGCACGACGGTTCCGCCAACGCGAGCAAATGCCTTTCGGCACGCGACGCTCCACGGCACGGACCGGTCCGCTCACGGCCTCCGCCGAGTGCTCTCTGTGGAGTATGTGGGGACTACCGACCGAATAGTATCGGCTATGCGTTTATGCCCATGTTAACCATACAAACTAGACAGGACGCCATCGACGCTGGGGAGGGGAGCGGACTGAAACGCCGAATAGTTGCTTCTCAGGGCTCCTAACACTCGAATTGGTCGTGGCGTTGGCAACAATTAAATACCCCCGTGACCTCTCATCCGGTGACCATGTCAGAGGCACAGTCTGAAACCGAAGTGGTCAGTATCGCACGCGATCTCACCGCGTTCCAGCAGAACATCCTCGTCATCCTCTCGGAGGAGGCGATGTACGGGCTCGCGATCAAGCGCGAACTCGAGAGCTACTACGACGCGGAAGTCAACCACGGCCGTCTATACCCCAACCTCGACGACCTCGTCGAACTGGGCCTGGTCGAGAAGAGCGAACTCGACAAGCGGACGAACCAGTACGCGCTCACCGAGACCGGTCGCAAGGCCGTCCTCGACCGCCTGAACTGGGTCGTCGGGAAGTACGTCACGGACGGCGACCGCGCCGCCGACGTGCGCGGCCTCGTCGACGACTCGCTCGACGCGTAAATCGAACCGTACCGAATCCGGCGGCACGTCGCCGCCGCGGCGGGCTCACAAGGGAGTCGGCTCGTCCGCGGCCTCGAAGACGTCCCGCACCGACGCCTCGACGGCGTCGGGCTGTTCTTTCGATAGTCACTCGCTACCGACCGGTCTCTCCGCTCCGCGGCTGAAGCGGGGACCGACCCTCGACGTGGCTGTGGCGCTGGAGGCCGTCGGCGCCGCCGTCCCGAAGTCGAGTCCCGGGCACCGTCGACGCCGAGCCATCGGTCGTCACTCGGCGTCGTCTTCGTCGCTCGGCGACTCCGATTCGGCCGACTCGTCTGTGTCGCGACCGACGGTTACCCGGACCTTCTGGATGCGGGTGTTGTCCACCTGTTCGGCCCGCAGCGTGACGTTCTCGTAGTCGAACGCCTCGTCCTGCTCGACGAGGCGCCCCGCGAGGTTGAACATGAAGCCGGCGATGGTCTCGAACTCTTCGCCCTCCGGCAGGACGATGTCGAGCGCCTCGTTGACGGCTTCGATGTTGACCGACCCGTTCACCGAGACGGTGTCGTCGTCGACGAACTCGATCGGGTCGTCCTCGTCACCCGCCAGGATCTCCCCGACGATCTCCTCGGTCATGTCCTCCATCGTGATGATCCCCTCCGTGGCTCCGAACTCGTCGATGACGACGACCATGTGCAGTCGGTCTTCGCGCATCTCCGAGAGGAGGTCGTCGACGTTCTTCGACTCGGGGACGTGGAGCGTCGGAGTGACCACGTCTGCGACCGTGAGGTCGGCGAAGGCCTCGGCGTCGGCGTCCCCCAACTCACGGATGTCGAAGACACCGACGACGTTGTCGAGCGAGCCCTCGTAGGCCGGCAGGCGGGCGTGGCCAGACTGGATACACTCCGAGATGGCCTCCTCGACGGTCGCCTCGGTGGAGACAGCGGCCACGTCGAGTCGGGGGGTCATCACCTCCTTGGCGCTGGCGTCCGTGAACCGCAGGGCGCGCTGGAGTCGTTGGCGCTCCTCCTCGTCGAGCACACCCTCGCGCTCGCCCGTCTGGATCATGTTCCGGATCTCGTCGCGGCTGATGTACGTCGACTCGATGGAGGGACTGCCGCCGGTGAGCCTGTTCACGATCCCAGTCAGGTAGTAGAACACGGTGATGAGCGGCCACAGGACCTTCTCGACGACCTTCAGCCCCCGAGCGACGCGCCGTGCGTGCAGTTCGGTGTGTTCGACGGCGTAGGACTTCGGCGCGCTCTCCCCGAAGATCAGCACCATCGACGTGATGCCGAGCGAGGAGATGATGACCGCCGCGCCGGCGTCGAAGTAGAGGCCGACGATGGTCGTCGAGATGGAGGACATCGTGATGTTGACCATGTTGTTGCCGACGAGGATCGTCACGAGCAGACGGTGGGGGTCCTCCTTGAGCGACTTCACGGCTTGCGCACCGCGCAGGCCGCGCTCGACCATCGCGTCCACCTGGTGGGCTGGCAGCGAGAACAGCGCGATCTCAGACGACGAGAAGAACCCCGACCCGACGAGGAGCAGCAAGATCATGCCGATCCCGATCACGGTGACCGCCGTCTGACTCAATTCGACACCGACGACGGGCACCGTGTACTGGAGGAGTACCGCAGATGCTGTTGTGAGCAGGACTGACCACACAGTGTTGCCTATCACGTGTGGCGAAAAGTAACCAGTGGTGATGGGGACCGATCGCTGTTCCACAACCGCGATTCGCTCGGCTCAGCGCGAGCGCCTCGTCGACGAGCGCGTCAGTCGTCTGTGACCTCGAAGACGTACTGCAGCGACGCCTCGACGGCGTCGCGCTGTTCGTCGGTGGGCCACGCGTTCCGCGGGAAGTACTCCGCGAGGAACTCCTCCACCTCGTCGGCGCTCGCCGAGTCCACCGGTCGGGCGTAGTGGTTGCCCATGAAGTCCGCGAACGCCCGGGCGTTCGTCGCGTGTACCTCCCCGTAGTCGCTCGCTACCCGGTCGACGACCTCCGCGTTGTGCGCCTCGACCTCCGCCCAGTCGTCGGGGTCGCCCGCCCCCGACAGCGACACCTCGACCGCGCGGTCGGTGTCTTCGATCCGGTCGATCTGGACGACGCCGTCCTCCATCCACTCCTCGGGGTAGAGCACGAGCGTGTCGTCCTCGTCGCGGACGCGGGCGGTGAAGCCGTGGTCGGTGAGTCGCTCGGCCCGATCCTCGCGGTAGGCGTCGGCTTCCGTCTCGTCGACCGCCTCGCGAGCGAGCCGGGTGAGTCGCTCGGCGGCGTCGACCGTCGGCTCGGGGACCTCCTCGTCCCAGGCGTCGTCGTGGTCGTCGGTCGCTCCCTCCCCGTCGCTGTCCGGCGTGTAGTCTTGTTCCTCCATCGTCAGCCCTCGAACGCCTCGTTCGCCAACTCGTCGGCGCGCTCGTTTAGCTCTCTCGGCACGTGCTCGATGCTCCAGCGGTCGAACCGCTCCAATAGCTCCCGAGCCGTGACTCGCTTCTCGCGCAGTTCGGGTTCGTTGGCGTTCCACTCCCCGCGGACCTGCTTGACGATCAGTTGGGAGTCGCCGCGCACGTCGGCCTCGTCGAGGCCGTAGTCGACGGCGGCCTCCAGCGCGCGGATCAGCGCCGCGTACTCGGCTTTGTTGTTCGTCGTGTCGGGGATGCGGTCGCTCCCCTCCGCGACGATGCCGTCGGCGGTGACGATGGCCCACCCGATGGCAGCGGGCCCCGGGTTCCCCCGCGAGGCGCCGTCGAAGTAGACGTGCCCCCGACCGCCGCCGTCGCGCACGAGCGCCGCGAGGCGCTGGGGGTCGCCGCCCTGGACGACCACCTTGTCGTCGTACGCTACCGCGACGGCGCCGTCGCGCTCGGCGCGCCAGCGCTCGTGGTCCGTGTTCCCGGCGACCACCTCGACGCCCGCCGCCGCCACGCGCTCGCGGGCCGTCTCGGGGTCGCACTCGATGACCGGCATACCCTCGCTCGCCGCCCGTGGGGCGAAAGGGTTGTCATCCGGTGTCGACGACCCCGAAGTTCATCGGGGATCACGGCACCAGCCCCCTCGTGATCTGACGCTCGCCGCGCGACGGAACAGCGGGTGCGCGGTCGCCCGTCGCGTGCACACGCCGACCCCATCGGCGCCACGACCGCCTGTCAGCCATCGACGAGCGACACGACTCTCTCGGGTCCGACCCGCGCGGGGAACGTTCATGTCCACCGAGCGGTAACCTCGACTCGACGTGAAGCTGGACGACTACGTCGAGTTCGAGGAGAACGAGCGCGCCGAGCGGCGGCGCCTCGCACAGGAGAAGTCCTACGAGCTGATGGACCACCTCGAGTCGTTCCAGCACCGCTTCGACGAGGCGACCGGCGGCGACTCCGTGTTCGGCTCCGTCTCCCCCTCCATCTTCGTCGGATCCAGCAACTACCCGAACCTCTCGACGGGCCTCCTCTCGCCCGTCGGTCACGAGGACGACGCCGCGACGTACGAGACCAGCGGCGCGTGGTACGACGAGGGCGTCTCCATCGCCGACGTGTTCGAGCGGCGCACCTCACTCCTGAACTCGAACAAGGGCGTCGACGCTCGCGACGCCGCGAACGTCCACGACGCGTGGGACGGCTTCCTCGGTGTGCAGCGGGAGGTCGCCATCGCCGACCGGCCGGTCGACGTGGAGGTGTTCCTCGACGACGGCCCCGCCATCGACTACGACGTGTCGCCCGACGACATCGCGACGCCGACGGGGCCGCGCGCCCGTGCCGCCGACGCGGACCTCACGGAGAATCCCCACGTGCCCCGTCCGGTGAAGAAGACGCTGGAGGACGACGACTGGCGCGCGGAGGGCGCGATGAACTACCTGTACCGCCGCGGCTTCGACGTGTACGACATCAACACGGTGCTGTCGGCGGGGGCGCTGGGTCGAGGTGACAACCGCCGCCTGGTGCCGACGCGGTGGTCCATCACCGCCGTCGACGACACCGTCGGCAAGTACCTCCGCGGGACGATTCGCGACCGACGGAGCGTCGACACCGTGCAGGTGTGGCGCAACGAGTACCTCGGCAACGCCTTCTGGGTGATCCTCGCGCCGGGCGACTGGGAGTTCGAGTTGGTCGAGATCAAGTCGCCGGGGAGCATCTGGCACCCGGACCCGCAGGGCGACACGTACCTCTCGTCGGCCCACGAGAACCGCGAGGGGCGGACGCAGTACGTCGACGAGACTGCGGGGGCGTACTACGCGTCCCGCTTCGGCGTGCTCGAACACCTCTCCGAGCGCGGGCGCCAGGCGAAGGTGCTCGTGCTCCGGCACGTCTCCGACGACTACTGGGGCCCGGTCGGCGTCTGGCAGGTGCGCGAGAGCGTCCGCAACGCCTTCGAGGGCGAACACGGCGAGGCGGAGACGTTCGAGGACGCCGTCCGCGGCGTGAGCGACCAACTCCCGGTGTCGCTGGCGCGCCTGCGTCAGAAGTCGACGATGGTCGCTGGGCTCCAGTCGAGTCTCGCCGACTGGACGACGTAGGGCGCGAGTCGCCGCGAGTTCGACTGGACAACAGAGTTACAACGTCCGCTATCGACGCCTCGCGTATGTCCCTCCTGTTCGGCGCGGTCCCGGGCGGTCCCGAACTGCTGATCATCCTGCTCGTCCTGCTGCTCCTGTTCGGTGGGTCGGCGGTACTCGTCGTGATCCTCGGTGCAGGGGGGCTCAAACTCCTCGGCAGCGCGAGCGGGAGCGACGCCGACGACGAGCGGCTCTCGGAATTGGAGCGTGAACTCGCGGAGACGCGTGCTGAACTGGCGGAACTCAGAGACGACCCCGAGAACGAGGGGGCCGACCCTGCAGACGACGACACCGCAGACACCGGCCGCGACAGCGGTGGTGCTTACGACGAGTCGAGGTCGGCGTAGGCCGCGGCCACCATCTCGCCCGTCTCCTCGATGATCGCGTCCATCGCCTCGCTGTCGGTGTCGAGGCCGAGCAGTTTGGCGACCCGCATGATCGACACGTGGTAGACGGTCTGGACGCCCGGTTCCTCCTCCCAGATGACGACGTTACACGGCATGAGCGCGCCGAGGGTGTTGTCGGTCGCGTCGAGCGCGCGGTCGGCGATGGCGGGGTTGCACGCGCCGAGCACGTAGTACGGGTCGCGGTCGGCGTCGACCTTCTCGTTCAGCAGGTCCGACGGGGAGAACTCGACGGGTACACCGAACCCGTGGTCGGCGAACACCGCGCGGACGTGTTCGATCGCGTCCTCGTGGGACATCTCCAACGTCGCGCGCTTCTCGCCGTAGTCTTCGCCGCGGACGGCCTCGGGGTCGATCGGTAGCTGCATGGCTCAACGTTCGGTGTGAGCCGTGGAAAAGGTGGCGACGGTGTGTACGTCGCGCCCGGCCGCCGTCTGTCGATTACTCCGCCGTCTGCACCGGGCCGCGACCGATCTCGTCTTCGACGGCCTCGACGAACGTCTGGCGGCGGTCGAAGTACGTCGTGTCGACCGCCTCGAGCACGTCCGCGAGGTCGCGCGGGCCGTCTGGCGTGCGGATCGTCGCGTCGCCCTCCTTCTCCAGGACGCGGGACATCTCTTGGGGCCACGTGAGTCGCGAGGCGACGCGGGCCAGCGGCGCACCGTCGACCGCGGGACCCTCGCCGAGCTCGACGGCGGGCTCCTCCTCCTCGGGTTCGTCGTCGTCGGCCATGTCTCGCCGTTCGATCACGGACCGCCTAACCCTTTCGGAGCGTCGTCGTGGACCGTGCGGGCCGCGCTCCACCGTGGCCGCGTCGGCGCGGACAGCCGAACGGGGTCGTGGCGTGGACTCCGCAAGCGCGGTTGTCGACTGCAGATCGACAGCGTGCGTCATGCCGGCGTCTGACGTATCGTTTTAAGTGATGATGCTATAACACCGTGTATGAGCAGTCTCGCCGAGGTGTACGAAGGCCAGGTCGGCGAGTACGCCAGCCTCCGGCGGTTGTACCTCGGTGTCGCTGCGTTCTCGCTCGGTGCCCTCCTCGTCGTCACCGGCATCGTCGTCGCGGCGACCGACATTACGACCGTCGCGCTCGGCTGGAACCTGGGCCAGGCGCGCGAGACGGCAGGGATCCTCGCCGGCCTCGGCATCCCGGCCACGTTCCTCGGCGTCCTCGTGATCATGCCGACGAGCCCGCGGACCCAGGCCGCCGCGGTCGTCGGCGCCGGTATCGCGGTGTTGGGTGTGGCGCTGTTCGCCCACGCGTACCCGTGTCACTGGTCGGGCGCCCAGTGTGCCGGCGAGTACGCCGACCTCACGCTCCCGACCGCGGGCGTGTACTTCCTCGGCGCGTTCACGGCGTTCTGGTGTCTGTTCACCGGCGTCGCGAACTTCAAGGCGCGCAACAACCCCGGCGGCACGGTGTCGCTGGAGGTCACCCGCGAGGGAGAGACGAAGGTGATCGAGGTGCCGAAGTCGACCGCCGAGGAGATTCGCGGCGCGAAGGGCGTCACGGGCACCGTCGGCGGCGTCGGTCTCCTCGGGAACACCCCCGACGGGAGCGTCGAGACGCAGACCAACCGCCCGGAGGTCAAGCAGCGCCGCGCCGGGGAGCGAACCCAACAGGCCACCACCGCTTCCGGGTCCGGCACCGCTGGGACCGTGAGCGACGGGGGCGCCGACGCCGCCGACATCACGCCCCTCGCGAACGGGTCCTCGGAGCCGCAGTCGCCGTCGTCGCCGCGGTCGGCTCCCGTCGCGGGCCGCTCCGGCGACCGCCAGACCGAGCGGTCACAGTCGCCCGGTGACTCCTACTGCGGGTCGTGCGGCCACTTCCAGTACGTGCGCACCGACCAGGGGATGCAGCCGTACTGCGGCCTCCACGACGACCTCATGGACGACATGGAGGCGTGCGACGACTGGAGTCCCCGCTGAGTCGCCGGCGTCGCTTCCTCGTCTGTTCTGCCGCCCCGTCGACGCCGACTACCGATCCGCACGCGACAGCGACGCGAGCGTGTCGGCCACGTCGTCCCAGTGGCTCCCTCGCCAGAAGTGCTGTCCGCACTCGCGACACCGCCAGACTGCTCCCTCGTCGGGGGCGTAGTCGGGCCGTGGTGCGTCGTCGTCGACCCGCTCGACGAGGCCGTTGCACGAGCCACAGCGTGACGGGCGGTCGGCGAGACGGAGGCGGACCCCCGCATCGCGCAACTCGCCGAGTTGGTCGACCACGTCTCGCGCGTCGAGGCGGATCGCACCCGGCGTTGACGCCGCCAGCGCGCGGTCCCTCGTGATCAAGCGCCGGGCGTCGCTCGCGGCGAGGCCCCGCAACGCGTCGTCGTCCTCGACTCCCCTGTCGAGCGCGTACACCGTGTCGTAGCCACACATCCGGAGGTAGCTGGCGAGCGTGCCGAGCATCACGTCTAGGAGGAGCGTGTCGTGTTCGGGGCGGATCACCGCGGAGTCGACACGGTGGTCTGCGCACTCGTCCTCGTCTCGCCCCATCGCTCAGTCGCCGAGGAACGCCCGGAGTCCGTCGACGTCGCGGGTGTTCAGCACGGCCGCGGTCTCTGCCCACCCCCGGCGGGCCGTGTGCACGCCGTAGCGGACGTTGTCGAACTCGGGGGGCGAGTGGGCGTCGGTGTCGATGGCGATGCTGGCGCCCGCCTCGACCGCCGCGCGGACGGCGTCGCCGTGGAAGTCCAGTCGTGCGGGGTTGGCGTTCACCTCAAGCGCCGTCCCGGCGGCCGCCGCGGCTTCGGCGAGGCGCTCGAAGTCCACCTCCAGCCCGGGTCGTTGGTTGATCAGGCGCCCAGTCGGGTGCCCGAGCACGTCGACGTGCGGGTGTTCGACCGCGCGGATCAGTCGGTCGGTCGCCTCGCCCTGGTCGAGCGCGGCGTGCGGGGAGGCGATCACGATGTCGAGGTCGGCGAGCAGGTCGTCGCTCGTCGTCACGTCGCCGTCGGCGTCGATGTTCGCTTCGACGCCGTGGAACACCTCGATCTCGGCGTCCTCGCGGACCGCGGCGACCTCGTCGGCCTGCTCGCGCACGTCGGCGTCGGAGAGCCCCGCGTCGCCGAACACGCCCGGCCCCTCGGCGTGGTCGGTGACGCAGTGGTAGTCGTAGCCGCGGTCAGCGGCGGCCTGCACCATCTCGGCGACGGTGTTGCCGCCGTCGGACCACTCGGTGTGGGTGTGGAGGTCGCCGCGGATCTCCCCTTCGGTGACCAGGTCCGGGAGGTCGCCGTCGAGCGCCGCCTCGATCTCGCCGGTGTCCTCGCGCATCTCGGGCGGGATCACGGGCAGGTCGAGCGCGGCGTACATCTCCGCCTCCTCGGCGCCGCCGAGGCGCTCACCGACGCGCTGGCTGTCGTCGTTCGGGTCGTCGACGTCGCTCACGTCGAACACGCCGTACTCGTTGAGCTTCAGGCCGCGGTCGATGGCGAGGTTGCGCAGCGTCACGTTGTGCGCCTTCGACCCGGTGAAGTACTGGAGCGCCGCCCCGAACTCCTCGGGGACGACGACCCGGAGGTCGATCCGGACGCCCTCCGCGCGGACGCTCGCCTTCTGCTCGCCCGCCTCGATGGTGTCGTCGGCGCCGTCCCAGCCGACGAACGCGTCGACGACCGCCGCGGCGTCATCGCTGGCGACGAGTACGTCCACGTCGCCGATGGTGTCCTTCCATCGGCGGATCGACCCCGCCACGTCGATGCGCTTGACGAACGACTCGTGGTCGAGGTGGCCGACCACGTCGTCGGCGAGCGGGCGCGCGTCGCCGATGCGCTGGCGCTGGCCGGCCTCGCGCGCGAACGCGACGTTGTCGAGGATGTTCTGTTCGGTCTTGGCGCCGAACCCCTTGATCGCCTGAATCTCGCCGGCCTCGGCGGCGGCCTCCAACTCGTCGAGCGTGGTGATCCCCAGTTCCTCGTACAGCGTGCCGACGGTCTTCGGCCCCACGCCCTCGACGCGCGTGAGTGCGGCCATGTCGACGGGCAACTCCGCGCGGAGGTCCTCCAACTCCTCGATCTCGCCGGTGTCGACGTACTCAACGATCTTCGCGGCGATGGCGTCGCCGACGCGGTCGATCTCGGCGACGGCGTCTTCGCCGCCCTCGGCGGCCATGTCCTCGACGGCGCGGGGGTGGTCGCGGATGTTCTCGGCGGCGCGGCGGTAGGCGCTGGGCTTGTAGGCGACGTCCTGCGCCTCCAGCAGGTCCGCGAACTCCTCGAAGAGGGCGGCGACCTCGGCGTTACGCATGATACGTGTCGATCCGTGTGGGTGTGACTTAGAACGACGGGCCAGAATACGGTGGGAAAGGTGCTGGCTGGCTCCGCGACTGCGGCGGTGACCACGACCGCGAACGCCCCCGAGCGCTCCGCTCCCGCGACCGCCGCTGCGCTCCTCGGCTCGCTCCGCTCGCCTGCGGTGCTTGCGGGGTCGGGGTTCGCGGAGCGCTCGGCCCCGTTCAATCCCACCCTGTTGTCGGACGGGCCGAGCGTCGCGTCGGGGACTCCCGCGTGTGCCGCCGAGGGGAGTCGGGAGTCGGTTCGCGTGGCGTTCGTCGTCTCGTCGCCGGATCAGTAGCCGCCGCGCTTTCCGGCGCTCCCGTCGTCGCGCCCGAGCGCCTTCTTCAGGAAGTTCATCCAGCGCTTCTGGTCCATCGCCTCCTGCCGGCGCGCCTCGCTCTCGACGTCGGCGGGCCGGAGGGTGTCGAGCGCCTCCAGCGCGCGGTCGATGCCGATGATGCTCGCCGCCAACTTCTCGCCCGTCTCGAAGTCGACGCGGTTCTCCTCGATCTGTTCGAGGCGTTCGAGCCGTTCGCGCCGGAGGTTCCGCTTGGCCTGCTCGACGCGCTCGCGCTCGCCCTCGGGGATCGTGTCCCGGCGTTTGATCTCGAAGACGAACGTCCGGAGGTCGATAGCCTCGCCCTGCACCTCGATGCGGTCGGGGATGTCGACACCGATGGTGGCGCTCTCCTTGTTGACGCGTTCGAGGAGCTGTTTGCGCTGGTACTCCTGCACGGTGGGGTCGGTGGTTGTTGGGCCGGCAGGGTGTTTCGTGTTTCGTTCGGTCGAGCCGGCAGCGCCGATCCCCGCCACCCGAATCGTTAATGGTCCTTCCGGCAGTTGTTGCGTCCATGTACGACGACGACGACCTCGCGGAGATCCGCGAGTCCCGCGAGGAGTGGGAGTCCGAGACCCGCGACCCGGTGATCGACGCCCACGGCGAGCGCAAGGACCGCTTCGCCACCGTCTCCAACCTGGAGATTGACGACCTGTACACGCCGGAAGACGTCGCCGACGTCGACTACGAGGCCGACATCGGCTTCCCGGGGGAGGAGCCGTACACGCGCGGCCCGTACCCGACGATGTACCGCGGGCGGACGTGGACGATGCGCCAGTTCGCCGGCTTCGGCACCGCCGAGGAGACGAACGAGCGGTTCCACTACCTCATCGAGAACGGTCAGACCGGCCTGTCGACGGCGTTCGACATGCCGAGCCTGATGGGGAAGGACTCCGACGACCCGCTCTCCGACGGCGAGGTCGGGAAGGAGGGCGTCGCCGTCGACACCCTGCGCGACATGGAGATTCTGTTCGACGGCATCGACATCGGCGAGGTGTCGACCTCGTTCACGATCAACCCCAGCGCGCCCGTCGTGTTCGCGATGTACGTCGCGCTCGCCGACCAGAAGGGCGTCCCGCGCGAGCAACTCCGGGGCACCTTCCAGAACGACATGCTCAAGGAGTTCATCGCGCAGAAGGAGTGGGTGATCCCCCCGGAGCCGTCCCTCGATCTGGTCACCGACACCGTCGAGTTCGCCGTCGAGGAGACGCCCGGCATCTACCCCATCTCGGTGTCGGGGTACCACATCCGTGAGGCCGGCTCGACCGCGATTCAGGAACTCGCGTTCACGCTCGCCGACGGCTTCGCGTACGTCGAGGACGCCGTCGAGCGCGGCATGGACGTCGACGAGGTGGCGCCACAGCTCTCGTTCTTCTTCAACTCGCACAACTCCATCTTCGAGGAGGTCGCGAAGTTCCGCGCCGGGCGGCGAATCTACGCGCGGATCATGGACGAGTGGTACGGGGCCGAGGCGGAGGCGTCCAAGCGCCTGAAGTTCCACACGCAGACCGCCGGCCAGTCGCTGACGGCCCAACAGCCGCTCAACAACATCGTCCGCGTCACCATCCAGGCGCTGGCGGGCGTGCTCGGCGGCACCCAGAGCCTGCACACCAACTCCTTCGACGAGGCGCTGGCGCTCCCCTCCGAGGAGGCCGTCCGCGTCGCCCTGCGCACCCAACAGATCATCGCCGAGGAGTCCGGCGCGGCCGACTCGGCGGACCCGCTCGCCGGCTCGTTCATGGTCGAGTCGCTCACGAACGAGGTCGAAGAGAAGACGATGGCGTACCTCGAGGAGCTGAAGTCGATGGGCGACGGCTCCGTCCGCGACGGCGTGCTGGAGGGCATCGAGCAGGGGTACTTCCACCGCGAGATCCAGGAGGCCAGCTACGAGTACCAAGAGCGCGTGGACGACGGCGAGGAGGTCGTCGTCGGCGTGAACAAGTACACCGTGGAGAACGACCCGGAGCCGGATCTGCTCCACGTCGACGAGGAGGTGCAGGAGCGCCAACTCGCCCGGCTGGAGGAGGTCAAGGCAGAACGCGACGACGAGGCGGTCGAGGCGACGCTCGCGGCGCTGGACGAGGCCATCGAGAACGACGAGAACGTGATGCCCGCGGTCGTCGACGCCGTGAAGGCGTACGTGACGATGGGCGAGATCATGGACGTGTTCGAGGACCACTACGGCGCCTACCGCGAGAAGATCGGGCTGGCGTCGTAGACGGCGGATCGGCGTCGATCGCCGCACCAGACGGTTTCTTTCGCTTCGGTGGACTTACTTCGATGCTCGGTGTGAACTGTGACGATGGACGGCGTTCTGTGGTACGTGCTCACCGGCACCCGTGGCGGTGAGAACCGGGTCCGGATCCTGAAGGCGCTCGACGAGCGCCCCCGGAACGCCAACAAACTCGCGGAGGCGCTGGAGTTGGACTACACCACGGTTCGCCACCACCTCGACGTGCTGTGTGACAACGACGTGCTCCGGAAACAGGGCGGTGACTACGGCGCCATCTACCTGCCGACCGACCGCGCCCGCCAGCACTGGGAGACGGTCGAACAGATCATGGAGAAGGTCGAATGACGACGAACGCATTCCGGTCGGATTTTGGAAAGAGTATAAACGCACCTCCGCGCTACTGGAGGGTGAATCGATGAGCCTCTGGCTGCAGGTGATTTGGGCCGCCGCCGCCCTCAACGTCGTCCTCCTCCTCGGACTGACCTACGTCTGGGGGCGCAACTACACGCAGTTCCGGTCGAAACACACGCTCGGCCTGGCGGCGTTCGGACTGATCTTGCTCGCCGAGAACGCGACGGCGCTGTACCTGTTCTACTTCCACCCACAGCTCAGTGCGTGGATCGCCGCACAGGCCCCAATCGCCCACCTCGCGGTCGGCGGCCTCCGCCTACTCGAACTCGTCGCTATCGCGTTCCTCGCGTGGACCACGTGGGACTGACCCGCCAGCTCCGTCGCCCGCATTCTGTCGGCTGGATATCGCGATAATCGGCGACTCTGCCGCCGATACGCGCCGTTTCACCCCTCGAAAAACCGCGCGACGACGCGGCGAAATCGACGCAGTGAGGCAGTTTTATCACGGTCGATTCCGACGTATCGCGTGACCATGGCAGATGATGACGTGGAACTCGAGGCCCGGCTCGAAGAACAGGAGGTGTTCGAGCCGTCCGACTCGTTCGTGGAGCAGGCGAACGTCTCGGACGCGGGCATCTACGAGGAGTTCGAGGAGAACTGGCCGGAGTGTTGGGAGGGCGCGGCCGGACTCCTCGATTGGGAGGAGGAGTACGACCAGGTGCTGGACGACTCGAACCCGCCGTTCTACAAGTGGTTCACCGACGGCACGATCAACGCCTCGACGAACTGCATCGACCGGCACCTCGACGAGCGCGGCGACGAGGCCGCCATCGAGTGGGTCGGCGAACCCGTCGACGAGGACAACGTCACGCTGACCTACAACGAACTGCACGAGAAGGTGAACGAGGCCGCGGCGGCGCTGCGGGATCTGGGCGTCGGCGAGGACGACGTCGTCACGATGTACATGCCGATGATCCCGGAACTGCCCATCGCCATGCTGGCGTGCGCCCGCATCGGCGCGCCCCACTCCGTCGTGTTCGCCGGCTTCTCGGCGGACGCGCTGGCGACCCGGATGAACGCCGCCGACTCGGAGTACCTCGTCACGTGTGACGGCTACTACCGCCGCGGCGACCCGCTCGACCACCTCAACAAGGCCAACGAGGGGCTCGGCAGCGTCGAGCACGATACCGAAACTGTGGTCGTCGACCGCCTCGGCCCGAACGGCGACGACTTCGGTCACGACCTCGCCGCCGACCAGCACGACTGGGGCGAGTTGATGGCCGCCAACGAGGGCGCGACGGTCGACCCGGTCGACCGCGACGCCGAGGACATGCTGTTCCTCATGTACACCTCCGGCACCACCGGGCAGCCGAAGGGGGTGAAACACACTACCGGAGGGTACCTCGCGTGGACCGCGTGGACCTCCCAGGCGGTGCTGGACATCAAGCCGGAGGACACGTACTTCTGCTCGGCGGACATCGGCTGGATCACCGGCCACAGCTACATCGTGTACGGGCCGCTCGCGCTCGGCACCACCACGATGATGTACGAGGGGACGCCCGACCACCCCGACCGCGACCGCTTGTGGGAGATCGTCGAGGACTACGAGGCGACCCAACTGTACACGGCTCCGACCGCCATCCGCGCGTTCATGAAGTGGGGCAAGCAGTACCCCGAGGCGCACGACCTCTCGAGTCTGCGTCTGCTGGGGACGGTCGGCGAGCCGATCAACCCGCGCGCGTGGAAGTGGTACTACAAGCACATCGGCGACGAGGAGTGCCCCGTCGTCGACACGTGGTGGCAGACCGAGACTGGCGGCATGATGGTCACCACGCTCCCCGGCGTGAAGGACATGAAGCCTGGCTCTGCGGGGCCGCCGCTGCCCGGGATGGACATCCGCATCGTCGACACGAACGGCGACGAGGTCGAACCGGGCCGCGCGGGCTACCTCACGGTGAACAAGCCGTGGCCGGGGATGCTCCGCACGCTGTACAAGAACGACGAGCGCTTCATCGAGGAGTACTGGCGCGAGTACTCCGACGTGGACTCTGACGACCCCGACGACTGGGTGTACTTCCCCGAGGACGGCGCCAAGATCGACGAGGACGGCTACATCACCGTCCTGGGCCGCGTCGACGACGTGATCAACGTCTCGGGCCACCGCCTCGGCACCATGGAGATCGAGTCGGCCATCGTCGGCGTCGAGGGCGTCGCCGAGGCCGCCGTCGTCGGCGGCGACCACGAGGTGAAAGGCGAGGCCGTCTACGCGTACGTCATCGTCGAGGAGGGCCAAGAAGAGAGCGAGGCGTTCCGCGACGAGATCGTGCAGGGCGTGCTCGACGCCATCGGGCCGATCGCTCGCCCCGAGCAGGTGATCTTCACGCCCGAACTCCCGAAGACCCGCTCCGGGAAGATCATGCGGCGGCTGCTCGAGGACATCGCCAACGAGGAGGAACTGGGCGACACCTCCACGCTGCGCAACCCCGACATCGTCGAAGACATCCGGAAGGTCGTCCAGAGCAACTGACCAGCGCGGCCGCGGCCCGTCCGCGCCGCTCCGTCTCCGGTCCCCGTTCTCCGCGCGCTACTCGCCGCCGAGCCACGCGGCCACGCACGCCTCGTCGCAGAGGTGGTGGCGATCGTCGCCCCCGATCTCTCGCGACAGCGTGACCAGCACGTGGCGCTCGGACAGTTCCAACTCGGCGCCGCACTGCGGACACCGCCCCCGCGTGCTCCGGCCCGGCGTCCACCGGTAGTGGGTCGCCGCGTGGGCGACGGTCGCGCCGCCGTCCGGGTGCGAGCGCCCCACGAACTCGCTGAGCGTCATACCGCCCAGAACGCGCTCGCCTCACTTATCAATTATCTGGATAGTCGCGTGTGTGGGAACGCACGCCTCACCACCACCGGCGAGTGGTGGGGAGCCCTCGGGAGCACCAGTCGTGGCGGCCTGCCGCGTCGGCGCCCGCCCGGGGTCCGGGCCGTGTCAGGCGTTACCGACCCCGCAACGATTATCACGAACGTGCCTGAAGTTTCGCTGACTATGGAGAAACCGCTGTTGGTGACGGACTTCCTCGACCGCGCCCGACGAAACTACGGGGGACACGAGGCCGTACTCGGGGTCGACGGGGATCGGTACACGTACGACGAACTGGGCGAGCGCGCCGACGGGTTCGCGGCGGCGCTCCAGGCCCGCGGCGTCGAGAAGGGCGACCGCGTCGCCGTGCTCGACCCGAACACCCACTACCACCTGGAGGCCGCCTACGGCAGTTTCCAGGCCGGCGCCATCCACACGCCGCTGAACTACCGCCTCGTGGAGTCTGACTTCGAGTACATCCTCAACGACGCCGGCGTGACGGCCATCTACGCGGACCACGCCTACGCCGACAAGATCGAGGCCATCCGCGACGACGTGCCGACGGAGACGTTCATCACGAACGACGTCGACGCCGTCGAAGGCGACTGGGAGTCGTTCGACGAGGTGATCGCCGAGTCGACCGACTACGACCGCCCGGAGATGAGCGAGGACGAGACCGTGACGATCAACTACACCTCCGGCACCACGGGCGACCCGAAAGGGGTGTGCCGCACCCACCGGACGGAGACGATCCACGCCTACCAGGTCGCGATCCACCAGGAGATCCGCGACGACGACACGTACCTGTGGACGCTCCCGATGTTCCACGTCAACGGCTGGGGTCACATCTACGCCATCACGGGGATGGGCGCGCGGCACGTCTGCACTCGCGGCGTCGACCAGGCGTACGTGTTCGACATGCTCCGCAACGAGGACGTGACGTACTTCTGTGCGGCGCCGACCGTCCTGAAGATGCTCGGCGACCACATCGACGAGCACGGCGGCGAACCGGACGCCGGCCAGGACGTGCGCGTCGCGACGGCGGGGGCGGCGCCGCCGGAGGCGACGATCCGGACCGTCGAGGACCGCTTCGGCTGGTACCTCAAACACGTGTACGGCGCCACCGAGACGGGGCCGCTCATCACCACCTCGGACGCGCGCCGCTACTTCGACGACGACTCCGACGACCGCTTCGCGGTGAAGAAGACGCAGGGGTTCGGCTACCTCGGCACGGAGATCCGCGTCGTCGACGACGACGGCAACGACGTGACCGAGGACGGCGAGACCATCGGCGAGGTCGTCGTCCGCGGCAACTCCGTCATGAAGGGGTACTGGGAGAAGCCAGAGGCCACCGAGGAGGCGTTCACCGACCGCGTCGAGGGGTACTACCACATGGGCGACCTCGCGGTCGTCGACGAGAACGGGATGATCTCGATCCAGGACCGCAAGAAGGACATCATCATCTCCGGCGGTGAGAACATCTCCTCCATCGAGGTGGAGGACACGCTGTTCAGCCACGACGCGGTCGACGACGTGGCGGTCATTCCGTCGCCACACGAGGACTGGGGGGAGACGCCGAAGGCGTACGTCGTCCCGGCGAGCGGCGACCCGGAGAATCCGGGAGTCACCGCCGACGACCTGATCGAGTACGCCCGAGAGAACATGGCCCACTACAAGGCGCCCACCCGGATCGAGTTCGTCAAACAGCTCCCGAAGACCTCCACCGGGAAGGTCCAGAAGTACGAAC
This sequence comes from Halobaculum marinum, assembly GCF_029338555.1. Lineage (GTDB taxonomy): Archaea > Halobacteriota > Halobacteria > Halobacteriales > Haloferacaceae > Halobaculum > Halobaculum marinum. The sequence goes on along the minus strand of NZ_CP119989.1, from coordinate 85,473 downwards.
TCCGCCAGGAGGAGTGGGAAGACGAAGACCGGATGGTCGGCGAGGGATAGTCGTCCCTCCACCGTCGTCCCCGTAGCGCCCAGTCGACCGTTCTCGACCCCGTTCGTCGATTCAGTACCCGACCACCGACAGCGTCGCACGAACCTCGTCGAGGTACTCCGTCCCGAAGTACCGCAGGTGTGTGAGCAGCGGGTACAGCCGGTACACCGGTTCGCGGTCTGCGTAGCCGTCCGCCACCCGGGCGACTTCCCGGTAGCGCTCGCGGAACGCCGCCCCGCCCGTCTCCGTCCACTCGACGTACGCGAGTTCCACCTCCGGGTCGCCGTAGTAACAGGCCGGGTCGAGCAGCGCCGTCACGCGCTCGCCGTCGTGGAGGACGTTGCCGGCCCACACGTCGCCGTGGATCAGCGCCGGTGTCGGGTCGTGGTCGAGCAGGTCGGGGAGGTCGTCGACGAGCGCGTCGACCCGATTCAGGTCCGCCGCCGGGAGCACGCCCTCCTCGTGGGCCTGCGTCGCCGAGTGCGCGAGACGGTGCTCCCCGAAGAACGCGGGCCACGCGTCGGTCCACGCGTTCGGCTGGTCGTACGGGCCGGTGAGCGTGTCGAACGGGAAGCCGAACGCGTCGGCGGTCGTCGCGTGCAGCGCCGCGAGGCGCTCGGCGAGGTCGCGCGCGACGGCGGGCGTGACGGCGGCGTCTGCGTCGTGGGCGACGTGCTCCAACACGAGGACGCCGTCGCCGGCGTGGTGGACCGCCGGCACCCGGAGGCCCCCCTCGGCGGCGAGGTGACGGAGCATCCCGGCCTCGACGGTCGGGTCGGGAGGGCCGGTCTTGACGACGACGCGTCGACCGTCCGCGAGGTCGACCCGGCGGACGGTGCCGACCTCGCCGCCGTCGAGGAGGGTCGCCGAGGTGACCTCGCACCCGGCCCACGCGCGCACCGTCGTCAGCGTGTCCGCGTCCATGTCTGTCGGGGCGGGAGGCCACTCGGTAGGCGTTTCGGTCGCGCGGACGCCGAGCGTCGCTCGGTGGGAGCGTGACGCCGACGAGGGTGTGTCGGTGTGTTTTCATCCCGGACCGGGCGACTGTGGGGTATGAGCGACGAGCGTTCGGCCCCGGAAGCGTTCTACGACGCCTACGGCACCGACGAGTGGGACCGACTGGCCGAGAGCATCGACGGTCGCCTGGAGTACGAGTTCACCCTCGCGGAGGTGACCGACGCCATCCCCGATTCCGGCCGCGTGCTCGACGCCGGGGGCGGCGCCGGTCGCTACGCCATCTGGCTGGCCGAGCGCGGCTACGAGGTCGACCTCCTGGACGTGAGCCGCGGGCAACTCGACGTGGCCGCCGAGAAACTCGCGGAGCACGGCGTCGCCGACCGGGTCACGCTCCACCACGGGAGCGTCGACGACCTCGCGTTCGACGCAGACACGTTCGACGCGACGCTGTGTCTCGGTGGGCCGCTCTCGCACCTGCTCGACGCCGACGACCGCGAGCAAGCAGTCGAGGAACTCGCCCGTGTCACCCGACGCGACGCCCCCGTCCTCGTGTCCGTGATGGGGCTGCTCGGCTTCGTCCAACTGCAGGCGCTGGCGGGGCGCAACGTCCGTGCGCTCCCGGCGCTGCTTGCACACGGCGACTACGACGCGGATCTGCTCGACGCCCACGGATACGACAACGAGTTCACCGCGACGCACTTCTTCCGCCGCGCCGAACTCCGCGACCTCCTCGCGGGTGCGGGGCTCTCTGTCGAGCGGGTCACCGGGCTGGAGGGGTTGGGGTCGCCGCTGCACGACGCCGGGATCCGCGAGTCGGTGGAGTCGCTCGACGACGCCGAGCGCTCGGCGGTGGTCGAGACGTTCGATCGACTCCGCGACGACCCGGCGGTCGCGGACCTGTCGGTCCACATGCTCGCGATCTGTCGGTCGTGACGACGCGTCCGCTCAGCCGAACGGGTTCGTGAAGCCGTCGGCGCCGGTCGCGCCGCCCCCGTCCCCGCCGTCGGCGAACGCGCCGCTCTCGTCGTCGCCGTCGCCGAAGCGGAAGCCCCCGGTGTTCGTCGTCACCGTCATGCCGAGCATGTCGGGGCGCTTGCGCAGCGCCGCGGCGACTTCGCGGTACGCCGTCGCGGCCTCGCTGTGGGGGCGATACGAGATGGCGGGCTGGCCAGCGTCTTGCGCCTTCGGGATCGCCTCGTCGTGCGGGACGTGCCCCAGCAACTCCGTGTCGAGGAACTCGGCGATGCGGTCGGCGGGGGGCGAGCGCCCCGTCCCCGACTTCGTGAGAACGACGCCGCCGACGGGCGCGTCCGCGCGCTCGGCGACGGTCATCGTCTTGTCGGCGTCGCGGATGGAGGCGACCCGCGGCGTCGACACGAGCACCGAGGCGTCCGCGCCGGTCATCGGCACGACCGTCTCGCGGCTCACGCCGGCGGCGGTGTCCACCAACACGGCGTCGTAGCGGGCCTTCAGCGCGTCCATCGCGGCGGGGAACCGGTCCAGGTCAGACTTCACGAATCCGTCGAGGTCGACGCCGCTCGGGACCACGTCGAAGCCGCCGGGGGCGGGGTAGGTGGCGTCGCCGACGCCCGCGCCGCCCGCGAGCACGTCGTGGAGGGTCCGCCCGCCGTTGACGCGGATGTCGAGGAAGTCCACCGCGTTCGCCATCGCCAGGTCCGCCTCGACGACCGCGACGGCGCGGCCGTCTTCGGCGAGCGCGGCGGCGAGGTTGAGGCTCGTCGTCGTCTTGCCGACGCCCCCCTTCGCGCCGACGACGGCGAGCACGCGTCCGTCCATATGTGTGTCACGACGGGCCCCCGACTTACCTGTTGCCGTGCGAGTATCGCACCTGAGACTGAAACCGCTCCCCCGCGGCGCGTCCGCCTACAGGTACGCCGCGTCCCAGCGACTCGCCTTCCGCTTGTTGCCGCAGTCGGCACACTGCACGCGGTCCATCGTGTCGACGGTGACGTGGAAGCTGCCGCAGTTGCCGCAGATGTACCCCATCCGCTCGGTGCGCTCGCGGTCGTCGTACGTCGCGTAGAACGGCGCGATCGACGCGCGGTCGGCCTCGTCGTAGGCGACGTACACCTGCTGTCCGTCCTCCATGACGCGAGCCTCCGTCAGTACCTGCTCGCCGCCACCAGCCGGGAAGCGGGCGAACACGTGCTCGACGAACGGCTCGCCACCGATCTCGACGCGGCGCTCGCCGATGTCGGTGAACCCCTCTCCCTCGTAGAACTCCGCACCCGCCTCGTTGGCGTCCAGCACGCGCCCCTCGATCCGCTCGGCGCCCAACTCCAACAGCTCCGTCTCCGCGCGGTGGAGCAGGTCGTCGCCGATCCCCTTCCCGCGGTGGTCCGGGTGGACGTGGAGCCAGTCGAGTTCGCCCACTGGCTCGCGACGCCGCGAGAGGTAGCTCTGGACGAAGCCGACCACGTCGCCGTCCTCGACGGCGACCACGAACACCGCGTCCTCGCCGGTCAGGTTCTCGGCGACCTCCTCGGCATCGTACCACGTCTCCACGGCGTCCGCGAGGAGGTCCTCGGAGAGGGCGTGCCCGTAGGAGGCCGTCAACGACGCGAGCGCCGTCTCGCGGATCCCGTCTACGTCTTCAGTCGTCGCGTCTCGAAGATCCATGCCATACGGTACCGCGGACAGTCACTTAACCACGCTGTCGCTTACCGTCGCCCAGCGACGGTTCGCCGGTCGCTAACTCTCCGGCGTCCGGGTCCCCGCCGACTCGCCGCCTCCCGTGGTACTATGCCCCATGATGTGGATGGAGCGGGTATGCCCGAGACGGAGACGCTGTGTTTCGACATGTACGGGACGCTGTGCGACACGAGTAGCGTCACGGGGACGCTCGCGGCGGAACTCGACGCCAGCGACGCGCTCGTCTCCCGGATCGACGAGACGTGGCGGGCGAAACAGCTCCAGTACTCCTACCAGTCGGCGCTGATGGACGACTACCAGCCGTTCTGGGAGGTGACGACGGACGCGCTCGACTACGCGCTCGCGCAGTGGGGCGTCGACGCAGACGACGCGACGCGCGCGACGATTCTCGACTCGTACAACCACCTCGACCCGTACCCCGACGCCATCGACACGCTCACGCGGCTCTCGGCGGCGGGCCACACCGTGACCGTGCTGTCGAACGGGAACCCCGACATGCTGGAGACGCTCGCGGCGAACGCGGGGCTGGCCCCGCACCTCGACGACGTGATCAGCGCCGACGAGGTGTCGACGTTCAAGCCGAACCCGGCGGTGTACGAGAACGCGGCCGCGCGCACCGACACGCCCATCGAGCAGTGCCGTCTCGTCTCCGGCAACGCGTGGGACGTCGCCGGCGCCGGCAACGCGGGGATGGCGACCGCGTGGGTGGACCGCGCGAACGATCCGTTCGAGCGGATCGGCGTCGAACCGTCGCTGGCGGTCACGTCGCTCGCGGACGTCGCCGACGAGTTGGCTTGAGACCGTTAGTCACCGCCTTTGAACAGAACCGTTCGAAACGTGGTCCCGGTTTGTTCCCGGAATCGAGTGACTGAAACGGCCCAAGTGTGATAAACATTATCAAGGTGTATATGGGGTTAGCATATTACCAATATTAACACGGTCTAAGGGAATATAGGCAGAACGTTCATTAAGGTCGCTTCCGCGGCACACACCATGGCACGGGATACCACCGCACTCAGTAGACGCGATGTGCTCAAGGCCTCCGGCGCCGCGGGCGCCGCAGGACTCGCAGGACTGGCAGGATGTACCGGCGGCGGCGGCGGGGGCTCGGAGTACCCCGCGATCGGGAACTACCCGGTCGAGGGCGACGAGGTCGTCTTCGGGTACAACGTCCCGCAGTCCGGGTCGTACTCCCAGGAGGGTGAGGACGAACTGCGCGGCTACCGACTCGCCGAGAAGCACCTGAACAACGGCGGCGGCTGGGTCGACGACTGGGAAGACCTCTCGGGCGACGGCGTGCTCGGGAAGACGGTCACGTCAGTCGAGGGTGACACCGCGACGAACCCCGACACGGCTCGACAGTCCGCACAGCGGATGATCAACCGCGACAACGCGATCATGATCTCCGGCGGTTCCTCGTCGGCGGTCGCCATCGCGGTCCAGGGGCTGTGTCAAGAGGAGAAGGTCCAGTTCCAGTGCTGCCTGACCCACTCCAACGACACCACCGGTCCGGAGTGTGTGCGCTACTCCACGCGTGAGATGTTCAACGCGTACATGACCGGACAGGCGCTCGCGCCGGTGCTCGCCGAAGAGTACGGCGAGGACCTGAACTTCTACCAGCTGTTCGCCGACTACTCGTGGGGGCAGACCCAGCAGGCCTCGATGGAGCAGTTCTTCACCGAGGTCGGCGGCTGGAGCCAGGTCGAGTCGGTGCCGACGCCGCTTGGCACCTCCGACTACTCCTCGTACCTCGCGGACGTGCCGCGCGACGAGGTCGACGTGCTCGTCCTCAACCACTACGGGCTGGACGCGGCGAACTCGCTCCCGCAGGCGATCGAGCAGGGGCTCGACCAGGACATGGAGATCGTCGTCCCGCTGTACAACCGCCTGATGGCGGAGGCGGCCGCCGGCTCCATCGACGGCATCTTCGGCACGGCCGACTGGAGCTGGCAGCTCGATGAAGAGTACTCCCAGTCGTTCACCGAGGCGTTCCGCAGCGAGTACGACAAGGTGCCCAGCTACGCGGCGCGCCTGGCGTACACGCAGACGCTGCAGTACGCCGCCGCCGCCGAGCGCGCCGAGACGTTCTACCCGCCGGAAGTCATCCGGCAGCTGGAGGACTACGAGTACGACAACGCCGGCCTCGGGCCGGAGACGATGCGCGGCTGTGACCACCAGGGTCAGCGCGACGTGCTCGTCGTGCAGGGGCTCCCGTCGAGCGAACAGACCGAGAGCCGACTGCTCGAAGTGGTCAACCAGACCTCGCGCGACCAACTCGGCTACGCCTGCGACGAGGGTCCGGCGGCCGACTGCGACCTCGGCGACTACGGCGACGAGTAACCGAACGACGGCGACTCCGACGGCGTCGCCTTCCGGTACTTTCTTCGGTCGCCGGCCGAACCGCGTCAACGAATGACACCATCGATAACTACTACCAAGCGGACCCACACACCGCACGTACACGATCAATAATGTTGCCTCTACAGCTCGACATCGCATCGATACTCCTCAACGGGCTCCAACAGGGCGCCATCTACGCCCTGTTGGGACTCGGCCTCACCATCATCCTCGGCACGATGGAGTTCCTGAACCTCGCGCACGGCGCCCTGTACCTCGTCGGCGCGTACGTCGGGATGCTGGTGTTCCGTGAGACGACGCTCACGAACGGCTTCCTGTTCAACTCCGGGATCACCACGCTCGGGTTCGACGGCGGCTTCCTCGCCGCCATCGTGCTCGTACCGGTCGTCGGCTTCGGCATCGGCCTGCTCATGGAGCGGTTCGTCGCCGAACCGTTCTACGACCGTCCCGAGACTGACCAGTTGCTGGTGACGTTCGGCCTCGCGCTCATCGTCGAGGAGGTCGTCAAGAACCTCATCGGCGGGAACACCTTCCAGTCGATCGCACCGACGACGATCTTCGGCTTCGACGTCGCACAGCCGGTGAGCCTCCCGTTCGTCGGGCTGTTCCCGACGTGGCGGCTGTTCATCATCCTCATCGCGTTCGTCGTCATCGGAGTGACGTACCTCGCGATCGAGCGCACCGACTTCGGCCTCGTCGTGCAAGCGGGCACCCGCGACGCCGAGATGGTGCGCCTGCTCGGGATCAAGATCAACCGTTCGTACAGCCTCGTGTTCGCGCTCGGGGCGGCGCTGGCGGCGTTCGCGGGCCTCATCGGTGCGTCCATCCAGACGCTCAGTCCGCAGATCGGCACCGACCAGGCGCTGCTGCCGGCGTTCCTCACCATCGTCGTCGGCGGTGCTGGCTCCGTCCGCGGGGCCATCGCCGGCGGGATGGTGCTCGGCGTGATCATCTCGGCGATGACCCAGACGTACAGCCAGTGGGCGCAGATCGTCCTCTACCTGTTCGTCGCGTTCATGCTCATCGTGCGTCCCGAGGGTCTCTTCGGCACCGGGGAGGTGGGCGAATGAGCGCCGACACCGACCGGGAGGTGGCTCCCGACGGCGGCACCGTCGCCGAGACGGACGCCGGCACGGCGTCCGGTAGCTCCGGGCTGTCGGCGCTGCGCGAGCGCGACGACTTCGTCGTGCTGGCGACGGCGGCGGCGCTCGTCGTGTTCCCGTTCCTGCTGATCGACGTCCTCGGCGCCGTCGGCGACGTGATCGGCTTCTCGATCGGCGGCTACACCGGCCTGCCGTCACTGGTGCTCATCTACGGCATCATCGTCATCGGCTTCAACCTCCTACTCGGCTACACCGGGCTGTTGTCGTTCGGACACGCCGCCTTCTTCGGGTCGGCAGCGTACGCGGCGGCGCTGCTCAGTCAGGTCATCCACAGTCCGATCTTGATGGTGCTCGTCGGCGCGGTCGTGGCGACGCTGCTCGCGTGGCCGATCGGCTTCGTGTCGATCCGGCGCTCGGGCGTGTACTTCGCCGTGTTGACGCTGACGTTCGGGCAGGCGCTGTACTTCTGGGCGCTGGGCCCCGGCGCGTGGCTCACGAACGGCGACAACGGCTTCTCGGAGATCGAAGCCGAGGGGCTGTTCCTCGGTGCGCTGTCGCTCGACGCCGAGTTGATCCCGGTGCTCGACTCCTACACCGTGATGTACGCGTTCTCCGCGATAATGATGCTCGTGGCCGTCTGGGTCGCCAACCGCATCATCAACTCCCCGTACGGCCTCATCTTCGAGGCGCTCGGCGAGAACGAAGAGCGCGTGGAGTTCGTCGGGCTGAACGTGTTCCGCTACAAGCTGATGGCGTTCGTCATCTCCGCCATCTTCGCGGGCGTGGGCGGCGCGATGTTCGTCATCCACGAGCAGTACATCCACCCGACGACGGGCCTGTACTGGATCCAGTCGGGCGACTTCGTCATCATGACCGTCCTCGGCGGCACCGGCAGCCTCATCGGCCCGGTGTTCGGGGCGTTCATCTTCGAGTACGTCGCGAACGTCGTCTCGGGCATCGTGCTCCCGGGCGGCGCCTCGATCGGCTCGCTGTGGCGGTTCGTCCTCGGCGCCGTGTTCGTGTTCATCGTGTGGGTGTTCCCGCGCGGCGTCTACGGCGCGGCTGCCGACCTGATTCGGTTTGTCACCGACCGGAGTGGTGGCGAAGGCGGCAACGAACCTGCCGCGACCGACGGGGGTGAGCGCGAATGACGCTGCTGCGAACCGACGGGCTGACGAAGCAGTTCGGCGGCCTCGTCGCCGTCGACGAGGTGAGCTTCGAGGTCGACCGCGGGGAGACCCGCGCGGTGATCGGCCCCAACGGGGCCGGCAAGTCGACGCTCATCAACTGCATCACCGGCGCGCTCGAACCGACTGCCGGTACGGTCGAGTTCGACGACACCGACATCACGACCCTCTCGCCCCACGAGACGGTCCAGACGGGGATCTCGAAGTCGTTCCAGACGGCGTCGATCTTCCCCGGGATGACCGTCCGCGAGAACGTCGAGATCGCGGCGCTGGCCGCCGAACACGGCTCCTTCGAGTTCAACTTCCTCAAGCGACTGTCGGGCTTCTCGGCGGTCCACGAGACGGCCGACGAGATGATGAACTCGGTGGGGCTGCTCGGCGACGCAGACGTGGAGGCGGGGAGCCTCCCGTACGGCGACAAACGCCGGCTGGAGATCGCGATCGCGCTGGCCTCCGAGCCGGAACTCCTCCTGATGGACGAACCGACCGCCGGCATGTCGCCGGACGAGACCGCAGACACCGTGGACCTTGTGGAGCAGCTCCAGGAGGACCTCGGGCTCACCATCCTCATCGTGGAACACGACATGGAGATCATCTTCCGAATCGCCGACCGCATCCTCGTGTTGAACCGCGGGCAGGTCATCGCCGACGGGACACCCGAGGAGGTCCAGCAGAGTGAACGCGTCCAAGAGGCGTACCTCGGCGGGGTGGAGCTGTGAGCTCCGACGCCCCCGAACGAGGCGCCGAGACCGAGGCAGAGCCCGAGACGGAGCCAGCCAGCACCGACTCGGCGACCGCCGAGGAGGCTGCTGCCGCCCACGCCGAACAGGCGACGGCGGCGGCGACCGAAAGCGAGCACCTCCTCTCGGTCGAGACGATCGACGCCTACTACGGGCAGAGCCACATCCTCCGCGACCTCTCGATGCACGTCGAGGAGGGCGAAGTGTGCGCGCTGTTGGGCCGCAACGGCGCGGGCAAGACGACGACGCTGCGCTCTATCGCCGGCGCGCGCCCCCCGGACGTGCGCGACGGCGCGGTCCGGTTCAAGGGGAACGACGTGACCGACCGCTCCACCGAGGACATCTCCTCGCTGGGCATCTCGCTGGTGCCCGAGGAGCGGCGCGTCTTCCCGAACCTCACGGTCGCCGAGAACCTCCACCTCTCGGACGTGGCGCGCAACTGGTCGAACGTCGTCGGCCGGGACGTGTCGATGGACCACCCCGGGATGTCCACCGAGGAGGTGTACGAAGTGTTCCCGCGGCTGGAGGAGCGCGCCTCCCAGAAAGCGGGGACGCTGTCGGGCGGCGAGCAGCAGATGCTCGCCATCGCCCGCGCGCTCAAGCAGGACACGGACCTGCTGATGCTCGACGAACCGTACGAGGGGCTGGCACCGCAGATCATCCAGACGGTGGAGAACGCCATCGAGCGCATCGCCGAGACGGGGACGACGATCCTGCTGGTCGAGCAGAACGCCGTGGCGGCGATGAACATCGCCGACCGCGCGTACGTCGTCGACCAGGGGAGCATCGTGTTCGCCGGCGACTCCGAGGAACTGCGCGCCGACGAGACCACCCGCGAGCGGTACCTGGGTGTCTGAGATGGCGGCAGACCCGACCCCGGGCGCACCCGAGCCCCCGGACACGGAGGCGCTCCTCGACCGACTGATCGACGTCGGTGCCGTCCGCGAGGACGACGACGGGACGCTCCACGTGTCGGCGGCGCTGCACGACATCGTCGACCTGTACGCACAGAGCTACGGCGACCTCCCCGAGCAGGAGTTCACCGAGGCCGTCGCCGACGCGTTCGGCCTCGACTACTCGGAGGCGGTGCGCCGCATCGACGAGCAGGGCGTCACCCGCGACGAGTTCGTGGCGTACCTCTCCCTGCGCGCGCACTTCGAGGACGAGGGCGAACCCGTCCCCGGCCCGGTCGAGCGCGCGACGATGGCCCAGATCGTCACCGAAATCGCGCCCGCGACGCCGGTGCCGCAGGCGATGGACGAACTCGCCGACGACGAGGTCGAGGCGTTCCTCGCGGCGAACGACCGTGCGGTCGTGTTCGTGTGGCGCCTCCGGTGTCACCCCTGCGATCAGATGAAAGACGAGATCGAGGCCACGCTGTCGGCGCTCCCGGACGACGTGGCCGTCGCCGGTATCGACGGCGAGGAGGCGCCCGACTTCCGGCGCCGCTTCGACGTGGACTCGGCGCCGGCGGTCGTCTGCGTCGCCGACGGCGAGGCGGTCGCCGTCGAGACTGGGTACCAGCCGTCCGCGTCGGTCGCGGCGCTGGTCGAGGACGCGTTCTGAGGGCGGGCGACCTCGTGGTCGCTCCGGCTTCACTCCCGCTTACACGCCGCCGAGCGGCGGCGCTGTCGACGCGGTCGGTCGGAGAACGGTCGGCGTGTCGCACCGCCGGGTCGACGGGCGGCGCGGTCGGTGCCGGGTTACTCGTCGGCGACGCCGCCGGTGACCATCACGGGTCGCCCGGCGTTGAGGATCACCGTCTGGGTGACCGAGCCGAACAGCGCCTTCCCCGCGGGCGAGCGCTTGCGACCGCCGACGACGATGAGGTCGGCGTCGGTCTCCTCGGCCGTCTCGAGGATGGCGTCGGACGGGTCGCCGCTGGACTCCGTCACGTCGACGGTGACGCCCGCCGCCTCGAGCACCTCCTGTGCCTCGCGGACGGACGCCACCTGCGTCGCGGACGCCCCGCTGGGGTTGTTCTGGAACACGTGCACGATCGTCACCTTCGTGTCGCTCCCGTCGCCGGGGAGGTTCGCGATCTGTCTGGCGCCCGTGCGCGCGCGCTGTTCGTCCTCGTCGACGGCGAGTACGACGTGGTACATATCCCGGACCACTCCCGCACGGGGATTAGTCCTTTCGCCGACTGCGACGCCGCCGCCGCGCGGGGACTGACCGCTCGGTCCCCTCGGTGACGGCCTTCACTCCACGGCGTCCGGGTCGTCGATCCGCCGCGACACGTAGATCACGAGCGCCAGCGGCACCCCGAGCACCGTCGCGATAGTGACGCCGCCGTACACCGAGAAACCGAGCGCCGTCGCGGGGAGTTCGATCACGCCGTACAGCGCTGGCGCGCTCAGGCCGTCGACGAACGTCGCGACGAGGACGCCCGCGACGAACCCCACCGCGGTGAGGAGGGCGTACAGCGTGAGGACGATCCGCGGGCCGTCGAGTCGCCGCTGTCGGGCGTCGTCGCCGGCTGCGTGTGCCGCGTCGTCGCTCGGTGCGCTCACGGCTTGCTGTGGGGCCGGCGCGCGAATAGGGGTTCCGCTCGCGGTCGTCGGCGTCGACCACCGTGACGACCCCGCTGTGGCCGGGCGACGCTACTGTAGGACGAGCACGAGGCCGGTCGCGAACATCAACAGGGCGATGCCGCCGAGCACGAGTCCGAGGAGGTCCTTGTCGCTCATACTACCGGCTGGGGGCCGCACGAGTAAAAGCCCCCTCGTCCGCGGCGCACACGCGTCGCTGGCGGACGTGCCACCGGACGAACCGCAAGAAATCGACCCGCGAGGGGTGCGTCGCGTTACTCGTTGTCGGCGTCGTCGACGACCTGGCCGCCGTCGGCCTTCACTTCCTCGCCGCCGTCGGTCGCCGCCAGCGAGGTCTCACGCTTGGCGTCGAACCAGTCCCACTCGGCGGTGTTGAGGTTCGTCTCGTCGAGGCGCCACGGGTCGCCGGACTCGACGAGCGGCCCCTCGATCCAGGAGACGTACACGTTGTACACCCAGATGACGCCGCCCACGAGCAGCAGGAACGCGCCGAGGGTGGCGATCTGGTGGAGCGTGGCGAACTGCGGGAGGAACGTCGCGTACCGGCGCGGCATCCCGCCGTAGCCCAACAGGACCATCGCGAAGAACGTCACGTTCGTCCCGATCATCCACAGCCAGAAGTGGGCCTTCGCGAGCGTGCGCTGGTACCAGCGCCCGGTGACGAGCGGGAACCAGTAGTAGATGCCCGCCATCCCGGCGAAGGTGATGGCGCCCATCACGATGTAGTGGAAGTGCCCGACGACGTAGTACGTGTCGTGGAGCACGAGGTCGACGGGGATGGAGGCGAGGAACACGCCCGTCACGCCGCCGATGATGAAGTTGCTCACGAAGCCGATACAGAACAGCATCGGCGCCGTGAGGCGGAGCTTCCCGTTCCACATCGTCGTGATCCAGTTGAACGTCTTCACGGCCGACGGGATGGCGATAGCCAACGAGACGGCCATGAACGAGGCACGCAGGCGCGGGTCGATACCCGTCGCGAACATGTGGTGGGCCCACACGCCGAAGGAGAGCACGCCGATGGCGAGCGTGGAGTAGACGACGAACTTGAACCCGAACAGCTTCCGGCCGGAGAACCGCGGGAGCACGTAGCTCACGATGCCCATCGGCGGGAGCACGAGGATGTACACCTCGGGGTGGCCGAAGAACCAGAACAGGTGCTGCCAGAGGATCGGACCGCCGCCGTCGACGGCGAAGAACGTCGTCGCGAAGTTGCGGTCGAGCAGGAGCATCACCAGCGCGCTGCCCAGCAGCGGGAACGCGAACAGGATGAGGCCCGACTGCGTCAGGATCGTCCACGAGAAGATGTCGAGGTTGGCCCAGGTGACCTCCTCGGCGCGCTCGGTGAAGATGGTCGCGATGAAGTTGATCGCACCCATCGTCGCCGAGACACCCGAGAGGTGCAGACCGAGCAGCATCAGGTCGACCCCGACGTTCATCTGGTTGCCGTTCCCGACGCCCGCGGAGAGGGGCGTGTACATCGTCCACGCGGTCTGCGCGGGGATGACCTCCGGAATCGGGAAGAACCCGGCCCAGATGAGCAGTGCCGCAGGCGGGAGCAGCCAGAACGCGATGGCGTTGATGCGGGGGAACGCCATGTCGTCGGCGCCGATGATGAGCGGGATGAGGTAGTTCGAGAACGCCGCGATGATCGGCGTCCCGAACAGGAACAGCATGGTGATGCCGTGACTGGTGAGCAGCGAGTTGTAGAACGTCGCCGAGCCCAGCACGTCCGTCGCGGGCGTGGTCAACTCGGCGCGCATCAGCATCACCATCAGCCCCCCGACGACGAAGGCGATGGTCGCGTACGCGCCGTACAGCAGTCCGATGTCCTTGTGGTCGACCGTCGTGAACCAGCGGATGAGGCCGGCGGGCTTCTCCGCGTGCCCGTAGCCGGACTCACCCACTGCGCCGCCGCCGGCGCCCAGGGGCGTGTACGACCGCCAGTCCTCGACCCGTGCGAGGAAGGCCGCCACGCCCAGGAGGAACGCCCCCATGAGCACCGTCAGCAGTAGTTGGCCGGTAGTCTCCATGGAAACGCTTCAGCGTCGAACGCACAAGAAAGATTCGGGTTCCCCGCCCGGCGGGTCCCGATTATCCGGTCGTTCGGAGGTCGGAACGACTACTCCTCGTCGTCGGCGTCAGCCGCGTCGGCAGCGTCGGCGGCAGCGGCGTCGGCAGCCTCCTGTTCGGCCTCGATCTCTGCTTCGACCTCGTGTTTCGTCTTGGCGTCCTCCATCGTCGCCTGTCCCTGGAAGAAGACCGCGGAGCGCTTCTCGTCGCCGGCGATGGCCTTCCCCGAGACGTACGTGAGGATGGCGAGCGCGACGAACGGGAACGCGAGCAGCCCCATCTGGAGCACGCGCCCGTAGAAGTCCAGCCCGCCGAACGGGTCGACGAGGACGAACGCGACGACGAAGAACAGGATGATCCCCAGCGGGATGACGTTCACCGTCAGATCCAGCAGGGTGTCCCTGTCGAAGATGCGTGCCATGGGCGCCACTTACACAGCGCGACCTAATACCTTGTCCATTTCCGCCGTCTTGCCCCTGCCGAGGGCTCAGCCGCCGGCTCAGAACGCGGGGTCGGCGTCGCGCGCGAACAGTTCGCCACCGACGCCGGCGACGAGCATCAGCACGCCCGTCCCGAGGACCGAGTACGCGCGCACGAGGAGGTCCGACTGGGTCGCCCCGTCGTAGTAGAGGATACCGAGACCAAGTACGACCACCAGCAGCGACAGCGCCGCGAGCGCGCGCCACGTCGACGACACGTAGCGGTTCTCCCGGAGGATGCCGGCGATGGAGCCGAAGAACAGGAGCAGCCCCCCGACCGCCAGCGGCACCAGCCCGAACAGGATTCCGACCTCGGCGATGGGCAGTCCGAGCGCGACGAACAGCGGCCACGGGCTCGCCCGTCGGTACTCCTCGCTCAATCCCGGGTTCTCGTCCATACGCGACCAACGGGCTTGCCGGTTCAAAGCCTGTCGGTACGGTCACTCGGTTCTGCGTGCGATCACGCTCGGGGTCGCCGGTGGGCCGGCGCGTCGCTCACGGGAGGGTGATGCCGTGGCGCGCGAGGTAGTCGGAGACGGCCTTGATCTCGACGGGGCTGCCGATGATCCGGCAGCGACCGTCCTTCGTGAAGATGGAGACGGTGAACTCGGACTCGACGGACCGCTGGATGCCCTCCAACTCCCCACAGGGGAGGACGATCTGCGTACTGTCGCGGAGGCGGGAGGGATCCGGCATACCGTCCTTGGGTTCAGATCGCGTCTACCGGGATATAGTCGTACCGAAGTCCGTAGCCCGCCGAGCGTGCCACACGCGGCCAGATTCGGGAGGTGCCCCGGCGGCGTGTGGCGTCGGTGGCCGACCGCGGGCGGTCCCGGTCGAAGGGAAGCGTTTAGGCGCGCGGACGGCCCACCTGCTAGCGATGGGACTGGAGGACGAGATCGAGGAACTCCGCGAGGAGATCGCCGAAACCCCGTACAACAAGTCCACAGAGGCCCACATCGGTCGGCTGAAGTCGAAGCTCGCCCAGAAGAAGGAGAAACTGGAGAACCAGTCCTCCTCGGGCGGCGGACAGGGGTACGCCGTCGAGAAGACCGGCGACGCGACGGTCGCGCTCGTCGGCTTCCCCTCGGTCGGCAAGTCCACGCTGATCAACGCCCTCACCAACGCCGACAGCGAGACCGGCGAGTACGAGTTCACCACGCTGAACGTCAACCCGGGGATGCTGAAGTACCGCGGCGCGAACATCCAGATCCTCGACGTGCCCGGCCTCATCGAGGGCGCCGCCGGCGGGCGCGGCGGCGGCAAGGAGGTGCTGTCGGTCGTCCGCACCGCCGACCTCGTCGTGTTCGTCCTCTCGGTCTTCGAGATCGACCAGTACGAACGTCTCCGCCACGAACTGTACGAGAACAAGGTGCGCCTCGACACGGAGCCGCCGAACATCTCCGTCCGCAAGACGCACAAGGACGGCATCCAGGTGACGATGCGCGACACCGTCTCGCTCGACGAGGCGACGATCAAAGACGTGCTCCGCGCGCACGGGTTCGTCAACGCTGACGTGACTATCCCGCACGACCTCACGATCGACGAACTCATCGACGGCGTGATGGACAACCGCGAGTACCTCCCCTCCATCGTCGCCGTCAACAAGGCCGACCTCATCGAGGAGGACTACCTCCCGACGGTGAACGAGGACCTCCGTTCACACGACATCGACCCCGAGGAGGCCATCTTCATCTCCGCGGTCGAGGAGAAGGGACTCGACGTCCTGCGCGAGCGCATCTTCGAGGCGCTGGGTCTCATCCGCATCTACATGGACAAGCCGGGGCGCGGCGTCGACTACGAGGAGCCGCTCGTGCTCCGCGAGGGCGACACCGTCGGCGACGCCTGCGCGAAACTCGGGGGGAGCTTCGACGAGCGGTTCAAGTTCGCCCGCGTGTCGGGGCCGTCGGCGAAACACGACGAACAGCAGGTGGGACAGGGGCACGAACTCGCCGACGAGGACGTGCTCCGCATCGTCGCCCGGAAGTAGCGTGGCGAGCCCCGTCGACCGGCTCCCACGTGCGACTCCGCGACGTGTCCTCGCCGCGGTGCTGGTGTGCGGGCTCGTCCCGTGGTCAGTCCAGACGTTCTCCAGCAGCAGCGTCCCGTTCTTCCGGTTCGCGTGGGGTGGCCTCTCGCTGACGCCCGTCGTCACGCCGCGGCTCCTCCCCACGTACTTCGGGCTGTCTCGGTACCCGCTCCTCTACCGGTGGGCGCTGGCGTCGCTGTGTTGGCTCCTCGCCGTGGGGTCGGCTGCACTCGCGCTTGTCGACCGCGAGGACCCGCGTGTCACCGCCGGCCTGCTGGTGCTGGCGGGTGCCGTCAACGCATCTGTCGCTCTCTCGTTCGGCCTGCAACCGCTCCGGACGGGCTATCCGGTCGGGACGCTCGCGCTGTGGGCGGTCGCGGCGTGGCGGTATCTGGCCTGGACGCACGCACCACCGGATCGACGCTGACACCGGCTGCGTCACTCGGCCGTCCCGGGGTCGTTCGCACCGCTCTCGCGGGCGACTCGCCGGACGTTCTCGTGGTATCCCTCCTGTCGCCACACGTCCCATATCAGGTCGGTGAGCACGTGGACGTAGAGGACCACCGCCATCGCCAGCGCCGCGGCGGCTGGCGTCACGCCCGGTCCCGAGACGCCGCCGGCCCACCACGCTGCTAGCACCGCGACCGGGACGATGACCGCGTGGCTGAGGAGGCGCTGGAGGGGCCACAGGTCGCCGGGGTCGAACAGCGCCGACTGATCGAGGACGGCGGCGCGGGGGTTCGCGAGCGCTCGTCTGGCGTTCGCCCAGTCGCCGCGGACCAGTCGCGCCATCACGAAGTGGTCGAGGTCGATGAGGACGCCGGCCGCCGTCAGGGCGGCCCACCACCCCGCCGCGACGGGGAGCGTGTCTCCGAGCGGGAGCGTGGCGACGAGTCCAGCGGCGACGACCGCCGAGAACGCGGCGTGATGTCTGGAGTACACGACAGACGACGACGGGCTCGTCCCTCAAAATCCCCCGCCCGCGCGCCCGTGAGAATCACTCGTGATGTTCGGTGCCGAAGCGTTATCACCGACGCGACGGCTCCCTCCGATCGAATGGACTCCGACGCGCTCGTGTGTTTCCAACAGACCCGACGCGGTGCCGGCGAGCGGTCGTACAAGGTGTACCGCGTCGACGTCGACTCTCCCGACCGGTTCGTCGACCGGATGGACGAGTACGTCCGTCGGACGCACTTCGACGGCCCCGTCACCGCCCCGCACTGGTTCGACATCGCCGGCGGCCCCGAGATGCAGTGCCGGCTCGCCGAGTTGGGGGAGAACCTCGTCCCGTTCGCGACCACCGACGTGTACGTCGTCACCCACAAAGGGGTGCGCCCGCTGCTGGGCGTCCCGATGGCCGTCGACATCGTGCCGGTGCTCGCCGACGCCATCCGGACCCGCGAGTACCGCGGTGCCGACTGCGACACCGACGGCGAGGACGCCACGCTCGCACCTGCCGCCGACGCGTCGCCGACCCGCGTCGTCGACAGTGAGGCGTTCGCCGCGCCGCTCTCCGGCGACGCCGCCCCCGGCGGTCGAACCGAGTGGTTCCACCTGTTCGCGCTGCGGGCGGCCTACCGCCTCGCCGTCGGCCCGCGCACCGGCGTCGTCGACACGAGCGGCGACCACCCGACGATGCGCGTCCGCGACGGCGACGGCGTGTTGTGTCTGGACCTCCTCGACACCGGCGCCCTCAAGCGGATCAACCGGGACGTGCTGTTCCTCGACTACCTGCCCGCCGAGGAGTCGGGCCACTCGCTCGACGAGGCGCTGACGCTCGCGCTGCGCGACTCCGCCCGACTCCGCTACCGCTACGCGAGCCACCTCTGGCACGTCCGCCACGGCGAGACGGACCGGCGGTTCGCGACCGTCGCGCGTAACAAGGCCGAACCGCAGTACGCCGACGAGCGAGCGGCGACCCGCGGGGAGTTCCTCGAGGCGCTGGCCGCGGAGTTCGGCTCGTCGCTCACGCCCTTTTCCGGCGGCGTCGCCGGCGCCGCGCTCCGCTGGGAGACGGGCACGCGCGCGGACACCTTCTCGTTGAACGAAGAACCGACGTTCACCCACGACACCGCCGCGGACGTCATGGCCCAGGTCGACCCGGGGTACGTCCCCGAGAAACGCAAGAAGCGGTTCTGACGCGGGTCGGCGCCGTCGCCCCGCGTGGGTTCCCCGTTCGGTACCCTTTTCGACGCCGCGGGAGTTGTCACACGTATGGCGTACACGCTCGACCACGTGATGATGCGGATCGAGGACGAGGAGGAGTCGCTCGACTGGTACACCGAGCATCTCGACTACGAGATCAAAGGCGAGATGGACGGCGGCGACTTCACGAACTACTTCCTCGGCCCGGAGGACATGCACGAGGACGGCGCCATCCTCGAACTCACCTACAACCACGGCGATCACGAGTACGAGATGGGCGACGCGTGGGGCCACATCGCCGTCCGCGTCGAGGACGTCGAAGAAGCCTACTACGAACTGATGGACGAGGGCGTCGAGGACTACCGCCCGCCCGAGGAGAACCCCGGCTACGCGTTCGTCAAGGACCCCGACGGCCACGAGATCGAGATCGTCGAGCGCGACCACGGCGCGCGCTGGTCCATCGACCACACGATGATCCGCGTCGAGGACGCCACCGAGGCGCTCGGCTACTGGACGCGCACCTTCGAGTACGAGCACACCGGCCGGTGGGAGGCCGACTCCTTCGCGAACTACTTCATGAAGCCCGAGGGCGCCGCCGACGAGGAGATGGCGGTCGAACTCACGTACAACTACGACGGGCGGACCTACGACATGGGCGACGCGTGGGGACACCTCTGTGTGCGCGTGGACGACCTCGACGACGCGTGGGACGATATGCTGACCCGCGAGTCCGCGGACTACCGCGACCCCGAGTCGTGCGACCACCACTACGCGTTCACGAAGGACCCCGACGGTCACGAGATCGAACTGATCGAGCGGTAACCCCCGCCGACCACCTCGTTCTCGGCGACATACAGGAACCGCCTGCAATCGTCTGATCCCTCGCTGCGGCGACCGTTTCGTCCGTTGCACCGATCCGGACAGCGACTGGAACAGTTCGAAACCGTCAGTGGGACTTATGTGGGGCGTATTCTGTGTCCACGATGGGAATGAATACGACCGTCTCACCTGGGGGGGAGGAGATCGACCACTACGAGTGCCGGCACTGTGGACTCACCGTGACCGCGCGCGTGCGAGGCTGTCCGATGTGCGGACGGCAGATCGTCCACTACTCGCTGTAACGCCCGCCGCCACTCGTCGTCGCGGGCGACTGTGACCCGCGCCGCACCGCCGCACCGCCGCGCGCCAGCGATTCGCGCCGGTTCGACCACGGCGACACCCGTGGTCGCTCCACAAAGTACTTATTCTCGAAATCGATGACCGGGCTCGTACCCCCCGAAATCGGGTGCGTGAAGCGTTATCACGGCTGACGCTTTACCACAAGACATTTATAAGAACCCGTGTTGGTACCCGTTGTACCCCTACCCATGGTGACAGCAGTTAGTATCCCTCGCCAAGTCCGCCTCGCGGGCGCTCTGGAGCAGGCTTGGGCGAACGGTGTTGCCGCCGCTTGCAGTGCGACTCAGATCAAACCATGACAGACTATAACGACAAGATCCGCGCCCTGATCCTGGCGGCGCTGATGGTGTTCTCCGTTTTCGCGGGCACCGTCGCGTTCACAGGGTCGGCTGCCGCGGACGTGGACTCCATGTCCGGTGCATCGGTTACCGATGTCGACCGGGGCAATGCGAGTGCCACGCAGACGGTCACATTTAGTGTGACTACGGCAGACGCGCAGGACGAAGAGATTACGATTGACTACGAAACTGGTAACGTCACTGACGCTACCATCACCAGTGTAACCGACACAACAGGCAACATCACTGCGGACAACGTGACCGTTGTCAACTCCACGCGCATCACGCTTGATGTGAATGGGTCTGCGGCTAGCGACGCTGGTGACATTGAGGTTGAGGTCACCCACGACCTCTCGGATGTCAGTGAAACCAGCGGTGTCACCGTCACCATCGACGATGCCGGTGGTTCCAATGACGCTTCTGCCCTGACGCCGACGTTCGACATCGTGGCGGACGACGGTAACAACGACACCACCTTCACGGACGGTGGCCTGGTCTTCCAGGGTCAGACTGCGTCCTACGACGCTGCCAATGCGGACACCAGCGGTAACACCTACAGCGACGGCGGGTACTTCCTGTACGAGCGTGTCGACAGTTCGACGGGCTCGCCCGTTCGCTCGCTGAACGCCAACAACGGCTGGGTCAACGCCAGCACGTCGGGCCTCGAGACGGGTACGACCTACTTCATCTCGAACGACGGTTCGAACCCGGGCAGCGCGGACATCACGTTCACCGTCCGCAACATGGCCTTCGACGCGTCGTTCGACAGTGACTCCGTCGACAACGCCGGTACGACCGGTGTCGACTTCACCGTCGAGTCGAGCAACCGTCAGGAGACGTTCGACGTGTACGTCACCTCTGACGACCTCTCGGACGACGAACTCGTCGACATCTTCGACGACAACTTCGACGGCACGGACGTCGACGTTGACGGCGACGACGAGACGGACGACGACGACGGTATCCAGATCACCGTCGACAACGGTGAGGAGACGTCCGAGGCGAACTTCTCGGACATCGACGGCGGTAGCTACAACTTCACGCTCGACGTCACGGACACGACGGCAGAGTCCAGCGCGAGCATCGATGTCAACGACATCGGCGCCGGCGAGGCCGAGTTCGGTAACCCGAACGTCGAGGTCCCGCAGGGCGACGTCGCTGAGATCAACATCTCGCTGAGCGGTGCCGCGGCCGGCGGCAGCGGTACGCTCGTCATCGGTACCCTCGACGACGACGGGTACCAGGCGAACATCTCGTTCACCGACACCGACGATGACGGCGAAGTCACCGTCGAGTTCAACACCTACACGGCTGGGAGCGACTCCCTCGGTACGGTCGTTTCCGCCGCTGGTGAGGACGACGTCACCTTCGACAGCACGGACAACCAGACTGACGTGACCGCGATGCTCGCGCAGGGCGAGTACACGATCTCCGTCAGTACGTCCAGCTCTGTCTCCACGACGACCGAATCGCCGCAGGACCTCGGCACGCTGTTCATCGCCGAGCGCTCCACGGACAGCATGCAGCTCTGGACCGCGCCCGGCGCGGCCGAGCTGGACGCTGACGAGGAAGACGGTGTCGAGGAGTCCGACATCGCCTCGCTCATCGAGGACGGCCTCGTGACGCAGGACGACACCATCACCTCGGGTGACTACGTCATCCACCAGGTCACCGCGACCGGCCTGACGGGTGTCGTCGACTCCGAGGGTAGCCTCACCAACGCGCTCCAGAGCGGTGCGCTCGAGGTTACCGTCGAGCAGACGAATCCGGTCCAGAACCGCGACCCCAAGGTCATCAACGTGACCGACTCGGGTAGCGCTGTCACCCTCGTCGAGGGCGACGGTGCCTACTACATCGCGGTCGACACCGGCGACAGCGCGCTCAACGTCTCGCGCAACGGCAACCAGGTCGACCTGGCTGACGGTGACGAGTTCGAGGCGACCTTCACGGTCGCCGACGACCGTCTGCTCGGCTCCTCCGAGGAGGATGACGAGCAGTCCGTCAACGCGACCTTCGAGGTCGAGTCCGAGGACATCACCCTCGACAACGACCCGGTTCAGGTCGAGGCCGCTGCCGACCAGATGATCACCGGCGAGGCTAACTCTGCGCCCGGTACCGAGCTGACGGTCCGCGTCCGCTCCACGGGCGAGACCCAGCCGCGGTTCTTCAACACGCAGACGGTGACCGTCCAGGCTGACGGCACCTACAACGCTTCGTTCGACTTCTCGGATCAGGCCGAGGGCGACGAGTTCTCGGTGACCGTCCGCAAGGGTGGCACGCAGGTCGCCTCCGCTGACGGCGAGGTCGTCGGCGCTGCCGCTACGACGGAGGCCGCCACGACGGAGGCCGCCACGACGGAGGCTTCCACGACGGAGGCCACCACGACTGAGGCTCAGACGACTGAGGCTCAGACGACTGAGGCCCAGACGTCCGAGCCGCCGGCCACCACGGCCGAGCCGACCTCGACGTCGACGCCCGGCTTCGGCGCTGTCCTCGCAGTCATCGCCCTCATCGGCGCTGCGCTGCTGGCAGTCCGCCGCGACAACTAAGCGAACCACGACTGACCGGGCGTAACCCGGTCGTTTCCGCTTCACGCGGACTTTCTTTCGACGCGCCACACCGACGAGCGACGGCGCCGTCGCGCGTTGGCGATGCGTGACCGATACACTGAACGACAAGGGCTTTACCCGCCAGCGCCGTTCTCAGAGTGAATGGCGAGTCCCTTCACCGACCTGCTCGGGTGGGTGGTGATCGCGACGTTCCTCTCGTCGGCCGCCGTCGACGCCCTCCGTCGCGGCCGCGCGGGAACCGGCCCGCTGGCGCCGCTTCGTCGCCGCCTCGACGGCCTCGCGGTCGCCCCCGAGCGCGCGCTCGCGACCGGCGGGTGGGGCCTGTTCGCGGTGTTCTGGCTCCTCCTGTTCCCGCACTTCGCGTTCACCCAACAGAGCTACGTCGAGGGCATCCTCTCGCTGGCCGCGGTACCGGCGTGTTTGTACGCCGGCTGGCTCCTGTGGAACGGCCGCGACTCGCTGCACGTCCTCTCGCGAGCGGTGGCGGCGATGGGCGTCGTCTACTTCCCGTTCGAGACGGTCGAGCCGCTCAAGCACGGCCTCATCATGATCGTCACCGAGCAGACCGGCTGGCTCATGGCGCAGTTCGGGTATCAGCCGGAGCGCGTCGCCGGTCCGATCCTCGGCTACGACAACGCGTACTTGTTCACGACGCCGGAGGGGCACGGCCTCCTGTTCGAAATCGTCCTCGCGTGCACCGGCCTCGGGAGCATGGCCATCTTCGTCGGCCTCATCGCCGCCGTCCGGGCGCCGCTGGGGCGCAAACTCCGCGCGCTCGCGGTGTCTATCCCGATCATCTGGCTGTTGAACGTCCTGCGCACGACGTTCATCGGCATCACCTTCGGCAACCAGTACCTCCAGGTGTTCGTCGACGAGGTGCTGCTGCTGTTCGGCTCCTCGGACCCGTACATGGTGTCGTTTTTCCTCTCCGACCGCGTCATCTCGCAGGTGCTCGCGGTCGTCGCGCTCGTCGGCATCACCTACCTCGTGGTCCGGCAACTCCCCGAACTCGTCACCGTGATCGAGGACGTGCTCTACATGATCACCAAGGAGGAGCACGACCTGCTGTCGGCGCTCGACCTCCCGCGCGACCCGGTCGAGACCGACGGTGGCCGTCGACCGGGCGACGAGACGAGTCGCTGACGCTGTTCGCCCGTGGGTCAGTCGAAGTCCGGTAACGCGGACTCTGGACAGCCCGCCAACTCGGCCAGCGCCTCGGCTTCGAGGTGGTGCAACTCCCCGGGGACCACGAGCATGTGGAGCGGGTCGCCGAAGTCGCGTTCGCCAAGCGCCGCGAGCGTGTCGGCCTCGACGACCGGGTCGGGACTGCCCGCGCGGGCGACCGCGACCCCGACGGCGTCGGCGTCCCAGTCGCGCGCCAGCGCCGCGGCGGCGTGGTCGGCGGTCATGTACTCGTCGGGTTCCCCCTCGGCGGGGCCGGCGGGCGAGGAGCCGGCGACCTTGATGTCGAGGTACACGAGCGTGTGGAGACCGCGCTCGCGGTTCGCCTCGATCCCGTCGATCACCGACTGCGGCGTGCCGTCGGCGCCGTGAGCGTACTCGAACGGGAGCGTGACCGCCTTGCCGAAGCGGTAGTTCTGCAGCCCCGTCAACGAGGAGGCCGCCGACTGGGCGGTGACGCCGTGGATGACGCGGGTGTCGATGCCGCGCTCGGCCGCGCGCACCCGGAGGTCGACGTGGGTGGTCGAGATCATCGTGTCGCCAGCGGTGCAAAAGGCCACGTCTCCCTCCTCGGCGGCGTCGAGGATCGGAGCGGGGTCCTGTTCGACGCCCGCGCGGTCGCGCACCTCGACGTCGACGCCGTGGTGGGATTCGAGCGCCTCGACTGTCGTACCGACGAGGCGACTGGTGTAGAACTCCGCGAAGACGCGGTCGGCCGCCCGAAGTGCCTCTCGGCCCTCGACGGTGACCGAGCGCTCGTCCCACAGGCCGAGGCCGATGAACGTGAGCATATCCGTACCTGACGGGTGAACGGCTTCCGGGTTTCGCTCCGCCGACGCGCGCGACCGCCGTGCTCCCCCCGTCGACCGCGACGTGAACTCGGCGCAGTCGGTCGGTTCGGTCGGACTAACCGACCGCGTCGTCGCGGCCAGCGTCGGTCGCGCCAGTTCGGTCGGACGCCGTCACGGTCTGGCAGTGTGCATATCGACTGCTTACGGAGAAATCCAACCTTAATAACATTACCCGCGGGTCGGGATGGTCGTTCTATGGGTTCCCTCGACGATCTCACGGTACTCGACCTCACTCGCGTCCTCGGGGGTCCGTACTGTACCATGCTCTTGGCGGACATGGGGGCGAACGTCCTCAAGATCGAACCGCCGGGAGGCGACTGGGTTCGCCGGACGCCGCCGTTTCTCCACGGCGAGGACGAACCGTACGGCGGCTACTTTCAGAGCATCAACCGAGGGAAATCGAGCCTCGAACTCGACTTGACCGACCCGGACGACCGGGCGGACTTCCTCGACCTCGTCGACCGCGCGGACGTGCTCGTCGAGAACTACCGCGCGGGGACGATGGAGAAGTTCGACCTCTCCTACGAGCGACTCCACGACCGCAACCCGGGGCTGGTGTACGCGGCGATCCGCGGCTTCGGCGACCCGCGAACTGGGGCGACCCCCGAGCAGGACCGCCCAGCCTACGACCTCGTCGTGCAGGCGATGGCCGGCGTCATGCAGATCAACGGCCAGCCCGACGATCCGCCGACGAAGATCGGCGTCGGCATCGGCGACCTGTTCACGGGCGTGCTCAGCGCCGTCGGCATCCTCTCGGCGCTCCACCACCGCGAGCGCACCGGCGAGGGGCAGTTCGTCGACACCTCGATGTACGACGCAATGTTGTCGATGTGCGAGCGGACCGTCTACCAGTACTCCTACACCGGCGAGGTCCCCGGGCGCGTCGGCAACGCCCACCCGATCTTGTTCCCGTACGACGCCTTCGAGGCGGCAGACGGCCTCGTCGTGGTCGCGGCCATCGGACCGACGCAGTGGGACGCGCTGTGTCGCGCCATCGACCGCCCCGACCTGGTCGAGTACCGCGAGCAGTCGCTTCGCCTCGCGAACCGCGAGTATCTGACCGAGCAGATCACCGACTGGACCAGCGAGCGGACCGTCGACCAGGTGCTCGACACGCTCGACACGGTCGTGCCGTGTGCCCCCGTCCAGGACGTGGCGGACGTGTTCGAGGCGGGCATCGCCGACCGACGGGAGATGCTGGTCGACCTCCCCCACCCGAGCACCGGCGAGTCGGCGACCGTCGCCGGGTCGCCGATCAAGATGACGGCGACGCCGACTGGCCCGAAGGGTCGTGCGCCGCTCCTCGACGAACACCGGGCGGCTGTACTCGGGAGCGACCGACCGCAGGTGGAGGCGCGAGCGCAGACCGACGGCTCCGGCGACTCTCCGACGGAGGACGACTCGTGATCAACGCGACCCGCCACGACGCCGACGGCTACGCGGTGCGGCTGTTCGAACCGAGCGACCGCGACGACTACCTCGCGCTCCACCGACGCGTGCTCGACGGGGGGAGCGAGGCGTGGTTCGACTGGAAGTACGTCGACAACCCGTACACCGACCACGTGGCCGTCGTCGTCGCCACCGACGGCACCCGCGTCGTCGGGACGAAGTCCGGCATGGGGTTCGAGGTGGCTCGCGGCGGCGAACGGTTCCTCGCGCTCCAGCCCGGAGACACGATGGTCCACCCCGACCACCGTCGCCGCGGCATCTACTCCCGGATGACGGAGTACATGAAGTCGGCGTACGCGACGGCGCCGCAGGCGCTGTTCTTCAACTATCCCAACTACGCGACGCTCCCCGGGAGCCTCAAACACGGCTGGCGGGAGGTGGGCGAAGTGACGACCCGCTACCGCGTCGCCAACCCCGCGGCGCTCGCTGGCGTCGACGCGGGCCGGTTCGACGCGGCGCTCGACCGCCTCGCACGGACGGTCGCCGACGGCCTCCTCCGACTCCCCCGTCTCGGAACGCGAGTGGCCGACCGGTTCTTGGTGCGGCGCCACGACGACGTCCCGGTCGGGACGCTCGCGGACCTCTACCGGTCGGCCGTCCCCGACACCCTCCACGTCGTTCGCGACGAGACGTACCTCGACTGGCGGTACGACAATCCCCAGTGGGAGTACACCGCGTTCACCGTCGAGCGCGCGGGACGACCGGTGCTCGGAGCCGTCGTCGGGTGCGGCGACGCCGACGGTATCCGACGGGCGTCGCTTGTCGACGTGCTCCCGATGCGCGACCGCGGAGACAGCGACGACGGCGACGCTCCCGCCGCAGGGGACACCGACCGGACCGCGGCCGAGGTGGCGCTGCTCGACCGCGTCGTCTCGGCAGTCGACGCGGACGTGCTCGGCGTCGCCGACGGCGCGTTCTCCCCGTCGGTGCTCGCGCGATTCGGGTTCCTCCCGGACACTGCACCGCCGCTGTCGTGGGTGTCGACGCCGAGCACGCTCGTGGCGTACCCCCTCGACGACGCGCTCGACACGCCGGCGCTGTCGTCGCTCGACGGGTGGACCCTCGGACTCGGCGACCGCGACAGCCGGTGACGCTCGCCCGAACACGTCGGCTCTCCGACACGGTTCCCCTACCGCCCGACGGGTCGCGGTCGTCGTCGTCTTCTCGTCACCGTCTCCTCGCCGCCGTCGGCGTCGGTAAGGCCAGATTGGCCGACTGCGCCGCTCTCGGCGCCGATCTGACCGGAGTTGCTAACTAAACCGAACGGACGCGTCAGTTCGACCCGGATATGTTCACCCAGTCCGAACTGCTACTACAGGTGGGGATCCCGGAGTTCCTCCAGGAGACTGTCGCACAGACGATCGCGTTCCTGCCGCGCCTCCTCGGGGCGGCGGTCATCCTGCTGATCGGGTGGTTCATCGGCATCGGCGTCGCCCGCGTGGTCCGCGTGATAGCCGACCGCGTCGAGATGGACCGGGCCGTGTTGGCGACGCCACTCGGGAGTATCCTCGGCGGGACAGAAGACGCCGTCTCACGAGCGATCGGCACGCTCGGCAAGTGGTTCGTCTACGCGGTCGCGATCCTCGCGGCGGCGGACGTGCTCGCGATCCCGCTGCTGTCGGAGTGGATCCAGACTGCGGTGTCGTACCTCCCGGCGTTCGTCGCGGGCCTGCTGGTGATCGTCCTCGGGTTCGTCGTCGCCGACTTCATCGGTGACGCGATCACCCGCACGGAGGCGGCGACCGAGAACGTCTACACCGGGTGGTTCGCCACCGCGACCCGGCTGTTCCTCTACTTCACGGTGCTCGTGATCGGCCTGTCGACGATGGGCGTCGACACTGGCATCCTCACCGTGTTCGCGCAGGCCATCGCCTGGGGCGTCGCCGCCGCCATCGCCATCGGCGTCGGCATCGCCGTCGGGTGGGGCGGGCACACCTACGTGCAGGAGAACATCGGTCGCTGGGCGGGTCGGCTGTCGTCCGCGACGCCCAGCCCCCGCAGCGACCGGATGGAGGGCGAGGGCGCCCCGACCGCCGACGACGACTGATCGCGGCGACGGCACCCGTCCCTCGGTGCGGGCGACGCCATAGCAAAGGATAACACCACCTGGTGGAAATCCGGATGCAATCTAATGGCCGCGCCGGCGGTGGGAATGCTCGTCGTCTTCGCGTTGGTAGCGGTCGCGCTGGTCCTCTTCGTCACGGAGACGGTTCCCCCAGACATCACCGCTATCGCCGTCCTCGTCGCCCTTGCGGTCCTCCAGCCGTGGACGGGCGTCCGGGCGACCGATGCCATCCAGGGGTTCGCCAGCACGGCGACGGTCACGATCATCGCGATGTACATCCTGAGCGAGGGCGTCCAGCAGACGGGCATCGTCGAGCGGCTCGGCGTCGCGCTCGCGCGGGTCACGCGGGGCGACGAGCGCCGACTCCTCACGGCCACCGTCGGGACCACCGGAGTGGCCGCGGGCATCATCAACAACACGCCCGTCGTCGCGGTGTTCATCCCGATGATCACCGGGCTGGCCGACCGGGCCGGACTCTCCCCCTCGAAGCTCCTCCTCCCGCTGTCGTACGCGGCAATGATGGGGGGGACGCTCACCCTCATCGGCACGTCGACGAACCTGCTGGCCAGCGACCTCTCCCGGGAGTTGCTCGGCCGCCCGGTCGGGATGTTCGAGTTCACCCCGCTCGGGCTCGTCGTCTTGGTCGTCGGGGGCGCGTACCTGCTCACCGTCGGTCGGTGGCTGACCCCGGCGAGGATCCCACCCGACCAGGACTTCACCGACGAGTTCGACCTCGACCGGTACCTCTCGCGCGTCCGCGTCGGCGAGGGGGCGACAGTCCTCGGCCAGCCGCTCGACGCCGTCGAGGCGAC
Source organism: Halobaculum marinum (assembly GCF_029338555.1). Lineage (GTDB taxonomy): Archaea > Halobacteriota > Halobacteria > Halobacteriales > Haloferacaceae > Halobaculum > Halobaculum marinum. The sequence continues at coordinate 56,692 of NZ_CP119989.1, read as the reverse complement.
GTTCGCGGGCGACGACGATGTCGACCTGCTCCAACTCAAGCGAAACGGCGAATCGTACCTGGCGCCGGCGAGCGACCAAACCGCCCAGGTGGGGGACGTGTTGATCGTCCGAGGAACGCTCCAGTCGATCACCCGCCTAACCGAGGCGCCGGGGCTCCGGCTCCTCCACCGCGACGAGGTCGGGGAGGGTGAACTCGTCGAGGGGCCCGGGACCCTCGTCGAGGCCGTCGTCCTCCCGGACTCGGGGCTCGTCGGGAAGACGGTGGCGGCGACGGGACTGGAGGGCGCCCTCCACACGACCGTGTTGGCGATCCGGCGGGGCAAGCACGTCGTCCGCGAGTCGCTCGACGACGTGGCGCTCGACTCCGGCGACACGCTCCTCCTCCAGACGACCGACGAGGCCATCGAGTACCTCGTGTCGGACGGCGACCTGCTGGTCACCCACCGCTCCGCCGACGAACTGCCGTCGACGGCGGAGCCGGCCGAGCCGCTCGCGCCGCTGAGTCCGAAGACCCCGTGGGCGCTCGGGATCTTGGGCTCGGTCATCGCGCTCGCCGCCCTCGGTGTCGTGCCGATCGTGATCGCCGCACTCGGCGGCGTCGTCGCGATGGTCGTCACCGGCACGGTCACGACCGCCGACGCCTACGACGCGGTGTCGTGGAACGTCGTCTTCCTGCTCGCGGGCGTCCTCCCCCTCGGCGTCGCGATGCAGCGAACGGGAGGCGACGCCCTCATCGCGTCGGTGCTCGTCGGGAGCGCCGACTTCCTCCCCGTCCTCGGGGTGGTGGCGCTGTTCTACGTCCTGACGGCGCTGTTGGCGAGTATCATCACGCCCGTGGCGAGCGTGGTGTTGATGATCCCGATCGCCGTCGACACCGCCTCCAGGATCGGGGCCAACGGCTTCGCGTTCCTCCTCGCGGTGACGTTCGCGGCCTCGGGCGCGTTCATGACCCCCATCGGGTACCAGACGAACCTGATGGTGTACGGTCCCGGGAACTACCGGTTCACCGACTACCTCCGCGTCGGCGGGCCGCTCCAACTGCTGCTCGCGGGCGTCGTCACCCTCGGCATCGCGTTCTTCTTCGGCGTCTGATTGACCGCCGACCCGGGCTGGTACCGTCCCGCCGCGACGGACGCCGCGGCGCCGACGCCGAAGAACGAGAGGAGCGCGTAGAAGCCGAGCCAGACGCCGACGAGTAATCCGGCGGTTGCCAGCGCCAGTCCGAGGAGCGCGGCGACCATCCCGACGGCGAGGTGCGACTATCTGGAGGGTATCGCGTCGAGCTACTCTCAGCCCACACTAAACGGTGGTGTCGCGACCAGATCCGTCGGTGACGGGTGTCGGTACGGTCTCACGGAACGAAGCGACAGAAGAGCCGGTGGAGGGATTTGAACCCTCGGCCTATTCCTTACGAAGGAATCGCTCTGCCAGCTGAGCTACACCGGCGCGTGCAATCAGTCGTACTGCCATGACGGGAATAAGGGTTGCGAATACGCCTCGCCGTGTTCCCGTGTCGCACGCCGCTCACGCCCGTCGGATCCGCACGTCCAGACAGACGTTCACCTCGTGGGGCGCGTACGACCGCACCTCCCGACGCGTCTCCACCGCCACGGTGTACCCCGCGGGTTCTGCCGCCGCCCGGACCGCACGCTCGCCCGGACCGAACGGGTCGTCCTCGTGGGTGATGTCGTACAGGTGGAGGACGCAGTCGTCGCCCGCGAGGCGGACCGCGGTGTCGAGGAACTCGTCGGCGCTGTGCGGGAGGTTCATCACGATCCGGTCGGCCCAGTCGTCGTAGTCGGCGGTCGTCTCGCGCACGTCGCCCTCCAGCGCGGTGATCCGGTCGGCGACGCCGTTGCGCTGGGCGTTCTCCTGCAGGTACCGGATCGCCGCGGGGTTCACGTCGCACCCGAGCACCTCGGCGCCGCGGGCGGCCATCGGCACCGCGAACGGGCCGACGCCGGCGAACATGTCGACGACGTGCTCGCCGTCGCTGACCTGTTCGACGACGCGGTGGCGCTCGGTCGCGAGGCGGGGCGAGAAGTACACCTCGGCGATGTCGAGGGCGAACTCGTGGCCGTACTCGCGGTGGACGGTCTCGGTGTCGTCGCCGTACAGCACGTCCCACTCGCGGACGCGGTACTCGCCGGCGACCTTCGAGGCGCGGTTGACGACCGTCTCGCAGGGCACGTCCGACTCGACGATGGCGTCGGCGACCTCGCGGGCGCGCTCGGGGTCGTCCTCGTCGAGGATCACCACGTCGCCGAGGCGCTCGTAGGAGGGTTCGACGCCGAGGATCTCGGCGGGTGGCGTCGGCCCGTCGCGCTCGGTCGTCTCGCGGGCGACCACCTCGTAGCCGGCCTCGCGGGCGGCGTCGGCGTCGACGACCGGGAGGTAGATGTCGCCGTCCTCGACGGCGATTTCGCGGTCGCCGTCGAGGAGGTCGCGCTCGGCGAGCGCCTGTCTCGTCGTCTCGCCCGCCGAGACGGGGGCGCGGACGCACGGCGTTGACATACCCGCGCTCGGCGAGCCGCGCGAAAAGGGCTACCGGTCCTCGTCGACCGCGCCGTCGGCGTCGCCCACCGTCGACGGCGCCGCTCCGCCGAACAGCCGTCCAAAGTCGAGTTCACCCACGAGCGCCGCCGCCGCGTCGTACGGGTCGTCGTCGGCGTCGCAACCGTCGTCGGGGCGCGCACGCCCCGCGTGGGCGAACACCGCGTCCACGAACGCCTCCCGGACGGCGTCGGTCTCGAATGCGCCGTGGAGGTACGTCCCCGCCACGTCGCCGACGGCGACGCTCCCGGGCTCAAGCGGCGTCGCGAGCGGGTCGCCGTCCCCGGTCGGCTCGGTCCGTCCCATGTGGATCTCGTACCCCGAGACGACTTCCTCGACGCCGGCGAACGGCCCCGCGCCGCCGTCGACGGCGACCGTGACCGCCTCTACGCGCTTCTGTTCGCTGAAGCGCGTCACCACCGGCAAGAGTCCCAACCCGTCGACCGTCTCGGCGTCGCCGGTACCCTCGACGGCGGCGTTCGTGATCTGCTCGCCGAGGATCTGGTAGCCGCCGCAGACGCCGACCACGGGCCCGTCGAACGTCCGGATCGCCTCGCCGAGGCGCCCCGCTCGCAGCGCGAGCAGGTCGTCCACGGTGTTCTTCGTCCCCGGGACGACGACCGCGTCGACGCCGGCGAGGTCGTCGTCGAGCGGGCGGTACGCGACTCGGACGCCGGGCGTCCGCGCCAGCGGCGACAGGTCGGTGAAGTTCGACACGCGGGGGAGGCGCGGGACGCCGACCGTGACCGCGTGGTCGTCGGCGACGCCGTCGTCGTCGCCGAGGCGGGAACGCTCGCCGGGCGGCGGGAGCGAGACGCTGTCCTCCTCGGGGAGGCCGGGGTCGTCGTACGGGAGCACCGCGTCGACGGGGACGCCCGTCCGGCGTTCCAGGTCGGCGATGCCCGACTCCAGCAGGCTCGCGTCGCCGCGGAACTTCGTGATCGCGGTCGCGGCGACGCGCTCGCGGAGGTCGTCGGGGACCAGTTCGAGCGTGCCGTAGAGGCTCGCGAACACGCCGCCGCGCTCGATGTCGCCCAACAAGAGGATCGACGCGTCGCCGAAGCGTGCCGTCTCGACGTTGGCGAGGTCGCGGTCGTGGAGGTTGATCTCGGCGATGGAGCCGGCGCCCTCGGCGACGATCACGTCGTGAGCGGCGGCGAGGCGCTCGTAGGCACGTTCGGCGGCGTCTCGCGCCCGCTCCCAGTGGTCGTCGTAGTAGCTGCCCGCCTCGAAGTGGCCGACGGCCTCGCCGTCGATCACCAGTTGGCTCTCACCGTCGCCGCGGGGCTTAAGGAGGACGGGGTTCAGGTCCGTCGTCGGCGCGATTCGGGCGGCGCGTGCTTGCACGTACTGCGAGACGCCGATCTCTCCCCAGCCGCTGTCGGGCGTCGCCACGGCGCGGGCGTTGTTGCTCATGTTCTGGGCTTTGAACGGCGCGACGTCGACGCCCGCGTCCGCGAGTCGGCGGCAGATCCCGGCGACGACGGTGCTCTTCCCGACGTGGCTGGCGGTGCCGGCGACGAGCAGCGTCGCGGCGTCGCCGTCGTCGGGGTCGTCTGTGTCGTCGCCGACCACGCCGCGCTCGTCGCGCCCGCCGACCCGCTCGCCGCCGCCGGTGCCGTCGACCATCAGTACTCGGTGCCCTTCCGGGCGCGGTGGCCCTCGTCGAACGGGTGTTTCACCTTGCGGACGTTCGTGACCAGGTCCGACACGTCGTAGAGGTACTCTGGCTCCTCGTGGCCGCCCGTGAGCACGAGTTCCAGCGCGTCGGGCTTCGACTCCGCGAGCGCGACGAGGTCGTCGGGGTCGACGAGCCCGCGGTTGGCGGCGTACACCACCTCGTCGAGGATCAGCATGTGGGCGCCGGCCTCGGGAGCGCCGTCGAGCGCCAGCGGCGCCGTCAGGTCGGCGTCGGCCCAGCCGTCGACCAGGGTCTGCGCGCGCTCGAACCCGCCCTCGGCGCGGGCGGCGTGGTCGACCTCGTCGGTGCCGTCGGCCATCCCGTGCCAGCCGTAGTGGCCCGAGTGCTCGTAGGTGACGCCCGGCATCGCCGCGATGGCGTTGTACTCGCCGCGGACGTCCTCGACGCTGGCGGCGCCGCCCTTCATGAACTGGAGCAGGTGGACGCGGTAGCCGTGCCCCGCGGCGCGGAACGCCATCCCGAGCGCGGCGGTCGTCTTCCCCTTGCCGTCGCCCCACCACGTCTGGACGAGGCCGAACTCCTCGGGGGCGCTCGGTTCGATCCCCCGCGCGTCGGGGGCGACGCCCTTCCCGGGCGTGTTCGCGTGGCGGTCGTCGTCCGCGTCGGTCCGGTCGCCGTCGGTCGTCTCGTGTGTGTCGTCGGTCATGGTCGTGTCGTGGCTGTGGTCTCGGTAGTCGGTCGGTTCACGGACGGAACACCTCCGTCTCACGGTCGGTCACCACGCCGTACTCGGCGTCGGCGACGGACGCTGGCAAAGCGCGGTCGCCGGCGGCGTACCGCGCGTCGAGGCTCGCACGCACGGCGTCGCGGACGCACGCCCGGGCGGCGCTCCCAACGTCGGTCGCGCTCCCGGAGAACGGCGCGGGCTCGCCGTCTCGGGCGCTCCCGGCGACCACCGCGTCGGTCGTCGTCCCCGGGAACCCCGTCGCCGCCAACAGGGTGGTCGCCTTCGCCTCGGCGGCGACGCTCACGAGGTTCGCGAGCGCGCCGTCGTCGAGGCGGCGCTCGGTCGCGAGCAGGACGTTCACCGTGCCGCGACCCGGCCCGTCGGCGCCGTCGCTCCGGGATCCGGCGGACGCCTGTCCGGTCGAGTCGCCGGCGGGATCCGCCCCCGCGACCGCGTCGGCCTCGACGCCCACCGGTCGGTCGTCGGCCGTCGGCAGCGCCGCGGGGTTGGAGACGCCCGCCGTCGCGACCGCGAGCACGGGCCCCGAGCGGGCGGCCCGCGCGTGGCGCATGTCGACGCCCGTCAACAGCGCCGGGCCGTCGGGCGGGGACTCGAAGCCGGCGCCGGCGAGTCGCTCGGCGACGTACGCGTCGAGGTCGGTGCGCTCCCACCCCTCCGGGACGGAGACGTTGTACGCGGCGGGGGCGTCGACGAAGCCGCCGGCGAACCCCGTCGACAGCCAGCGCGTGGCCGGGCGGCGGAGTTCAAGGACGCCGTCGCGGACGCGCAGGTCAGGCGCCACGCAACACCTCCAGTAGGCGGTCGTTCTCTTCGGGGAGGCGGACGGCCACCCGGACGTGGCTGTCGAGTCCGCGGAACGTCGTCGCGTCGCGCAGCGCCACGCCCGCGTCGGCGGCGTGTGCGAGCACCGCGTCGACCGCGCGGTCGCCGACGTCCAGCAGGAGGAACGGCGCGTCCGACGGGTGGACGCCGTAGCCGGCGTCCGCGAGCGCCGTCGACAGCCGTGTGCGTTCGCTCGCGACCCGGTCGCGAGTCTCCCGGACGAACGCGTCCTGTCGCATGCAGTAGGCGCCGGTCGCCAGCGCGGGCGCCCCGAGGTTCCACGTGCGCCGGGCGTTCGCCAGCGCCGCGCCCCACTCACCGGTCGCGACGGCGAAGCCCGCGCGGATCCCAGGGAGGCCGAACAGCTTCGTCAGCGAGCGCGCGACGACCACGCCGTCGGCGCCCGCCAGCGACGGTCGGTCGGTGAACCCGAGGAACGCCTCGTCGACGAGCAGCGGCGTCCCGGCGTCGCGACACCGCGCGGCGAGGGCGCGCAGGTCGTCGTCCGGGTACGCGTTCCCGGTCGGGTTGTTCGGGGTGCACACGACCACGAGCGCGTGGTCGGCGGGGTCGACTTCGAGGACCTCCGCCTGCGGGACGAACGTCGGTACTCCGCCCTGTAGGCGCACCTCGCGGGCGTACTCGCCGAAACTCGGGAACGGGACGGCGACCGAGTCGCCCGGGTCGACGGCCAGATCGATCGTCAGTCGGATCGCCGCCAGCCCGCCGGGCGTCGGGACCACGTCGTCGGGGGCGCAGTCGACGTAGGCCGCCGCGGCGGCGCGGTAGTCGCGGGGCGGCTCCGGGGGGTACGTCCGCGCGTCGGCGAACGCCTCCCGGTACACCGCCTCGACGCCGTCGGGCACCTCGGGGTTGCAGTTGGCGCTGAAGTCGAGCACTGCGGGGTCGTCGCTGCTGCCGTGGGGCGTTCGCGGCTCGTCACGCGCGGCGTCGAACTTCATCGATCACCCTCCAGCAGCGCCGCCGCGACCTGCAGGTCGCGCGGGCGGTTCGCGTTCACCGCGAGGCGGTCGTCCGCGACCACGACCGCCTCGTCGTCCGTGCCGTCGGCGACGAGGTTCAGCCCCGTCGGGGCGACCGTGTGCCCGTCGACGTTCGTCGTCGTGTCGGCGCTGACGCCGACCTCGTGTTTCACCCCGACTGGGACGTACGTCGCCAGCGAGACGCCGTCGCCCGCGGCGAAGCGGTCGAGGAGGCAGTCGACGTGGTCGCCGGCCAGCAGCGGGAGGTCGCTCGCGACGGTGACGACGGGCGTACCGACCCGCTCCAGCGCCGTCCCCAGGTCGGCGACGTAGCCGTCGCCGGGGGTGTCGACCACGGTCACGTCTGCGCGACCGGCGAGGTGCTCGCGGGTCGTGGGCGTGTGCGGGGAGACTGCTGCGAACACCCGTTCGACTCGGCTGGCCGCCAGCGCTTGGCGCACACGCTCGACCATCGGCTCACCGGCGACGGGCACCAGCGGCTTCTCCGTGTCGCCGCCGAGGCGACTGCCTCGACCGCCACACATCACGAGAGCGTCCACGCGACCACCCCCGCGTGGAGCCCGGCGACCCGGGCGAGTTCGTTCGTCGCGCCGAACACGTCGCCGCTGACGCCGCCGAGGCGGGCGCGCGACCAGCGGAGCGTCCCCGCGGCGACCGCGCCGGCCGCGAGCAACACGGCGACGCCGACGGCGGGACGGGGCCACGTCAGCGCGACGACCGGCGCGGCCACGACGGCGACGCCGAGGGCGGCCCTCGGCGACGACTCCGCCGTCAACGCCGACCCGAGCCCCTCGTGGGCCGACTGGCCGACGCACACGAGCGTCGCGAGCGCGGCCTTCGCGCCCACCTCCGCGGCGACGACGACCGCGACGGCGGCGCCCAGCGGCAGCGACGCCAGTCCGAGGCCACCGAGCGCGAGGCCACCGACGACGACCGCGACCGCCAGCACGCCGCCGGTGCCGACGGTGGTGTCCTTCAGCACGGCTCTGCGGGCGTCGGCGTCGCCGTGGACGACCGCCGCGTCGCCCAGATCCGCGACGCCGTCGACGTGGGTGATTCCAGTGAGGAGGTACGTGGCGGCGACGAGCGCGAGCGCGAGCGTCGGCGCCGGCAGCCCCACCACGACGGCGGGGGCGACGGCGACGCCGGCGACGAGCGCGCCGATGAGGTAGCCGGCCGCCGGGATCGCCGTCGGGGTCCGTCGGAACGCCTCCCAGCCAGCGTCGCTGTGGCCGACTGGCACGCGCGAGAGGAAGCCGAGCGCGCCCCGGAGGGCGGCCACCGCGCTCACAGCCACGCCGCCACCCCCGCGAGCAGGAACGCGAGCCACCCCGCGACCGACACCGTCTGCACGCCGGTGCGGGCGGTCGCCGGCGTGGGCAGCGGCGCGTCGGGGTTGAGGTCGTAGGCGTCGCGCTTTCGCAGGCGAGCCCCCAGCGCGGCGGCGGTCGTCGCCATCGGCCACCCGGAGTTCGGGGAGGCGGGGGCGCGCGCCCAGCGCCGGGCCGTCGACAGCGCGGTCGGTGACCGCGCGGCGGTCGCGAGCAACACGGCAGACAGGCGGGCGGGGACCCACATAACCGCGTCGTCGAGGCGGGCGCTGGCGGTCCCGTGTGGCGTGTCGGGGTACCCCAGCATCGAGTCGAGCGTGTTCACGGCCTTCACCCACGCGGCGCAGGCGACGCCGACCGCGACCGACGCCTGCGCGCCGACGGCGAAGGCGAGCAACGGGGCGACGAGGCCGTCGGCGAGGTTCTCGGCGGCGCTCTCGACGGCCGCGCTCCGGAGTTCGGCGGGCGACAGCGACGACGTGTCGCGGCCCACCAGCGCGAGCGACGCCGCCCGCGCGGCCGCGGGGTCGGACTCGCTGGCGGCGACCACCTCGCGGGCGGCCCCGACGAGCATCCGCAGACTCGTCGTCGCGAACAGCGCGAGGCCCGCCACGACCGCCGTCGCGACCGCCGCGGCGACTGCGCCGCCGGGGCCGACGACGACCGCGGCGACGAGTCGCTCGACGCCGGTGACGACGCCCCACGCGACCGCGGCAGCCGCCAGCGGAAGCACGACCGCGACAGCGACTCCCACCGCTGTGGGTCTGGCCCACTCGCGGTTGACTCGGTCGACGACGCGACCGAACAGCGCGACCGGGTGGACTGGCCCGGGAACTCCTCGGCGGTCGCGTCGAGGCCGGCCGCCAGCGCGACGGCGGCGAGCGCGGTCAGCCCCATCGTGCCTCCACCGTCGCCGGCAGGTCGCGCAGCGGCACGTCGTCGACGAGCAGCGCGACCCCGCCGTGGTCGGCGACGGCGCCGTCGGTCGCCGGGTCGTCGCCCACGTGGAGGAGGCTGTCGACGGGGACGCCCAACCCGTCGGCGACGGTCGCGAACGCCCGCCGGTCCGGCTTGCGCCACCCGCAGTCGACGCTCGCGGTCACCGTCTCGAACGCCCCGGGGTCGAGCGCGGAGCGGTCGAGCGTCCGCTGGACGAGGCCCGGAACGCTGCAGTTCGAGCAGACGCCGACCGGGTAGCGCTCGGCGAGGGTGGCGACCGCTTCGACGGCGCCGTCGCGCGTCTCGACCGGTGCGTCGAACGCCGCTCGCACCGCGACGGCGGCGTCGTCGACGACCTCGCGCTCCGCGAGGCTGGTCCGACTCGCGAGCGCGGCGGCGACGTGGTGGTGGAGCGGGCGCTCGCCGCCGTCGTCGTAGTCGAGGTGCGGTTCGGCGTACGCGGCGGCCCAGTCGTCGGGTACGGTGACCCCGCGTTCGCGGAGTTCGCGGGCGACGGCGGTCGCCGGATCCGCGGGCCGGTCGGCGTTGACGAGCGTCCCGAACAGGTCGAACGAGACGGCGGCGACCCGCCCGGCAGCTCCCTCGTCTCCGGTCACGTCGTCACCCGCGTTCTTCGTCCCGTCCACGCCCGGCACCTCAGATCGCCTCCAGGAAGGCGTCGAACGCGCCGCTCTCGGGGTGGACGTGCGCGTACGTCCCGAGCGTCCGGTGTTCCCGCAGGCCGTCGAGTCCGTCGGCGATGCCGTCGCCGCGGACGACTTCGAAGGCGAAGCGGGCGTCGGCGGCGACGTCCGCCGACGAGTAGTGGAACTCGTGGCCGCGGAGCATCCCGCCGGCGGCGGCCGTGAGCGCGTCGTCGCGGGCACGCAGTTCCACGTGGTCCAGCGCTTGGTACCGCTCGTGCATTCGGACCGTCGCCGGCAGGACGCCCGCCATCGCGTGGGTGTCGCCGTCGACGGTCGTCAGCGACTCCGCCAGGGCCATGAGCCCCCCACACTCGCCCAGCACGGGGAGGCCGTCGGCGGCGCGCGCCGCGAGGTCGGCCAGCGCGCTGGAGTCCGCCAGCGCGGGTGCGTGGAGTTCGGGGTAGCCCCCCGGGAGGTAGACGGCGTCGCAGTCGGGGAGCGCGTCGTCGGTCGTCGGCGCGAACGGGACGACCGTGGCGCGCTCGGCCAGTCGCTCCAGCGTCGCGGGGTAGCAGAACCGGAACGCCGCGTCTCGTGCGACGGCGACCCGCGCGTGGGTCCGTTCGCGGGCCGGTTCCGCCGCCGTCGGTCGCAGCGGGGTGCGGGCCAGATCCACCAGCGCGTCGGCGTCGAGGTGGTTGGCCGCGGCCGACAGCGCCGACTCGGGCACCGGCGACTCCGCGCCCATGTGGAGGCCGAGGTGGCGGTCGGGAATCTCCAGATCCGGGTCCGGCGGTACTCGGCCGAGGTACGCGATGTCGTCGGGCAGCGCCTCGCGGATCCCCCGTTCGTGGCGCCCGCCGTGGGCGCGACTTGCGATCACGCCGACCACGTCCGCGTCGACGCCGGCGTGGGCGGCGTACTCGCGAAAGCCCAGCGCGGTCGCGGCGACGCTCTCCATCCCGGCGCTGGCGTCGACGACGAGCACGACGGGGAGGTCCAGCGCCGCCGCGACCCGGGCGGTGCTGGAGACGCCGCCGTCGTACAGCCCCATCACGCCCTCGACGACGCAGACGTCGCCCTCGCCGCGGTGGTAGTTGCGCCGGAGTCCGTCCTCGCCCTGCATCCACACGTCGAGCGTGCGGGAGGGACGCCCCGCGACGCGCTCGTGGTGGCTCGGGTCGATGAAGTCGGGGCCGGCCTTCGCCGGTTGGACTGCGTGGCCGGCCCGGTCGAGTGCCGTGATCGTCGCCAGCGTCGCCACGGTCTTCCCCACGCCGGACGCTGTGCCGCCGAGCACGACCCCCTTCATCGGTCTGCGTCTACGTCGGCGTCACCGCCGTCGTCGGCGAGCAGGCGGTCGTACACGTCGACGAGGCGGTCGCGGAACGCGGCCATCGAGGTGTCCGCGTCGTCGACGAGGGCCAGTGCCCCGCCCATTCCGACGCCCTCCTTCGCCTCCCCGGCGGCGTAGGCGGCCATCGCGGGGTGGTCGCGCCCGTCGAACCCCGGGTCGGTCGCGCGCACGTCGAGGTCCAGCGACGCCGCCAGGTCGGCGATGCCCGCGGTGTCGTCGTCCGCGACGAACGAGGTGGTCGCCAGCGTCAGCGGCGCCTCGACGCCGGCGTGGCGCACGAGCGCCGCCGCGGTCGCCAACTGCGTCCCGCCCGCGAGTGTCACCGCGGTGCCCGACTCGACGGCACCGACGGTCAGTCCGGCGACCGCCGCGAGCACCGGGTCGCCGACCGCTCGCACCGCCGTCAGGGGGTCGCCCGCGGCGTCGCCGGGGGCGAGGCCGCTCGCGTCTAACCCCTCGGCGACGACCCGGCGCTTCAGGTCGAGCGGGTTCTCCGGCAGCGACGACGACACCGTGGGCTCCTCGCCCAGAGCGGTCAACACGCCCAGCGCGGTCGTCGTCCCACCGGGGACGGTCTCGCCGACCACGATCCGGTCGTCGGGGAGCGCGGCTCCCAGTTCCCGGGCGTTCGCGTACGTCTCGGCGGCCCGCGACACCGCCTCGGCCTCGCGCACGTCCGCGCCGGGGCCGAATCCCACGTCGACCGTCGGCGCCCCGGTGCGCCCGGCGACGCCGGCGTCGACCGCGAGCGCGTCGAAGCCGAGCAGTTCGCAGGCAGCACGGGTGGCGACCGCCGGAGTCGGACAGCCGGTCGGGCTGACGGGGACCACCGGTGCGAGCGTCGGCTCCCCGTGGACGACCACGTCGAGGTCGGCGCCTGGCGTGTGTCGCATCAGCGCCGGGTCCGCACCCGCGGCGCTGATCCCGTCGATCCGGGCCGTCTCTGTGGTCCCGGCGACGACGACGAGCCTCACGGCCGCCCCGCCGCACTCGGATCGCCACCCTCGCTCCCGGCGCCCGTCCGCTCGTTCGGCTGGTCCCGTTGCATGGCCGTACAACTCCGACGGCCCAGCATAACAATTGTGGATGCGTTAGAACAAGCACGCTTGTCCAGCGGGCGACGGCGCTCAGGACTCGTCGTCGCGCAGCGCCGTCACCATCGGCGACCCGACCGCGGGGTCGTCGTTGACGGCCGTGCGCACGCCGAAGGCGTCCGCGAGTGCGTCGTCGCCGAGCACTTCGCGGGGCGTTCCCGTCGCCCGGATCCGGCCGCCCGCCAGGAGGACGAGTCGGTCGCAGACGCGGGCCGCGAGGTTGAGGTCGTGGATGGCCGCCAGCGCAGCCTTCCCGTCGTCGACGACTTCGCGGACGAGTTCGAGCGTGCGCAGTTGGTGGTTGATGTCGAGGCTGGCGGTCGGTTCGTCGAGCAGGAGGCCGGGCGTCTCGCCGGCCAGCGCCCGCGCGAACAGCACGCGCTGGCGCTCGCCGCCCGACAGCGTCGTCACCGGTCGGTCGGCGAACGCCGTCACGCCCGCCCGGTCCATCGCCCGCTCGACGGCGGCGCGGTCGGCCTCGGTGGTCGTCCCGAACCGCGAGACGTACGCCGTCCGCCCCATCTCCACCACCGCCTCGACGGAGAACTCGAAGGCGGTGTTCGACTCCTGTGGCACCGTCGCCACGAGGCGGGCGACCTCGCGTTGGCTGAGGGTCGATCGGTCGGTCCCGTCGAGTTCGACCGTCCCCGCCTCGGGCGTGAGGGTCCCGTTGACCGCCGCGACGAGCGTCGTCTTGCCGGCGCCGTTCGGGCCGACGAGGCCGACGAGTTCGCCCCGGTCCACCGACAGCGAGACGCCGTCGAGGACGCGCTCGCCGCCGCGGGAGACGACCAGGTCGCGCACGGCGATCATCGGGCAGTCCTCGGGGTCGCTCGACCGGTCGTCGCTCACAGGTCGTACACCTCCCGGGTGCGCAGCAGGTACAGGAAGAACGGCGCGCCGGCGGCGGCGGTGACGATGCCGACTGGGAGTTCGGCGACGCCGGCGCGGGCGACCGTGTCGGCGACGACGAGGAAGCTCCCGCCCGCGAGCGCGCTCGTCGGCAGGAGGATCCGGTGGTCGGGCCCCACGAGCAGGCGGACCGCGTGGGGGACGATGAGGCCGACGAAGCCGATGACTCCCGAGACGGCGACGGCGACGCCGGTGAGCACCGACGACACCGCGAGCAGCGCGCGCTTGCTGCGTTCGGCCTCGACGCCGAGGGCGCGCGCGTCCGTCTCCCCCAACAGGAGCACGTTCAGGTCGCGGGCGTACGCCAGCAGGACGAGCGTCAGCGCGGGCACGAGGACGGCGACGACGCTCACCTCGCTCCAACTTGCGCCGCTGAGGTGGCCCATCAGCCAGTACGTCACCCGGCGGATCGACTCCCCCGAGTGGAGCAACAGGTACGAGACGACGGCGCCGAGGAACGTCTGAACGGCCACGCCCGCCAGCAACAGCGTCGCCGTCGGGGTCCGACCGTCGCGGCTGGCGATCAGGTAGACGCCGAAGCCGGCGACGAGCGCGCCGCAGAAGGCGGCGATCTGGAGGCCGGCGCCGCCGGCGAGGAGCGGGCGGAGCGGTCCGAGCAACGCCAGCAGCGCGGAGGGCGCGACGATCCACGAGACGGCGCCGACGGCCGCGCCCGAGGAGACGCCGATGACGCCCGGGTCGGCCATCGGGTTGCGGAAGAACCCCTGCATCACGGTGCCGGCGGCCGCGAGGCCCACGCCCACGAACGCCGCCAGCAGGATCCGCGGCAGGCGCACGCGCATGACGATGGCCTCGTGGGTCTGCGACACCGGGAACGCGAACGGGTGGACGAACTGCACCTGTAGCGGGAACCCCGCGGTCGCCGGGCTCCCTGTGGCCGTGCCGGCGGCCCAGTCGATGCCCGCGGGGACGACGACGGCGTTGGCGACGACGGCCACCACCGACCGCGCGGGCACCGCGACCGGCCCGACGCCGGCGCTCACGGTGACGACCCCGCACAACAGCGCGAGGAGGGCGACCGAGTAGCCGGCGGTTCGACGCCAGATGCGTGTCACGAACTCAAGGCTGTTTGCATTAGGTAAATATTTATTGTCTTGTCCGGTTGCCTGGTGACGTGAGACGACGACGGACACGGACACTCGTGGTCGCGGCGCTGCTGCTCGTCGCTGCGGCGGTCCCCGCGGTCGGGGCCGCGGCGGCGACGACGGCGCCAGCGACGGCATCAACGGTATCGACCGACGGAGGCACGCCGAGCGCGCTGGGGCCGACCGGTCCGGCGACGGACCCAGCGAGCGCCACGGGCGCCGCGAGCGCGCAGACGGCGGCCTGCGAGTTCCCGGTGACCTTCACGGACGCCACCGGAACCGAAGTCACGCTCGACGAGCGACCCGACCGCGTGACGACGCTGAACCCCAGCGCGGCCCAGACGATGTGGGAGATCGGCGGGAAAGCGCAGGTCGTCGGCCTGAGTCAGTTCGCGCTGTACCTCGACGGCGCCGACTCGCGGACGAACGTCTCTGCGTCTGGCTTCGGCGTCAGCGTCGAGAAGGTCGTCGGCACGAACCCCGACCTCGTGCTCGCGCCGAACGCGAGTTCGGCGGAGACGATCCAGTCGCTCCGTGACGCGGGACTGACGGTGTACCACTTCCGCGAGTCGACGACCGTCGACGACGTGGCGGCCAAGACGACGCGCACCGGTCGCCTGACCGGCAACTGCGAGGGCGCCGCCGAGGCGAACGCGTGGATGACCGCGAACGTCGAGACGGCGGGCGAGGCGACCGCCGACGCCGAGGACGTCCGCGCGCTGTACCCGCTCGGCGGCGGCTACGTCGCCGGGTCGGGGACGTTCATCTCCGCGATGATCGAGGCCGCCGGCGGCACGAACGTCGCCGCCGAGCGCGACCTCACCGGCTACCCGCAGATCAACGACGAGGTCGTGCTGGAACTGGCGCCCGACTACCTCGTCGTCACTGACTTCTCCTCGTACCTCGTTGGGCAGGAGCCGTACGCGAGCACGCCCGCGGTGCAGAACAACAACACCGTGCGGGTGAACCGCAACTGGCTGAACCAGCCCGCGCCGCGCTCGGTCGTCATGAGCGTACGGACGCTGACGCGTGGGTTCCACCCCGACGCGACCGCGACCGTCGAGTTCGAGACGCGCGCGGAGGCGGTGGCGGCGATGGGGACCGGGACGCCGACGGCCACGGAGAGTCAACCGATCACCGACACCACGTCGCCGAGCGTCGTCGACGAAACGCCGGCGACCGAGACGTCCGGTCCCGGCTTCGGCGTCGTGCTGGCGGTGCTGGCGGTGCTCGCCTCGGCGCTGCTGGCGCGCCGCGAGCAGTAATCGACAGACGATCGACGCCTCCCTCGGTTTTATCTCCCGCCACGGGGACCGAACCCACATGAACGAGCGCGCCGCCGACCGCCTCCGCGAGAACGCGACGGCCGTCGTCAGCACCCTCGTCACGGGGATCTGGCTGGCGGCGCTGTTCTCCGGGCAAGACTGGTGGCTGGCGGCGCTGCTGTTCGGCTACGTCGTGGTCGTCCCGCTGACGGCGATGCTGTTCGGCGACGAAGACGACATCGAGGAGTGGTGGGACGAGGAGGTGAACGGGCTCGACGGCCTCAGCGGATCGAACGAGGACGCGGACGACCACCTCGCGGAACCCCCGACGGACCCCGACACGCGCGACGCCCTCGACACCCTCCGCGAGCGCTACGCGCGCGGCGAGTTGACCGACGAGCAGTTCGAGCGCAAACTCGACCGCCTGTTGGAGACGGAGTCGCTGGAGGACGTGGAGGACCGCCGCCGGCGCGAGCGCGAGTCCGAGCGCGGGCGATAAGACCGCGGTCCGGCTGGCGTCGTCGCGGTCGCCCGACGATAGCACCCTTTTTCCGCGCGGGCGCCGGCGTTCGCCGTATGGTCGAGAACGTCCTCTACCCCGCCTACTTCGACGCGGCGTACACCCGCGCCGAGGGGCGACGCGTCCCCGAAGACCTCGCGGTGTCGGAGCCGACGGTCGACGAGATCGCGAAGGCCGTCCAGCAGGTCGGCTACGACGCGAAGATCGAACGCGACAAGACGTACAGTCGGGAGTACGAGCCCCGCGGCAGCGTCGTCGTGACGGGGACCGACGAGACCGCGAAGAACGACCTCGTGCAGGCGGTCGGCGCCTACCTCGGCGTCATCCGCGGGGACTGAGGTGGCGCCGTGAAGCGCGTCGGCGACGTCGTCCGCACCGCACAGGGACTGGCCGTCGTGCGCGTCCCCGAGGGGACCGAACCGGCCCGCGTCGGCAGCGAGGTCGTCGACGAGTCGCTGTCGACGGTCGGGCGCGTCGTCGACGTGTTCGGCCCGGTCGAGCACCCGTACGTCGCGGTGTCGCCCGCCGACCGGTCGCAGTTGACGGGATTGCTCGGCGCGAAGTTGTACGCGCGGTAGTGCCCTCCGCTGGTTCCCGGTGACCACAAGGGGCTTACCGTGCCTGCGATGACCTCTGTCTCGATGCCCTCCGATCGTTCGCTCGTCAGAGTCGTCCCCGGCCCGCTCGTCCCGGTCGCCATCCGTGTCCGATCGGCAGTCGACCGACTCCTCCCCGACGATCCGCTCCCGATCGCACGGATCGTCCGATACGCCGTGCTCGCGATGGGTGTGTACGCGCTCGGCCTCGTCACCGCGGGAGTGGTGTACGCGGCGTTCGACCTGTTCACCGACCTGTTCTACGCCGTCCCCGGGGACGTGTTCGGGCGGGCGTGGGCCGATCTCACGACCCTCGTCCGCGACGCCGTCGAGGCGTTCGCGCTCCTCGTCGCGCTGGGCGTGTTCTTGACGCAGTTCGAGCGCGACGACTGACGACGGACACCGAATCGACGGATCGGCGTCCCGTCAGGCTTTACCTGTCCGGTCGCAAAGCCCGCTTCAACGATGGCACGAGCAGCCGAGCGGGCCGAGTTGGTGCCCGTCATCGGGCTGGAGGTCCACGTCCAGCTCGAGACGGACACCAAGATCTTCTGCGGGTGTTCGACCGACCCCGCCGAAGACGAGGAGCCCAACACGCGCGTCTGTCCCACCTGCCTCGGGCTCCCCGGGGCCCTCCCGGTGTTGAACGAGGCGGCCGTCGAGGCCGCCGTGAAGGTGGGGAAGGCGCTCGACGCCGACATCCCCGAGGAGACCCGGTTCCACCGGAAGAACTACTACTACCCCGACCTCCCCAAGAACTTCCAGATCACCCAGTACGACGCGCCGCTGTGTGCCGACGGCGAACTGGAGTTCTCCCACGAGGGCACCCGTCGGACGGTGAACGTCCGCCGCGCTCACCTGGAGGAGGACCCCGGGAGCCTGCGCCACGTCCGCGACGGCCCCGCGGATCTGGACGTGCGCACCACGTCCGTCGACCGCGCGGACTACTCGCTGGTCGACTACAACCGCGCCGGCACGCCGCTGATGGAGGTCGTCACCGAACCCGACTTCCGCCACCCGAAGGAGGTCCGCGCCTTCCTCGAGAAACTGGAGGAGGTGCTGGAGTACCTCGGCGTGTTCGACGCGAGCCGCGACGGCTCGCTGCGTATCGACGCGAACCTCTCGATGGTCGAAGCCAGCGAGGTCGCCGACGACGGCTCCATCGCCGACGAGGTGCTGGAGTCTGCGAACCGCACGGAGGTGAAGAACATCTCCAGCCACAAGGGCGCCGAGAAGGCGCTGGGCTACGAGCGCAACCGGCAGGAGAACCTCCTGCGCCGCGGGAAGGCCGTCGAACAGGAGACGCGCCACTTCAACGAGACGCACGGCAACACCGTCTCGATGCGCTCGAAGGAGGAGGAGAAGGACTACCGCTACTTCGGCGAGGCCGACCTGCCGGCGCTGCAGGTGTCCGACTGGAAACAGCGCATCGCCATCCCGGAACTGCCGGACGCACGCCGCGAGCGCTTCAGCGAAGAGTACGGCCTCGACGACGAGGCCGCCTCGAAGCTCACCTCCCGCAAGGCGGTCGCCGACTTCTACGAAGACGTGGCCGAACAGTTCGACCCGGACCTGGCGGCGGCGTGGGTCGCCGACACGCTCCTGGGCGAACTGAACTACCGTGACATGGCCATCGAGGACGTGACTCACCGCCTCGACGAGTTCACCCGCCTCGTCGAACTCGTCGCCACCGACGAGGTGACGACGAAGAACGCCGAGGAGGTCGTCCTCCGCACGATGCTCGACGAGGGGCTCGGCCCCGACGAGGTCGTCGAGCGCGAGGGCCTGGGCACCGCGGACGACGACGAGGTCGCCACCGCGGTCGCTGAGGCCATCGACGAGAACCCCGACGCAGTCGACGACTACCACAGCGGCGAGGGCGGCGCGATCAACTTCCTCGTCGGCCAGGTGATGCAGAAGACGGGCGGCTCTGCGGCGCCGGACGACGTGAACGCGATGCTGCGCGAACGACTCGACGAGTAACCGACCGAACGCTCTGGATTCTTTTCTGCCTGCTCAGTCGTCGTCGACCGCGGGGGCGCTGTCCGCGCCGTCGTCGGCCACCGTCTCCTCGTTTTCTCGCTCGACCACACCCTCGGTCCACGTCCCTCGCAGGAACCACAGCGCGCCGACGACGAGCGAGCCGACGGCGCCGAACGTCCACGCCCACCACAGGCCGTCGGGCCCGAGGCCGAGCCCCGACACCGGGCCGATGCCGGGGACGACGACGGTGAACGAGTAGGCCAGCACCAGCGCCGCCGGGATGCGCAGGCCCCACCGCGACAGCAGCGACAGCCCCATCGCGGTGCGGGTGTCGCCGGCGCCCCGGAAGGCCCCTGCAACACCATCAGGCCGCCGAACGCCGCCCACGCGAGCGCCGTGATCCGGAGGAACGAGACGCCCTCCGTGACGACGGCGGCGTCGGCGACGAACACGCGGATGGCGACCGCCGGGAAGACCCAGACGAGCCCACCCACCGCCAACAGCACCGCCATCGTCCCACCCGTGGCCGTCCACGCCACGCGGCCCGCGCGGTCGGGCGTGCCGGCGCCGAGGTTCTGCCCGACGCCCGTGGCGGTCGCCTGCCCGACCGCGCCGGCGACGGTCCACGAGACGGACATGAGGCGGACGCCGACGCCGTACGCCGCGGTCGCGGCGGGGCCGAAGCGTGCGACCAGCGCCGCCATCGCGACCGCGGCGAACGAGCGCGCCCAGCCGTCGAGCGTGCCGGGGTAGCCGATGTCGACGAGTCGCCGGAGCACCGTCGGGTCCGGTTTCAGATCGCGCGGGTGGAGTTGGATGCCCCAATCGCCCTTCAGCAGGACGTACACGCCGACGGCGGCGGCGATCGCACGGGCGACGAACGTCGCGAGCGCGGCCCCGCGGGTGCCCATCGCCGGGACTGGACCGAAGCCGAGGATGAACACGGGGTCGATGACGATGTTGACGCCGGCGGAGACGGCGACGATCCACATCGCGGTGCGTGTGTCGCCGGCACCCTGCAGGGAGGCGCGAAAGGCGAAGAACAGGAACGTGAGCGGGAGGGTGAGGAAGATGACCTCGATGTACGCGAGCGCCTCGGTGAACACGAGGCCCTCCGCGCCGATCCAGTTCAGCAGGGGCCGGCGTGCGAGGAAGCCGGCGGTCCCGAGCGTCACCGACACGGCGATGGCCAGCAGCGTCGTCTGCGCGACCACCTTGTCGGCGGCGCGGTCGTCGCCGGCGCCGACGTGCTGGGAGACGAGCGCGATGGTCGCGGCGGTCAGCCCCATCGCCGTGGAGACGAACATCCACGAGAGGGGGAACATCAGCGAGACGGCGGCGACGGCCTCGGGGCTGACGCGGCCGACCCAGAACACGTCCGCGAGGTTGTAGAGGGTCTGCAGGAGGTTGCCGAGCACGAGCGGCCACGCGAGGCTGAACAGCCGTGGCGTCACCGCACCCTCGGTCATGTCGACGCGCGCGTCGGTGTTCGCCATGGAGGGGTCTCTACCGTCCGGGTGTGGCGTCGGCGCGTAAGAGTTGTGGAGGCGGTCGGTGCGGCCGGGTTCCGGGAGCGCTACGCCGCGGCGGTGTCGCGCCCGACGCGGAACAGCAGGAGTGCGCCGAGCAGCACCGCGGCCACTTCGAACACGCGCTCGGTGACCGGCTGTGCGGTCAACGGTCCGCTCACCCGGTCCTCGTATACGAGCACGTACTCGCCCTCGTGACTGTAGATGCGCCCGCTGTCAACCCGGTCGAGCGGTTCGTTCCGGCGTGCCTCGCCGGTGTCGAGCGCCTCGCCGACGGCGGATGGTGCGCGTTCCGGGTCCAACGCCACGTCGCCGAGGGCGGTCTCGGGGTCGACGCGGTCGAGCCCGTACACGAACGATCCGTTGGCGTGGTCGTATGTCAGGGTCCGCTCGTAGACGGGGCCGGCGGTGCCGAAGACGACGTACCGCGGTCGCGGCGTGGTGGGGTCGCCGTTGAACGCCTCGATCCCCGGGTAGTCAACGCTGACGTCGCCGTCGCGGAGGCGCGACTGGAGGTAACAGCCGGGGTCCTGGTCGGCGGTCGCGAGCGCGGAGAGACACGCGATCTGGTCGGTCGGTCCCGCCCAGAAGCCGGGTGCGTCGACAGCGATCTCGCCGCCGTCGACCTCGACCTCGGCGGTGCGGTACACGTAGTCGCTGCCGGTCACGTCGAGCGCCGGTCCCCACAGCGGCGCGGCGACGAGGAGGAGGGCGATCGCGAGGCGGACTCGCGAGCGGGTGTCCATATCGGCACCAGCCGGCGTTTCCACAAGAAGCCGGTGGCTCGGACGCAGTCAGGTCCCGTTGTCGCCGCCGTCTGCAGCGACGCCCGTCGCTTCCGAATCCCGGCGGACGGCGATCCGCCGGCGGCCCCGCACGGTGCCCGTGACGGCGACGTACGTCGCGAGCGCGACGAGGACGACGGTGCCGCCCGCGGCCACGTCGAACCAGTACGACAGCGTGACGCCGCCGACGGTGGCGACGAGGCCGGCGACGACGCTCGCGGCCATCGACCGCTTGAACCCCGTGACCGGGGCTGCGGTCGCGACGGGGACCACCAACATCGCGGCGACGAGGATGACGCCCATGATCTGCATGGCGCCGACGACCACGACCGCGGTGAGCACCGCCAGCAGGCGGGTGTACCACCCGGCGTCGATCCCGGCGGCGCGGGCGCCCACCTCGTCGAAGGTGACGTACACGAGCGGGCGGTAGGCCGCGCCAACCGCGAGGCCGACGACGACGGTCATCGCGAGCAAGATGCCAGCGTTGCCCCGCGAAACGGTCGCGAGCGAGCCGAACAGGTAGGCGTTGATGCCGACCGCGATGCCGCCGTCGGTCGCGGTGATCAGGACGCTCCCGACGGCGAACGATCCGGTGAGCACCATCGCCAGCGACGTGTCGCGGGAGGTGCCCGCGTAGTCAACGAGCGTCTGGACGACCAGCGCCGCCAGCGCGGCGACGACAAGCGCCGTCGCCAGCGGCGGGACGCTCGTCGCGAAGACGCTGTTGACGAACAGGCCCGCGGCGACGCCCGCGAACGCGGCGTGCGCGAGCGTGTCGCCGATCATCGCCAACTCGCGATGGACGAGGAAGCTCCCGACGAGCGGGCCCACCACCGCGACGCAGACGGCCGCGAGGTACGCTCGCTGCATGAACGGGAACGCGAGCACGTCGACGCCCGTCGCGCCCGCGAGCACGTCGAGCACGCCGCCCCACAGGTCGTCGAGGAGGACACCGAGCGCGCGGTCGCCGGCGTCGGCGACGCCGGCGAAGAGGAGCGGCACCGCGACCACGAGCGCGGCGAGGGAGGTGACGCCGGTCATGGGTGGTCGTGGGCGACGACGTGGTGTGCGTTGCCGTACGCCTCCGCGAGCGCGTCCGTCTCGACGAACGAGTCGGGGTCGCCGTGGAAGAACAGCTCCCGATTCAGACACGCGATCTCAGAGGCGTGCGCGGTGACGACGCCGATGTCGTGCTCGACGAGCACCACCGTGATCCCCTCGGCGTTCAACTCGCCCAGCAACTCGTAGAACGCCTCGCGCGACTCGGCGTCGACGCCGACGGTCGGCTCGTCGAGCGCGAGCAGGTCAGCCTCGGCGGCCAGCGCCCGCGCGATGAACGCCCGCTGGCGTTGCCCCCCGGAGAGCCGCCCGATCCGACGGTCGGCGAGGTCGGCGATGCCGACGCGGTCCATCGCCGCGGCGACCGCATGCCGGTCGTCGGCGTCGAACCGGCGGTACAGTCGTCCTGGGTAGCGCCCCATCCGAACGACCTCGGCGACGGTGATCGGCATCCCGTCGCTCGCGCCGCCGACGTCCTGCGGGACGTAGCCGACGCGCCGCCCGTCGCCCCGGCGGTGGGCGGGGTCGTCGAACACGGTGACCGAGCCGCTGTCGGGTCGAATCAGGCCGATCGCGAGCTTCAACAGCGTCGTCTTCCCGGAGCCGTTCGGCCCGACGAGGCCGAGGAACGCGCCCTCCTCGACTGTCAGCGACACGTCCTCGACGACCGAGCGCTCGCCGTAGGCGAACGACACGTCGTCGAAGCTGACGGCGGTGTCGCGGGCGTCGCTCATTCGCCGAGGACGCGCTCCAGCGTCGGGAGGTTCACTTGCTCCATCACGTCGAGGTAGCCCCAGTCCTCGTCGGCCCACTCGTCGGTGAGCCCGGGCATCGCGGTGAGGGGGAGCACCTCCTCGGCGGCGGTCTCCGCGACCAGTTGGTCGGCGGCGCGCTGGGACTCGATGGGGTCCGCACAGACGTACCGGAGGTCGTGGGTCTCGACGGCCTCGCGAGCGCGCTCGACGTCGCGCGTCGTCGGCTGGTCGTCCGGGCCGACGCCAGTGAGCGCCTCGACGTGGAGCCCGTACCGGTCGCTGAGGTAGCGGAAGGAGTTGTGGCCGGCGACGAGGACGGTGTCGCGCGACGCCTCGTCGACCAGCGTGGCGATGCGCTCGTCCAGCGAGGTCAGCGCCGCGCGGAACGACTCGGCGTTGGCTTCGTGGGTGTCGACCGCGTCCGGGTCGACCTCGGAGAGCGCCTCGCGGACGGTCGTGGTCGCCTCGCGCACGCGGAGGGGGTCCATCCAGAAGTGCGGGTCGACGTTCTCGTGGTCGTGCTCGTCGCCCGACTCCTCTTCGTGGTGTTCCTCCTCGCTGTGCGCTTCGGTGTGCGTCTCCTCCTCGTGGTGTTCCTCCTCGCTGTCGTGCCCGTCCTCGTGGTCTGCGCTCGCGGGGAGGAGGTCGACGCCGGCGCTGGCGTCGACCGTCGTCACACCGCTGTCGTCAGCCGCGAGGTCGCCGAGCACGTCGTCGACCCACGGCTGGAACCCCGTCATGCCGTGGACGAGCAGGTCGGCGTCGCGGATCGACTCGCGGATGCGCGGCCCCGGCTCCCAGCCGTGGCCGTGTTGCCCGACCGGCACGAGGAGGTCCGTGGTGGTCGCCTCGCCCGCCACCTCGGCGGCGATGTCGCCGAAGACGAAGAACGACGCCTGTGCCGTGGGGCCGGTGGTCGACTCGGCAGCGTTCGCGGCGTCCGTGTCGCCGAGACAGCCGGCCAGCGCCCCCGCTGTGAGGGCACCGGCGGACGCGAGGACCGAGCGTCGGGTGTGTTCCATCTCTAGTTAGTAACATCCTGGGTTAGAATATTAACTTTGCCATCAATAGCTTGTCTCAGTTAGCAATGCCCTGGTCGTTCCGGCACGCCGCGCCGCCGGCCCAAGAGCGAAGCCCCCCGAGCGCGCCCGTCCACGCATGTCCACCGACGAGTCCGCACCGGCGAGCGCGGCAGACCCCGTCGTCGCCGACCGCATCGACGACTACCGCGACTCGCTGTTCGACCTCCTCCGACTGCCGACGATCAGCGCGACCGGCGAGGGGATGGACGCCGGCGCCGACGCGGTCTGCGAGTTCCTTGCCGACCACGGCCTCGACGCGCGGCGCATCGAAACCGAGCGCTACCCGCTGGTGTACGGCGAGCGCGTCGCCGCCGCCCCCGACGCGCCGACGGTGCTGTTCTACGGTCACTACGACGTGCAGCCCGCCGAACACCCCGAGCAGTGGGACTCGCCACCGTTCGAGCCGACCGTGCGCGACGGGAGCATCTACTGCCGCGGCGCCGGCGACAACAAGGGGCAGTTCGCCGCCCACGCGTTCGCGCTCGACGCGCTCGGGGCCGCCGACGCGGTGCCCGAGGTGACGGTGAAACTCCTCGTCGAGGGCGGCGAGGAGAGCGGAAGTCTCGGGCTGAAGGACTACCTCGACGGCACTGTCGCGGACCCCGAAGCCGAGTCCGACGCGCCCGCGGCCGCCGTCCGCGACGCGGACCTAGTGTACGTCGCCGACGGCCCGCAGCACCGTTCGGGGCGCCCGACGCTCATCTACGGCAACCGCGGCATCCTCACGTTCCAACTGGACCTGGAGACGGGGAACGCGGACCTGCACTCGGGCAACTTCGGCGGCCCCGTCCCCAACGCCGCGACGGAACTCGCGGAGGTGGTGGCCTCCCTCACGGCGTACGGCGAGGGGACGGACCCCGAGCGCGGCTACCCCTCCGGCGGCGACCGGGTCGCCGTCGACGGCTTCTACGACGACGTGGCGGTCACCGACGCCGACCGCGAGTTGGTCGCGGCGCTCCCCGACGACGCGGACGCGGTGCGCGAGGAACTGGGCCTCACCCACTTCGCGACCGACCGGGACTACTACGAGCGCCTGTTGCTGGAGCCGACAGTCACGGTGAACGGCCTCGACGCGGGGTATCAGGGCGAGGGGAGTAAGACCGTCATCCCACGCGCGGCGACGGCGAAACTCGACTCGCGACTCGTCCCCGGGCAGGACCCGGACCGGGCGTTCGAGCGCATCCGCGACCACGTCGCCGGCGTCCACCCCGACGTCGAGGTGACGAAGGGGACCGGGTTCCCGCCGATGAAGACGCCGGTCGACACGCCAGCGAGCGATCCGGTTCGCTCGGCGCTGGCGGCCGTCTGGGACGCCGATCCGGTCGAACTCCCGGTCCTCGGCGGGTCACTCCCGGCGGCGTTCTTCCGTCGCGTCGACGCGCTCGCTGACGTACCGGTGCTCGTGGTGCCGTACGCGAACCCCGACCAGGGGAACCACTCGCCGAACGAGCACCTCGACCTCGACTGCTTCGAGCGTGGGATCCGGACGACGGCGGCGGTGCTGGAGCGAGTCGCCGAGACGAACCTGTAGCTCACGCCTCGCCGCCTGCCGAACGCTTTAGCCCCGGGCCCCACGCCGTGAGCGTGTGACCGACACCGCCGACACCGCCGACGCGGGCTACGGCGTCGCCCGATTCCTCGCGGTCGACCACGTCGACTCGCCGACGCTGACGCCCGACGGGCGCCTCCTGTTCCTCGCGGACACCTCCGGCACGCCGCAGGTGTGGACGACCGACGAGCCGGCGGCGTGGCCCGACCGCCTCACGCCCCACGAGGAGCGCGTCTCCGCGCTGGCGGCCTCACCCACCGACGAGGCGTTCGTGTACGCGATGGACACCGGGAGCGACGAGCGCGACCAACTGTACCACTACGACCTCGCCACCGGCGTCGAGCGCGCGCTGACCGCCGACCCCGACTCGACCCACTCGTGGGGTGTGTGGGGACCCGACGGCGACCGCGTCGCCTACGCCGCCAACCGCGCGGACGACGCCCGATTCGACGTGTACGTGCAGTCGGTCGAGGCGCCAGACGACCCTGCGGGCGAGCCAGAGCGCGTGTTCGAGGGGCCGGGCGGGTTCCTCTCTGTCGCCGCCTTCGGGCCCGAGGGGGACCGGCTCGTGCTCACCAAAGCCCACTCCAGCTACGACGAGGACCTCACCCTCCTCGACCTGGCCACCGGCGAGACGACCCGCCTGTCGGACGACGCCGAGGCGACGTACTCGCACGTCCACTTCGACGGCGCCGGCGGTCTCGTGTTCGTCACGAACCGCGGGAGCGACACCGCCTACGTGGGCCGGCTCTCGCTCGACTCCGGCGACGTGACCCCACTGGCTGGTCACGACGAGGCGCCGGGCAACCCCGGCACCGACGCGTGGGACGTCGACGCGCTCGCGTTCGACCCCGACACCGGTCGCCTCGCGTACACTGTCAACGAGGGGGGCTACTCGTCGCTGCATGCGGGCACGCTCGCGTCCGACGCCGACGGCGAGTTCGCGTTCGACTCGACGCCCGCGCCCGCCGTCGACGGCGTCGTCTCGGACCTCACGTTCGGGCCCGACGCCGACCGCCTCGTGTTCACGCACACGTCGCCGACGACGCCGTACGGCGTGCGGGCGGTCGCGTTCGGCGACGACGCGGCGACCGACTGGACGCCGGTCGGTCGCAACGGACTCCCCGACGCCGCCTTCCACGACCCGGAGACGGTCCACTACGAGACGTTCGACGGGCGCGGCATCCCCGCCTACTGGACGCTCCCGCCGGGCGCGAGCGCCGAGGACCCGGTCCCCGTCATCGTCGACATCCACGGCGGCCCCGAACACCAGCGCCGCCCGTGGTTCTACCCGACGAAGCAGTTCTTCCTCAACAGGGGGTACGCCGTGTTGGAGCCGAACGTCCGCGGCTCCTCCGGCTACGGCACGGCGTACTCGCACCTCGACGACGTCGAGCAGCGGATGGACTCGGTCGCCGACGTGGCGGCGGGCGTCGAGTGGCTCGCCGACCAGCCCGCGGTCGACGACGACCGCGTCGTCGCCTACGGGCGCTCGTACGGCGGGTTCATGGTGCTCGCGGCCATCACCGAGTACCCCGACCTGTGGGCCGCAGCCGTCGACTTCGTCGGCATCGCGGACTTCACGACGTTCCTCGAGAACACCGGCGAGTGGCGCCGCAGCCACCGCGAGGCCGAGTACGGCTCCTTGGCGGACGACTACGACTTCCTGAAGGCCATCTCGCCGCTGACGCACATCGAGGAGGTACGCAGTCCCCTGTTCGTCCAACACGGCGCCAACGACCCGCGAGTGCCCGTCGGCGAGGCCGAACAGGTCGTCGACGCCGTCCGCGAGCAGGGCGTCCCGGTCGAGAAACTGATCTTCGAGGACGAGGGCCACCACACGACGAGTCGAGAGAACCTGATCGCGGAGTTCGAACTGATCGCCGACTTCCTGGACGAGCACGTCTGAGCCGCCGCCCCCGCGTTTGATAGCCCGCGCCGACCTCGCTCTCGTCTTCCGGTTCTGCGTGTCGCTTGTGGACACGGCTCCGTACGTGTTTATGCGTTCACACGTCGTCCTAGTGATCGTTATGACATCCACAGCAGCGCGACTCCTCGCGGTGCTGTTCGCGGTCCTCGTGATCGCGAGCGCACCCGTCGCAGCCGCCGACTCCCGCGTGGGCGGAACCGTCGTGATCGCCGCGGGCGAGACGGTCGCCGACGACCTCGAAGCCGTCGGTGGCACCGTGATCATCCGCGGGACCGTCGACGGCAGCGTGAACGCCGTCGGTGGGACGGTCGTGATCGCGCCTACCGGCGTCGTCCGGGGGGACCTCACCGGCGCCGCGGGCGCCATCACCGTCGAGGGACGCGTCGAAGGCGCCACGCAGGTGGCCGCCGGCTCGTTCGTCCTCCGTGAGGGCGGCGTGCTCGTCGGCGACGCCGAGGTCGGCGCCGGCGAGGCGCTGATCGACGGGACCACCGAGGGTACTCTCTCGCTCGACGCCGGCACGGTCGTCGTCGGCGCGGGCGCCACCGTCGGGGGCGACCTCCTGTACGACACCGAGCAGTTCACGAATGAGGGCGCGACCGTCGCCGGCGACGTGCGCGCGACCGACCTGGAGTTCGGGCCCGAGGTGACTCCCGGTCCCCTGTTCACCGTCCCGTCGTGGGTGAGCGTCGTCTACACCGTGCTCGCCCACCTCGCGCTGGGTGGCCTCCTGCTGGCGCTGCTCCCGCGGTTCGTCTCGGAGGTCGGCGACTTCGGCCTCACCCGGACGGCCCGCAGCGGCGGGTTCGGCCTCGCGGCGCTCGTGTTCGCCCCGGTCCTGCTCGTGCTCGTCGCTGTGACGATCATCGGCATCCCGCTGGCCCTGCTGGGTGCGGTCGCCTACGGCGTCCTCCTGTGGGTCGGCTTGGTGCTCGGCGCCTACGTCCTCGGGACGTGGGGCGTCCGGGCACTCGACCGCGCGGACGCCGAGTACGCCCGCTGGTACGCGCTGCTCGGTGGCGTGCTCCTCGTGGGCATCTCGCGGTTCGTCCCCGGCGGCGGTCTGTTCCGGCTCGCGCTCACCGTGATCGGTGCCGGTGCGGTCCTCCTCGCCCTCAACGCCCGCCGGACGGGCGAGCGCGGCGAGGAGCCGGTGGAGCCCGAGGTTGGTTCCAGCGGCGACCCCGCGGCCTGACTTCGCGGTTCGTTTTTCGGGTCGGTCACTCAGTGCGCCACCGCTGGGGTCGTCCAGCGACCAGCACGTGAAGGCAGACGAACGGCGGTATCGCGGCGAACACGCCGACGCTGACGCCGAACACGAGTCCTCTCGATGCCTCGACCACCGTGACGGCGGTCCAGATAGCGACACCGACCGCCGCGATCACGACGACTCGTCCGGCGACACCGATCCGGGTGAACCACCCGTCGAGTCGCGCGCCGGCGTCGGTCCGCGCGAGCGGGCCGAGCGCGACCCACACGGAGGCGAAACCGACGGCGATCCAGAGCAACGGCGGTGTCGTCTGGAGGAGTTGGACGGGGAGCCACACGACCGCGAGGACCGCCATCGCGACGTCAGTCCACGTCGGGTCGCGGTCGGGGAGCAGATACTCGGCGAGTCTGGTCGAGGAGGGCACGGATCGTCGGACCACTTCGAACCCGATAGTTCTTCGGCAGCCACGGGACCGCAGTCGCGACCCTCGGCCCCGGTTGGCCCTCGCTCACCACCCCTCGGCGATGTCCTCGTTCAACGCCTCCAGGATCCGCTCGGTCGTCCGCTCTACGACCCCCTCCATGAACTCGGGGTCGGAGTTCGTCGGGTCGCCCATCCCGCCCAACTCGGTCACGTCCGAGAAGTACGTCCACGAGGTCGTCTCGGGCAGGTCCTTCGCGTTCTGGGGCTCCTTTTTGCCGGCCTTCACGAGGTCGTCGCGCACGAGTTCGACGAAACTCGTCTCGTGGTCGCCGGCGTGGCCCCACCCCTCGCCGAAGTGCTCTTCCAACTCGTCGCGCCCGTAGTCCGTCCAGTGGACGACGTGGGCGGTCGTGTCGTGGTCGCGGCTGAGGCGGTCGCTCGCGAGCGCCAGTGCCTGCGTGTTGCCGCCGTGGCAGTTGAGGAAGATGATGCGCTGTGCGCCGTGCTCCGCGAGGGAGGCGCCGATATCGATGAGCGCCTGCTTGTACGTGTCCTGCGAGAGCGTGACGGTGCCGGGGAACGGCATGTGGTGTTCGCTGTAGCCGTAGGGGAGCGTCGGCGCGCGCAGGAGGTCGAGGTCGTGGTCGGGCGCTGCCTCGACCAACTCCGCAGAGAGGTGCTCGGCGCGGAGGCTGTCGGTCGACAGCGGCAGGTGGACGGAGTGCTGTTCGGTGGAGCCGGTCGGGACGACGACGCCGTCGGCGCCGAGGAAGCGGTCGCCGGCGTCCTCCCACGTCATCGTCGCGAGGTCGTGTTCGGTCTCGGGCATACCGCCTCCGGCGGCCTCCCGGGGCATACCCCTTCGGGAAGCGGCACCCCGCGAGCGGGGAGGCGGGTTGAAGGCCGTCCGGC
This sequence comes from Halobaculum marinum, assembly GCF_029338555.1. Lineage (GTDB taxonomy): Archaea > Halobacteriota > Halobacteria > Halobacteriales > Haloferacaceae > Halobaculum > Halobaculum marinum. The sequence continues at coordinate 26,938 of NZ_CP119989.1, read as the reverse complement.
GCGACGCCCGACCATGAACGAAGACGCGCGAGCGCTGGCGGCGGACGTGTGTCGGCGGACGATGCGACGCGACCGGCTCCCGGCGGTCAGCGTCTGCGTCGTCGACCGCGACGGCGTCGTGTACGCCGACGGCTTCGGCTCTCGCGACCTCGCCGGCAACCGCCCGGCGACGCCCGACACGCTGTACGGCGTCGGCTCGGTCACGAAGTCGGTGACGGCGCTCGCGCTGGCGCAACTGCGGGACGCCGGGATGCTCGACTTCGACGACCCCGTCTCCACCCACCTCGACGTCGACCTCGGCGGCGACGACGACGACCCGGTTCGGCTGCACCACCTGCTGTCGCACTCGTCGGGGCTCCCGTCGCTGGGTACAAGCGAGGCGCTCATCGGACGCCGACTCCGGCGCGCGACCGACACCATCGCGCTGGCGAGTCGCGACGACTTCCGCGCCCACGTGGAGGGTGCCGCCGCCCGGGGTGAGCGCGTCGGCGCGCCCGGCGAGCGATTCGCCTACAGCAACGAGGGGTACGTCCTGCTCGGCGACGTGGTGGAGGCGTGCACCGGGCGGTCGTACGACCGCTACGTCGAGGAGCACGTCCTCGACCCGCTCGACCTCGACCGCGCGACGTTCGAGGACGCGGCGTTCGCGATGGACGACGACCACGCGACGATGTACCTCCACGAGGAGGGCGACGTGGTGGCGGCGTCGGTGCCGACCCGGGAACTGTCTCGTCCCGCCGGGGACTGCTCGCCTCGGTCGCCGAGTTGGGCCGGTTCCTGCGCCTGTTCCTCAACGAGGGGACGCTCGACGGTCGCGAAGTCGTCGCACCCGACTCGGTCGCGGCGCTGACCGCCCCGCGGGTCGACACCCCGAGCGGCCCGTACGGCTACGGCTGGCGCACCCGCGAGTCGTGCGGTCGGGAACTTGTCGGGCACTCTGGCTCTATCGCCGTCTCCTCGGCGTACGCCGGCTTCTGTCCCGACGAGGGCGTCGGCGTCGCCGTCGCGGCCAACTCCGCGCCCGACTACCCGCTCGTCCGACTCGGAGAAGCCGTCTTCGCGTGCGCGCTCGGCGAGGACCCAGCCGAGGTCGTGCCGTTCGTCGAACGCCGCCGGCGCTTCGACCGCCTGACGGGCGAGTACGCCGCCTACCGCGGCGCCAAGCGCGCGTACGTCGCCCGCGACGGCGACGCGCTCCGCCTCCAACTCGTCGGGCCGCTGGGCGGCGAGTCGTTCCCGCTGGTGGCGTCGGACGACCCGTACACGTTCCACACGCCCAACGAGGCCGGCGAACCGGTTCCCGTCGAGTTCCGCGTGGGCGAGGACACGGGCACCACCGCTGGCGACGGCGACGACGGGAGTGGGGCCGGTCGACCAAGGACTCGCGGCCCGGCGGTCGACCTGCTGTACGACCGCTGGCACCTCCACAAAGTGGCCGACGAGGCTGTCGGCCGGGAGTGAGTCGGCGGGGGTCGTCGCCGGACGGGTCGGACCGCGAAAGCTTTACCCGGGGTTTCGGCTTATCCCCGGGCAACTGATGGAACTGATCGTCACCGAGAAGGACAACGCCGCGCGGCGTCTCTCGGAGATCCTCTCGGGGGAGGACTTCGACACCGAGCGTCGCGCCGGCGTCAACGTCTACCGCTGGGGTGGCACCCGCTGTATCGGGCTGTCCGGCCACGTCGTCGCGGTGGACTTCCCGCCGGAGTACGACGACTGGCGCGACGTGGAGCCGGTCGAGTTGATCGACGCGCCCGTCCGCAAACGCCCCACGCAGGAGGGCATCGTCCGCGCCCTGCGCCTGCTGTCGCGGGAGGCCGACCGCGTCGTCATCGCGACTGACTACGACCGCGAGGGGGAGTTGATCGGCAAGGAGGCGTACGAACTGATCCGCGAGGTGAACGAGGACGTGCCGGTCGACCGCGTGCGCTTCTCGTCGATCACCCAGCGCGAGGTGACCAACGCCTTCGAGAACCGCGACGAGATCGACTTCGATCTGGCCGCCGCGGGCGAGGCCCGCCAGATCATCGACCTCATCTGGGGGGCGTCGCTGACGCGGTTCCTCTCGCTGTCGGCGCGGCAGTTGGGGAACGACTTCATCTCCGTCGGACGGGTGCAGGGGCCGACGCTGAAGCTTCATCGTCGACCGCGAACGCGAAATCGAGGCGTTCGACCCCGAGGACTACTGGGAACTGTTCGCCGACCTGCTGAAGTCGGAGAGCGACCCCGAGGAGGCGTTCGAGGCGCAGTACTTCTACGAGGACGACGACGGCACCGAGGCCGAGCGCGTCTGGGACGAGGCGACCGCCGAGGCCGTCTACGAGCGACTGGAGTCGGCCGAGTCGGCGACCGTCTCCTCGGTCCGCCGCCGGAGTCGCACGGACGAGCCGCCGGCGCCGTTCAACACGACGCAGTTCATCCGCGCGGCCTCCTCCATCGGCTACTCCGCCCAGCGGGCGATGAGCATCGCCGAGGACCTGTACACCGCCGGGTTCATCACCTACCCGCGGACGGACAACACCGTCTACCCGGAGGACCTCGACGAGCGCGAGTTGCTCGACGAGCTGTCGATGGGGCGGAAGTTCGGCGACGACGCCGAGTCGCTGCTGGAGTTGGACGACATCACGCCCACCGAGGGTGACGAGGAGACGACCGACCACCCCCCGATCCACCCGACCGGGGAACTGCCCGCGCCGTCGGAGATCTCCGACGACGAGTGGGAGGTGTACGAACTGGTCGTGCGGCGCTTCCTCGCGACCTGCGCGCCCGACGCCGAGTGGGAGCACCTGCGCGTCGTCACCGAGGTCGAGGAGGGCGACGCGAGCGTGGGCATCGACGACGGCCCGCTCCGCCTGAAGTCCAACGGGAAGCGCCTCGTGGAGGAGGGGTACCACCGCGTGTACCCGTACTTCTCGACCAACGAGAGCTTCGTCCCCGACGTGTCGAAGGGGGAGGCGCTCGCGGTGGCCGACACCGAGTTCGAGGCCAAGCAGACCCAGCCGCCGCGTCGCTACGGCCAGTCGCGGCTCATCGAGACGATGGAGGAGATGGGCATCGGGACGAAGGCGACGCGTCACGACGTGATCCAGAAGCTGTACGACCGCGGCTACATCGAGAGCGACCCGCCGCGACCCACCGGCCTCGCGAAGGCGGTCGTCGAGGCCAGCGAAGAGTTCGCCGACCGCATCGTGAGCGACGAGATGACCGCCCAACTGGAGGCGGACATGCAGGCCATCGCCGCGGGCGAGAAGAACTTCGACGAGGTCGCCGACGAGTCCCGCGAGATGCTGGCGCAGGTGTTCGAGGAACTCGCCGAGTCGCGCGAGGAGGTCGGCGACCACCTCCAGAAGTCGCTGAAGGCGGACAAGCAGTTGGGCCCGTGCCCGGAGTGTGGCGACACGCTCCTCGTGCGCAAGTCGCGGGCGGGGTCGTACTTCGTCGGCTGTGACGGCTACCCCGAGTGCGAGTACACTCTGCCGCTCCCGTCGACGGGCAAGCCGCTCATCCTCGACGACGTGTGCGAGGACCACGGGCTGAACGAGGTGAAGATGCTCGCGGGGCGCAAGACGTTCGTCCACGGCTGTCCGCAGTGCAAGGCCGACGAGGCCGACGAGGAGGAGGACGAGGTCATCGGCGTCTGCCCCGACTGCGGCGAGGAGCACGGCGGCGAGTTGGCGATCAAGCGCCTGCGCTCCGGGTCGCGGCTCGTCGGCTGTACGCGCTATCCCGACTGCGACTACTCGCTGCCGCTGCCCCGGCGCGGTGAGATCGAGGTGACCGACGAGACGTGCGAGGAGCACGACCTGCCGCACCTCGTCGTCCACTCGGGCGACGAACCGTGGGAACTCGGCTGTCCGATCTGCAACTACCGCGAGTACCAGTCGCGCCAGAAGGGGTCGGAACTGGAGACGATCGAGGGCGTCGGCGAGAAGACCGCCAAGAAGCTGAAAGACGCCGGCGTCGACGACGTGTCGTCGCTCAAGGAGATGGAGCCGGACGCGCTCGCCGACGAGTTGGACGGCGTCGGCCCCGACACCGTGCGCGACTGGCAGGCGAAGGCGGATCAGCGGCGCCGGACCGCGGCGTCGCGGCGCCGGATCAGTCAGTAGGTTTATCAGAAGCTGAACGAGTGGTCAGCCATGGCCCTCCAGACCGCCCTCCGGCGGACGCCCGCGACGCTCGTCCGCAACCCCGCGCTGTTCGTGCCCGTGCTCGTGTTGACGCTGTTGCAGACGCCGCAACTGCTCCTCCAATCGAGCGCGCCGCTCCTCGCGAGCGTCGTGTCGCTCGCCGTCTCGGCGCTGTTCCTCGTGGTGACCCCGTTCGTGCAGGCCGGCTTCATCGGCATGGCCGACGAGGCGCTCGACGGGCACACGTCGCTGTCGACGTTCGTCGCCGCCGGGAAGGCGAACTTCGTGCAGGTGTTCCTCGTGTACCTCCTGCTCGTCGGCGTCAACCTCGCGCTCGGGCTGTTCGGATTCGTCGCCGCTGTCGTCGCGGTCGTGAGCCTCTACCCGGGCGGCGGCACGCCGAGCACGCCGCTGCTTGTCGCCGCCGGCCTCGTCGTGCTCGCAGTGGTGCTCGCGTATCTGGTGCTCGTGTTCGTGGTCCAGTTCTACGGGCAGGCCATCGTCGTCGACGACTACGACGCCCTCGACGCGCTCAGACACAGCTACGCGCTCGTTCGCCGGAATCTCGTGAGCGTCCTCGGGTACACGCTCCTCGTGGGGGCGCTCGGGGGCGGGTTCGGCGCCGTTGTCGGGCTCTCGTCGGTGTTGACGATGCCCGCGGTCCCGACGGACCCGCTCGCCGTCGGCTTCCCGTCGCTGGGCGCCGTGGCGCTGTCGGCGGTGCTGATCGTCGTCGGGACGCTGTTCGGGAGCTTCATCGGCACGCTCTCGGTGTCGTACTATCGGGAGCTGACGAACTGAGTCGCGCGCCGACTGCCCGTCGTTACTCCGTGATGCCGCTGAGTCCCGACAGCGGCGTCGCCCCGCGACGATGGCGCCCGTCGCGAGGATGGCTGCCGACAGCACGATGAAGTCGCCGGTGGGCGAGTAGCCCGCGAGGCCGGCGCCGACCTGCACGATGAACACCGTGATGAAGAAGCTGAGGATGGCGAACACCAGCAGCACGATCGACGCGACGATGCTGCTCGCTAAGGCTCCGAAGGAGTCTAAGAATCCCATGTCTCTCTGTGGAGACGCGGACCACGGGTATCAGTTGGGATCGAGGGACGAGAGCGTGGAGCGGTCGCGACCGTGAGCGAATCGGTCGGTCGTTCGCGGCGCGACTCGGCGACGACTACCCCCTACCGCTTCCTCACGATATCGACCTTCTGGTCGGTGCGCTCGATCCGTGCCTCCACCCTATCGGCAGAGCCGCCGTCTCGATGCCGCACGCCGGCCCCTCGTGTCCGTCCTCCACAGCTGGGAGTTGAATCTACGGGTGTCACACCGCGCATCCGCGCCCTTTTTAGCCCTCTGCACACCACCAACAGCCAATATGAGTGCGCCCTGGGAGGAGTGGGACCACATCCTCAAGATCGACCCCGACAAGGAACTCCACGGCGACGAGACGTTCGAAGACGCCTGCAAGACCGGCACGGACGCCATCGAGATCGGCGGCACGCTCGACGTGACCTCCGAGAAGGCGACCCGTGTCATCGAGGCGTGCAAGGCCCACGACGTGCCGCTGTACCAGGAGCCGTCGAACCCGGCGGTCGTCGTCGACGACGAGGCGCTCGACGGCTACCTCATCCCGACGGTGTTCAACGCCGGCGAGCCGTTCTGGATCACCGGCGCCCACAAGGAGTGGGTCCGCATCGCCGACGACCTCGACTGGGACCGCACCCACACCGAGGCGTACATCGTGCTCAACCCCGACGCCTCCGCCGCACAGCTCACCAGCGCCGACTGCGACCTCACGCCCGAGGAGGTCGGCGCGTACGCCCGCGTCGCCGAGAAGATGTTCGGCCAGGACATCGTGTACGTCGAGTACTCCGGCACCCTCGGCGACCGCAAGACGGTGAAGGCGGCCCATGACGCACTCGAGGAGTCGACGCTGTTCTACGGCGGCGGCATCCACGACTACGATGACGCCCACGCGATGGGGCAGGTGGCCGACACCGTCGTCGTCGGCGACCTCCTCCACGACGAGGGCGCCGACGCGGTCCGTGAGACCGTCGAGGGCGTGAAAGACGCCCACGCCGACCTCGCCGACGCCTGAGGCTACGTCACTCACGAACCGCCAGCCTGCCGCCACCCTCCTCCCGTTCTCGTCACCCCGTCGAGCCGCGTGGCTCACCAGCGACTCAGTTCACTCGCCGTCGTCGACTCGCGGGAACCGGAGCGTGACGACGCTGCCGCCGCCGTCGCGGTCCGCGACGGTCGTGACGCCGCCGACGGTGTCGACGATCCAGTGGACCACCCACAGCCCCATCCCGGAACTCGACTCCAGCGCGTCCTCGCCGCCCTCCTCCAGCACGGCCCGCTCGCGGTCGGGGAACCCCGGGCCGTCGTCGGCGACGACTACCTCGACGACGCCGACCGGGGCTCGCCCCGACGGCAGTCGGGGTCGCGTCGTCGTCGACGGCGTCGGTCTGGCGCACCCGCACGGTCACGTCGACCGTCGGGTCCTCGCGCCCGGCGTGCTCGACGGCGTTCTCGACGACGTTGTGGATAGCCGACTCCAGCAGGTCGTGGCCGGGGACGCGGGCGCTCGTTCCTCGGGGTTGACCTGCACCGACACCGCCGCGGCGGGGAAGTCGCGGGCGATGGTGCCGACGACGCGCTCGGCGACGAGCGCGAGGTCGGTCGTCCCCTCGATCGTCTCGTCGCCCAACACCGCGTCCTCGGCGAGGCGCGCGTGGTCGCTCAGCCGCTCGATGCGCTCGGCGCGTGCCTCGATGCCGTCGAGGTACTCGGCGATGGAGGCGTCGCCCTCGCGGCGCGCGAGGTCGATGTACCCCGCGATCACGGTGAGGTCGTTGCGCACGTCGTGGCGCAACACCCGGTTGAGGACGGTGAGCACCTCGACGAGTCGCTCGAAGCGGGCGTTCGCCTCCTCGGCCTCCGCCGTGCGCATCCGGACGCGGACGTCGCCGATGCCGACGGCGGCGCCGAACACGACCCCGCCGCAGGCCCACCCGCCCGCGGCCGCCGGCGAGAACGACGACAGCGCCCCGACGGCGGCGCTGTACGCCTGCATCACGACCGCACCGACCACCAGCGGGATCACCCCGATCACCAGCCAGCCGGCGAGACGGGCGTGGTGGTGGCGCGGCGGGCGCGTGCGCGCCACCCACGCGAGGGTGACGCCGTACGCCCACACCGCACACAGCGGGCCGACGAGACCCAACACGATCGACCCCGGGGACCGCCCCGCGGAGGTGAACGCGAGGGCGGCCGTCCCGACGACGAGCGCCCCCGTGAACACGCCGCTGGCCGCCAGTGCGGTGGAGAACCAGGCCGGTCCGGCGTCGTCGTCGACCTCCGCCGGCGCGTCGGCGCCGTCGCGAGTCGCGGCGCCGCGGGTCACGGCGTCGTCTCTCGGTTCCTCACGTCCGCCCGAGTTCGTCACTGCGGGTCGATTCGATGCCGGGGGATAAGCGTACCCCCGTCGGCCGACGCGCGTCTGCCGACCGACACTCACGACTGGCGGGCGATCCTCCGTGTTAAGCCTTCCCGAGGGGTGACAGCGGGGATCGACCGACTTTAACACATCGCGCCGGAAGCGCACTGTATGCACGGTCGAACCTACACGGCTGACGCGACCCCCGGCGAGGCGGTCACCGTCGCCGGCTGGGTCCACGAGACCCGCGACCTCGGCGGTATCGCGTTCCTGATCCTCCGCGACAAGACGGGGAAGATCCAGGTCAAACTCGAGAAAGACGAGATGGACGAGGCGATGGTCGAGACCGGCCTCGACGCCCACCGCGAGTCCGTCCTCAAGGTCGAGGGCGACGTGAAGGAGGAGCCCCGCGCGCCCACCGGCGTCGAGGTCGTCCCGACCGACATCGAGGTCGTCGCGCCCGCCGACCCCGAACTCCCGCTCGACCCCTCCGGCAAGGTCGACGCCGAACTGCCGACCCGCCTGAACAACCGCACGCTCGACCTCCGCAAGCCGGAGGTCCAGGCCATCTTCGAGATCCGCGCGGAACTCCTCCGAGCGGTCCGCGACGCCTTCCGCAGCCACGACGCCACCGAGATCAACACGCCGAAGATCGTCGCCACCGGGACGGAGGGCGGCACGGAGCTGTTCCCCATCTCCTACTTCGGCGAGGAGGCGTTCATGAACCAGAGCCCGCAGCTGTTCAAGCAGCTGATGGCTGGCTCCAACCTGGAGCGCGTGTTCGAGATCGGCCCGATCTTCCGTGCTGAGGAGCACAACACGCCGCGCCACCTCAACGAGGCCCACTCCATCGACTTCGAGGGCGCGTTCTGTGACCACACCGAGGCGATGGACGTCGCCGAGGCGGTCACGAAGGCGGCCTACGAGGCGGTGCAGGAGAACTGCGCCGACGAACTCGAACTGCTCGACCTCGCCGACGACTTCGAGGTCCCCGAGGGCGACTTCCCGCGCCTGAGCTACCAGGAGGCGCTCGACCGCGTCAACGCGACGGGCGAACTCGACGACCACCTGGTGTGGGGCGACGACCTCTCGACGGAGGCCGAGCACGTGCTCGGGCAGGAGGTCGGCGAGCACTACTTCATCACCGACTGGCCGTCGGAGGTGAAGCCGTTCTACATCAAGGACCACGACGACGAGCCCGACAAGTCGACCGGCTTCGACATGATGCACCCGCGCATGGAGCTCGTGTCGGGCGGCCAGCGCGAGCACCGCTACGAGGAGCTCATCGCCGGCTTCGAGCAGCAGGGACTCGACCCCGAGGAGTTCGACTACTACACGAAGATGTTCCGCTACGGGATGCCGCCCCACGCCGGCTGGGGGATGGGCGCCGAGCGCCTCCTCATGACGATGCTCGACCTCGACAACATCCGCGAGGCCGTCCTGTTCCCGCGCGACCGCCAGCGCCTGAGCCCGTAGACGACGCGACGCTCTGGATTCTCCATTTTTCCGCCGACGGGAGCGGACCGACGCGCGATAGACTGTGATCTTCGGTACCGATACACATAGATTCGGCTCCCGCGTACCCCACGGCATGACGCCGAGCGGGTACTACGACGAGGAGGTCGCCGGGGACCTCCGGGCGCAGTGTGACCGTGTGATCGAGAACTGGCCGGGCGTCGCCCACACGACGATGTTCGGCTGCCCCTCCTACACCGCCGACGGGACGCTGTTCGCGGTGGTCTCGACGCAGGGCGTCGCCCTCACTCGCCTCCCGGACGACGACCGCGAGCACCTCGCGGCGGAGTTCCCGGTCGAACCGTTCGCGGCGGGGGCGCGCACCGTCGACCGGTGGGCGGTGCTCCCACCCGCGACCGCCACCGACTGTGACCTGGACCGCTATCTCCGCGCGAGCTACGAGGCCGCCCGCTCCGTGTAGCCGTCAGCGGACCCGCTCGTTCTCGCCGTCGTCGCCGCGTCGCCACCGTGCCACCTCGGCGCCGCAGTCGGCACACTCGGTGATCAACTGCGACTCGTCGTCGCCAGCACGCTCGATAGACACCGCGACCTCCTCCTCGCACGCCGGGCAGTCGTCGCGCTTCAACTGCTCGCCGTACGCCAACGGTGCACCGAGCGCGAGCGCGGTCACCCGCTCGTCGCCGCGGTTCCACCCACGCTGGAACTGCCCCGGCGGGAGACGAATCGCCTCCAGCGGCCCGACCGCGACCTCGCGACGCTCCTCGGGCGCGCCGGCCTCCTCGAACGGCGCCTCGTCCGGTTCGGGGCCGACGACCCACGTCGCCGTCCCCGACAGGACGACGAACACCTCCTCTTGGACCTCGTGGTTGTGGTACGCGAAGGCGAACGAGTCGCCGGGCGCGAGTTCGTAGTAGTTGATCGCCAGATCCGTACACCCCAGCGGCTCCGTCAGGTGACGCATCACCGCGGCAGGCTGCAGCGAGTTGTCGAGGTCGTCGACGACGACGTGGTCCATGCCCGGTGGGTCGGCGCTGGAGACAAAAGCCCGCGGGTCAGCGACCGCTCGACGGGGATCGAAACCCCTACTCTCACCCCGGCGCTGTCGCGAGTATGGACGAGGCGACCGCGTTCGCGCCGGGGCACGTCACCGCCTTCTTCGCGCCGTACCCCGACGACGACCCCGTACGCGCCGGTTCGCGTGGCGCCGGCCTCGCGCTGTCGGACGGCGTCGAGGTGACGGTCCGACCGCCCGACGGCGACGTCACAGATGTGGCTGGCGACCCCGCGGCCGCGGCGACGGAGGGCGGCCTCGCGGCGCTGGACCTCGACGGGTCGCCCGCCGAGATGGACCCGGTGAACCGCGTGCTCGCCGAACTGGGTATCGTCGCCGACGTGGAGGTGACCAGCGACGTTCCCGTCGGCGCGGGCTTCGGCGTCTCCGGGGCCGCCGCGCTGGCGACGGCGCTGGCGGCCAACGAGCTGTTCGCGTTGGGCCGCTCGGAGAACGACCTGGTGCGCGTCGCCCACGCGGCTGAAGCCGCCGCAGGTACCGGACTCGGCGACGTGGTCGGGCAGTTCCGCGGGGGCCTCCCGGTCCGCTTGGAGCCCGGCGCACCGGGGCACGGGCGGATGGACGGCGTCCCGGCGCGCCCTCGCGTGGAGTACGTCTCCTTCGGCGAACTGTCGACCGAGCGGGTGCTCGGCGGCGAACTCGACCCAGTGCAAGAGGCCGGCGAGACGGCGCTCAGGCGACTCATGCGCGCCCCCGACGAACACGAGTTGCTCGCCGCCGGCCGCGAGTTCGCGAGTGAGGCCGGCCTGTTGGTGCCGGAGGTCGCCGAGGCGGTCGAGGCGGTCGAAGCCGAAGGCGGACAGGCGTCGATGGCGATGCTCGGTCGGACGGTGTACGCGCTCGGCTCCGGGCTCTCTGACGCCGGCTACGACGCCGACGCCTGTGCGATCCACCCGACGGGGGCGACGCTGCGGGCCGTCGAGTAGCACACGAGCGAGACCACCACAGCCACCGTCCGCGAGTGGATGCGTTTTTCGCGCCGCGGCGACGACGGGCGGGTATGACCGACGACGCCGACGCCGACGCCGCCGACGCGGGCGACCCCGCCGGCGACGCGTCGACCGCACCGGACGCGCCGAGCGAGGTCGACCACGAGTCTGAGATTCCCGAGGACCACCCGCGCTACCAGTCGCTGCTCACCCGCCACCGGATCGAACACGGCGTGGACATCGGCATCACGTCCCAGCAGGGCCTCATCGCGGAGGGGCGCGGCGAGGCGTTCGACTACTTGCTCGGCGAGGAGACCCTCCCGAGCACTGACGCCGCGGCCCGCGCCGCCGCCGCACACCTCCTGTTGGCCGACCACGCGGTCCTCTCGGTGAACGGCAACGTCGCGGCGCTGGTGCCGGGCGAGATCGTCGAGTTGGCCGAGGCGACGGGCGCGGACGTCGAAGTGAACCTGTTCAACCGCACCGAAGAACGGATGCAAGCGATCGCCGACCACCTCCGCGAGCACGGCGCGAGCGAGGTAAAGGGACTGACCGCAGACGGCCGGATCCCCGGCCTCAGCCACGAGCGCGCGAAGGTCGACGCCGACGGTATCGGCGACGCCGACGTGGTCGTGGTCCCGCTGGAGGACGGCGACCGCGCCGAGGCGCTCGGCGCGATGGGGAAGACCGAAATCGTGATCGACCTCAACCCGATGAGCCGGTCGGCGCAAGTCGCGGCGGTGCCCATCGTCGACAACATCCTCCGCGCCGTGCCGAACATCACCCGCCACGCCGAGGACCTGGCGGACGCGAGCGACGAGGAACTGCGTGAGATCGTCGAGTCGTTCGACCGCGAGGCGGCGCTCGAGGAGGCGGAACGGGCGATCCGGCGCGGCGACTTGGACTGACGCGGCGGTGTCCGCGGTCGTCATCGAACGAACCGATACCGACTTCTCCCACTCTCGAAATCGTCACTGATCCATGCCCGACATCCGCGGCGTCGTTCTCGGCGCGGTGCGCCATCCCGACACCGACGCGTACCTCGTGCAACGGCTCTCGGGGACCGACGAGACGCACTTCCACCGGTTCATCCGCGGCGGCATCGAACACGGCGAGCCGAGCGGCGTGGCGCTCGAACGCGAGTTCCGCGAGGAACTCGGCGTCGCAGTCGACGCCGGTCCCGTCGTCTGTACCGTCGAGAACCTGTTCGAGTTCGGCGGGGACGCACACCACGAACTCGCGGTCGTCCGCGAGGCGACGTTCGCGGACGTGTCGCTGTACGACCGGGCGACGTTCGCTGGCGTCGACGACGCAGACGAGGACGGCGACCCAGTCGAGTACGAGGCGTACTGGCGGACCCCCGCCGAACTGCGCGAGGCAGACGCACCCTTCTTGCCGGCGGGCATCGCGGACGCGCTCGCGAGCGACGACCACGTCCACCTCGTCAGTCCGCGGGGGGCCGACACGGCGGCCGTGGACGGCGCCGCAGACACCTGATCAGTCGAACCCCGACACCAGCGTCACGAGCCACTGCATCGGGTCGGCGCGCTCGCGCACCTCCACCGACTCGACCCACTTCACCCACTGGAAGCCGCGGCGTCCCGGCGCCACGAGTCGCATCGGCGCGCCGTGACCGTGGCTCAGCCGTCGGCCGCCCACGTGGGTCGCGAGGAGCGCGTCGCGAGCCTCTTCGACCGGGAGCGACCAGCGGTAGCCCGTCACCGACGTGAACCGGACGTAGCGCGTCCGTTCGTCGACGCCCGCCGCGTCGAGCAGGTCGCCGACGCGGACGCCGCCCCACTCCTGCACCGTGTACCACCCCGAGGTGCAGTCGAGGGTGGCCTCCAGCGTCCGCTCGGCTCCAACCTCGCCGCCGTCGAGCGCGAGTTCCTCGTCGACGAGTCCTCTCACCGACAGCGTCCACGCGTCGCGGTCGACGGGGTCCGGGTCGTCGGCGACCCAGGAGGTGACCGGGAACCCCCCACCCTCCGTCTCGGTGTCGTACAGGTCGCCCGTGGGCTTCGATCCCGTGAAGCGCCGACTCGCGCCGCCGAGGGCGCGGTCGGCCGTCTCCGTCGCGCGCCACGCCACTGTGCCTGCGAGGAGGAGCGCCCCGACTTTGAGGGCGTTCCGGCGGTCCGGGTCGAGCGCCCGCGGCGAGTGGTAGCGCCCGCGGAGGTGCCACAGGACGAGCGGCACGAGCAGGAGGCCGAGGCCGACGTGGAGGTTCAGCGTCGTCCACGCGAAGATGGGGACGTTGCCACCGAGTACCCAGAACACGCCCGTCGCGAGCGCCGCGAGCGCGACGACCGCTTGGAGGACGGACACCGGGGTGAAGCGGTCCCACGCGGCCCGCGCGGTGACGCGGCGACGGACGCGGTACAGTTTGAAGCCGACGAGGGCGACGAGCGTCAGGCCGACGACCGAGTGGAGCCAGAATACCCACGCGCCGCTCGGGCGTCCCTGCGTGAACGAGTACAGGCCGGAGGCGACCTCGACGGCGACACAGGCGGCGATGGCCCAGTCGACGACGCGGGGCGAGGGCTCGACGCGACGGAGAGCACGCGCGATCTGCGCACCGACCCGCGAGCGGTCGGCGTCGTCCGGGCGGTTCGACACGGCTGGGAGGAGGCGCTCCAGCAGTATAGGTCCCCCTCGCGCGTCACGCGCGCAACGACCGCAGGAGGACGAGGAAGCCGACGCCGATGGCGACGGACTCGACGACGTGGACCGCCGTCAGGTCGAGGTCGGTGAACTGGAACAGGACGCCCTCGACCAGGACGCCGGCGGTGATGACGGCGAACGCGACGGCGGCGTCGCGGAGGTACGGTTCGCCGACACGCCGGTACGCCCGCGCCGCCGTCAGCGTGACGCCGAGGCCGAGCAGGAGGACGAGCGCGCGGACGACCCCGAGCGCGAGGTGGGCACCGTCGGTCACGACGTCGACACCTCCCCGAACAGCGAGTAGAGGACGACGAGCATTCCGACGGCGACTAGCGACGTCTGGACCGCGCCGGCGGTGAACAGGTCCCAGCCGAGCACGTCGAACAACACCCTCCAGGACGGAGCCGACCGTGACGAACAGGAAGCCGACGCCGAGGTACAGCATCGGCTCGCTCCCGTGGCGGCGGTAGCCGCGCAGCGCCTGAACCGAGATGGCGGTTCCCAACAACACCGTGGCGACCTTCGCGATGACGAGTTCGACGTGCATTAGCTGTCTCTGATGTCCTCCCAGACGCGGGTGAAGCGGTCGACCGCATCCTCGCTCGGCTGCTCGACGTCGACGTCGAACGAGCCGTCCTGTATCTCGACCCGCAGCGCTTCGACGGTCGGTTCGTACACCGACTCGTGGTGGCCGTCCGCGTCGATGCGCACTCGCTCGGCGAGCAGGTCCCGCTCCACGAGCGACTCCGCCCGGCGGTACACCGTCGACACGGACATCCCGCAGTGGGACCCGAGCTCCGAGGCCGACATGGCGTCCGTCGTCACGGCCGCGAGGATGGCTCGCGCGTACTCGTCGCCGAGCAGGTCGAGCACGTCGTCTGCGGACCGGTCCTCGCTCACACCGGCAGTTGGATCCAACTATATAAAACGTCGGGGGTGAGTCGCTGGGCCAGCGAACGTGGTGTCGGCTGTAAGGTGGTGGGGGCCCTCGGTCCACCTGTAGGTGACCCGAATGTCGGAACACGACCTCTCCCGTCGGACGTTCGTCGCACTGACCGCCGCCGCCGTCACCGGGACAGCGGGGTGTGTGGCCGGTAGCCGCGAAGAGACGGCTGGTGCTGGAGGCGGCTCGCCGACGGCGACGGCGACGGCGACGGAGGCGCACAGCGACGCCGGGACTCACGAAGAGGACGGCCACCACGAGGACGACGGGCACCACGAGGAGAACACCCACCACGGCGAGGAGACGGAGACGGGACACGCCGACGAGTCGTCGGACCACGGTCACGGCGTCCCCGAGGAGCCGTCGGCGTCGGCGACGGTGAACCTCGTCACGGCGGACGGCGGCTACCACTTCGACCCGCACGTGGTGTGGGTCGAGCCGGGCGGCACCGTCACGTTCCACAACGAGTCGGGGAGTCACACGGCGACGGCGTACGCCGAGGCCAACGACAAGCCCGGTCGCATCCCCGAGGGCGGCACCGCGTTCGACACCGGGATGCTCACCGAGGCGGGCGCCGAACACGAGGTGACGCTCGACACCCCGGGCGTGTACGACTACTACTGCGCGCCCCACGAGGCGATGGGGATGGTCGCGACGGTGGTCGTCGGGCACCCGGACGCCCACGAGGCAACTGGCCTGACCGACCCACAGTCGTCGCTCCCGTCGGGTGCACGCGAGAAGATCCGCGGATTGAACGAGACTGTCCACGGGATGATCGACGACAGTCACTGAACGGAGCGCCGCCGAGACGTCGGCGGGAGTCGCGGTACCCATCAGCGGGGCGCCAGCGGCACCCCCCGCGGCTGCGTCGCGGCGCGTGACGGAGACGAGTCGACACAGGTCCCCCAGACCGCCGGGTCGACGCCCGGTCGACCCGCGCGATCAGTTCCCCGTCAGCCGCTCCCGTCGGGTTTCGTACTCCTCGTCGTCGACCTCGCCGCGAGCGTAACGACGGTCGAGGACGGCGAGCGCGCCGTCCTCACGCGCGATGCCGGTTCCGCCGCCGCCGCTCTCGGTGCGTGCTACGGCGGCGTAGACGACGACCGCGAGCACGCCGACGAGCAGCAGCGTCGCGAGGAGGCCACCCCACGGGCCGAGCCAGGGGAGCATGCCGCCGCCCATCCACCCGCCGTTCCACCCGCCGCCCATGGGGCCGTGTGGGCCCATCGGGGTGTGCGGGCCGACCTGTGCGAGCACGTCGAGTGGTGTCGTCATGGGTCTCATCTCTGGTTGTGCATAGGTCACCCAAGACTATCGGCCTTTCGCCGGTTCCCGACGATGGGGAACCGTCGACACGGCGCGTCCGGGCCGGATACACCGCCGGCTACAGCGCCGCTTCGATGCGATCGAGCCCCTCCGCCAGGCGCTCCATCGAGTTGGCGAACGAGAGCCGCAGTTGCCCCTCGCCAGCCACCCCGAAGCCGTCGCCGGGGGCGAGCACGACGCCCGCCTCGCGGCAGAGGCGTTTCGCCAGCGGGAGGCTCGCCTCGTCGGTGTCGGGGTTCAGGAACGCGTAGAACGCCCCTTCGGGGCGAGGCGCGCTCACGCCGTCCATGTCGGCGATGCGGTCGGCGACGTAGTCGCGACGCTCGCGGAACGCGTCGTACATCTCCTCGACCGGCTCCTGTGGGCCGGTCAGGGCGGCGATGGCGGCGTGCTGGGCGACGCTGGACGTGCAGGCGGTGGTCGACTCGCGCACCTTCGTGGCCTCGTCGACGACCGACGGGTGGCCCGCGAGCCAGCCGACGCGCCAGCCGGTCATGGCGTACGTCTTCGAACAGGAGCCGACCGTGAGCACGTGCTCGGGGTGACCCGTCAGCGCCGCGATGCCCGTCAGGTCGCGGTCGTAGGTGAGTTTCGCGTACACCTCGTCGGCGATGACGTACGCGTCGTGGTCGGCGGCGGCGTCGACGACCGCCCGCACCTCGTCGGGGTCGGCGACGCGTCCAGTGGGGTTGGACGGCGAGCAGAGCACGACGAGCGAGGTGTCGGGACCCATCTCGGCGACCAGCGTGTCGGCGTCGAGGTCGTAGTCGGGGGCGGGCATGGGCACCTCCACGGGCGTCGCGTCGGCGAGTCGCGCCTGCGTCCAGTAGTTCGGCCACGACGGCGACGGGAGCAACACCTCACTCCCGGGGTCGACGGTCGCGAGGAACGCGAGGTGGAGCGCCTCCATGCCGCCGGTGGTGGTGAGAACCTCGTCGGCGGCGTGCTCGACGCCGTACTCGCGGGCGAGGGTGTCGCTGATCGCCTCGCGCAGTTCCGGCAGGCCGGCGTTGCTCGTGTAGTGGGTGTGGCCGCCCCGGGCGGCGTCGACGGCGGCGTCGACGACGTGCTCGGGCGTGTCGAAGTCGGGTTCGCCGACCTCCAGGCGGACGAGGTCGCGCCCCTCGCGTTCGAGTTCCTGTGCGAGGTCGAACATCACCCGGATGCGGGAGCGCTCGCAGGCGCTGACGCGGGCCGTGGGCTGGTGCATGCGACCGGGTTCGGCTCCAGTGAGTTCAACCTACGTGTGGAGGAACGGGAGCCACCCCGCGCCCCTCACGGCCACTCGGCGGGGAACGCCTCGCCCCGTCGCCGACACAGGCGAACGACGGGCGCGACTTCCTCGAACGACGGCCCCCGACGGATCGTCTCCTCGTCGGCGTCCCAGTCGGCGTACCCGTGGGCGGCCAACTTCGGGAGGTGGACGTGGTGCAACTCCAGTCGACCCGCCTCGGGCGCGTCCGCTCCGGACACCACGCGGTCGACCCGGAGCGGATCCGCCTCGTCCGGCGACCGCTCCACCAACCGATCGAGGACGACCCGTCTGGCCGGGTGGCTGAGGACGCCGAACACGCGGTCGAGTCGGCCGGCCTCTGCACTCCAGACCGACTGTCGGTCGGAATCGTGGTCTGATTCTGTCACGTTCTGCTCGGAATAAATGTTGTCGACTCCCCTATATAACTCCGGTGGCCGTCGTGTCCGCGCCGACGGCGGTGGGTCGCGGTCGGTCAGTCGTCGAGCAGCGCCGCAGGCGGCCCGCCCGGGAGGTCGTCGCGGTCGTGGGGGTCGCTGAAGTCGATGTCCGGGCCGGTCGGGACGAGTCGCTTCGGGTTGAGGCTCTCGTGGGACTTGTAGTAGTGTCGGGTGATGTGGTCCACGTTCACCGTCTGCGCGACGCCGGGCGTCTGGTAGAGGTCCTTCGTGTACCCCCAGAGGTGCTCGTACTCGTGGATCCCCCTGCGGTTGCACCGGAAGTGGGTGTGGTACACGTGGTCGAAGCGGACGAGCGTGGCGAACATCGCCACGTCCGCCTCGGTGAGACGGTCGCCCGCGAGGTAGCGCTGGTCCGCGAGCAGGTCGTCGTACTCGTCGAGCGCGTCGAACAGCTCGTCCACGGCCTCGTCGTACGCCTCCTGCGTGCTCGCGAACCCGGCACGGTAGACGCCGTTGTTGATGCGCGGGTAGATGTCGTCGATCAGGTCGTCGACCGTCTCTCGGGAACCGTCAGGCCAGAGGTCGGCGCCGTTGCCATCGAAGGCGGTGTCGAGCATCCGCATGATCTCCTCGCTCTCGTTGTTGACGATGGTCTCGGCTTCTTTGTCCCAGAGGACGGGTACCGTGACGCGCCCGGTGTAGTCGTCGTCCGCCTCCGTGTAGATGTCGCGGAGGTAGTCGGCGCCGTACAGCGGGTCCGGTTCCGACTCGGAGAACTCCCACCCCTCGTCGTAGCGCTCGGGCTGGGTGAGCGACAGCGAGATGTCGTCCTCCAGTCCCTTGAGCGCGCGCGTCATCGCGACGCGGTGGGCCCACGGGCACGCCCGACAGATGTACACGTGGTAGCGCCCGGACTCGGCGGGGAAATCGGGGTTGTCGACGGGGTCGGCGCCAGGCTCCGGCACCGAGCCGTCGATCCAGTTTCGGAAACTGGTCTCGGTCCGCTCGAACTCGCCGGAGTCGCCGGTGTCGCGGCGGACGTCCGTGCGCCACTCCCCGTCGACGAGCATGTTCGTCGCGTCGCTCATTGTGGTCCACGAGTGGGCCGCAACCGGCTAAAGGCGTGTGGCGCCGGAAGTGCCGCGCGACCCGTGGACGACACCGACCACCTGTATTGAAATCCTGACTTTGGGGAAGAAATTATGTGTGCCACTGTCGAACGCGCCGCCATGGGACGGAAGTGCCAGAACTGCGAGTCGATGGTGACGGAGCGGTACGCGCGGGTGTTCGCACCGGACGCGACGGCGGGACCGCGAGTGTGCCCGAACTGCGACGACCTCGTGCGCGACGGGGCGAGCGTCCGCGAGGCGCGCGCCAACCGCGGATAGCCCGGTCGTGTCTGCACGCACCGCTACTCCACGGTCCCCGCGCTCACCCGACCGAACCCTCCCACGACCGTCCGGTACTCAACGTCCACACACACCTCCCGGAGCGCCCGGTGGGCCGCCGCGACGCGTTCGTCTTGCACGGTCGCGGGCGACTGTGCCAGCGCCCCCGCGGTGCCCGGCGGCGACCCCGCGCGGACGAACAGGCGGTACGCCGGGTTCAGCGCCCGCCACCCCGCCTTGCTCGTCGCCGCGAGGTCGAGGAGGCCGAGTCGCCCGCCCGGCCCGACGAGGTCGGCCCAGTCGCGCACCGCCGCCGCCGGGTCGGCGAGCATCCCGGCGACGAACGCGCCACAGCAGGCGTCGACGCGCTCGGACCGGACGGGCGGTCGCGTCGCGTCGCCGCGGACGAGGTGGCCGGGGTCGCCGCGGGCGACGCCGCGTTCGCGAGCGACCCGAAGCACGCCCGGCGAGAAGTCGACGCCGACGTAGGTGCCGGCGGGGCCGACGCGCCGTTCGAGGTACGGCCGGTTCGCGGCGGTGCCACAGCCGAACTCGACGACCGTCGCCCCCGGCGCCGGGTCGAGGGTGTCGGCGAGCGTTCGCCTGAGGGTGTCGACGCCCGGTCCACGCCGCGCGAGTGCGTCGTACAGGCGGGCGACGCGGGTGTAGAACGACGGTGCGGACATCGGCGCCACGGCTACAGGAGGTCCCGGACCGTCCGCGCGACGGCGGGCGCGTCGGGGCCGAGCACGTACACGACGGGTTCGACGCCGACGCCGCCGGTCTGGTAGACGACGACCGTCTCGGGGGCGTCGGCGGCGTCGCGGTCCACGGTCGCCGACGCGAGCGCCGCCCGGACCGGGTCGTCGGCGGCCCCGGGGTCGGTCTCACCGTACTCCCGGGGGCTGAACTCGACGGTCGGGTGGCCGGCGTCGGCGAGCGCCTCGACGAGGGCGGCGTCGTAGCGGACGTTCACGGCGCCACGGACGTCGAGTCCGGCGGCACGGGCCGACAGGAGGACCCCGGCGACGTGCTCGCTGACGCCGAACTCGGGGTCGCTCGGGACGCGAGCGGTCCCCTTCACGTCGAAGATGCGCCCCGGGACGGCGGCCACGTCCTCGATGTCGACGGCGTCGGGCACGCACTCGACGAGGTTCGACCCGACGTGCGGGATGAGCCCCGCGAACCCCGACACGGCGGTGAGCGTGCGGAGGCCACGCCGGAGCGACGACAGCGTGCGCTCGCGCTCGCGCAGGTCGCTGTCGGGGTCGTGGACGGCGAAGTCGTAGTCGGCGCCCGCGAGTTCGGGCATCGCCGCCTCGTGGAGGTCCGCGAGCAGGTCGCCCGCCTCCAAGCGGCGGATCAGCACCTCCAACTCGACGAGCGCGGCGACGCGGCTCAGGTCGCCCTCTGCCAGCCCCTCGGCGACGTGCGCGACCGTCTCGCGCACGCGGTCGTCGCCGGCGACGAGGTCGTTCGTCGCGACCTCGCCGTGGGCGTACTTCGACACCGCCGACTGGCTGATGCCGAGCGCGTCGGCGACCTCGCGTTGGGTGAGGTCGCGTTCGCGCAACGCTTCGGCGAGCATCGACCGCACCGTCGGGAGGAACTCGTCGACGACGACTTCCTCGACGAACCTCATCGCTCGGACCCGTCGCCGGTGTCGCCGTCGTCCTCGCCGGGGGTGCCCGCTCCCGGAGCGAACTCGGGGTCGTCGCCGATGCGGGACGCCTGCGGCCCGCGCTGGCCCTGGTACTTCGAGCCGCGTTCGGCGCCGTACGGCCGGTCGGCGGGCGAGGTGAGCTCGGTGAAGGTGAGTTGGGAGACGCGCATCCCGGGCGAGAGCGCGACGGGGGCGTTGCCGAGGTTGGACAGTTCGAGGGTGATCTGGCCCTCGTACCCGGGGTCACAGAGCCCAGCCGTCGCGTGGACGACGATGGCGAGTCGCCCCAGCGAGGAGCGTCCCTCGACGTGGGCGACGAGGTCGTCGGGGATGGCGACCGTCTCCTTGGTCGTGCCGAGGACGAAGTCGCCCGGGTGGAGGATGAAGTCGTCGCCCTCGTCGACGTGCGTCTCCTCGACGTACTCGCCCACCTCGCGGGCGTCGTTCGGGTGGATGCAGGGGATGTTCGTGCGGCGGAACTCCAGGAACTCGGAGCCGAGACGGAGGTCGACGCTCGCCGGCTGGACCTGCGTGTCGACGTCGTCGAGCGGGTCGATGACGAGGTCGCCCGTCTCCAGTCGGGCGAGGATGTCCGTGTCCGAGAGTATCATGATCGGTGGCGCGGCGGCCGACGGCTTAAACGCGGCCATGCCGCTCGCACGGGTGGCGGCGCGCGGGACAGTCAGAACAGTTCGGCGAGCAGCCCCAACAGCGTGAGCACGCCGACGACCGCGCCGGCTTCGCCGGTCGAGAGGTCGCGCGCCTCTGCCAGCCCGTACAGTCGGACGGCGCCCGCCCAGACCGCGACGACGGCAGCCGCGAACAGTCCCGCGGCGTCGAGCCCGGCGAACGCGGTCGCCAACGCGTCTGCCGCACCGTCGGGAGTACCGGGGAGTGTCGTCGTCCGCATCCGGTACACGAGGAGCGCACCGACGCCGACGACCCGTGCGAGGCTCGGCACCAGTCCCCAGCCGGCGACGACGAGCGTGTCGCCGAACGCGCCCTCGCCGCCCACGACCGCGCTCCCGGCGTGGAGGGCCGCTCCCTGCAGGAGCCAGAACAGGGGGACGATCAGGAACGCGGCGCCCGGGAGCCACCCGTACTCCTCGGCGACGAGCGCGCCCACCTCGCGCTCCACGGTCGGGGGTTCGCCACAGCCGGCGGGCGTCGTCTCGAACGCCGAGTCCTCGCAGAAGGGCTCGCCGGGGTAGGCGGGGTTGTCGACGGTGACGGGCACGTCGAGCGCGGCGGCGAACTCGCCGAGGAAGACGGCGACCGCGCCGGCGGTGACGACCGCGACGACGGCGACCGCTGCTAGGGCGTGGGCGACTGGCGGTGAGCCGTCGTGGTTCTCGAAGTAGCGGTGCGGGCGGAGGAGGGGCGTCCGGGGACCGGCCATCGACGGGCGGTGTCGGTCGACGGACAAATAGCTTCTCGTCGCGCGTGCCGTCCGCCGGTTAGCTCACGACGACGGGTTGGCTCGCCCCGTGGTACGCGGCGTGGAACCCGACGAAGTGGCCGTAGAACGCCGGAAGCAACTCCTCGCTGACGCGGGCCGACCGCCCGTCGAACTCCTCGGCGGTACACGCGACCGCGTCGCCCAGCGCCGCCTCCACGTCGTCGGGGACCTGCTCGCCGACCGACCGGAACGCCTCGCGGTAGGCGGCGGCGACGACGCCCAGCGGGAGCGCGCCGACGCGGACCGTCGTCCCCGCTGGCGCGTCCAGCCCCGCTCGACCGCGCGGTACAGCAGACGAGCGTCCGCCACGCCGTGATCGGCGAAGGTACGTGGGTCGCCGCGTGCCCCGCCGGTAAAGTTGCTGTATGTCACCATGGAACACACTACGCCGTTCTGGAGCATTACTAAGCGCCGCCTGTGCGACTGTTGCACCCGACCGGAGCGCGGGTGGAAACCGAGCGACGCGGGTGGGATGGACCTCCCTACCGGCGGTGCGACACGCTTTCGGTCGCCCTCCCCGACTCCGTGGTATGAGCATGAAGCAGGCCATCGTCGTCCGCACGGACCTAGGGATGGGGACGGGGAAGTTGGCCGCGCAGGTCGCCCACGCGTCGCTGTCGGCGTACGAGGACACCGGCGCCAAGACGCGCCGCGCGTGGAAGGGCGAGGGACAGAAGAAGGTCGTCCTGAAGGCGGCGGGCGAGTCGCAGATCTTCGAGTTGGCCGACAAGGCCGAACGCGAGGGTCTCCCGAACGCCGTCATCCGCGACGCCGGGCACACCCAACTCGACCCGGGGACGGTGACGACGCTAGCCGTCGGTCCCGGCGACGAGGCCATCGTCGACAAGGTGACGGGCGACCTCTCGCTGTACTGATGCGGGAGGCCCATTCCCGCGAGCGCGCCACCGGCGTCGACTACTACGTCAGCGACGCAGAGGGGATCGGCGGGCGCCTCCGCGTCGCCCCCGAGGACTTCCGCGTCCGCGAGCGCGAGCGGATGGACCCCGAACCGCTCGACGCCCACGAGGGGTCGTACCCATTCCTCCTCCTGCGCGCCACACTGCGCGGCTGGGACACCAACGACTTCGCGAGCGCGCTGTCGAACGCGATGGGCGCGAGCCGAGAGCGCGTCTCGTGGGCCGGGACGAAGGACAAACACGCCGTCACGACCCAACTGTTCACGGTGCGCGACGCCGACCCCGACGAGATTCCCGACCTCGACGGCGCGGACGTCGAGGTGCTGGGCCGGGTGGGTCGCGACCTCTCCTTCGGCGACCTCGCGGGCAACGAGTTCGAAATCCGGGTGCGCGAGACCGAAGGCGACCCCGCACCGATCACCCGTGACCTCCGCGCGTTCGCGGCGGGTGAGGACCCGGACGAAATCGATCCTGCTGACGACGCAGGCGAGTCGGTTGAGGTCGCGGTGCCCAACTGGTTCGGCCACCAGCGCTTCGGAAGCCGTCGCCCGGTCACCCACGAGGTCGGTCTCGCGGCGGTGCGGGCCGACTGGCGCGGCGCCGTCCTCGCGTACTGCGGCAATCCCAACGAGGCCGAGCCCGAGGACTCCCAGCACGCCCGCGAGGTCGTCGAAGACCAGGCCGCGAGCGACGACCCGGATTGGAGCGCCGCGCTCGACGCGATGCCGGGCCGCCTGCGCTTCGAGCGCTCGATGCTCCACCGGCTCGACGAGGGCGCCGACTGGCGCGAGGCGCTGGAGGCGGTCCCATCGAACCTCCAGCGACTGTTCGTCAACGCCGCGCAGTCGTACGTGTTCAACCGGATCCTCTCCGAGCGCCTGCGCCGCGGGCTCCCGTTCACGCGCCCGTCGAGGGCGACGTGGTCGCGTTCGTCGAGCGCGACGTGCCGTACCCGAAGCCGGACATGGACCGCCTCCAGCGCGCGACCGGCGGGCGCGTCGACACGCTCGCGCGCCACTGTGAGCGCGGGCGGGCGTTCGTCACCGCGCCGCTCGTCGGGACCGAGACGACGCTGGGCGACGGCGAACCCGGCGAGATCGAACGCGAGATCCTGACCGAACTGGACGTCGACCCGGGCGACTTCGAGTTGCCGGGCGAGTTTCAGTCGCGGGGCACCCGCCGGGCGGTCGCGGTGCCGACCGAGTTGACCGTCTCTGACACCGAGGGCGACCCCGTGTTCGAGTTCGCGCCCCTCGGGGTCGTACGCGACGGCGCTGTTGCGGGAGTACCTGCAGTGCGATCCGGAGCGGCTCTGAAGCACATGGGTCTCAGGCACGTCTCGGGACTGACAGCGGCGCTGTTGACCGGCCTCGTGTTCTTCGTGGTGATCAACTACCTCTCCTTGTTCGGGATCACCGGCCCCTCGTCGATCGTCTCCGAGGAGTGGGTCCTCATCGCCATCGGCGTGCTCATCGGATACGCCGTCTCGTGGGCCGCCCACAAGCCGGCGTAGGAGCCGACCGACACGGACGGCGGAGCCGACTGCGGGGCGGAGGACCGAAACGGACGCGCTTATCCACACACCGACCCTTCGGCGACTATGAACTGTCGGCGGTGTGGTTCGCCCCTCCGCAAGCCCGGAGATTACTGTCTCTCCTGCGACACCGCCAACTGCGAGAGCGTCGTGATCGACTTCCGCACCGACCGCGCGACGCTCACCATGCTCGGCTTCGAACCCGAGCACCTGTCGGACGACTTCGACCCCACCTCGCTCGTACTCGGGAGACGACGGTCACGACGATTCCTGACGACGGCGAGCAGACGGCGCCGGTCCAACTGCGGAACTTCGCCGGTCGCGTCGCCGACGAGGTGCGCCGCAAGCGCCCGGAGACGGTGTACGCCGCCGGCGAACGCGACCCGCTCCGAGAGGCGCGCGCGCAACTCCACTACGAGTTCTACCGCGTCCCCGACGACGACCCCGTCGGTGCCGTGCTCGCCCGGCGCGGCGAACCGGCACTGGAGGTCGTGGAAACGCCGCCAGAGGCGAAGATCGGCGGCTCGCACTCGACGCTCATCGGCGAGCGCACGGGGATGAAAGCGATCCTCACCGCCGCCGAACACCCCCACGTGAAGAAGGTGATTCCCGGCCCCATCGACGCCGGCGGCTCCGGGTCGCGCACGGGCCTGCGCGCGAAGGTCACCCGAGCGGACGAACACGGCAACGTGCGGCTGCTGCTCCGCGACGGGTCGAGCGTCCAAGAGAACCGCGTCGTCACGACCGCGGGCGACCGCGAGACGGGCGAGCGCGTCCGCGACGACCTCAACGACGTGCTGCAGGAGTCGGGGTTCGGCGAGGGCGGGCGTCGGTAGCGGTCGGGGCAGCGGAGACGCTCAGACGGCGCCGTGGTCGCCAGCGAGGCCGTACTCGTCGGCCTCCGCTCGGGGGTCGGCGCGCTCGTAGAGCGCGTGGAGCGTGAACGAGACGTTGCGCTCGCGACAGCGGTCGCGGTAGGTCGCCAACGCCTCGCGGTCGGGGAACTGCACGCGGAAGTTCCAGCCGGCGTGGTCGCCGCTTGCCGACACTGGTCGCGCCCCGGTCTCCTCGAAGGTGTGGTACGTCGTCCGGTGGGTCGCCGCCTCCGCGAGCGTCGCGCGGTAGAACCGGAAGTCCGGGCCCTCGCCGAGCACCCGAATGTCGTCGACGGAGGCGTCGTTGCCGAGCGCGTCTTCGAAGCGCGTCAGGTCGTCGCCGCGGGCGAAGAACTCGATGCGGGTGGTCTCGCCCTCGACCGTCCGTTCGAGGTCGGCCGTGACCTCCGGTGCGGCGGCGAGCGCGTCCCGGAGCACTGGCGTCGATAGGTGGAATTCAGCGATGAGCATTACCGGCTGTCTCCTAGTCTGATTCCGTCCACCCACGGTGATAAAGCTGTGCCACCTGTTCACGTATCCGCCGACCCGAGACGCGACGCCGGAGATTCGCGGGGTTTTTGACGCCGAACGGCGAAGCGACTCGCATATGGCTGAACAGAAGAAGGCGCGGAAGGTCGGCAGCGCCGGCCGGTTCGGCGCGCGATACGGTCGCGTCGCCCGCAAGCGGGTGTCCGACATCGAAGCACAGATGAAGAGCGCGACGGTCGACGGCGACGACGTCAAGCGGATCGGCACCGGCGTGTGGGTCAACGAGGAGACGGGCGAGACGTTCACCGGCGGCGCCTACCGCCCCCAGACGCCCGGCGGTCGCTCCGTGCGCCGCAGCATCCGCGCGGCACTCGAAGACGACAGCGCCGACGAGTAATCCCCCCGACCCCTACCACAGATGAGCTACAAGTGCTCCCGATGTAAGCGCGACGTCGAACTCGACGAGTACGGCGGCGTGCGCTGTCCCTACTGCGGGCACCGCGTCCTCCTCAAGGAGCGCGCGCCCGACGTGAAGGAAGTCGACGTCGTCTGAGCGCGGTCGACGTGTCCGACGCGTACGACCACCGCGCCGTGCTTTCGTTTCCGTACCCCGACCAGCGGCGCGCACAGGTCGTCCACGACGCGATCGGCGTCGAGGTCGGCGAGATCGACGACGACCGCTCGACCGCCGACGCGACGCTGACCGACGCGACTGTCGAGGTGACGGTGCGCGCGCACGACCTCGTCGCGCTCCGGGCCGGCGTGAACACGTGGACGCGCCTCGTCGAGACTGCTGAGACGGTCGCAGCGAACGCGGAATCGTAGTCGGCGCGTCGCTCGCCGTTCGAACGAGGCCGCACTCCGTTCGGCCTCGCTTCCTTCAGTGGGCGGCTCGGCCCACCGGACCTCGCCGTTCACGAGACCTTTGGTCTCGTGAGCTCGAAAATCGCACCGCGATTTTCGAACGCCGTCCTCCCG